>NZHC01000037.1 GCA_002689655.1 Rhodopirellula sp. | reverse complement strand
TCCCTGGAGCGGGGCCTTCCCTCTGGACGAAACGGACCTCGTTGCATCTGCCGAGGCCCAAGCTGCCGAGGCCCAAGCTGCTCTGGTCCAAACTGCCCGGGTCCAAACTGCCCGGGTCCCTGTGGGCCCAACCGGGGCTCGGCACCTCTTGGCAATCCTGAGCGACCCACGAAATGAGTAGAACGTAACACATCGACCGTCGGCATCGCGGTCGGCCCCATCCCTGGCAACACATGCATCGCTAGCAGGTAGTGTGTGCGTGCGATTTCAAATCGGATGCTACGCGATTTTATTCCGTCCGCAGGATCCATTTGCGAAGCACCTTTTTTCAGCATCTGCAAAGCAAGCCGATGCTCCCGTTCCGCGGTGTCATCTTCACCCAACATTCGAAACGCAAAACCAAGTCGATTCCGTAACATCGCTAGCTGCACGTGCCCTTGGCTTGAATTATCGTCCACCGCAGCTTCTTTTTTTAGCATCCCTTCAAATGTATCAATCGCTCGTTGATAATGCCCAAGGTTAAAGTGCAACTCGGCAACGGCGGTTTGCGCACCGGCGGTCGACTGTTGCAACTGCGGTGTCCCCCCACCATCAGAAAAACTAAGGCGATCAATTTCATCATAGAAAGGCAACAGATCTTCGAGTAACTCTGCTGTTTCCAGACTGATCGCCGGGGCCGCTCCGAATTCTTTGTCCGAGTCCGCACTTTGCATACCGCCAGCAAAACGCCGAAAAATCTGATCCACAGTGCCCACTGCAACTTCGGCAATCTGCTCTGTTTTTTGCCGATTCCGTTGCTCTCGCTCAAATGCGGCACGTAATTGGATGAATCCTGTGCTCGAGAGAACTGCAACGCTTGCGAGTAACAAAACCGACAACATTGACAACGCAGCAACGGCTGGATTCCGTTTTGCCCATCGATGAGCGCGCTCCCAGACTGGCATTCTGCGGACAGAAATGGATGTTCCCTCCAAGAACGCTACCAAGTCCAGTTCCAATGCGTTCGCTGTCTGATAGCGAGCTGCGGGATCATTTGACATTGCCGTGTGCAGAATCGTCTCCAGATCTTTGGGAACATGAGGGTTCAACTGCCTCAACGCCGGTGGACTCGGTGCGGGTCGTCGAGCCACGATGGCCTGCCGTATCGAAGAGTCATCGATTGCTGGTCGGCCGGCCAGCAATTCATACAAGGTCAGTCCAAGACTATAGATGTCACTACGAACATCAGATTCCCCTACCACTTGTTCTGGCGCCATGTACCGAAGAGTCCCCACAACATCGCCTGTGCGCGTGACCGCTTCGGACTCCAATGCCTTTGCAACGCCAAAGTCAGTGATCCAAAGATCAAGATCATCATTGACGAGCAGGTTCGCAGGCTTGATATCACGATGCAGCACTTGCTGATGGTGTGCATAAGAGAGTGCAGAAGCTGATTGCACACCAAGTCTGGCAACCTGCTGTGGTGTCAGGTTCCGATCCGGATCGAGAAGCAGTGCATCCAAGCCATACCCATCAATTCGCTGCATAACAAAATAATGGAATCCCTGATCCTGCCCGACGCCGAACACGGGCACAATATTTGTGTGATGGAGCGCCGCAGCGGTCCGAGCCTCATGCTCAAAACGCCGCAGTTGCTCATCATTTGACAACAGGGAACTGGGAAGCACCTTCAATGCCACACGACGTCCAAGCGATTTCTGAACGGCCTCGAAAACCACACCCATGCCACCGCGACCAATTTGCCGCACCAACCGAAAATCACCCAAACGCTCGGGGCGAGAGACACCCAACGTAGCCAGGCCTGATGGCCTTTGAATGTGAGTTTGGCGGGCCTGTTCTAATTTCTCAATCACCGGCAGCAGGTCACGTATTGCGGACTCGTGCTCGGGGTTTGCTTCAGCCAGGGAATCAACAGACAGGCGTTTCCCACTGCGCACGGACTCAGCATATTCACTGGCAATGGACTCGACGGGGTTACGCTTTGATGGTGTTTCCGAATCCATTTTATTCTGCTTCGTGGTAATCAATCCGACCCGACAGCTGAGCGTTGCAGCCCACCCGGTGATGAGCCTCTATCCGTCCAGGTTCAATTCTTCAAGTATTTCCTTCAGTCGCGAAAGCGCACGAACATAACGATTACTTGCGGCCGTGACGCTAATCCCAATCACCTGGGCAGCTTCGACATTCGAAAGCCCCTCAAAGTGCCTCAAGGCGATCGCCTCCTGATCCAACGCTGACATCTGCTCAATCGCTTCTGCGAGCGTCTGCCCCATTTCATTACGTTGCACCGACTTGCTCACGGATGTCTGACTTGCAACCAGATGTGCGGCAAGTGAAACAGAGGTGGTTTGAGGATATTGGTTTCCACGTATAGAAACTTCGCGTCCCACCGATCGCTTCTCGGTTCCCAGATGTCGACGATGCACATCAACCAAGGTTTGAGCAACAATCATCCGCAACCATATGAACAGGGTAAAATTTTCGTCACGCAGGAAATGTTGCAATCTTTTGCAGGCAGCAACAAATGCTTCCTGCAATACATCGTCAGCGTCCACTCTCGCCGCAATTCTTTGGTCCATTCTAAAGGTAACCAAATGCCAGAACCGCTCTCGATGAACGGCAAACACTTCCGCCAACACCTGCTCCCCGTCTTTTCGCAATCGCTCCAACACCAAGGGATCCTCCTTGAGTAGTGGTGGTTGCTCTTCCAAATCATCAACGGCATCGGAATCAGTCATATAAAACAGGCTCGCAGGGTGGAAAACGGATCGCCCCTGACTTTATCCACATTTCAGCTTACAGGACACACGAAGACCGAATAAAAACGCCGAAGCGTCATTTTCGCCGCAGACAACTGGCACATCACCTGCAATGGACAGCCGAAACCGCGTATCCAGCTAGACAAGCATACTTCCCCCCATTGACTTATATTTCCGCTGCCGAGCAGTCAGCAAGAACCGATTAACAGCAGCACTGCCCGCGGCACAGGCTCACTGACCCTACCTCACACCCATCCATCAAACGCAAAAGACACGTCAGCCGCTATTCTGGGGTGCACACAAACCTTTGACGCTGTCGCTCGGTAAGTGGTAACCTTGCAACTGCAGGCCAAAGCAACCACACACTGAAACAAGAAAAACATCAGCGTCTTGCCACGGGAAAAAAAATGGAACCAGGAGAGACAGGCAGCCGGCGAGAAAGATCACGCCGTTTTGGTCATTCGCAGCAACCAAATTAAGAAAACCTGACAGAACGCCAGGACACGAAACTGGCCGATCCCAAAGCGGCGTTTGCCGCACATCTCCTCAACATGCTTAATAAATGATTGCCCCGGTAAAGCCAAATCGAATCCGTCGCATCCTCTCCAGAACCGCATTCACTCTCCTGGCAATTTACGCAATGATCATCATTGCGCTTGCACTACTGGAAACAAGGCTCGTCTATCCCGGGGCCTACGTAACGACAACCCCACTCCAGAAGGCCCTGTCCACCGGGCCCATTCAATACACCACAAGCGATGGCAACAAACTCAACGGCCGATTAATCAAGCGAAAAGGCTGTTCGAATTACGTGCTGTTCATGCACGGCAATTTTTCGAAAGCACAACGGCTCGACGAATGGGCGGTGCGGCTCAGTAGTGCCTTTGACGCCACAGTGTTAATCGCCGAGTACCGTGGTTACGAAGATGACATTACTCCAACAGAGATCGGACTTGTTCACGACTGTGAAGCCGCTCGCGACTACCTATGTGAAAATTTTGGAATACAAAAGACAGATATCATTCTGTATGGCCGTTCACTCGGTGGCGGCTGCGCAGTCGCGCTCGCTGCGAACGGTGGTGCCAAGACGCTTGTCCTTGAACGGACGTTCGATGAATTGGTGGGCATTGCCCGCCGACAATACCCATGGATTCCCGTCCGGCTAATCATGCAGAATCGATTTGACTCTGTCGAAAAAATCAAGGATTATTTCGGTCCAATCGTCATCATCCACGGCACAAGAGATGAGCTGATCCCGCTCCAATGCAGCCGACGGCTTTTTGAAGCTGCAGAAAGTGATCAGAAGAAATTAATTGAAGTACCTGGCATGGGACACAACGGCGCGTTACCACCACAGTGCTTGCAGGAGATCGTTGATACAGTTGATTGGTTCAAGTCGCATCCGCGATGATTTTCCGCAGCACATCGACCAATGCACCTGGACTCTCATGCGTGTAGGCAACATCAAGCGATTCTCGTGACGCTAACGTCTTCACTTGACAACGACTCTCGCCCCACTCGTTTCCACCGGCGATAATGGCAACGGTGAATCCTTTTTGGGACGCGTATTTCAATTGCACTCCAAGCTTCTTTGCATCGGGGTACACCTCGACGGAAATACCTGCAGCTCGCAGATTGCTTGCCAAACGTAAATAGTCATCTCGAAAGTCGCGATCAAAGAACGCGATCAAAACGGGAGCAGGCGTAGAAGCATCTGGCAGCAAGTTCAATTCCTCCATGGCCGCTAAGAGACGGTCCAATCCCAGCGATGCGCCAATGCCTGGCAGATGTTGCTTGGTATAAAGACCTGCCAGATTGTCATAACGACCACCACTGCAAACACTTCCGATTCCTGGCAGATCATCCAGGGTCGTTTCAAAAATCACCCCGGTGTAATAGTCAAGCCCCCGCGCAATCGAAACATCCAGCTTCAGTCTTGATGCGGGGACCCCCGACGCCAAGGCACCTTTGTAAATGTGCTCCAGACGCTCAATTCCCGCAGCGGCTGTCTCATTGCCCCCGGTGATCTCAGGCAGCCGAGCAAAAATGGAATCGGCATCCCCATCACACTCAGCCAAGGCCAAGACGGAATCAGCCTGGCTCGCCGTAATCTCGGCAACCTTGCACATCTCGGCTGCCGTTTTCTCACGACCAATCTTGGCAAGCTTATCAAGGCTCCGAAGAACTGGGACAGCTTTTTCGGATAATCCCAAGTGGTCCAACAGCCCTGTCAGAATAACGCGGTTGTTGATGCTAATTGTGAAAGCATCGAAGCCGATCGTTGCAAGGAGATTGTTGATCACCGCAACAGCCTCAATATCGGCCAGCACTGACTCTGTGCCAATCGTATCGAAGTCACACTGCACGAACTCGCGATACCGCCCAGCTTGTGGATTCTCCCCGCGCCAGACCGGAGCGATGTGATATCGCTTGAAAGGTGTTCCTAAGGCATTGACATGCTGTGCAGCGAAGCGTGCCAGTGGCACGGTCAAATCAAATCTCATCCCCACATCTCGCCGTCCGTTATCCTGAAAACGGTAAATCTGACGATCAGTCTCATCACTCCCTTTCCCTGTCAGAATTTCAAGATGCTCTAGCACTGGCGTGTCAATCGGCGCGAAACCGAAGGAACGAAAGACATCCCTCGCCGTTTGCATCATTTGCTCGCGGGGAATCATCACTGAGGGAAGGTAGTCCCGGAACCCTTTAAGCGTACGTGGTTGGATTAGCGACATGTGTGGCAATGGAAGGGAATTTAGGAACGAGCGGGAACTTTTTTTTCCGGACAGGGCATCACCTGTATCAGTCAAACACGCCAAGCCGCGAGATTGCATCTCATGGGCGAGCTAAAGCGTGCAGAAAATTTTTCCCTACAGGCCTGCCGTCCGTTTTACAGGATTCAACGATTCACGCAATCGGCAGTGCTGTTGAACGACGACTACGCAAGGCGTCACGTTCCTCAACATTTGGATCAGGAAACTGAGGCCCAAACAGTGCGTCAGCGTATTCATCCAGCTGTTCAGGTGTCTCGAAATACTTTTCGTAGCACCAGTCATCCTCAAACTCACACTCATCGGTCGTGTAATCACGGCAAATCTGCGGTCGAGTCTCGTAAATGCCGCACCGATAGTCGTCTCTCAAGTGCTTGCACGTTGTGTGAACCAGTAAATACCAGTCGTCATTATCGACGAAAACGGTCGCCCGGTCGTGCAACAAGTACCATCGCATGAAATCAAAGTCTCTTCGATTCACTGGCTCATCGATGGTCAAGGCAAAGTAGTGACAACACTTTGCGGTGCAGTAATCACATAAATTCGCCGAGGCTGGCAGTTGACTACGACGTCGTTTCGTGGGCGGTGCGATCGCGGACAAAAGTATGGCTCTGAACAAAAGTTACGAATAAGAGACGACAGAAATCAATCTGTAGCAACATGATTCACGGAGGCGAACACGGCACCCTCGACGCGGCACACAAACTTGCTGGCCCCCCGTCCATGCAATCTTGGCTCTTGGAAACACTTGACTCCATGAGCCCCTAATCGCCGAAAATCCAGCCCCAGAGACCAAGGAAGCCCCCACGCCCGCTGGGTTTCGCCAGATAGCGAATCACCAGCAAGCGGAGCTGGAAAAAAAGGCCCCCTCAGTTTATCAGCTGTCTTGCCGCATTGAACTACCATAGACAGTGTGGCGGGAGTTGAGACCAAAAAGATCTTCCAGACGCAAAAACAGCCTGCACCAGAGGCTCCAACAGTAGAATTTCCCGCCGCAGAGCCTCAGACAGCAATAACCAAAACAGCAAGCCAGTGCCTCTCCGCACTGCTACCAGCGTTCGAGAACTGAGATCTGAACCGCCCGCGAGCAGGAACTCAATGGGACGGGGGTCGGCAAACACGATGAAAGAATCCACAATAGCGGCCCGCGTGTCGGCCTCGGCATTGCACCCAATTGCGGGCAACGGACCATCGCGTCATGAAGAGGTTCAATGGCCGTTGCTGATCACAAGCATTCACGGAACAGCGTTCACGGATTAGCGTCTGGAGAAAATCAATGGAAGTCATCATCACTGCCCTAGGGCCTGACAATGTCGGCTTGGCAGACCCCATCATTCACCATGTGACAGGCCGTGGCGCTCGGATTGCTGAAATCCAGATGTATGACCACGACGAAGAACATATCTTCGCCATGCTTTGCCGGATTGACATTGAAGCAGATGAATTCGAACCATTAACCGATGCAATGCGGCAGATCGGCCAGCATACCTCGCTGGCCATCCGAGTATGGAGCAGCGAAAACCGCGAAAAACGCCCTCGAATCGCAGTCTGCTGCACATATGTTGAACACACCCCACGAGCAGTTCTGGAGGCGATTCAGTCCGATCTGATTTCGGCGGAGACTGCGGTTCTGATCTCGAACCGGGATAAGCTTGGCACATTGGCGGATGAATTCAACATCCCGTTTCGCATGATCGGCAATGACCGAGGTGTAGCCGATGACGATGCCATGACCCAGATTCTGGACGAGTTCGATGTGGACTACGTGGTGCTTGCAAGATACATGAGAATTCTGCCGGCCCAGACCTGCTGGCAATTCGCAGGCGGTCGCATTATCAACCTACACCACGGTCTTCTACCTGGATTTCCTGGCTTCCGACCCTACCACGATGCCTACAACGCCCGGATGTTGACGTTTGGCGCAACCTGCCACTTCATCATTCCGGAACTGGATGCTGGGAACCAAACCATCAACCAACGCACCTTTGCGGTCGCACCGGGAACTCCCTTGGAGTCTGTGATTCAGACAGGTGAATCGGAAAACGAACCAGCATGCCTGGTCGAAGGACTGCGTCGGGTTGTGAACCGAGAGGTTTACCTACATTTCCACCGTGTTGTCGCAAGAAACCCGAACTCCGGATAGTGATTCATTTCGCAACTTGAGCAGAAATCAAAAGAACAGACACATTGGTGTTGACCCACGCTATCGGTTTCCCCACAATCGCGGATCGCTCGTGGAAAGAATCGATTTGCGGCACAAAACGCTTCTCGATTCTGATACGCTGCAAAGGATTGCATCAGTCGAAATTTACCTGAGTGCCGTTGGATAACGGCTCCCGTGCCAAGCACGGCGGGTGGACCGATTGGAAAAGTTTCGCCGGCTTGAAAAGGTGAAGCGACCAAGGAAGAATCATGCGAGTATTCTTCTGGTACCCACGTGGGTACCGCGCGTCGTTTTGCACGGTTCAGTCGTCACTTTCAATGGAGTTGTCGTTTGTCCCCAACTCAGGACTTCGACCTGAAAGAGCGTGTGCGTAGCGCGGTTGACATCGCAGATGTCATCGGTGCAACGCTTGAATTGCAGCCACAGGGCCGCAATCTCGTTGCCCGCTGCCCGTGGCACAACGACCGACGCCCTTCGATGACTATCAATCAAGAACGGCAAACATGGAAGTGCTGGCCATGTGACATCGGTGGTGATGTCTTCAGTTTTGTTATGAAACGTGACGGCACCGACTTCCCGACTGCGATCCGCACCTTGGCCGAACTGGCCGGGATCCCCGTCGACGACTACACCAAGGGCAAGAAAGCCCAACCCGGGAGCCCAGAGGACCGAGCGACCTTGCTGTCGGCGATCAAATTGGCCTCGGATTCCTACTTCAGCTTCCTGCAAAGTAATGAGCCAGATGCCAAGATTGCTCGAGACTACCTCGCATCACGAGGAATCAACGACGCGAGCCGCCAACATTTTCGAATCGGTTTTTCACCTGATTCATGGAACTACGCGGTCGATCTGCTGAAACGGAACCAGTTCAGTGGCGAAGTCGCACATGCATGCGGAGTCGCTTCTCCCAAACGTTCTGGTGATGGCTATGTCGACATGTTCCGCGGTCGCCTGATGTTTCCGATCCAGGATCTGCAAGGCCGCCCGATCGCACTTGGCGGACGAGTCATCCCAGCCATTGCAGAACGCCACGGGGATCGTGCTGGCGGAAAGTACATCAATGGAAGAGAAACCATGCTCTTCCGAAAATCGCAACAACTCTATGGCCTGGACCTCGCTCGCGATGCTATTCGCCGCAACGGTGAAGTGATGGTGATGGAAGGCTACACGGACGTCGTAGCGAGCAAACAGGCTGGAATCGAGACGGCGGTCGCAGTCCTTGGTACTGCCTTGGGTGAACAGCACGTCAAAATCCTTCGGCGATTTGCTGAACGGGTGGTGCTGGTTTTGGACGGGGACACGGCAGGTCAAAATCGAGCAGACGAAGTACTGGAACTTTTCATCTCTGCCGACGTCGACCTACGGGTCATGACCCTCCCTGACGGTAGTGACCCCGCTGATTTCGTCGCAGCTCACGGCCGCGAAGCATTTGAAAACAGCGCACGCGAAGCACCCGATGCACTCGATCACAAACTGGGCCGACTGACCGACGGCGTTAACGTCGAACGCGACACTCATGCGGTCGCATCAGCGGTCGACAAGATGCTCAAGATCGCTGCCAAAGCCCCCGACGGACTTCGCGTCGATCAGCTCTTGAATCGAATGTCAAAACGATTCGAATTCAAAGTCGAGCGTCTGGAGCAACGGCTCGCGGTACTCCGCAACGAAAACAAACGCTCCGCCTACCGAAAGCCAAACCGCCCAGGAATCCCAACCCAAAATCACTCGGCACCTGTCAATCTGTCGGGCCATTCCGATCCGAACGCAGCTTTTCAGGAATCAGCGGAAGAGACTGACAACAGCCCGCCAACAACTCCAGCACAAGCCAGCACGCATCTCGCAGACAGCCCTGCACCTGAATCCATCACCCTCAAGCCCATGCGTGGCTTGGAACGAGACTTGTTCGAAACACTCATCGAAAATCCTGAACTTGCGAACATGGCAGTCGAGGCGATCGACGTGCAATGGCTTGAGGGCATGGCTGCAAAAATGCTGCTTACCGCCTATCAGGACCTGGAGCTTGACGGACATTGCCTTGACGCCGATTCCATCTTGCTGCTCGTCGAGAACGATGCACTGAAAAATCAAATTGTCACCCTCCAAGAACGCGTGGCACAACGGTCAGGCAAACTTCCAGAAAGTGCAGAAGATCGTTATGCGGCGATCTTAGCTCGATTCCGCGAACGTGAAATGTCAGACGAACAAAATCGACAAATCGAAAAACTGGCATCCGCGTCCATGCCAGAAGATGATGAAGACGCTTTGCTAAAGGCAATCGTAGAAAAAGCGCGTCTACAACAACGCATCAGGAATGATTCCTGAGCAAACCAGTCACTTACACTGTCCACTTTACAATGGATTCCGACGACCCAGTCAGTTTCTGCAACGCCCAAAGGAGCCACCGCTCAACACACCGCAACTGAAACGGATTTTCATTTGACCCACATGCCACGACGGCATGTAAAACACGAGGTTTTTTAGATATGCAATTGATGGATCAAGAACTGTCATCTCTTATTTCCCGCGGCGTTCAGGAAGGATTCCTGACTTACGAAGACGTCAACGCTTACCTTCCTGACGAGGACGTCAGCCCCGAGAAACTGGATCGTTTGCTCATGGCAATCGAACGCAAAGGAATCCAGCTGATCGACTCGGCAACTGCCAAAGCCAAAGCGAAACTTGTTCGCACCCCCGAGCCCAATGTCGCTGACATGCGACGACATAACATCAAACCGACCGAAAACTTTGAAGGAAATGCGAGCTCGGAAGGTGAAACACTGGCGGCAGCTGCGGTAGAAATGCCCAAGCCAAGCGATGATCCCATCCGTATGTATTTGAGCCAAATGGCAGAAATTCCATTGCTCACACGCGAAGAAGAAATCGCACTCGCGAAAAAGATTGAAATCACCAGGAAACAATTTCGTCGTACACTGTTGGAATCAGATTACGCCATGCGTGCAACGGTGCAAACGCTGCATCGCGTCCACAGTGGTGAATTGCCTTTTGATCGCACCATTAAGGTCTCGTTGACGGAACGATTGACCAAAGAACAGATCACCGCACGCATGCCCCACAACCTGCGTACTCTCGATGTTCTGATTCGTCACAATAAAGCTGACTTTGAGCTATTAGTTCGAAAAAGCACATCGCCACGCCTGAAAGCTGAAGTACGCCGACGGTTCATCAGCAATCGCCGAAAGTGTCTTGAACTGGTAGAAGAGCTCAGTTTGCGTAGTCGTCGAGTCACGCCACTACTCAAGCACTTGGAAGACATTTCCAAAAGAATGAATTTCATCCGAGCACGTCTGGCAGAACTTGGACACGACGCAGTCAGCCGTGACGAGGCAGCCGATCTGCGACAGGAGCAGCGAGAACTGATGCTTGTGACGCAAGAGAGCCCTACGAGCCTGCACAACCGAATGGTTAAAGCCCGACGACATTTTGAAGAGTACGAGGCCACTAAACGGCAACTCAGCAGCGGCAACCTTCGCCTTGTTGTTTCGATCGCCAAGAAGTATCGAAATCGTGGCATGTCCTTCCTGGACCTGATCCAGGAAGGCAACACAGGCTTGATGCGGGCAGTCGACAAGTACGAATACCGTCGTGGTTTCAAATTCAGCACCTACGCGACTTGGTGGATTCGCCAAGCCATCACAAGGGCCATTGCTGACCAAGCTCGCACCATTCGAATTCCAGTCCACATGATTGATGTGCTCAGTAAATTGCGTCAGGCACAGAAATCACTGACACAGGATCTCAAGCGGGAACCAACCTACGAAGAGATCAGCAAAGTCACTGAAATCCCACTCGAGGAAGTGCGACGCGTGATGGATATTGGGCGACACCCGGTAAGCTTGGACCGGCCCGTGGGCGAGGGTGAAGACAGCAGTTTTGGTGAATTCATCCAAGACGGTGATAGCCACAATCCTGTCCGCTCAGCAGCGAGTAGCATCCTGCGTGGCAAGATCGACGAACTGCTGAAAACCCTTACCTACCGTGAGCGAGAAATCATTCGGCTTCGATATGGGTTGGTGGACGGTTACTCCTATACGCTTGAGGAATGTGGCAGGATTTTCAAAGTGACGCGTGAACGAGTCCGTCAAATCGAGGCGAAGGCTGTCGCGAAACTTCAAAGTCCTTCGCGTTCGGATCGCTTGGCTGCGTTTCTAAAAACGGCAGCTTGATTGCAAAGTGTTTTCAAGAGCACAATGAACAAGCGGGCAACCAGCCTTCCCAAGGTTGGCTGTCCGTTTTTCGTTTCCTGACGCTTCAAACCGTCCGACCGGATCAGAATAGGAATTTCGGTCGAATTCTCGGACACGGAAGGCCTGAATGGACTGGTTTCTTGTGCTTAACGTCTGTTTGAACGCTTTTCCTGCTCAAGGTCGCTGGCGGGAACTTCCCAGAGCGATATGCTAAATGGGTACGGCTGCCGCGAAGTCATCGCAACCGGGACTTTTCCTGAACGAACAGGAAATCACTTGAAACGGAATGGCTGACCTGGGCGACCACTCGCCGCCACGTTACGCCAACCGGTTGTCGCGTCTTTCGGTTGCGTAAGCAAACCCGCGTTACCATTCTCTTGTCATCCGTCTCTTACGTCGATCAAACACATGCCCAGTGATTCTAAAATCGAAATCAGCGCAAGTCTGCTTCGCAAACTGCACAGGATACACCGACAGCGTGCGGATCTTGCAGCTCAAATCGAGAGAGGGCCTCGGCAGATCAAGGCAGGAGAGGCGCTTGTTGCCAAAGCAGATGCCAACTTACTGTCCCTCAAAGAAGCATTAAAAAAAGCTAACTTGCTCTCCGATGATAAACAACTGCAACTGAAGTCCCGTGAGGCACAAATTGATCAACTGCAGACGAAACTCAATACCGCCGCAAGCAACCGCGAGTTCAATTTGCTGAAAGAGCAGATCGCTGCTGACAAACAAGCCAATAGTGTCCTCAGCGACGAAATTCTCGAAGCAATGGATGAAATCGATGGCCTGGAAACCAAACTGAAAGATGTAACCGCCGAACTCGAAAACCAAGATAACGATCAGAAAAATCGAATCACCGAAGTCGAGGCAAAGACAAGCGAACTGAATAGTGAACTGGCACGAGTGAACTCCGAACTGGAAGAGTCCGAGAAACAGATACCGGGTGAGGTCATGGTGGAATACCGCCGAGTCATCAAAGCCAAAGGGGAAGAAGCCCTCGCCCCGGTGGAGGATGGATCGTGTGGTGGATGCTACCAAGTGCTGACCACCCAATACATTGATCGTCTCAGGCTGTCGGTACTGATCCGATGTCCAACTTGCAATGCATTCCTTTACATGCCAGAAAGCACCCGGGTTTAGCTGGAGTAGGAAAGACAACATCGCATGACATTGCTCCCTACTTCCCCTACTGCAGGATCAACCAACTGTTGGATTGTGAATTTGTATGAAGCAACAGGAATAGCTTGGAACAATGAAAAGATGGCACCGCCCGACGGTTACCGCAAAGGGTGTTCATGTAAGTTGTTTGTTATCAGGATGTTGAGACGGGTAAATTGGGTGCCCAGGCATCGAAAGAGGCGAAGAATGCACAACGATTTCTGCGGCGGGTTGGCCCCCCTTAATGCAATCCGTCACGCCTTCTCAATTCAGACAAGTAACATCCGGGATTGCCTTAAGTAATGATTGTGCTGGGAATCGTGGGAACCCCCGCGGGCGGAAAATCTACCGTTGCCAAGATGTTAGTGGAACTTGGTGCAACTTGGATCAACGCAGACCTGATCGCGAGAGCAGTTCTGGAACGGTCGGATGTGCAGGCTGATTTACTTCAGCATTACGGGGCTTCCATCGTTAATAGCGACGGTGTGATTGACCGTGCCAAACTGGCCGGAATGGTTTTCGGGGATGACGATGCCAGTCGCCGCCGACTAGACTATCTAGAGAGTCGGATACATCCTGAGACGAAGAAGCTTATCACGAATCAACTGCTCGAATTCGAAAAACGGGGTGACGCTGTGGCAATCCTCGACGTCCCACTCATGTTCAAGTCGTCTTGGGATCGCTACTGCGACGAAATTTGGTGTGTGGACGCCGATAAGGAAATCCGAATCGGGCGGGTACGGTCTCGGGGGTGGACCCCGGAGCACTTGCAAGCACGGGAAAAAAATCAACTCAATATCGCAGAAAAGAAAAGACTCAGCACACAAGTGATCCTGAACAACGGAACGCTCACTGAATTAAACGATACCATCAGCACATTATGGAGTTCCCTCGCTACACGGCATTCTGCTGCCAGCGATCCGGACCATTGCGTAGAAAGTACTGGGCGTAAAACGCTCCCCTAGAACTGAATTTCTGGAAAAAGCGAATGATTCGCGCCCCAATCACCGAACAAATTCAACTTATTTAGTATCTCCTACACTCTCATTTCTGAAACCCCGACTTGCAGCGACCATACTGGACGATTCCCTGCAGGCACGCACTTCTCTCCTTTTCTGAAGAGTCATTACGGAAACTCGTTTCGACTCATCACCTTTTCTTCTCCTCATCCATCCCCCCCTCTTTTCAAATCACTTGGACGCCTATGTCCCCCAACACTCCGCATTCGCGAGATAACTTCGAGTCCAAACGCAAAAACGGACAACGCGAATACCGCAATTACCGTCAGAACCAAAATCGTCCGAGACATCCTGACAAAGAAGTCGATGAACGCATCCGCGAACTGGATGCAGAACGAGATCCACTATCTCTACCCGAAGAGATTGTCAGCGAAGCCAACAAGGCTGGCGAAAAGGTTGGCATACCCTCGATTGAACACAGCGAAAAACAATCTCTCAATATTGCTGATCTACAGCAGAAGTCGCTGGAAGAGTTGTTAACGCTTGCGGAAAGCCAAGGCATCGATGAATTGTCCGACGTGCCGCGTCAGGAACTGATCTTTAAGATTCTAAAAAACCGAATGAAAGCTGACGGCTTGATGTACGGTGAAGGGACTCTTGAGATCCTTCCGGATGGCTTTGGGTTTCTCCGCAGCCCCGCCTATCACTATCTTTCCTGCCCTGATGACATCTATGTATCACCAAGCCAAATTCGACGGTTCGGATTACAAACGGGAAGCCATGTGGCGGGCCAGATTCGGCCCCCCAAGGAGAACGAGCGTTACTTTGCCTTGTTACGTATCGAGGCGATCAACAGCAACGACCCGATGGGCCGCAAGAACGTTCTTCCGTTCGATGAATTAACGCCTCTGCACCCTGACACACGAATCATCATGGAGCACGAATCTGGCGAACTCAGTACTCGAGTCGTCGACATGCTGACACCGATTGGCTTTGGGCAACGGGGTTTGATCGTAAGCCCGCCGCGTGCGGGAAAAACAATTTTGATGCAACAGATGGCTCGGGCTGTTCTGAAAAACTACCCTGATTCTTATGTTTTCGTCCTTCTAATCGATGAGCGTCCTGAAGAAGTCACTGACATGGAACGTGAAGTCCGTGGACCGCAATGCGAAGTGATCAGCAGTACGTTTGATGAACCAGCGCAACGACATATTCAAGTTGCGCAGATGGTGATCGAAAAGGCGAAACGAATGGTTGAAAACAACGTGGACGTTGTGATCTTCCTTGACTCCATCACCCGTCTGGCAAGAGCTCACAATAGCGACGGCGAAGCAACTGGCAAGCTTTTGACCGGTGGACTTGACGCAGGCGCACTCCAAAAACCCAAGGCACTGTTTGGCTCGGCCCGTAAGGTAGAAGAGGGAGGCTCACTCACCATTTTGGCAACTGCCTTGGTGGATACCGGCAGCCGCATGGATGATGTCATTTTCGAAGAGTTCAAGGGTACCGGCAACTTGGAAATAGTCTTGGACCGTGCACTGGTGGACCGTAGGATTTGGCCCGCGATCGATATCAGCGCAAGCGGAACACGGCGTGAGGAAATGCTGATGGATCCTGAGGAATATCGCAGGATATCCAGCCTACGAAGAGCCTTGGCCGAACTGTCACCTGCTGATGGGATGAAAAATTTGAACGACCAATTACGTAAAACACAAAACAACGCTGAATTTTTGATGAGTTTGAAGGATGTCAACTGAAATCACAGGCCTGGACGGAGCTCTTCCCGACGGCAAAGTTGCTATTGTTGCAAGTCGTTACAACCCTGCTATTTGCGATTCACTCGTAGCGGCAGCATTGGAAACGCTCGCAGACGCTGGCTACACGACTGAACGAGCCCCTGTCATTCGCGTACCCGGCGCATGGGAATTATCAAATGTAGTACGCCAAGTCATTGAGCAACCCGACGTCGTCGCGGCCGTAGCGCTTGGTTGTGTGATCCGAGGTGAAACAACCCACGATGAACACATCAATCGTGCAGTCAGCCTCTCGTTGATGGAAATGGGCATCCAAAACCGCATTCCGATTGCCTTTGGCTTGCTGACTTGCAACACGCTGGAGCAGGCAATCAATCGCAGCGGTGGAACAGTTGGAAACAAGGGGCACGAAGCTGCCGGTGCCGTGATTGAACTGCTTCGATTACAGGAAAAAATAGATGCGGGAATTTGACGGCAGCCTGATTCAGCCCAGTCTGTACAAGTTCCGAGCTGCCGGTTGTTGGTGAAGTTTTTCAATGCTACTACCCGTGAACAGCTGCTAAACTGAGGCACGTGGACGCACGATCGCTCGAAAATCACCACTCCCGTCCTGTTGAAAACAACATTTGTGGAATGTCTGTAACGAGGACCTGCTGGCTCTCCCACTCGTCAAGCCGAATGTGTTAGCCGGGGAATTTTCAGTGTGGGTATAAACACAGAAAAGCGATTTTATTGCGTCAAAACGCAATAGAGAAGCAGCGAAAGAAAGAAATGACGAAACCGATGAAACGCGATTTACAACCGCAGTAACACGTTTCGAAGGGGCGCACATTGACGCAAAATAAACGCCAATCCGACACGGGTGCGGAGGGCCAAGGTCAACAACCGCGCGCGGCACGCTGGCGAACAGACAGCGTTCCGAATTTGTTTGAAAACGAAAAACCGACAAATAACCAACCATCCGCGTTAGTATCTCGGCTTATCGGCCTTGAGACAGAATACGCCACGCTTGTTCTCGGCACCGATGAGGTTCAATCACACGGTCTGCCAGCGGCTCAACAAGTCTACTCCGCTCTCTGTGATGTCATACGTCAGGATCAACCCACGGTCCCTGGTTTTTTTGACCACGACCAACTGTTTTTGGCAAATGGAGCGGCTGTCAGTTTTGAATCACATCCAACGATGCTGCAGGAACCGGGTGGTTTCCTTGAGATTGCCACGCCTGAAGTCCACGCTCCCTCCGAACTGCTCAATTGCCAAAGGTCCATCGATAGCCTTGCCGCTGATGCGGCGAGTAAGTCCAAGACCGAATTCGACATCCGCATCTTGAAGAATAGTCGGGATGCACTGGGGCACGTTTATGGCTGCCATGAGAACTATGAAGCTGAAGTCGCACGCGGAGTTTTTCTGCTCATTTATCGTTTTTTCATTCTGTTGCTGTGGGGCATCCAGGTGATCAGCCTGCTTGCCTCGCTTCCAGTCATGGCAGCGATTTTGGCAGTTGTGCTCGCATGCAAAATGCTCAAGGGAGCAGAGGTTTCGTTTGACAAACCAGATGATCTTTTCAAAAGTGTCCCACGCTGGATAACAACGCCACTGCTGGCAACACTCCGATGTGTTCACCTGCCAACAGTGCTTTTATTGCGATTTGTGGTAAGGCACGTCGCGTTTCGACGACAACGTCGTCACCTGACTGCCTTTTTGGTTTCACGGATTGTTCTTTGCGGCACTGGAACACTTGACCCTAACGGTCGCTACCACGTCAGTGCAAAGGGGATAGCCATTGATTCCGTTGCCGACATGGGGGGATTCAACGGTGAAAAACCGATCTTCGTATTTGGCCATTGGCTCGGCCAGTTCTGTGCAAAGTCCTTCTACTCGCTCGCTTCCACCAAACAAATGCTCGGCAGGACACAGCGTCTCCAAATTGGACTTTCAGATTCGAACCTGTCTGATCTCGCAGAGTATGTCAAAGTCGGATCGGTCTCTCTGTTATTGGACATGGTGGAATCCGGGAATCATCCGAAACTGCCACGACTTAAATCCACGATCCACGCCTTGCACCGCATTGCTGGAGACTGGCACTTGGTGACCCGCGTGGCGACAAACCGCGGTGAAATGTCTGCTCTGGATATACAAAAATCCTATTTAGCTGCAGCGGAATCATTCGTCGCGAGCGTTCCGCGCGACCAGCATGGCGAGGCCACCCTCGTCTTGAAGCGTTGGCGTGAACTACTCAACGCAGCAATCGCGTTCCGCAAAGATGCAAACAACTATTCCGACGCGCTCGGCAGGATCGACTGGCTAACCAAACGCGTCATGATCGATGAGATGGGCAGCGAATGCGAGTGGTCAGCACGAAAGAAAATTGATCTTCGCTATCACGAACTTTCAAGCGAAGGCTACTTCAGACGGGTGGCAGAAGCGATACCGGAAACTCAACTGGCGGCACCAGTCGAAGTAGAACGACGACGACGCTTACCACCGTCCAATTCACCCGCAGCACGACGAGGATGGCTGATTCGGGAGTTCGCTCATTCCGAAGAAAAGATTTTATGCGACTGGACTTTCGCACTCATTGGCAATGGACGTGATCGCCGCCGCGTCCGTTTTTCTGATACCCCTTACGTTTGACAACGCACTCACAAAGCGACGGAAAACCCCTAACAACATCCCCACTGCCAAGGAACATTTAAGCAGCCCAGACACCCTGCATGGCAGAACAGGTTTGAATCCCGTTGGCTTCACCTAGATGGATACTCTGTTGAGCATCCGCAATCACGGCCACATTCCATTGTGCTGTTCTGGGCATTCGTTTCTTCCGATACATGGGATCGTGCATCTTAGCAACGCTCACACCAGCAGGAGCTTGTGTTTGTAAATTACATCTAGTCACGAGGATATCGCCGCTCAGCCCATCCCATGCAGCAGGCTCTTTTTGCAAATTAGAAAGCACTACCTGTTCGTTAACAAGAACCGCCTCCACAAGATCTTCCAGCTGACAAAGAGAGCGTTTATCGGTCAACACAAAAACCCGTGTGCCGATCGTTAGCAGCATCGAGCCACCACCCCAGCTTTCAAACAGCGACCAACTCGCATCCAGATAAATCGCGAGTGAAGTGCCAAGAAGTTCCGAGTCACGGGCAACTTTGACCTGCCGAAGTGCATACTTCGTAACGCATTCACCCCGAATGTATCCCAAGTCAGAATCATGCACCATTTCTGATCTGCCTTGCAGAGCTGGCCGATGCGCAGTTTGCTCAGTACCTTCGCAGGCAATTTCAGCGGAATCAAGGTTGCCATCCTGCCCCCCCAACATCACTATCAGTTTCGAATCCAGAAGTTCCTCATCGCAAACTGTGCCAGACATAATCACCTGTGGCAATTCGAAAGTTGCCAGTGGAGGGAAATGATCCTCTGCGATCTGCTGCCTGCTAACTGCGCGATAAATGGCTTCGTCGAACTGCTGGCATGTTGACATGTCATGCGGGCTTTCCGCCACGCGCATCGCTATTGGCAAATCGTGCCAACCAAATGACTGCTGCTGTTCATTTGCAGTCTGACTATGCATAAGCTCATTCACGTGAGAATTCTCATTATGCTGTGCAGGGTTGGTGGATAGGGTAGAGAGCACTTCGCATGAATCGCTCAACGTCACACCAGTCCGCCCCATTCCCTGTCGGCACTCATCAGATGCAATGCGGTGCAAGAATTCGTCGCGTAGGATCGCAGACGCTACACTTGCCAACTCAGTCGATAAATTACTGCCCAAGGAAACAACACTCTCGACATAGCAACCCAGACTCTCGATCGCGGGTATTGCCCAGTCACTTGGGTATCCAGAACTGCCTCGCAAATATGAACACGTAGCAAACTGAACCGCACATCGGGAGGGTGGTGACAGCATTGCAAAGGCAATATCGGCATTTGCACTGACATTCTCATGTGGGTGACCCTGCAACTCGCTATCACATGTACTCCATGCTCTGGCATGTAGCATACTTTCAACACCATCAGCAGACCGCGCCGCCATGATTGGTCTCACGGTACTACAGGCATCTAATTTTTCATTTAACGCTACATGCCCCTGCTTGGCATTCCGCAGCAGAATATTACTCTTCTTACCCACAACGCCTGTGCTTTCTTCCCGACTACTGTAAGTCAGGGAAACCGGCATTGAATATCTGAGCGTCGATGTCAATTCGTTCCCGGCAAGAACAGTCTGTAGCTTGAAATCTTGAGACTCAATTTCCAAATTGCACACGGCCTCGAGGCAATGATCGCCCACATTATCAACCAGCGAGTTACCCACCGGCGTATCATCGGCGTCGTTCTGCGCGACCTTGACAAATTGATTTCTACGAACATCCTCAGGCCCTGGCTCCGAGAGAAGCGACACCGTGGATGATCCCTCCACTACTTTGCTGCACATCTCAATAGGTATCGCAGACCAGTCCACGTCCTCCGCCGCTAAGCGATCGCCGAAAAGTTCGCTGGGGATCTTTCGAGATGATGTTTTGCCACTCTCAATCAGGTATCGCCTCCGCACATACCAGGTAACCAGATCCAGATGGCTTAATCCGGGCACTGCAGTAAGACCCGGCCCACATTCGGCGTGCATCGCAACATTCAGGTGATGCTGAGACTCCGATGCCACAGCTTCAATATCCCCATCGCTATCAAACGCATTCAAGTTGAAGATGGGTATTTTTCCCGGAGCTGCCTTGCTCGTCTCAACAAAGCTCCGCCGACGGACGTGCCATGACACGATCCCCAACTGAACGTGGACAGGTGAAAATCTATCGCCTGAGATATCGCAATTGCACGAAGTAAAATCCAGCTCATTTGATTCACCATGCAGGCGAGGCTTCAACGATGCGGCGAAGTTCTGCTCCGGCGACACCAGATTTAAATTCACGTTCATCCAATCAACCTGACGACAGTTGTTGCTCATGCCTCCGTTCACTTTTCCGGATTCAATCGCCGCGTCTATCCGAAGGACGATCCTACCTGAGTCAACTTGATCTGAGCGCAGATATCTTTTTGAATTTCCTGAAACCACGTCAACGGTTTGTGACGACGTGAAATCCCGTAAACTGTCGGCCTTGGAGAAATTGACACTGACAGACTGTGGCGTGCTGGAAGAGATGAGTTGCATGATCTATCTGTCGCATCTGGAAGGAAACATGACCATCACAAAGGATTTTCCCTAACTGCATTGGAATAGCTCGGTTCGCTACAAATTTCACGAACTGAACGAGTGCAAATGCAACGGTCGCTCAAGATGAGTCTTCGGCTTCTCATTCCTGAATTGGCAATGTTTTCGTGACCATAAATGTCACGCCGAGCAGAAGCGTCTCCTAAATCGGTTAGATCCAAGGTCATCGTTACCACCGTTCCAATGCTTATATTTTAAATCCTGCCGGAATTCCCGGCTTCCAATGCACAGACTCACAGAACCCAATTGCACAGAGGATCAGCCGAAGCACACATGAGTTGATGCTTTTGGAACTTCTCTTTGTTCAAAGTTTGAACCGACCGCAGATTGTCTAAATCACTTCTCACCCTGACTGATTACCAGCAATACATCACGAACATGACTGTCTATTCATGTGGCAGGTGGTTTGCCGCAGAGTTTGACGCCGCGTTAACGTGTGCGCGGTCATCTGAATACGCCTTTGACGCAGAGCAAAGAAGTTTATTTGATGATTCGCACGATACTACCAGTCCTCACTGCGAGAGGTTTCACGTTATTCGTTGCAGCTTGTATCGGGAGTAACAACTGAGGTTCAAGCTAGGGAACAAACACGCCGAGCCACAGCCAATACTGCCAACTGGCGGGTGCTATTGGAGTTCACCGGAGTTACTCCGAGCGGCCCATCGGCATGCCGACACCTTGCAGGACAGGCTTGTATCAAACGAAAAGAGATTGCGGGTTGCACTCAAGTACGATTCACCTGAGTGAACAAACGGGTCAGCCCTCATGTTTTACGCATACAAGAATCAAAAAAGGGCTGCCCACTTTGCTGTTCGTCATACTTGTTCACTGCAAATTGATGAGCTCGGCCAAAACAAGGGACGGGAAACGGAGTTTTTAAAAGTAAAATTTTGCACACCAAAACAATCGCTACCAGGTTTCACACCTTCACCGCTGCCGCGAGGTACACTGTAAGTCTCGTGAGTGAGTAATGAACCATCGCGCACGGCCGGTTCTCCGATTGCCCTGCCATATTCAATTCCGCAAGACCATCAACGCAAAGGCGAGTAGCTATGGCACGGGTTGTCACGAGGAGTAACGAGACACGCGAGGTGCGGTTCAAGAATGCAAAAGGCAAAGATTGCTGTTTGCTGTTAGATGACACAACGCAAAGTGATTCCGAGGCAATTCTGTGGAACATCGAGCACATTGTGAGTCGGCAGCTCAACGGTGCCGAAATCGAGCCGAGTGTAGCCCAGTGGATTGCCGGACTGCCAGATAAGCTCCACGCCGATTTTGTTAAACATCAGCTGACGCAAGATCGCAAAGCAGAAGAATCTCAGGTAGCGTGGACATTGGGACCATGGACGGAAAAATACATCTCCGAAAGGCCAGTCAAAGAGGCCACAAAACGACAACTGCGTTCTGCCGCGAGAACACTCTGTGAGTTCTTCGGTGATGATCACCCCATCCATACAATCACCACCAGCGATGCAGCAAACTTTCGCGTCTGGATGGAAACAGACGGCAACCAACAAGGTAAACAGACGAGGGGTCTTGCGAAAAACACCGTTCGCAACAAGATAAGCCGAGCAAAGCAAATTTTTAAGTATGCAGTGAAGGAAGGTGTCATTACAAGCAATCCTTTCCGCATGGAAACTTCAAAGGTTAGCAAGAGAAAACCAAAGAATACTATTGCATGCCAACTGTTGAATATCGCGCCCTATTTGCTCATCGGGGCACTTGTAGCAGCAAAATATTTTGGCCTACTGCCAGATTTATCCGACGATTATTGATGATGCCGTTCCTGCACGGTTTCCCGTTTTCGATTTTGCTATGCTCAGACAGGGGCCATTCTGAAAGTCCATTCGGCCAGTATGCCCAACCAAAGGTCTCTCGCCCACTGTGGTGCATTTTTTTGAGGGAACGTCACTCGTGGTGGCGAGCGTTTCGATTTGTTCCCAGTAGGTGCGAATCTGCTTAAGCAGTGTCAGGGGTTCTGGTCGCGGGTCCAAGGATGTCGGTCGATGCCTGTTCACACGGCTTGGCAGTGACCTCCTGGTTAAGCTCGGGATCATCACCCATCACCCATCTCCCATCTCCTTGATTTGCTCAGACACGCACAGTTCGATCTTACCGACGGAAACGATGAGGGTGGACACTCGTCTCAGCCTCGCTGGCGTGAACCGCCGCGGACGGAGTAACGAGACTCTCGATTGCCTTTCCATGTGCAGGTGTACGGCTTCGAGAAGTCACAACATTGGCGATTCTGGGATCCCGTTTTCGCGTCGCTGAAACGCGTGCTCTTGCGTGTTCTGGTTTGGCTTCTACCTATTTTGACAGCCTTGTACAGTTATACCTAAGTCGGAATGAGTAAGTAGCTCGTTGCCAGTGAAGTTTTGGAAGCCAGTTTACTTTTGGAAGCCAAGGTAGTTCGGTTTCGTAAGATGTTGATCTTGTAGTCACCGGTAACAGGATGGATATTCGGTTGGCTTGCGATTGCCTGAATTTCGCCTTTCGAGTCATGCGGCAAGACTTCACTTGCCAGATCATCAAAATTTGAAGAAACTTCCCGACGCGATTCCCATAGATTGCTGGCCAACAGCTAGCATGACCGACTTATCTAATTTACAACTCGACTAAATAGTCTTAACCAGAAACCATTGCGGTCACAAAATCCGCACGGTGGCACGGGATAATCACAATGATTCGAAGCCCTCAAGTTGTCTTAACATTCGTAGCACTGGCAGTTGTGGCCGTGGTAATCTTTTTAGCCAGCCGGCGACAATCTCGGACCACGCAACGTTCGGTGAGCAATCAATCAGCGGTAGACGTCACCCCCAACACCGTCTGGGCAAGGTTTCAGAAACCCAATGACGCTGAATTGCGGAACATTCTCACCCCCTTGCAGTACGATGTAACTCAGAACGAAGGAACGGAACGACCTTTCGCAAATGAGTTCTGGGACAACAAGCAGGAGGGTTTGTACGTCGATATCGTTTCGGGCGAGCCATTATTCAGCTCAAAAGAAAAATATAAGTCGGGAACTGGTTGGCCATCTTTCTTTCAGATCGTCGACGGCGGCAACATTGTCGAGAAGGCTGACCACACGCTCTTCTCGACACGAATCGAAGTGCGATCCAAGTTTGGCGACTCACACCTCGGGCATGTTTTTAACGACGGACCCCAGCCAACTGGTTTGAGGTACTGCATCAATTCCGCTTCGCTGCGGTTCGTGCCAGCGGAAAAACTAAAAGCGGAAGGCTATAACGACTACGCAGCGGCATTCTTTCCAAATGAAACCAAACCGTCCCTACAAGGCACCACGCATGGAGATGAAAAAGTGAATACAAATTCAGCGACAAGAGAGGTGGCAGTGCTTGCCGGTGGGTGCTTCTGGGGCATGCAGGAGTTGATCCGGGATTTGCCGGGGGTCACCGACACACGTGTTGGTTACACCGGCGGTGACGTACCAAACGCGACCTACCGGAACCACGGGACTCATGCCGAAGCAATCGAAATCGTCTTTGATCCTACAGAAACAAGCTATCGGAAAATGCTCGAAGTCTTTTTCCAAATTCATGACCCAACGACGTTGAATCGTCAGGGAAACGATCGAGGTATGTCGTACCGGTCGGCGATTTACTACACCAGTGATGAGCAGAAGCAAATTGCGGTGGATACGATTGCTGACGTTGAGGCATCCGGGAAATGGCCAGGCAAGGTTGTAACGGAAGTCACCGCCGCAAGCGATTTCTGGGAAGCCGAACCAGATCATCAGGATTATCTTCAACGCTATCCAAACGGCTACACGTGTCACTTCCCGCGACCTGACTGGGTGCTACCCGAGTCGAGCAATTCTTCGAGTGCCGGTAAATAATTAACCGGCTCAACTCCTCCGCTGCGTGCTGCAAGGCCGGGAAGTCTTCCCATGAAAAAGGGGCAGGTCTGAATGGCACTTCAATCGCAGCGAGCTGTTGCAGCAACACGGTTTAGCAGGAATTGACAGCAAGGTGCGTCGCTTGCGATGAGTTTGGGTATCTCACCACCTAAACACTTCAAACAAGGAAACGCCCCCGGTACCATCCATCGTTCGATACATTTCGCAGCCGATTCCATCACGCATGTCAGTGCGGTGATCTGGAGCTCGCCTCGCTAATCTTTACAAAGACGATTGCGTCGCTCTTTGGTGAAGCAACCTCCATGCGTTACTCGGCGCGAGTCTACAACAACGCATCGATACTCTGGGGGGCCTGTCGCAGGTAATGAACATCCGTCACGACTGCGTTTCATCGGTCGCCAAACAAATCACCTCCCGAGTCGCCAATGGACAGCCAGCCTGCTCGGCCCGGATCGGCGGTTATTGCATCGCACGCAACTAACTCGACAAACCGTTGATCTATGCGTTAGTCACGGCCTCCGGATAGTCGACCGAAGCCATTGCAACGGACCAGTTGCGATGGCTAAGACATCGGCCAATGGAACTACCGACCTGTTCACCAAGCAACCGGCGAGTGAGTAGCGCCGTCTGCTGGCACTCGTACTATCGAACTCGAATTCGGGCAACATTGAACTGACGGTCGAATTTCGCCAAGCGTCTGACCTGATTGCACTTGGGGAGACGGAACTAAAACAGAGAAGGGCCGCCAGAGTGGCGCCGGCAAGATTCATCAATTGAAATACAGCTACCGCGTTTAGAACCGCGTCATGGGGTTCAAAGTAGAATTTTCATTCTCCGAGCCCCGGAAGCATCTCAGCGTCTGCAAACTGTTTCGCGGTCATGCTCTTCACAACGCCATCACCCATCACCACATACCCCCCCCGTGCAGGTGTCGCCGCTTCAAAGGCCAGAATGTAACGCCCAGGGCCTTCGGAAACGTTCAGGTTTCCATTCCAATTGACGATCACGTCCCCCTCAGCCAGACACTCACGTGCTTTGGTACGCACTGCAGCGTCGGTTGCACTCGCCATCCAATCTACCAGCGCATCTGAAGCTTTGGGCGAAACCCCCGCTACCTCGTGCATCTCTCTGTAGGACTCCCACACAATGACGAGGTTGCTACGCCTTTGTCGAACCGCATCCTGTTGATCCTGTGAGCATCCAGAAAATAGAAAAATGGGCAACAGGAAGCTCAAACTGAATAACCAGAGGTTCAAGGTGCTTCTGTGTTGCATTCGTATTCCAACTATCTCGGTGCATTGTTCAGTTACGTCACACGACTGTCTTTTTATACTTTTATAAACGTCTGTTGTGCGACGGGCTGCCGCCGAGCCACCCAAAACCTCAAAGTTGCTCGGCAAAACATCCGTTTGCTCCGTCTAAGCCTGCTGAAATGAAAAAGATTTTGTAATCCCCCGAGAGCTGGGTTCCGCGTTTCGGCGGCTGCCCTATTTTCTCTCCGTAGCCCACAAGCATGCCGCAAACACCTGATTGACACGAAACAGGATTAAAAAACTTGCGTCCGGTTGCTTACGCGGCATAGAGATGCAACGATCAGTCCAAGCACAATCGGTCCTCATCAGATCAAACACAGGGACCACAGGAAATCCACGGCTCACCTGCCTTTAAGAACGGAATTCCACCATGACGAAGAACCGCCCCCTGCTAGGAAAATCAGAGATGAAATTTAGCAATGCATGCTGGCTCTTACTTGCCTTCTGCGTTTCGGCCTTTTATTTGCCACACATGAACGCTCAAGAAGCTGCGGCTCAGAGCCTACCGGGCGAAAAAACGGCCAACCAAAGCTCCGGAACCGAACCGGATCAATCAAAAACAGGACCTGCGGACCAAGGTTCATCCAACCAGGAACAAAAGGATCGCGAAATCCGCTTGGCCAAGTACCTAACGGGCGCAAAATTCCTTGGTAATTTCACGATCCAAGGTAAGTCGGACACGCTACCGAAGCCCGAAGCCTACACCATCAGTAAATGTGAAAAGCTACCCCAAGCAGACATGTACCGGCTGACTGCACGCATCAAGTACGGTGAAATCGACAGTGAGGTCCCACTGGATCTGAAAATCCTGTGGGCAGGTAGAACGCCGGTCATCACCATGGACGCATTCTGGATTCCCGGCATGGGTACTTTTGGTGCCCGAGTGCTGATCCACTCAGGTAGATATGCCGGTACGTGGCAGCACGACGAGGTAGGTGGCCACCTATTTGGCGTGATAAAAAAAGAGTAGAGGGTTCACAGTGCTCGACCTCCCCCCGAAGGTCGAACACTGCACTCTCCTCAATCGGGATTCAATCCACTTCGCTCTGCCGTCATCCACCGACTCCCAATGGCAAAGCGACGCAAATTAAATCACCGAGAAATGCGGAAACGCCAAAAACAATCTCTTTGACAGTATCTGATTCAATTCAGCAAAATTGAATCCTGTTGCGTCAATCCCCTCGCCGAGAACGAGGTTGGTAAAACTGTTCTCAGCCACGTCAGCAGTGGCGTTGACGCCCACGACAACCTGCCCCTCACGATACGGAAATGGTTGGTCTTCCGTGACCTCATAGGTCCCCTGCGCGAGCGACGTGAACGAGTAATCACCATTCGCATCGGTAAAGACGACCTGCGTTGTGATTGCTCCCAATAGATCGCTGCCAGTGAGGGTAATCGAAACATTCTCGATCGGACTCTCGCCCGTTTCCTGAACACCATTGTCATTCAGATCGATGAACACTTTGCCCGAGATGCTTGACTGTTTGAGATCCACAGTCGTGCTCACAGTCGAATTGTCATTGGCAGGGTTGGAATCACCCGTATCAGATGAGACACCGACATTGTTAATGATGTTGTTGGCAGCACTGGGTTCAATGTTCACGTTGATCGTCATGACGCCACTCGCCCCAGCGGCCATCGTTCCAACATTTGCTGTCACAACACCGCCCACCTCTGAAAGTACTTCTCCGGAAGGTCCAGTACCGCTAACAAATGCAACCCCAGCGGGAAGCGTATCAGTGATCACCACATTACTGGCCGTAGAAGGACCTGAGTTGGTTACGTCGATTGAGTAGGTCAGATCCCCACCCACTTGTGATGCGGTTGAGGAAACAGTCTTCACCACACCGAGGTCAGCTTCTGCGACAACGGTTACGTCAGCTGTCGCCGAATTATTTGCTGTGTTGTTTTCTCCTGCAGCCGACAAGTCCTGAATGCTCGCCGTATTCGTGATCAACCCATCAGTGAGAGTATCGACCGACACGGTAATCGTGGCTGTAGAAGTGTCACCACTGGAGATATTCACGGAAGGGAAGGTGATGGTCCCCCCATTCTCCACACCCGACTGTCCATCCATCGTTGCAGACACCAGAGTAACGCCGACTGGCAAGATGTCTGTAAGAACCACACCCGGCGCGGTACTGGGTCCGGTATTCGTGAGGGTGACCGTATAAACCACAGTGTCATCGGGGGTTGAATTTGAATCGTCAGGCACCTTAGATACCTGAATATCAAAATCTGGCGTGAGCGTTGTGGTTGCTGTGGCGGTATTATTTGAAGGGTCCAAGTCGGTCCCAAGCGATGAAACAGATGCACTATTGACAACCGTTCCAGTCGCATCCTGTTGAATATCTGCTGTCAAAGTAAACGTACGCGTTTCACCATTAGGTAAAAGATCGTACTGAACCGATAGATTCCCCGTACCGGGATCGTACGTGGTGTCATCAGAACCCGGAGCATCGATCACGACACCCGTCAGACCAGCAGGAATCGTATCTGTGATAACGACCGTATTCCCATCACTAACGCTGTCAGTATCATGACTCACGTCGAACGTGTAAACCAACTGATCACTTCCCGGAACCGCCGTGGCAAGGTCAACACTTTTCCCAAGGATCAAATCGATCTGGTTAAGAGCAGTGATACTCATTGCATCGGTATTGTTTCCTGCAACCGTATCCGTGTCACTCGTCGAAACAGTGGCTGAGTTGGGGATATTGCCGACGGCCGCCGGATCAATCGTGACATCGAATTCAAAAGTCTCGCTGTCGCCGGCCAAGAGTGTTCCCATATTAACCGTTAAATTTTGAGCAACGACGCTGTGGGTGGCCCCTGATGCGAGCGGGTTGAAACTGACAAAGGTCAAATCATCGTCGAGTGTGTCCGTCACGACAACGTCAGCAGCATCAGTTGCCCCCGTGTTTGTCACTGTCAAACTGTAAGTAACGGTCTGTCCAGAAATCGGTGTACCGCTCGAAATTTTCGAAATCGCGAGATCGACAAATCGATTCACTGACGTTGTGAGGCTTGATGAGTTATTCGCCAGGTTCGAATCCGTATTCGGTGTCGCTGAAACGGTGGCTGTATTACTAAGGGTGTTTGCCGGATTGGCACCAACGGTCACATTGACAGTAACAACCGATACCTGACTGTTGGTCATCCCACCAATATTTGCTGTCAAGATCCCGGTGACTGCATCAAAGCTAACTTGCCCCGGATTTCCATCCACGTCCCCAGAGACGAAGGTAACATCGGAGGGCAGTGTATCCACAACCGTCACACCCGACGCTGCATCCGGACCGTCATTGGTGACGGTGAGGGTGTACGTCAATGAATCGCCTGCATTGACGGGGTCGACATTGCCTTCTTTCAGGATGACCAAATCACTTTCAACCAGTTCCAATAAGACGCTATCAGAATTATTGGCGGCATCTGTTTCAATTTCAAAACCTGCTACAGCGGCCGTGTTGGTGATATCGCTGGTCTGATTCGCATCAACATTTGCTTCCAGTTGAATGGTTCCTGAAGTACCAGCAGGCAGTGTCCCCATCTCAACAGTCACAGTTCCGGCATTGTGATTCACCGTGAAGGCCCCAGAAGGATTGCTGAAACTGGTGTACGTTAGTCCCGCCGGAAACACATCAGTCAATTCAACTTCGGTACCATCGATAACACCAACATTCGCAACAGTTAGATCGAAAACGACATTCCCCCCCGCAATCAGATTGGAAAGTCCCACGTTGATCGCTTTGGTGACCTCAAGATCAATCTGTGGGAAAAACCCGAAATCCAGTGTTGTATTCGTGTTGGAGTCGGTATCACCATCGTTGATCGGTTCATTGTTCGATTCAAGGGTGATGGTTTGTGTGATCACGTCACCACTTGGTAGCGTGGTTCCATCGTCGACTTGATCCACGTTATCGTCCGGATCCGCAGGAGGGTCATTGCCTGTGCTGTTCGAATACCCTTCCAAGACTCCACCGGGCAGAAACTGCGATGCCGGAACAACGGCAGCGTAGAACCCGGGATCAAGTCCGGCAAAGTTATAAGTGCCGCCCGTCGTTGTGGTGGTCGTAGCCAGCGGTGTGTCCGTAGCCGGGTCAACCACATCGCCCGCTGCCGCCATCTGATAGAGATTAACGGTCACCCCCAGCAAACCACCCTCCGATGCGTCTTTGACCCCGTTGTTTTGTCCACCCACGGAGTTATCGTCGAAAAGCTGGCCACCGAGGTCGACAGGAAGCAGGTTGGGCATGCTTGCAGTAACGATACCCGACCGGCGTGATTCGACAATCGACGCAATGACATCGCTATCAACAGCCAGAGTAACGGAGGCTTCAATTGCACCAACGTCGGTGAAGTCAGCTCCCGTGCCACTTGCAACAACGAAAGATGAAAATGGGACGAAAGTCTCAACCGTGTTAGAGAGGTTGAGTGGTACGGCGATCGTCGTGCTCGAAAAATTGGTGGCATCGGTGTAAACCGTCACTGTCAACGTTTCACCCGCAGCATCTGACCTGGTCAACACGATCAGACCCGCCGCAGGGTCAGCACTGGTACCTGTTGGATCTCCCGTCAACGACACACTAGATAATCCGGTCGCGTCGAGAGCAATGCTTCCATCCGTACCGTCATATTGCAGCAGGGCGGTACCTTCCCCGTTGCCAAGCGATCCGATGGAAAGTGTTGCGGGACCGGAGTCAACAAGGACGGTAATTTGACCTAAACCTGCCGTATTGGTGACCTCGATATCACGTTCGCCACCTACAACTTCACTTGCGGAAGAGAAACTCGTATTGGTTGGAGTGCCACTATCTGCAGTAACAGACTGCGACGTAACGGAGTAATCATCGATCAGCACGGCTTGCGTACCATCGGCATCGCCTGCGGTGACGTCAACCGTCAGCGAAGCCGGTGTGTTCAAATCAGGAATGGCTTGCTGCTGCAGAAAGTATCTGTCCTCCGTCAGATTATCAAACCGATAATTTCCGTTCAGGTCGGTAATGTCCGTGCCGACGAGCGTATCGGTACCACTGTCGAACACGAGATTTCCATTGGAGTCACGAAAAAGCTGAATCTGGACTCCTTGTGCTCCTACTGTTCCGGGAGCGACAAGGTTACCTCCACCATCGATCAGCACGGGTGGCTCGCCCGCTGAATTTCCATCGTTGTTCTCGTCGACAAAAGCAACGCCGGCAATCGAACCAAGATCACTTGCAAGCAATTCCCGCCGTTCCATGCACTCAATACGTAAGCGACGACGTTGCCGATTCTTCAAACCCTTCGCAGAAGATTGATTCAATCCGCTTAATATCTTTCGCCAAACCATGCTCATTATCCGTGAAAGCCGGAGTGAAATGCGAGGCGACCATGTCTGGATGGCCGCGAAGACTGAGTGGAGGATGCAGCATCCTGCACACTCGTTATTTATCGGACAGATTGCCCAGTTAGCTTGACCTAGGCTTACGCCATAAGCCTTGTCTTAGACACATTTCCTACCAGCGGTATTCGCCACCGAAACTTAACCCTTGAACCCAGTAATCGGTTGTGTCAAAGGCAAAGGTGGGATGACTATTGCTAACAAAGGGGACAGAGCTCGTTGGGGGCATCAGGTCAGGATGCACATCCAAGTCGATCTGATCTCCGGGTCGGACAACGTTGGACCAGTAGATCGCCGTATACCCAAGTGTCAACTTACACTGCTTGGTCATTTGATAGCCGATTTTCAAGTCCAGCTCGGGGACGACAGCAAACTGATTCTGGGTATAACTCCCAATATTCGAGGTCTGCGTGAGCAGAGCTCCGGGTTCAGTAATGGTTGGCTGCCCATCCTCGTTGATGGTGGATTGCCCATCAATGTTCACTGTCTGCTTGGTATTACCCACTGCCAGGCGAATACCTGTTTCTAAACTCCAAAAACCTCGAGTTCGCCGAGTGCTGTAACCAATATCAAATCCGTTGAACTGGTTTTTGGTTTTAAAACTGTCATAAAGATCGAAGGTGCCTGAGGGGTCAGTTGCATTTTGTTGGTCCACGGCCAGGCTCTCAGAGATCCGAACACCTTCAGTAAGCTGCAAGAATCGATACCCAAAAGTCAGCTCGGTTCGGCTGCAAAAATGCTCAGGACAACCACACAAGAACCAGTTGCTGCAACCCTGTTCTGCCTGACGTAGTTTTCGGACGCGAAAGCCGCCGCCAACCAGATCCGAATCGGTGTGGACCGTAACAGTTCCATCAATCACATCAGGAAACGCAATCAACTGGGCGTTTTCAAATCCGCCTTTGACGTCGTAGAAGGGACGCGACAGGACAGGGCTACCATCACTGCTCGCCGAAAACAGATCATTGGAACTGGATAGACTGAAATACTCGGCACCCACTCCCCAAGTGTGGCAACTATCAAGCCACAAGCCAAACCGCCATCGAACTCCATCAAGTGCTTCATCATGATACTCTTCACCGCCAGCGAGGATTCGGGTCCCGGGATCGCCAAGAATACCTGGCGCTGCAGGGTTCGAAAGGTTAGTCGTCACCAATGGCGGCAACTGCATGCCATCCTGCCACCAGCCGAGGAACTCAAAAGAGGCCCATCCGTCTTGTGGCATGCATAAGGTCAGGCAGGGACGCCAAGCATTTCCGCCACAGTGTTCACCACAACAGCTTGCGCCACACCCACCATCACAGCCGATGGTGTCGCAGCCGACACAACCTGGGTCGTCACAACCACAGTCGCCTGAAAAATGTTCTCCGATGATCTCACCCTCATAAACTGGGGCAAGAGTGATCTGACCGTCAAGCGATGCGGAGTCAGAGGGCGTTACAATCGAGAATGCGGATTCAGGAGGAGGACTCGGGATCCCCTCAGCTTGAACTCGCTGAATGCTCGAGACGTCATCACGCGGATCAACTCCGGGCACATCAATTCGAGTTTTTTGAACTCGCGAGCGTGTGGGTTGCCAGTTCGCTCGGGCAGTCTGCTCGACTCTGCGAACACTGCGACTGCGGGCAGATTCCTGAGCTTGAAGATTGTTGACCAGCAAAGCGGCAACAATGAGAGTTGTATTAACAGTCAGACGGAGGATTAACACTGGCTTCACCAATGGAAAGCTAGGATGGCGTGTTGTGAAACATCACCGAAACAGGTTTCCCCCCCTGTTTAATGACCGTACAGCTGAAAACAAAAGCATTACAGCTACCGGCTCACAACAGGTATCGGCAGGCCCATGGCCGGACATCGCCCAAAAATCAGAAAAATCAGAAATTCCCGCAAACTCAACGCAAGCAGCAAAGTCCCCCTTCTTCCCCGGACGTACCGTTGATGAGCCCATCTGAGGCGACAGCGTCAATCCTTAACAATGCTGCTCGTACTCGTGGCCCCCTTTGAGCGACGATCCCTCTGCTGACTCGCGAGTGCTGAATTAACAGGGCGCCGCAAACGTGTGCTGCCCTTACGCCCTCGCCAGGGAACGGCACCGGCCTGTTTTGCAAGCAATATGCGTTACGCGTCAGAAAAGACCACGTCAGACTCAATAGCATCAGCGGTTTTTACAACCGAAGGACATAGGTGCAACATTTTTGCCCCCTTTATTCCTGAATGATCAAGATCTCGGGACGAACAACACACCGCTGGCGAACCGATCACATGCTCCCGGATTTTGCGACGCAAAAAAATTTTGCGAGGCAACAACGAACACCAGCAGAGCAACAACTGAGAATCGATGCCTCGGACAAACTTCAGTCCCGCCCCGAGGCAGAAAACCCAATGCAGAATACCCAATGCAGAATACCCGGGCAGAGACGCGATGCTGGCGATCATCAACACCTCGCCCATTTGTGAGCATCCCGACAAAAACGAGGCTGATCGGTTATCATATCGACTCCCGACTTTTGTCATCAGAAGAGACCCACCATGATTTATCGACACCTGAGTATTGGACTACTGTTCTTCTGCGTTGCTGTGTTTGGCCGCTTATCCAGTGCAGCAGATTTTTCAATGGAGAAACCGCGTGCCGACTGGATTTGGGATGCAACTGGCACTTCTAGCAACAAACCGATCTACCTTCAAAAACAGTTCAACTTGACGGCAAAGGCAACTTCCGCTTCCCTTTTTACCGTTTGTGATAACACCGTGAAGGTGTGGGTAAATGGCAAGCTTGTCGGCCAAAGCAGTGAATGGTCCTCACCTATCCAACAGGATATTGCCAAGCAACTGTCTCCGGGCGTCAACACGATTGCGGTCCAAGCAGCCAACCAAGGTGGCCCCGCTGGCTTCACCCTGAAGCTTGTTGTCAAACAACAGGGTGCAGAGGACCTGATCATTCTGTCGGACAAGCAGTGGAAAATGAGTCCAACCCAGCCGCAAGGAGTGTGGACAGAGAAAAACTACGACGCCTCAAAGTGGACAGGCAGACTAAGCAAAGTCGGAACAATGGGTGATGCACCTTGGGGTGTTCCCGGTAAACAGGGCGGCTCGAAATCAGTGATCAACACTGTCCCCCAAACTGTAGATGACTTCGCTGTCGAACTGGTGTACGAGGTTCCGAAAGATCAAGAAGGTTCATGGGTTTCGTTGACCACTGGCCCGGGGCGGAAACTGATAGCCTGTGACCAAGGCGGCAAGGGTGCATTTTGGATTCAGGTGAACGAATCGGAGACTGGTCCGAACGCTACGGTGACCCCCTTGGCGGTGAATCGCCCAGGAACCAATAGCCCTCTCAGCGGCGCTCAAGGTCTATTATGGGCTTACGATGCTTTATGGTTTCACCAGAACGGCGGGCACCTTTACCGCGTCACGGCTTCAAACGGCGATGGTATTTTAGACCAGGCGGAACAGGTCCCAAGTCAGCGTGGGGGCGGTGAACATGGGAACCATGCGGTCATCAAAACAGAAGACGGCCAAGGCATTTACATGGCAGGTGGAAACCATGCTCCCCTGGCTGATGTGACCCGCCGACGTGTGCGATCATGGGAAGAAGACCTGCTGCTAACGCGTATGTGGGATGCCAACGGGCACGCCCGAGGAAAGCTCGCTCCGGGTGGCTGGGTCACTCGACTTAATCCTGAAACCTTGGAACAGGAATTGGTTTGCATTGGTTTCCGTAACCAGTACGACATTTCTCTCAACCGTTTTGGTGATATGTTCACCTATGACGCAGACATGGAATGGGACATGGGATCGCCTTGGTACCGCCCGACTCGAATTTGTCAGGTGGTCAGTGGCGGCGACTACGGATGGCGAAGCGGGACCGGCAAGTGGCCCACCTACTTTGAAGACAGTTTGCCGCCGGTTGTCGAAATCGGGCCGGGTTCCCCCACGGGCGTTGTTTCAGGTGTCGGAGCTGCCTTTCCAGCCAAATACCAAGATGCCCTGTTCGCCTTGGATTGGACCTTTGGAACGATCTACGCCATTCACATGACCCCCGAGGGTGCGGGCTACACCGGCCGCAGCGAACCGTTTGTAACCGGAGCACCTCTGCCAGTGACCGATGCAGTGGTCGCTCAAGATGGCTTGCTTTACTTCACCGTGGGAGGACGAGGTACCGCTTCAGCTTTGTACCGTGTTCGTTATACCGGTAACGGATCAACTTCGGCTGCCGACTCACAGTTACCCCCTGCAGTGGCCAAAGCCCGTGCAGTTCGAAAACGCCTCGAGAACTACCATGGCGCCAGCTTGAGCGAAAAGGAATCCAAAGCGGCTCTGGATGATGCATGGCCTTACCTTTCAAGTGAAGACCGATTCCTACGTGCAGCCGCTCGGGTTGCCGTTGAATCACAGCCAGCTCAGTACTGGGCTGATCGCGTGCTCAAAGAGCAAGACCCGCAGGCGTTTGTCACCGCAGCAATCGCTTTGGCCCGCGTCGGGGCTGATTCTGAGATCAACCTCTCCCTGCAACCATTACTGATGGACGCGTTGGTCAATGCTAAAGTCATCAACGATTTCCAACTTTTGGGCCTGCTGCGTGCAGTCTCATTGACCAGCATGCGTCTGGGAGCACCCGATCGTGAGCAGCGAAACACCTTACTGAAACGCTTCGACACGATGCTGCCCCATACAAATCCGGATGTAAATACAGAACTGGTGCGGTTGCTGGTTTACCTGCGTTCCCCCACCGTCGCTGCGAAGACCGTTCAATTGATTGTCAATCGCGATCCACCCGTGATTCCAGACTGGACTGAACTGGCGGGACGCAATGCGGGCTACGGAGGCACTGTCAAACGGATTCTTGCAAACCATCCTCCCAGTCGAGAAATCGGTTACGCTCTCGCATTACGTAATCTTCGAACCGGATGGACCATCGAAGACCGGCGTGCATTCTTTGAATTCCTGAACGAGGCAGCCAAAGCATCTGGCGGCTCCAGTTTCCCTGGATTCATGCGTAACATTCGTGATGAAGCATTAGCAAACTGCCTCGATTCCGAACGCGTCGCGTTGCAGGATTTGACCGGTGAAAATTATGATCCCGTCCCCGATTTTGAAGTGAAGAAAATCGTGGGGCCAGGACGTGAATGGACACTGGCAGAGGCTAGATCAAAAGCCACGCGTTTTAAAGAAGCCAATTTCAGAAATGGACGAAGCGTATACTTCGCTGCCAATTGCGGAAAGTGCCATCGGCACAACGGACTGGGTGGAAACGTTGGGCCTGACCTAACCAGCATTCCAAACAAATTCGACGTCAATTACGTGATCGACCACATCATTGACCCGAGCAAAGTGATCTCGGATCAGTATCAGGCTTCAACCGTTCTAACCGCAGACGGACGAACCGTCAGCGGGCTAGTTTCGGAAGCCGATGAAACTCTGGTTATCTACCCCTCAGACACGAAAGCCGAACCGATCACTCTGGCAATCGAGGATGTTGAAGCGGTTCGCCCTTCGGACGTCTCACAAATGCCAAAAGGCCTGATCGACGGCTTGAATGCAGAAGAACTACGTGACCTGCTCGCGTACTTGATGAGCGGCGGAAATGGCGAAAACAAAAAGATCTATGGAAATTGAATCTCACTACAGGACTCGTTCAACAGTGCCCAAAAGCCTTGCTTTTTTGTCGTTCCTTTTCCTGGCAATCACCAACCAGGCTTCCGCGCAGCCTGAAAGCGGAGCCTCACTGATCGATGAAGCGAGCATCCGTGGACACGTGCAATTCCTGGCAGATGACCTGCTGGAAGGCCGTGGTCCCGGCTCACGCGGCGACGAACTGACACAGCTTTACATTGCAACCCAGTTCGAAACACTTGGTCTGCACCCCGCAGCAGGCAATGGAAAATGGCTACAACCTTTCCCGCTTGTGGGTGTACGAACCATTGCACCGCCCAATGTTGTTTTCAAGAACGGTGACAAGACTGTCTCACTGAAATCCGTCGAGGATTTCATGTCAACCATTGGCAGACCTGCCGAAAAAGCGCGATTGAACGATGCCGAACTGGTGTTCGTTGGATACGGGATCGAAGCTCCCGAGTACGACTGGGATGACTACAAGGATTTCGATCTAACGAACAAAGTCCTTGTCATGATGAATAACGATCCGGCATCTGATCCGGACTTGTTTGCAGGCCGTCGGCGTCTGTATTACGGGCGTTGGGACTACAAGTACGAAATCGCTGCTCAGAAAGGTGCCGCCGGTGCCATCATCATCCACACGACTCCGTCAGCGGGTTATCCTTGGCAGGTGATTCAAACCTCATGGAGTGGCGAGGAATTCGAACTGCTTGGCAACGAGGGGAAACGTCTGGAACTGAAAGGCTGGGGCACGGAAGAGGGCCTTCGTGAAGTCGTCAAACTGAGCGGGTTTGATTTAGATGCCCTGCGAGAACAGGCTGAATCACGAGACTTTCACCCGATTTCTTTGGGAACCACCTTGTCGATCGAACTCGAGGGTGTCGTCCGAAAACAAAATACCGCTAACGTGTTGGGATTGCTGCCCGGCAGCGACCCAGAACTGAGCGATGAAGTTGTTATCTACATGGCTCACCACGACCACCTTGGAATGGGCGTTGAACGGGATCTGCGGGGCGACAACATCTATAACGGTGCTGTTGACAATGCGACTGGAGTAGCCGCTTTGCTGACGATGGCAAAAGCCTATGGCCAGATGAACCCGCCGCCGAAACGATCTATTTTGTTTGCCGCCGTGGGCGCAGAGGAACAAGGGCTGCTGGGTTCCAAGTTTTTTGCCGAGAACCCGAGCCTGCAACCGGGCAATATGGCAGCAGTTATCAACATGGATGGAACCAACATCATCGGCCGAACACATGATGTGAATGTCATCGGTTACGGAAAGTCAAATCTCGATACAATCGTAACTGCCGTTGCCAAGAGCCAAAAACGGATCGTTACCCCTGATCACTTTCCTGATCGAGGCTACTACTACCGATCCGACCAATTCAGTTTGGCTAAAATTGGCGTCCCCGGCGTTTACCTTCATTCCGGGATCGAAGTGGTCGGTAAGCCGGCCGGATGGGGGAAGCAGCAACTGGATCAGTGGGTCGAGAAGATTTATCACCAGCCCAGCGATGAATACAGCGATGACTGGGATCTAACGGGAGCACTCGAGGACACACGACTGCTCTACGAAGTTGGGCGCAGGGTCGCAAACCAGCCCGACTTGCCTGCATGGACTGTCGGAGATGAGTTTGAGGCAGCACGCAAAACGGCGATCGAATCAGCTGCAAACGCAAACTGATTGCAATACCGGTAAATCGTTAATCGCCGGACGGCAAGGAAGCGGCCAAGCCTCGACGATTGATCTCAATCCATCGGCGATGGCGACAGACTTTCCGATTTCAGTTGCTGACCACAGCGGGCTGATCCACCGGTTCGCCACTTTCCCACTGTGTGAAATCGTTTGCGTCGCGATGGATGCGATGGTAAACCGTGTCCCGCTCAACAGGCTCTCGCCCCGCCTCAACGATCAGCTCTTTGATGTTATCCACCGACAAGCACTCGGGCGTGGTCGCTCCTGCGTCGTGGTAAATCAACTCGTGTCGAACCGTGCCATCGATATCGTCGGCGCCATACGCCAATGCGGTCTGAGCGGTCTCGATTCCCAACATGATCCAGTACGCTTTGATGTGCTGTACGTTGTCCAGCATCAACCGACTGATCGCCATGGTGCGAAGATCCATCAGCGCCGACGGTTTCTTCAAGTCAGATAGTTTCGTGTTCTCCGGGTGGAATGCGAGTGGAATGAACACTTGAAATCCAGCTGTCTGGTCCTGCAACTCACGCAGACGCAGCAAATGATCGACCCGATGAAACGCGTTTTCGACGTGCCCGTAAAGCATCGTGCAATTGGTCCGCAGCCCGATCTCATGGGCTGTGCGGTGGATGTCCAGCCACGCGTGGGTGTTGGCTTTGTGCTCACACAACTGATCACGCACCTCGGGGTGAAAAATCTCCGCTCCACCACCCGGCATGCTTCCCAATCCAGCGGATCGCAAATCCTCCAGTACCCAACGAATTGACTTCTTTGTCTGAAATTCAAACCAATTGATCTCGACGGCGGTCCATCCCTTCAGATGAATCTTCGGATAATTCTCGTTCAGCAGCTCGATGATGTGCCGGTACCATTCATAGGGACGTTGGTGATGCAAACCACCGACGATGTGCATTTCGGTGCAACCATTCTCGGTTGCTTCCTGCCCCCTCGCGAGAATTTGCTCATCGCTCATCGCGTACCCCTTGGGGTCCCGCAAATCGCTCCGGAATGC
>NZHC01000036.1 GCA_002689655.1 Rhodopirellula sp. | reverse complement strand
GTGTTCGAGTCTGAAGTGTTCGAGTCTGAAGTGTTCGAGTCTGAAGTGTTCGAGTCTGAAGTGTTCGAGTCTGAAGTGTTCGAGTCTGAAGCTTCCTCGCTGGGCGGGTTCTGCGCAGCGGTATTCTCGATCGCCTCGTTGTTGGTGTTGGCTAGTGATGGGTACGAAGCTTCCCGCCAACGTTTTGCCAAGTCAACAATGGTTGCTTCGTCCAGTTGCACCTCCAGTCCCTCATCGGGCTGAACACCCCATTCATCATCTTCGGTCGCATCCTTTCCGCGATGGATGTTTTTTCCGTTGGGGCGATAGTATCTTGCCACGGTCAGTCTTAGTGCACTGCGACCGTACTGCAGGGGCAAGATGTTTTGAACCGTCCCTTTTCCATAACTACGTGTGCCTACGATTTTGGCTCGTTGGTTATCTTGTAAGCAGGCAGCAACAATTTCGCTGGCACTGGCGGAATCCGTGTCAATCAGAATCGCAATTGGCTTGCTTGGGTCGACTAAAGTACCTTCGGTGGCATCGAAACGATCTTCGACTTCTCCGCCACGAATGCGAGTCGAAACAATTTTCCCACTGTTGATGAACATGTCACTGACCTCAGCAGCAGCGTGGAGCAGACCACCGCCATTACCTCGGAGGTCGAGTACAAGTCCACTGAAGTCGTTGTCGAGATTTTTCAGCGCTTGTTCCAATTCACGGACTGTCTTTTCACCGAATCGGGTAAGACGCACGTAGGCAATGGAAGGATCATCACGGAGGCGGTAGACCCAGCGATTGTTTTTGTCTCTGTAGTCACCAATCACCGATTCGATTTCGATTCGCCCACGTTTTACTCTGATGGAGACTTTCTCATCTGCACGCTTGATGGTTAGGTCAACTTCGGTACCAACCGGTCCCTTCAGCTTTTTGCTGACTTCACGCAGTTCCTCTGTTGATACGTCCTGTCCGTTAACAGCAACAATCAGGTCGCCTGGCAAAACGCCTGCCTCTAACGCAGGTGAACCAACAAGCGGAGTAATCACCCGCACGGGTGTTTGGGGCTCCGGTTGTTCGACGAAGATCCCAATTCCTGCAAATTCCTGATTCAGGGTGTCTTGAAACGACTCATAGTCCTGTTGAGGAATGTATTCACTGTGTTGGTCCAAAGTGGCTGTCATTCCATCCATGGCCGAGATCAAGAGTTGCTCTTTATCCACAGGGTCGACGTAGTAGGCGTCGATCAGGTCCAAGGCATTGCCCACGATCATTGCTGTCTTCGCTCGTTGATGTGCGAAGTAGCACAAGACACTGACAAACGCAGTGACAATGATAATGTTGAGGTTACGTGGTGGCATGATTGGCTTGCAGTTTTGATAGCTGGACCACGATTCGTATGCTCGCGACCCGGAGGGCTTCATTGTAGCGATTTGGCACGTTTATCCGAACGCCTTACAAAAACCCGTAAAAAGCGAGGTCAGACCCCGTTCAAAAAAGGGACCGGAATCAAAATGGCATGCTGCTGTACCCACGTCAGCAAACCATCCCAGCTGGTGTACTGGGACACGTAAACGAATAGCAGATAAACGCCAATGACTAGGGGCATCACAATTCGAATTAGTTTTCGAGAGAGATTTTTCCACAGGCCAATCGGTTCCGGCATCCTCCTTGCTCTCCGAAGGGCCAGTCCTGTCGCCATACGCGCTGGAAGAATGAATGCCACAAAAAGTAGGCAGGGAGCCCACATGACTTCTCGTGGTGTCGCTTCGATTTTCAGGAGGTAAAGAGGGATAGGTGTTATCACCAAACACATTACCATCGCAGCGAACCATGCCCACGGCGCTCGCCGAAAGTCGCGCCGAATGGTGCGTACTGCGAATAACGCACGGAATCGATTCTCGGCCGCAAAGTGAGCTTGCAGCATCGGAAGATAAAGCATGCCTACACCAAGTAGCAGCAACGCTGCGAAACCTACTAGCCCAGCCAAGCCTGTTTCGCCGTTTCGGAAGGCGGCAATGATGACAAAAGATGGCGAGATCCATATCAATGTTCCCACGGCGCCGCGCAGTCCCAGCCAAAAATATTTCGGAGCTTGCAGATTGATGGTGAATTCCCAGAGTCGATCTGGGACTGTTCGCCAAGTCCGCCAACGCCAACCTTCTTTTAGAAAACGTTTAGGTTGTGGCCAGAAGTAGTTGGCAAGGTGTCCGCCACGATTCCATGCCCAAAGCAGGTAAGCCGTCATCAGGATTGATGTCGCGATCGACAAAGTCCGCATCTGGGTCGCCTGCTCGGATCCTTGATTGATCAGGTTTGCAACAGATTCGAGGTGCGTTAAAGCTTGGGTTGGTAACGCCGCCAAGAATAGCGCGATTGCAGCTAGTCCAATTTGTCCAGCCTGTTGCAGGTGCGGCAGCGAATCTTTCAGTTTCGAACCATTCGCCAAACGCCCAGAAACATTGAGTAGATAACCAAACGCAATCAATTGAAGAATGGGTATTGCTGTCAACACCGCAAGAATGACCGTCAGAGAAACGAGGCAGAACGTCCCGCGGATGAGCCATACGATTCCGCCCACAACCGAACGAATCAGCCCTATCTTTTTAGGTCTCGTATCAGTCGGCTCATGTGGTTCCAGCAGTGTGGCGTTGATGGCTGCGGTGGAGATAGCATTGACTGGCAGTGTTTGGCAGTTGTTGGTTGGCATCGGGGCCACAGCAGTGGGGGTTGATAAATTCAGCTCACGGCTCCGGTCCGAAAATTGTAAATCATTGCCGTCATTATTTTCCACAATCATGGCATCCTGTATCACATCGTTGACGCCCGCTGAGAGCTCGACGGCTTCTTCGTCGGCTGTGGCGTTGGAACGTGGGGCAGAATCGGGACGAGTCACGCGTGAATGTGTCCAACTGGAAATAGGTTGAATGCCCATGATGGCGATAGCGGGATGCCTTGCACGGGAGTGTTAGCAGCGAACGGTTACGAGTTTAACTCAGCATCTCCGAATGCTAGCGTCTTGGATTTTAAAATGATCCAAAACGCAATTGTTGTCGCAATCGTTCTATTGAGCAAATTGAGCAAATTGCATTGTAAATGAGGATTGGGCAGAATTTGCTGGACCTTAACCATTCATTTGCCGATTAGTTGAAAAGAAGGTCGCTCGAGGGGGGATACTCGACTGGACTTGCACAGGTTGCTTCCAATCTGTGCTTGACGAGAAGAATTTATGCTCTTTTTTCATCGTATCTCCTGCTTCTTCAGTTCACTCGCCATTTCAATGGTACTTTCGGGGTGCGTGGGTCTGAGGGTTCCAAGCGATCGCTATCTTCAGGATGAGGCCTCTGCGGAGTTTCACGAATCAGAAACTTGTTCATCGCAACCGAGTCGGTGTGATTTGGATGAAATGGAACCCCCTAAAGAAATTCCTTGGCCGATGTTCCATCCCGTCCCGACTCGGCCTGTATTCGGCGGTAGCAGCCTCTGAGAGCCAAAACACGCTCTTTTGTGACATTAATCACTTGACAAAAAATCCGTGAGATTACGACCTTCTTGAAGAAGGTGTTAAGCTTGGCAAACCTTGCGGAGTGGAGTTCCCAAGTGTGAAGGGATGTCGCCGAATGTTCCGATGCAAACAGCCATACCGGTGTTGCCGGTATGTGATCGACGGAGGAACGTAGTTTCCGTCGGACTTCAAGCATCCGAACGATTCGGGTACGGGAATATATGCCAGCGACCACTCAAGTTTCCCGCGCCGCGACCTACCTGGTCTTACTGTCCGTCTTTACGGGTGTTTGCCTCTGGACGGTCCCGACCGCTGCACAGTTACCGCAAGAGGCCATCTCAGAAGCGAGAGTGACGCCTACGGTGAAGGCCATCCGTCGGGCCTCGCCAGCGGTAGTGAATATCCACGGCCAGAAGACAGTGCGGGCCACCGCTGCAGGTATGGCAGGAGCTGAGGGCCCTGAGTCGTTCCGCCAAGTGAATGGCATGGGCACCGGTGTGGTAATTGATCCGCGGGGTTACGTGATCACGAATTATCACGTGGTTGAGGATGTCGACAACATCAAGGTGACCCTGCACAACGGCGAGACCACGACCGCTGAGCTGATTGCCTCTCGGGTGCGGAACGATCTGGCACTGATTAGGGTTAAGAGTGATCGCCCCCTGCCGACGATCCCGCGCGGAACGAGTAGCGATCTGATGGCCGGCGAGAGCGTGATTGCGATAGGCAACGCTTTTGGATATGTCCACACCAGCACTCAGGGGATTATCAGTGCTCTGCATCGTGATGTGCCGGTGAATGAGACGCAGGAATATGTGGACCTGATCCAAATCAGTGCCGGGATCAACCCGGGCAACTCTGGCGGCCCTCTTTTGAATATTGAGGGTGAGATGATTGGCGTGAATGTTGCCGTGCGTGTAGGTGCTCAACAGATCGCGTTTGCGATTCCAATCGATCAAGTCGTCGAAATTGTGACAGAGATGATCGAGCAGCAGAACGACAGAAGGCTGGCCACAGGCCTGCGAACCAGCGGCGGACCCCGCGAGGGTGATGGCGTGACCATTTCCGATGTCTCCGCTAGCAGTCTTGCCGCACGGGAAGGACTGAAACCGGGTGACCGCGTGGTCCGCGTTGGTTCTCAGGACGTGGACAACAAGCTTGACTTCTCTCTCGCTCTGATGGGGCTCAGTCCTGGCGAGGCGATGAAATTGGAAATCGAGCGTGGCGGTGAGCGTTTTGATCTGGCTCTGAAGACGGAGAAAAGAACCCCCGATTCCTACTCGGTGAAGGAGTTGGCCTGGAGCATCATTGGGGTGGAGGCAAAGCCAGTTCCCGATTCCACGATGCGGAGGCTGAATTCTCGAATGAGGACACGATATCGCGGTGGCCTTTATGTGACCGCAGTGAAGCCAGGTTCAGCGGCCGAGAGGCAGGGGATCATTGCCGGTGATGTGCTGCTCGGAATTCATGGGTGGCAGACATCGAGCATGAAGGACTTGGCTGGAATCTTGAAGCATCCGGATATCCAGGAAGGACCCAAAGCCAAGTTTTATCTTGTTCGCCGCGAGCAAACTCTGTTCGGACATATGGAGCTTGCCGCGCATCCGGGCATGACAACCAAGTATCGCTAGCGAGCTAGATTCCAGATTTAACAGCGGTGATTGATCGCAGACGTCCCGGGGCATTCTTGCATACTCATTTGCAGTGGCAGCCTGCCGACCCAGCCGGGACGCTTGTGCTCACCTCTGCGGTGGACGTCAATGTGTCCGGTGTCGGTCACCCACTCGCACTTACCAAGTGCGAGCTTCTTCATAAACTGAGATTTTTTCTTCCAACTGAAGTGTCTCGGCTATGTCATCCAGCCCATGCAGCAGATTGTGCTTGCGGCTGGGGTCAATCTCGAAGGTTAACTTCAGGCCATCTGTGTCCTCGACCGTCTGCTCCTGCAAGTTGACGGTCAGCTCGTAGGGTGATGGTGCGGCTGCTCGCTTGAAGATCTCATCAATCTGTTTTTCATCAAGAACAATTGGTAGAACTCCATTCTTGAAACAGTTATTGAAAAAGATGTCTGCAAAAGAGGGTGCGATAACAGCTCGGAAGCCATAATCGTCCAGAGCCCATACCGCATGTTCACGACTGCTGCCGCTTCCAAAGTTCTTACGCGCAATCAAGATCGAGGCGCTGTTCAGGTGTGGCTGATTTAATTCAAAGTCAGCATTAGGCGTTGTGCCATCATCTTGGAATCGCCAGTCGTAAAACAGAAACTGACCGAACCCCGTTCGTTCGATTCGTTTCAGGAACTGCTTTGGAATGATCTGGTCGGTATCGACGTTCGCGCGGTCGAGCGTAGCAACGACACCGCTGTGAATGGTAAAGCTTTGCATGAGTTCGATTTCAGTTGGATGATTGTACTGTTGATTCGCATGATCAGAGGGAGAAATAGCCGTGATCACAGGCGCAGTGAGGTGTGATCCCGCCTAAAGATCATTCCGTAGTTTTGTAATCCCACTGGCGGACATCAACGAAGTGTCCCTTGACCGCCGCGGCAGCAGCCATGGCCGGACTGACGAGGTGGGTTCGTCCGCCTTTGCCCTGTCGACCTTCAAAGTTGCGGTTACTGGTGCTTGCACAACGTTCTCCCGGAGCCAGTTTGTCAGGGTTCATAGCGAGACACATGCTGCATCCCGCTTCGCGCCAATCGAAACCAGCTTCCTTGAAAATACGATCAAGGCCTTCTTGCTCAGCCTGTTTTTTCACTTGCCCACTTCCCGGTACGACCATGGCATTGACGTCACCCGAGACGCGATGTCCCTTGAGGACAGTGGCTGCGGCGCGGAGGTCTTCGATTCTTGCGTTCGTGCACGAACCTATGAAGACACGTTGAATTGGGATGTCATGAATCGAAGTTTTCGCCTGAAGTCCCATGTAGTCCAACGCATCTGAAGTCGATTTCTGCTCGGTGAGATCTTCAAAGTCGGATGGGGATGGTACTTGATCAGTGATGCTTCGTACTTGTCCAGGATTCGTTCCCCAAGTCACTTGTGGTTCGATGTCAGCACCGCGATAGGTGTTTGATAAGTCGTATGCAGCGCCCGGATCACTTCCGAGTACCTTCCAACGATCGACGGCTGCGTCAAAGTCTGCGGGTACTTCAGGGAGTCCTCGTAAATAATCAAAGGTGACCTGGTCAGGTGCAATCATCCCGGCCCGGGCACCCGCTTCGATGGACATATTGCACACGGTCATGCGTTCTTCCATGGACAATGCTTGAATGCAATCACCGGTGTATTCCAATACGTATCCAGTGCCACCAGCAGTGCCGAGGTGCCCAATTAGATACAGGACCATGTCTTTTGCCGTGACACCAGGTGCCAATTCACCATCGACGCGAAGCTCAAAAGTCTTTGGCTTGAACTGTCGCAACGTTTGAGTCGCCAACACATGCTCAACTTCGCTCGTTCCAATTCCAAAAGCCAACGCACCAAAGGCACCATGCGTTGCCGTGTGGCTGTCACCACATACAATGGTCATCCCCGGTTGGGTGTAGCCGTTTTCCGGACCGATAACATGCACAATCCCTTGACGCACATCGTCAATGTCAAACAGAGTGACACCAAATTCTCTGCAATTCTCACGTAATGTTTCGATCTGCTTTCGACTGATTGGATCAGCGATGGGCAGACTGCGATCTGAGGTGGGGACGTTGTGGTCCGGCGTCGCGATCGTTCGTTCGGGGCGTCGAATTGGACGACCATTGATACGAAGCCCCTCGAACGCCTGAGGACTTGTGACCTCATGGACCAGGTGCAGATCGATGTAGAGAATCGATGGGCCCTGTTCGGGAGCATGTACTACGTGCTGGTCCCAGATTTTTTCAAGCATGGTCCGCGGGGCGGACGAATTGGCATCAGACATTGGGTGCAAAATAGGGAAGGAGGGAATCAGTTCACACGATTTACTGTCAACTCTTGGCGGCAAACTGTCAACGGCTGAGGCGGTAGGAACCGCCTCGGAGTCACCGATTATGAGCAGAAGTGTCCCGGTAAACCACCGTGTTGGCAAAAACGAGACAGCTCGGCGAGCGAAAATGCCCATTTATGGTCACTTGGCCACCCCGCGTATTCAAGAATTTAGCTTCTACGGGCTAGTCTGATTGTGACTCGCATGCCAAGGCATGACCAGCTCCAACTCTGGCAGTGGGACGTGCCCATTCGTCTCGATGAAGTGTGACAAAGCTCGCCGGAGGATATTGATGTTCCAGCGTTTGAAAGTGAGAGCAGCGATGAATCAACGCCCGTGAGGTGACAGCAAGCGGGATTCACTGTGGCCGGAAGTGAATTTGCGCACGCGCATGACCAGAAGCCTGAAAGTGAAATGAAAGTGAAATGAAAGTTAAATCGAGTAGTAGTCCCGGTACCACTCAACAAACTTCTGGATTCCGACGCTGATGCTGGTTGAAGGCCGAAAACCTACCGCATTCTCTAATGCATTGATATCAGCAAACGTGGCCGGTACGTCCCCAGCTTGCATCGGCATGAGATTCTTCTTCGCCTGCATTCCAACGGCCTGCTCAATGGTTTCAATGAAGGTTGATAATTCGACCGGGTCATTATTGCCAATGTTATATATCCGATAGGGCGCCGCGCTGGTGGAGGGATTGGGGGCACTGCTATTCCAGTCAGGATCTGGTGATGCGATTTGTTCGGAGGTTCGATCAACACCTTCAACAATGTCATCTATGTAGGTGAAGTCACGCTGCATCTGCCCTTCATTGAAAACGTCAATGGGACGCCCTTCCAGAATAGCTTTTGTAAACAAGAACAACGCCATGTCGGGGCGTCCCCAAGGACCGTAAACGGTGAAAAAACGTAGTCCGGTGGTAGGTAATCCGTACAGGTGACTGTACGTATGGGCCATCAGTTCATTACTTTTCTTGGTGGCTGCATAAAGACTCAAAGGGTGGTCAACACGGTCGGCAGTACCAAAGGGCATTTTGGTTCCCCCGCCGTACACACTACTGCTGCTCGCATAGGTCAGATGAGGTGTTTTGGCATGCCGGCATGCTTCAAGAATATTCAAGAAGCCAACAATGTTACTTTCCGTGTAGGCACGTGGATTTTCGAGGGAGTAACGGACACCCGCCTGAGCGGCCAGGTTGACAACCCGGTCAAAGTTGTGGTCACGGAAGACCCGATCTACTTTTGTTTGATCGGCCAAATCAGCTTCTACGAACTTGAAGTTGTCGAATTTTGTAAGAAGCTTCAAACGATCGCGTTTCAGGTCAACACTGTAGTAGTCATTCAGATTATCAAAGCCAACGACTTCTTCACCGCGGGCAAGCAGACGCATTGACAGATGAAAACCGATGAATCCGGCGGCACCGGTGACCAGATGTTGACTCATGAATTTTGGCTTATTGCGACTTTAGACAGGTTCTTCTGCGATTGTGTTGTGTGGCTCGGACATACTAGGAACGATTCGCGTGACAGTGACTTTGGTGCGACGCAGTTCTTCAATCTCAGCCGCCATCTGTGTCATCAACTCGGCAATCTCTGTTCCCGCAGTTTCCCCGATATTTACAATCAGTGCTTTCCGTGAATTGTAGCTTAAGCCATTTGTCTTCATGGCACGTTGTTTCCTGTGCTAATAGATAAGGTCTCTCGTGTTCTCTAACATTATTTGGTAGTCGGCAAGGATCAAGCTGTTCTTATTCAACCGTAACGCTTTTCGCCAAGTTCCGCGGTTTGTCTACATCGCAGTCACGAAGCCGTGCAATGTGATAGGACAAGAGCTGCAGGGGCACGATGGTTACGATGGGCTGTAAAAATTCCGGGACCTGCGGGATTCGAATCACTTCGTCTGCAATTCTGTCCACTTGGGGATCGTCTTGGCTTGCAATGGCGATGATGGGACCTCCACGAGCTTTGACTTCTTCCATATTGGCTATGACTTTGCTGTAAGTTGTTCCCTGTGGAACGATGAATACGCTAGGAGTGGCGTTGTCTACCAGAGCAATTGGACCGTGCTTCATTTCAGCAGCGGGATATCCCTCTGCGTGGATGTAGCTGATTTCTTTCAGTTTCAGAGCACCCTCGAGAGCTGTGGGAAAATTGAATTGACGTCCGAGATATAAGAAATTGTCTGCTGTATGATATTTTTCCGCGACTTTGCGAACATTGGCGTCGCATCCCAATGCACTTTGGACTGCATTGGGGAGTGTTCGCAAGTTCGCGATGACTTGCCGACCACTCTCGAAACTGAGATGCCGCATCCGGCCAAAGTAAAGTGCTAGCATTGCCAAGACGCAGCATTGCGAGGTGTAGGCTTTGGTGCTCGCGACACCGATTTCAGGTCCGGCATGCAAGTACACACCTCCATCGGCTGCCTGAGCAATGGAGCTGGCAACGACATTGCAAATTGCCAGCGTGCGATGGCCTTTCCGCTTTGTTTCCCGAAGGGCTGCCAGTGTATCGGCTGTTTCTCCACTTTGGGTTAGCCCAAAGACAAGCGTGTTTTTTTCGATGGGTGGGTTGCGATAACGCAGCTCGCTAGCGTATTCCACACTGACGGGGATACGGGCCAATTTCTCGATCAGGTATTCGCCTACCAAGGCAGAGTGCCAGCTTGTACCGCAACCCGTCAAAATGATTCGCTCGACATTGGCCAGTTGCTGCGGTGTCAGATTCAGTCCTCCAAACACGGCAGTGGCATCTTCAGCATCCAGCCGACCTCGCATGGCATTGCGAAGCGATTCAGGTTGCTCGTGGATCTCTTTCAGCATGAAGTGATCGAATCCTTCCAGGTTGGCTTCACTACTCTCAATCTGCAAAGGTTGAATTTCGACTCGCACTTTACCTTGATCGCGATGGAGCACCGAGAATCCTTGTGGGGTGAGGACTGCGATTTGATGATCCGTCAGATAGACAATTTGCTCAGTGCGACCAGCTAACGGAGAAGCATCGCTGGAAACAAAGTACTCGCCTTGTCCTACACCAATCACAAGAGGGCTGCCGAAACGCGCTGTGATCATCAAGTTTGGCTTGTCAACAAAACTAATTGCCAAGCCGTAGGTTCCTTGTAAACGGCCAAGCGTCATTTGAACTGCGTTCAAATAACGAACATTGGGTTTGCCTGTTATTTCAGGAGATTTCTTGAGATTCTCGGATAGTAAGTGGGCAATCACCTCACTGTCAGTTTCAGACCGAAAAGAGTAGCCTTTTTCGACGAGTTCATTTTTGAGGGTTTGAAAGTTCTCGATCACGCCGTTGTGAACGAGTACCACCTCACCATCGCCACCTAGATGGGGGTGCGCGTTTGGCTCAGTGGCCGGCCCATGCGTTGCCCATCGCGTGTGGCCGATTCCTAAAGAGCCAGATAACGGGGCTGCTTCCAGTCGGCCCGCCAAGGCATCAATTCTTCCAACCGACCGAGTCACTTCAACCGACCTTCCGCTATGGATTGCCACTCCCGAACTGTCGTAGCCGCGATATTCCAGCCGACGGAGCCCTTCCATTAAAAAAGGGCAGGCTTCACTTGTTCCAACGTAGCCAACGATTCCACACATTTACTTTGAGCTCCAGCCTGCACCAGTTTCCAAAAGCATCAGACTGATTGACAGATGCCGCTATCGCGAAAGGATTTGTTACCTGCGACCCATGCGATCCTGAGCACAAAAACAGATCGGTCAAGCAAGAAAGCGGTGTGCGAAACTGTTCTGGGGGAATTTGCCCGCCTGAGATCAATTTCGGGGAAGAATTAAGCCACTCGACGAGATCGATGTCCGATGGACACTTCCATGGAGCTCCACGTCTCGTTTCGAGCTACAAGCACGCTTGTCTCTTCATGAGAAATCCGAGAGATTATTTCTGTGGAAGCAGGGTTTGTGTCAATCACGCTGCCGTCGGCCACGAGAATGAGGTCAACCGACCCGATGGTGTGAGCGATCTTCATCAAACCTCGGTCAACCGTGCCCGGAAAAAGCTGTGGATGAATGTTATGGTTGCGCAACGTCTGGTGAAATTGCTTCAGGTTCACACCGCCATTCATCTCAAACCCATCAATCGCATAGTAGCGGATGGAGTCGGAGCGACGAGAAAGTGTTTCCATCACGGCAATCGCCTGCGAGCCATCGCCCACGCCAATTTCCAGCACAGAATGAACGCTGAGCATTTTCAGTTGCTTGCAGAGTCCGCTGTGTGGGCCACCGCCAAACATTCCAAATGAGGTTTTCGTGGGACGTTTGATGGCCTGCGTAGAACGCGACGCGGGGGAGGCTGAAGAAAGCTTCCCAGGCTCCTCTGCCTTTGACTCTTGCGTAGTAGTGGAGTGACCCCGAAGAGAATTCCAGAGTTTCAACAACGGCATCAGAAAATCCCCGACCAGACGCGTGCAACAGACACCACCACCACGTTTTCGTTATCGGGTAATTGGGGTTCAGAAATCGATTGGTTTCCCCATGGGTCAGGTTAGGCGGTTCGCGGGGGAGTCTTCGTTCTGTGCCCCCTGTGCTGGCAAATGCATGTTGGCCCTCGAAAGCGAAGTAAATATCAACCAGCATGAAAAAGAATTCATCTCAACAGAAAAAGACTCATGTTCTGTTTCATTCGGCAGCCTGAGGAGAGAGGGATGCAGAATGAACCCACCAGTTAAATGCTGGTGAAACTCAGGCTTTCTTTTTGAATGAACGCTTTGTCCGAGTCAGCAGGCATCCCGCTCCTCGTGAAAACTGTGAACGAAGTCGAGCAATCTGATCGTTTTCCGCCTCAGCAGTTGGCCTCAATACGCGTCACGATGCGAAGGTGAACTTTGGGTGCTGCGCCCGCTCCATTCAAGGGCAGGTACCCCCGCGTTTGAGCAGCTTTGGGATTGGTCTGCAGTATTGTGGTCTGCAGTATTGTGGTCTGCAGTGTGGTGGTCTGCAGTGTGGTGGTCTGCAGTGGAAAGACAAACCATCTGACCGAAGGTTTGCTGTCTCGTTGTCTACTTCTCGTTTTTCAACCACGGGCGACGCGCATTCATGGTGATTTCATCGTCGAGTTGCTTCATCCTTTGCTGCAGGCGATCCACAATTTCAGGGTGCTGGGAAGCGAGGTTGTTTTGTTCGCCGATGTCTTGACTGAGGTCAAACAGCATGACTTGCGGTTTTGCCTTTGCGGTCGCTGCGTTTTTCTGGTTCCTTCGTTGCCTTGGTCTTTTGACCAGTAGTTTCCAGTTGCCTTGTCGGAGGCCTTCCAGGTTTCCCTGCGACGTATAGTGTACGAATTCACTCCGTGGGGATTGCTCTGTTTCACCCATCCACAGCTTGGACACATCGATACCGTCGATCTTGTTTTGTCTTGGCAGCGGTTTGCTGGTAAGAGCGGCAATTGTTGGAAGCACGTCGATTGTTCCGGTCAACTCGTCGCAAACCGTTCCCGCTGGAATTCCTGGCCCACGGATCAGGCAGGGAACCCGTTGACCGCCTTCAAAAGTTGTTCCTTTGCCTTCGCGCAGAGGGCCAGCAGATCCACCATGATGTTTGAACGGTAACCAAGGTCCGTTATCGGTCGTATAGATAACGTAGGTGTTATCCGAAAGTTTCAATTCGTCCAGCGTGTTGAGTAGTCGACCGACCTCCGAGTCAATGTGCTCGATCACGTTGATATAAGCATTTAAAGGGTTGGGGTCGCGGACATCATCAGGAACGTAAAGTGGGATGTGTGGCATGGAGTGTGGAAGATAGACAAAGAAAGATTCATCACGGTGTTTCTTGATGAAGTCGATCGCATTCTGTGTGTATCTTCGAGTCACTGTTCGCTGGTCGACCGGCAGCTCAATGATTTCTTCATCCTTGATCAGTGGCGTTTTCCATTTGGTCAACGTGGACTCAGGATCCTTCCAAAGAATATCCATCCCCGCAGCACCACCTTGTGGTTTCCCTTTATTGTCGGGATGGTTCATGTCGTTGGAGTAAGGGATACCCAGATAGGTATCAAACCCATTTGATGTCGGTAGGACTTCTGGGTGATGACCAAGATGCCATTTCCCGAAGCAAGCCGTAGCATAACCTTGTGACTTCAGGTGATCCGCGATCGTATGTTCGCTTGGGTTCAAACCTTTGGTTGATGTCGGAAACAGAACATGTTGATGCATCCCTACACGTTTCGGGTAGCAACCCGTTAGCAGTGCGGCTCGCGATGGTGTGCAGACAGGAGAAGCAACCATGAAACTGGTAAATTTTCTGCCTTCCTCGGCTAACCGATCGACGTTCGGGGTTTGAATCGTCTCGGATCCAAAACAACTCAGGTCTCCATATCCCTGATCGTCCGCGAAAATGATCACGAAGTTCGGGTCGGATGCGTGTGCTTTACCAACGCAGGAAAAGAGTGCGGCACAAATTGACAATGCGAAAAGTAATTGTGTCGAGCTTTTCATGTGGGCTGACCTTGGGATGAAGGGTACAAGAGTGAAAACCCAGTTTAGCATGACTGATTCCAAATTCGTAATCACAAATCATGTTTCCACGTGATTCCAGAAGAACAGTCTGCTAGAGAGAGCAAGATCGGAGCGGGGGATCGCCTAAAAGGCTGTTGGCGTCTGAATCAGACGATTTGGTTTGATTGTGTCTTGAAGAGGACATTCCTTGAGGAGTCGGACGCGGGGCTCATTTTCTTGAATTGTTCCGCGAGCCGCTCTTGCCGTGATTGGTTTCGATTTTTCCCCCAAAGTATTTGTTACGAATCCACTCCGGTTGCCAAACGTCCAAGACACGCTTGCTATTGTTGTAATGGGGCTCTTTCGGTGCAGGTTTTTGCGACCGCAGTGGATACGGATCGCCTAGTCGAGCGCGCCATTGGTCCATAAGTACGTGCATTTTACGGGCGTCCTTATGATACGCAGGGTCAGCAGCAAGGTTGTTCAATTCATGAGGATCGTTGGCCAGATCATAAAGTAGCTCATGATTGATCTGGGGGTAGACATGAAGCTTCATGTTGCCATTGCGAACAGCGCGTTGGTTATCTTGAAATGGAAGAAATATTGAGTCACGTACGGCTTCGTTTTGACCTTTCATGATAGGATTGAGTGCTTTTGAATCAGCTGAAGAAGGGATTTCTACATGAGCGAATTCACAGATCGTCGAATACAGGTCATGTACGTAAGTCAGGGCATTGCTCGATTTGCCACGGGGCACACCCGGGCCTCGTAAGATGAGAGGACAACGCATGCTTTGCTCATAGATGTTCTGTTTTCCCAGTAACCCATGGCTTCCCATGGCCAAGCCATGATCTGCGGTGTAGATCACAATCGTGTCTTTCGCGAGTCCATTGTCTTTCAGTGCGTCAAGCACGCGACCCACTTGTTCGTCAAGATGCGTTACCAAACCGTAGTATTCACAAAGTTGATCACTGATGACCTCCCTTGTTCGTGGCCATGGAGCCAAGCCTTCATCTCTACCAGACGTTGCTTGAGGAGCATTTTGGAAAGGATGCACGGGGAGAAAGTTCTCTGGTAGTGGTGGGCGTTTCTTGTAGTAGATCTCCCGATATTTTTCGGGTGGATTGCGAGGGTCGTGGGGCGCCATGAATGCAACGTATAGAAAAAACGGTTGATCGTTGTTCACATTTTCGATGAACTCCACCGCTTCGTTAGCAAATACCGTACTTGAGAATTCTCCGGCCGCACGTTTTGGACTCAGCTTTCCATCCACCAAATCCTGCACTTGAAAGTCCGCATGATTCGCCATCCCGCCCATGTAAACCGAGCGACCATTCGAAAATGATGCCTCGAGTGTTCCGCGTCCATTGTGCCATTTGCCAATGATGAAGGGTCTATATCCCGCTTGGGATTTCAGCAGGTTGGGTAGGGTAATGGCATCACCCCAGTTCGAAGCTGGCTTTTCTGAGGGCAGATTCATCCAGTGTTTCCCCGTCATCAACATGGCACGGCTGGCGACGCATACTGCACCGCTGAAGGAGCCAGCACAGTAGTTGCGTCGAAAACTGAATCCCTCGCTAGCGAGCTGATCAAGATTCGGTGTCTGAATGTGCGGGTTACCATGAACACTGATTGTGTCGGCGCGTTGGTCATCTGCGAATAAAAAGACAATATTGGGGCGTGTTCTTGCCTCTGCCAAACAGGAGTGGACACTAGGGATCGCTAATGTTGAAAAGATAGCAAGAATTATTTTGGGCATGAGGTGTTCCCCGGGTGTCGCGGTTCTGCGGTGCACTTGCAGGCTGTTCAAGAATCGGTGTTCACGTTTGCCATTGAGTATGTCTGAGCCTCGCACGAAAGCTTGAAGACTGAGTTTGCCAATGCTTGAAGACTGAGTTTGCCAATCTAGGGTAAACCAATTCTTCGAGCATCGTAATCAGGGTTAGCAGAGCACGTGATTTTCCATGTGGTAAATGAACTCGTGCTTGAACACAGCAACTGAGCAGCGTCGTCATAGACGACTCGGCCTGACCGAGATCAAGCGTTGTCTTGTGAGCCAGCGGTCTCAGTGAACCCATCCAATTAATCACCGAGATGTGTTGGCCTTATGCGTTGCAAACCCTGTTAACGCGCGCTATGAAGATTTTTCAGGTCGTGAACTTCCTGTTCATGATCAGAAATGGGGGCATCACTGCATCGTGTTTGATTTTCCAGACCTGTTTTCTTCTTTCCAAAATGGCACCATCGATGTCCAAATGCCTTCGCCTCTGATTCGAGAGTAAATTGCGGCTGCGATGTGAATTGAAATTAGGAAATAGCTAACAGACGCACAAAACTCATGCAAAGCGAGGGTGAAATCTTGCATCGGTCCCTCTTGAATTCCCAAGGCGAATAATCCTGCGATCATCAAGCCCGATAGTGGAAGAAAAACCAGACATAAATAGATAGATCTGTGAACGGCCTTCGCAAGCTGTTGGTGAACCAGAGGCACAGGTTCACGAGCCCCGAGGAATGTCTCGTATCGTCTCATGTAAAAATAACGTATCAAGACGATCAAAAGAAATAAAATCGCAAAGGCAATCTCAAAAATGAGTAAGCCCGAATCTTCTAATTGAGACACATCGTTAAGTTGCTTCAGTAATCCGTACACATACAGGAAGATGAGTCCCCAGTGGAATGTTTTTGCGAGTTTTGTGTGGGAGCGGTCGATGATCATTACGGCTCCGGCTATTGAATTTCCACGCCTTGCTAAAGGCCCTGTCAAGTTGCAAAATCATACCTGATCCGCAAACGGAATTTGTTGGTGCTCGTGACTTTTTGGGCATCTTCATCGACCGATGGTTTCCGAATGTGAGATACTTTTGATAGGAAGAAGCCGTGATGGTTCGCGGGCTGTCTGTTTGGCTAAGTTAGCGTTTCGGACTTTGCTGGCTCATTTCTGAAGGACGCAGTATTCGATATTAGGAATATTGTGATAAGCTTGTTGGTGAGCTGTACAGCAGGAGCGGTTCAACTGGTTTCGTACGCAATGTTAGAAATTTTACGATGAAGAAACTTCCCGTAACGGTGCTGTCTGGTTTTCTTGGAGCCGGCAAGACCACCTTACTCAATCACGTTCTGACCAATCGGGAGGGTTTGCGTGTTGCGGTGATTGTCAACGATATGAGTGAGGTGAATATTGATGCTCAATTGGTTGCAGGAGGAGACGCTGCTTTGAGTCGTACTGACGAGAAGCTCGTCGAGATGACCAACGGCTGCATCTGCTGCACGTTGAGAGAGGATCTGCTTCTTGAGGTAGCAAACTTGGCCAAAGATGGCCGTTTTGATTACCTGTTGATCGAGTCGACTGGCATTTCTGAACCTGCCCCGGTAGCTGATACGTTCACGTTTGCCATTGATGATGGTGTGGCGTTGTCAGAAATCGCTGAATTGGACACGATGGTTACCATCGTGGACGCCGCTAATTTCATCGAGGATCTTCGGATCGGTAAAGACCTGCAGAGTGTCGGTCAGGCGGCCGGGGAAGATGACCCGCGAACTGTCGCTGATCTTCTAACTGAGCAGGTTGAATTCGCAAACGTGATCATTCTCAATAAAACGGATCTGGTTGATGAGGTTATGTTGGGCTCAATTGAGGCGTTTATCGAGCAACTCAATCCCCACGCGTTGAAACTCCGTTCCTCCTTTGGGAAAATTGAGCCATCACGCATCATGGGTACACAACGATTCGATTTTGAAATCGCTAAACAGAGCAAGGGTTGGCAATTGACGCTTCGCGGCGATGGTGCGAGTGAAGTGGAGGAGTATGGTGTCAACAGTTTTGTTTATCGTTCGCGGCGTCCATTTCACCCCCAGCGATTCTTTGATCGACTGAGTCAGGATTGGCAGGGAGTATTGCGAAGCAAAGGGTTTTTCTGGTTGGCCAACCGGTTGGACAAAATTGGAATATGGTCACAGGCTGGCCGCGTCGCCAGGCTCGACTTCGGTGGATTCTGGTGGGCGGCTGTTCCAAAAGCTCAGTGGCCAGATATCGAATCTGTCCGAGTCGAGATTGAGAAGCGATGGAACGCTGAAGTTGGTGATTGCCGGCAGGAGTTGGTTTTCATCGGAATCGGTATGGACGAGATCGGTCTTTACGATTCACTACAGTCGTGCTTACTCACAGACGAGGAGATGTCGCTTGGAATTGAGGCTTGGCAAGATTTCGATGATCCATTTCCACCATGGAATGTGAATTTGGAGCAGGCTGTCGCCGCTAAATCTCTGAATAATTGATCGCAGTTTTCCCTCGTGAGGCTGTGAGACAGAGGGGGATATTCTCAGCCTGCAATTTGATCATTGCCCTGAGGTGGCTTGAATGGTTTCGTATACCACGCAGAAACCGATCGACAGGCTCGTGAGAGATCATCGCCTGCCAAGACTGCACATGGCACGAGAAAAAGCGTCACGCCCGTGGCAAACAGCACGCCGAACGCGAGCGAAACTGCCATCGGAATCAGGAACTTTGCCTGAATTGATGGATCGAAGATCAGCGGCATCAAACCCACAAATGTCGTGACCGACGTCAAGAAGATCGGACGAAACCGATTGGTTCCCGATTCGGCGACGGCCTCAATAAGAGAACTTCCTGATCCGCACCGGCGATTGATGAAGTCAACCATCACCAGAGTATCGTTGACCGCGATCCCAGCCAGCGCCAGCATCCCGAACACTGACAGATAGGAGGGGGTTAGGTCGAGCAGGATGTGGCCGAAGATGGCACCAATGATCGCAAAGGGTACTGCCAGTAACACATAGAGTGGTTGGATCAACGATCGTAGCGCCACGGACAGCAGGCCGTAGAGTGCCAGGCCGAGAAGGATTGCGCCGATAAATGTCTGCTTTCGCGTTGTTTCGGCATCCTCTATGTAACCGTCATAGCGAAAGGTGAGTCCTGTTGAATTGCATAGCTCCCGGATCGCCGGATCAAGATCCCTCGCGATTGCAACCATGTCAACGCTTTCATCTTTAACGTTCGCACCGATACGCGCAACCTCGGCTTTGTCTTTACGTTCGATGTTGCTGGGGGCTTTGGCAACATTGATGGTCGCGACCGTTTTGAGCGGTACTTTGTCGCCAGAGGGTGTGCGAATTTTCAGTCGATCGAGCGTGTGAAGCGATCGCCGACCTGATTCAGGCAATCTCACCATGACGCGTACATCATCGGTTCCCCGCTGAAACCGCTGTGCCTCTTCGCCATAGAAAGCCTGTCGAACCTGACTGGCCAACATTGATTGTGTTAGCCCTAATTCCGCGGCACGAGCTTTCAAACTAATTCGAAGTTCATCTTGTCCCTCGTCAACGTCTGTCCATTGGTCTTTCAGACCAGGATAGGTCTCCAGCATCGCCTTGATTTTCCGGGCAACTTCTCGCTTGGCGGGTGAATCTGGTCCTCGAAGTTCCAAATTGAATTCGTCATCGTCCGGTCCCCACTCACGGACCATGGCCGCCTCAGTACGAGTTCGGAACTCACGAGCCTCAGGGATTTCCCCAACGAGTTCACTCCACCGGGTTGCCAAGTCCGTGTTGGATGGCCCGGGTTCACTGCGTTGTTCTGGGGGTAAAACTTCGAAGGAGGCGTACCCTCGTGATCGGTCGTAGTCGCGACCAGGACGTGAGGCACCGGCCATCGTAACAACGTTGCCCACCATTGATTCACCTGTGACCGGATCAACTGCTTCTTTTTGAAGGACTTCAAGTGCGTCGGTGATGCGTTGCACGTACTGCTGAGTGACTTCCATCGGCGTATTGCTGGGCAGGCTGAGCATCGCGCTGATACGGGTGGTGTCTACAGTCGGGTAAGGTACGAATTTCATTCGTCCGCTGGTACAGTAACCGGCCATCATCAATGCGAGTGCCGTAAAGCCGGCGATCACTGCCCAGCGAGCTGTGATCGCAAGGCGGAGGACGGGTGCGTAAACTTGTTCGATGAAGCATTTCAGTAATCTGGCAACGTAGGCTTGGAAACGCGAAAACCAGCCGCTTGGCGGTTTGTATCGTAGGTGCTTCAAATGTGCCGGCAAGATCAACTTTGATTCGACCAGTGAAAATACAAGCACCATGGTGACGATCGGTGGAACCTGTCGCGCGTAGTCTCCCCAATTTCCATCGAAAAACATCATGGGTAGAAAGGCCACCACCGTTGTTAATGCGCCGAATGTGACCGGGGTTGCAATCTCTTTGGTGCCTTCAATGGCAGCCTTCAGCGGGTCGATTCCTTCGCTGATTTTGCAGTAGACATTCTCGGCAGTCACAATGGCATCGTCGACGACAATCCCGGTCACGATAATGAATCCAAACAGGCTCATGACATTCGCTGTCAAGCCAAACCAGGGCATGAAGATCGCCGCGCCGGCAAAGCTGACTGGAATGCCAATCACAATCCAAAATGCGACCGCAGGACGGACGAACAAGCCTAAAATCAACAACACAAAGATACCGCCCAGAGCCAATGCCCAGGTCAATGTGCTCAGACGCTGACGGATGGCAATCGATTGATCGTCCCAGATCTCCAAGCGGATTCCTTCTGGAAAGATAGCGGGGGTTTTGGCAATATAGTTGCGAACCGATTTTGCGATATCAAGCGCGTTTTCATTGCTCACCCGCATCACTTCCAACAGTAGGGCCGGACGGCCGTTGTAGTACAGCCGAGGTTGTTCCTCGCTAAATCCATCGGTGACCTTCGCGACGTCACCGACTCTGACTTCCGCGCCTCCGACCGAACGAAGTGGAATCTGTTCAAACTCTCGACTTGTAAACGCCTGCCCGTCGGTACGTACGATAAAAGTCCCGCTATTGCTGTCGATTGCTCCGGCGGGAAGGTCGATCGAAAAGTTTCGGATTGCGTCGGCAAGTTCTCGAAAGCTGAGGTCATACGCCAAAAGTTTTTCCACATCCGTCTCGATGCTGATCTCAGAATCGAGATCTCCTTGTAGGACAACCCGGCTGATGCCGGGCATCTCTAGTAGGTCACGTTGGACCTTATTTGCAACATCGCGAAGCTCACGTAAAGAAAGATCACCGGTGACAGCGATCTCCAAAATTTCGTAGTAGTGAGCCGACTCGGGAATGTAGATTCGTGGCGGTTCGGTTTCAGCAGGAAACGTCGTGATCCTATCGACACGCGCTTTGATGTCGTCAAGTAGGTCGCGTCGGTCTTTTCCTCGAGCGGCTCGCACCCAAATCCAGGCGCCCCCAGGAGATCCTTCGGCGTTGATCGATTCGATGCCGTCGACACCTTCCAACGCTTCTTCGATAGGGATCAGAATTGCACGCTCAATGTCTTTGCCCGTTGCGCCCCGATAGGCCATGCGAATACTGATGCCGTCCCAACTGAGGGCCGGGGTGACCTCGAGTGGTACTTGTGTCAGAGCAACAAACCCACCCGCGACCAGAATCAAGATCATCAGAAAATTTGCTGCGATCCCATTGCGGGTGAACCAACCGATCATGGAGTCGGGCTCCCAGTCGCCGGTTGACTTGCCAGAGACTCTGTCTCGACTTCGGAGATGATGTCGACAATCGCTCCTTCAGGAGCATAGACCAACATGGTCGTCGCAACAAAATCACCTGGCCGTATGTTCGGGTCGCGAACGATCACGTAATTGTCATCCGACCACAGCGGATCAATAGTTCGTGTGCTTAACTTGTTCGTTTCGGCATCGATCAAATGGATCTGGTTCAGGGAGCGGACCGAAGCCCTTGGAATGGTGATCACGTTTTCTAAATTGTCACCGCGAATCGTGGCACTTACTGGTTGGCCGATACGCAACACTGGACCGTGGCGATCAAGAGCAAAGGGGTCAGGAATCCGAGCGATTGCAAACAATTCAAGTGAATTAGGATCAAGAGCTCCCTCAGTGCGAACGATTTGACCGCTCCACTCAGCTTCGTTTCCGGGATTCATGGCATCGCGGAGCTTGACGTCCAATGGCGGATCGCTTTCACGTTCTGGAAGATTCAAGAAACGCAATTCTCGCGTCGCAACGGGCAGCCGCACCTCGGCGTAATCGACTGCAAAGACGTCTCCCAATGTCGTGCCGACTGTGATCAATTCACCGAGGCCAATTGCCTTGGTAACCACACGACCAGTGAAGGGAGCGACGATGTCGGTACGTTCCAAATCTCTCTGGGCTTGATCTAAATTTGCCTTCGCGACCTCGACATCGTTCTCGGCCTGAAGAAGCAGCGAACGAGATGCTTCTAGCTCAGCCAAAGATGCACCATCTTGTGCGGCAAGTTTTTCCATCCGCTCTTGGGCCGTCGTCGCCAAATCGAAGGCGGCCCCACTACGGCGAACTTCCTGCTCTGCGATTCGTATCGCTGTTTTGTAGTCCCGATCGTCAAGCTTCAGTAAGACATCACCCGTCGAAAAGAAACGGCCAACTTCGAACTCGGCATTGATTTTGACGACACGTCCAGTTACCTCGGCAGAGAGCGTTACCTGGTTGTGGGGGCTCACCAAGCCATTCGTCTTGATGTGTACTTGGTAACGACCGATTTTCAAAGGCTGCACACGGGTCCGGACTTGGGTTGCCGCAGGTGGTTCGACAACTTCTTCTTCCATGGGAATCGATAGTTTACGAAATCCGTACCACCCACCCACCAGAATGCAGGCAGGCAGAAGGAGACGTACCAGTATCGCGGCAAACCTTTGTGTCATGTTCATTGGGGAGAAAAGGCGGATTACGTTTCGATCAACGGCACCCGAAGAAGAGGGAGAGCACAAAAGGGAGGTACGCAACGGAAGCTAGCGGTGGAGACGACGATCCTTGACGTAGCGATGCCTGTCTCACAACGCGCCTGTCAAATTAATTGGGGACTACGAAAAACTTAGAAGGGCCTCGTTCGTCCTTGACCGTTGATTTCGCGCGGTCTCAGAAATATCCATCACCGCCGAGTATAATTGTCTGCTCGCGGAAACGGCATTATGTTGCGGAAAAATCGCGTTTTCAACGAGCGTTCCGCCAGGAACTGACGCGGTAAAATAGCATAGCTGCTCGCCAACCGGATGTCACTTGCCAGTTGGCCTCAGAGGGAAGGGAAATCTGTGTCACAATGCAGTCCTCGTTAATGCTGCCGATAAAAAAGTCGTGAATATGGATTCCTTGGTGAAAAAAGACCGCTCATAAATGTTGCTGGCCTGCCGGAAACTTGCCCAAGGCAGAGGCTGAATTGGAATTTTTGTACGCATGAGCACTACATCTGAATACTGTGTCAACACTGCAATGAAAGTCTAATCGGGACATCAAGTTGTCTGAAGTGGCCCGATACGCCACTGCACTCCCACCGGTACGATGAACATCATGTGGCTGACCAGTCTCTTCGGAGGTAAGCCATCTCCTATTGACCCACTTGTTATCCATCTGCACGATTCGACCTGATTTGCGTGAAGGCCTTTGTGCTGCCGCACATAGTCATTTAATCGTGACTACGGGTTTTCCTTTGACGGTTCTTGCCTCAAGTGTCCTGAGGTCAAACGCGTATGGAAAGCCAAGTTCATTGGTTATTTCAAGGATGTTTCGTTTGTTGTCCAATCGAATTCTGGAGATAAATACATCCTGTACATCGCTTTCCAAAGACGGATTGCGTCGGACCACGTAAATCTGGCGAAACCAACTTCGCTTTTTCGTCGCTGTGTCCCAGGCTTCCACGCATCCGATCATCTTGTGTGGTACTCGATATTCCAATCCAGCATTTTGAACCGGTGTTACCACGCTCGGTGCCCTACGTTTGGCGCTCACATTAGCAGTCACAATCAACGTAATGAAAGTAAACGTAAGAAAGTTAACGATATAATTCATCGTGTATTCCGTTTTCTAAACCGATGGAGTCGCGACAAGACCGTCGAAAACCAAGGCTATTTTGATGAGTGTGCGACGATTTTGTCGGCGCGACTGTGTCGTGTCAGTTGTGAAAGATTTCTAAGTATGCTTCTGGTTTTCCAGATAAAGCCTCAGGTCAAGCAGCGTGTCAATCTACAAATAGCAACTGCAAATAAGATCGTGTATCAAATTCAATCGTTGCTCCACGGTCGTCCCCGCAGCATGTGGGGGATCACGTATCCAATAGCCCAATGTCGTTTTTATAGTAGTTCTCAGAGGATGGGCATGGTGGTTAGCTGATTTGCTTGACCGTGGGTTTGATTCGCTAGCTTGCAAAAACTGATTGATCGGAATAATCCACCTGCAAATCGCTGATCTTTGGTATTGAGTTATCGGGAAGAAACCTCGCAAATTCTCCGGTGACTATTCTCGACACGTTGCATACTTGTTTCCGCCGATTGAATGAGATGAACCCGAGACAATGCAAGCCAGCACAGCGTTTTTTCGTCAGGGCTTAAATCAATTGTTGGCTTTGCCCCGTTCGCCTGATATCGTCTGAGCTAACGTACTCTTGGATGGACTTACCCAGTTGCACCTCGATACTTCTACATAAACTTAAAATGATCCGCGCTGAAGTTGAACTTTCTTTCTTTCGTCGATTTCTATGGATTGCGATCGCATGTTTGGCAGGAACTGGTTGGTGTCTCCTTGATGCACAGGTCACCTATCCAAGAAAACGTGAGATCGCCCAATCTTACGAATCCTTTCCACAAACCGCAGAGGGAATACAGCAGTGGGAAAAAGAGGCTGAAAAAAATGGATGGATACCGGACGCTCCAGAAAAGTCGTCTCGCGAGTTGGAAGTGTCGATTCTTAACCAATACATTCTGATGGCAGCATCCATTTCTGTTGGGCTGGTCATGTTTTTCAAATGGTATTTACCTCGCGGTTCTTGGATTGAGGGCACTGAGGATGAAATCAGAGATAGTAGTGGACGAACATTCGCTTTAACTTCCCTCGTTGAGATTGATCGGCATCGCTGGGAAGAAAAAGGTATTGCCGTACTCCGCTTCAATCATGAAGGACGAAATCAGAAATTCGTTCTTGATGACTTTAAATACCAACGTGAAGCAACTGGAAAGATTTTAGAGCAGGCGGAAAAAAAACTGGAGTCCTTGATCCGAGAAGTTCAACCAAAAACTGAGAAAGTAGTCTGAGTAACATTGATTCAAAAAATGCAAGAGTGAATCAACTCAAGTGCTAACTGATAGTCAAGGAAGCAAAGACTGTTGATCCATCACGTATCGTTGAACATCAATCAACGTTGTCCAACAACTCCCATTCATCAAATGCCACGTAAGTGACTAGACCGATTAATCACAATGGCTCAAAAATCGCTTGGCAGAATTGGACTGTCTATGTGGGCCCATTAGCGATTTACATGCTCCTTGGGTCCATGATCCTCGCGGTATGGGAACGTATCGAGATTCAGTTGATTGCGAACCAGTCTCCGGAAGTCGTGCTAACAATTGTCGTGGTGCGTCTTGTTTCAATTTTGGCACTGGTCATTTGGGGATTTCCCAAAATCAAGCAAGACTTTCCAATCCATGTTTCGCCCCTCGCGATTGCCGTCGGTGTGATTGGTGCGGCAATCTGGATCGCTCTCTGTCGCCTGAATCTTGAGTCGAAGTTACTTGCTGTACTAGGCCTGGCATCCGATCTGTTTGGTAGCCGGGATGCGATTAACCCCTGGGACCTATTCGAGTCACCATCTGAACGGAATCTGTTCCTGATGAATCGGTTTTCGCTGTTGATTATTGCAGTTCCCCTGGCTGAGGAACTGTTCTTGCGTGGGTTCCTGCTACGCTACCTTACCGATCCAGACTGGCCCGGGGTGACCCTTGATAAGATTGGTAGATCCGCGATTGGAACTACCGCAATCTATGGCGCACTGACGCATCCCAGTGAATGGATTTCAGCAGCAATTTGGTTTTCAGTTGTCACCTTATTGATGCTTCGAACAAGGCGGTTCTGGGATTGTGTTGTGGCACACGCCGTTACGAATGGAATTCTCGGAGCCTACATCCTCCTGGCTCAAGATTGGCGGCTATGGTAATTCCGCTTGCGGATTGCCCAGTCAACTGAATACAGTTTCTTTCCAAAACGACTTGCAATTTGATGGATACTACCGGCTTGTTATCGGCTCGGTGATCTTCGGTTTCGGGCTCTGGGCGTTGAGCAAAAGCACCACATTGTTGGTGTGCGGGGTGCTGCAGGTGGCGTCATTGTGCAAGGAACAGTTGCACCGGGGCAATGGCGAACGCAGGAAAGTATACTTTCACCCAGTAATTGAATTTGAACCTACCGAAGGCAATCTGTTTCAGTTTACGTTCGGCAGTGGATCAACTCGCAGGCGTCCCGTCACGAGTGATAAAGTCAAGGGCGTTTATGAAATCGACGAACCTGACAAGGCGACGCTAAATTCATTCACCGGTCTGTGGGCAGGGCCACTGGCCGCACTAGTGCTTGGCGGTGGTTGCCGTTACGGGGCTGTGCAATTGGTTTTCTACGCCGTACGATAAACGACGTTGTGGCACAAAATTTTGTTTAAGTAACTCGGTATAACCAAATAGTGAACGCATGCAACGGTTGGGGACTAACCGCCAACTTCGCAGCGTTCCGCAGTCAAAGCCTGTTCGATGGTTTGGGGACCACCAAATCTTTTGATAGTCAAGGTACGGCTGTCGACAAGAGTTTCATGTCTGCTCAACGTAAGATCCAAACTGGGTATTGGGTGCAAGCAGCGAGCAGAATATCAGGAGCGGCCACGGGAAAACGGATTCTTGGAGAGTCTCCAAAGTCGCCTACGCGACGAATGCGTCCCGAAATCGCATCTGGCTGATTCGCCGTATTTTGTGGCGGATGCAATCGCGCCAGTACGGCGGCCTTTCGCAAACCGCGATCGACCGTGCGAGAGAATTCGCGTAAGGGGCCGGCCGTTGCCGTTTTACTTGCAGGGCGCAGCGTCAGCAGCTCAAGTCCAGTCGATTAGACTTGAGCGAGGTCGATCCCAGCGAGGTGCTAGGTTCGGCAGTCGGCCATTCGGTGCATTTTGTGGCCGGTCAACTGCC
>NZHC01000035.1 GCA_002689655.1 Rhodopirellula sp. | reverse complement strand
TGTGCTCGTGGTCATCGTGGCTGTGCTCGTGATCATCGTGGCTGTGCTCGTGATCATCGTGGCTGTGCTCGTGATCATCGTGGCTGTGCTCGTGATCATCATGGCTGTGCCCTTGGAAGCGTGCATTCTGCTCGTTCGGCTTGAGTGATCGCCAAGCCTGTTCTGAAAGGAGGCATAGCTGGGTGATCTGATCGAGCCGGGTTGCGTCCCATTGTTTGTCATCTTTGATGATTGACAGTCGTAGTTGCTCACTCTGTTCATAGATGGGAATCCAGAGCTGTTCCGCGATATTCGTGTCTGCCGCGAACTCAGGCGTCCATGCTACGAGATCAGCAAGTTCGTTCGTGAGTTGCGGCGTGGTTCCGGTGGTGTTGATTTTTGCGATGCGCGTCCGTATTTTGCTGCAAAGGTCCCCCAGCGAGCTTGGCATGTGATTGGAGGTATCATGCTGGTGGATTTCAGACGAAGCCTGCCGTGAGTTTTGCGAGCAGCCGAAACTAGCGCACACTAGCACTACGATGCCAGCGTAAAGAATTTTAAATCTCATCATTTATACTCCGGCGCCGGGACGTGATTCAAAATGCGGGCAATGACGTCCTTAGTGGCTTCGCCATGCGTGATCAATCGCACTGACATGACTGGGTGTGCCACGTGAGCAACATCGCAGGGGGTGACGAAATCTCGTTGATTCAACATTGCCCATGCTTGAGCCATTGCCTGCCATTGCATCATACCTCTTGGACTGACTCCGAGGTCGACCGCGATGTCACTACGGCTAGCCTCCACGAGGTCAATCAAGTATTCCATCACGCGGGGGTGGACGCTGACTTCTCGCACTTGTTGTTGCAATGTTTGCAAATCGGTCAACGAAATCGAAGGTGTGGGGGGCTCGGTATTGTGGGGGTCGGTGGTGTGGACTTCACGAGACAGGATCTTCCGCTGAGCTACCCGGTCAGGATACCCGATTTCTAACTTAATAGCGAAGCGATCAAGTTGTGCCTCAGGCAAGGGGTAGGCCCCATGGGAATCGATTGGGTTTTGGGTTGCAATTACAAAGAAGTTTGATGAGAGCCGATGTGGCTTTCCGTCGATGGTCACTTGCCGTTCAGCCATCGCCTCCAGCATTGCACTTTGAGTGCGGGGTGTCGTTCGATTGATCTCATCGGAAAGGAGCACATCTGCGAACACCGGGCCGGGGTTGAACTCGAACTCTCGGGTCTTCTGATTAAAAATACTGAAACCGGTGATATCGGCCGGCATCAGATCAGGGGTGCACTGGACTCTTGCAAGTTGCCCTTGGATTGCATCCGCAATTGCTTTGGCAAGCGTTGTTTTCCCGGTTCCAGGAAGGTCGTCCAGTAGGAGGTGCCCACGTGCAAGTAGACATGCGATGACTAAATCAATCTGCTCGTTTTTCCCCAGCAGGACATTGCGTAGAAACGTTTGCAGAGAAGCAACGTGGTTGTGTGAGGAAGGCGCAGGCGAATTGGCTGTGAAGGTGTTCTCTTCAGTCATACTGATGGTGTCGTTTTGTGTTTGAGAGATATAATGGTACGAACACGCAGCAGGCTGACCAATTGCAGCGAGTCTTGATGAGCCAATTCGTTGCTGTTTCCGAAGAAAAGGGAATCGGCGGAGTCTGTAAACCGCTTAGCCACAACGGCTACGTTCGAGTCCGGGCGAACGAGATCTTCCAACCACGCTCGCTGTGATTGCCCGACGGGGCGCACTGTGCCAGCAACGCGTGCTCTAGCTTCGATAATTCCCACTGCCAAACGAGTGCGTTGGCGAGGTTTCAAAAAGCCCGAGAGATACCAGGCAGTGGACAGTAGAAGATCAACCCAGATGCGGCGGGTGAGGTAGACGAGGAAGATACTTAGAGTTGAACCCAGCATCAGTGGCCAGTGCGCTACGGCAAACTTCCGGGCAAGCAGGCCCCAAGACGGTTTGTAGTGTGGTGGGATGTAGCCGGGGGTGGGTTCAATTTCAAACCAGCGCCCATCATCGAGTTGAACCTCGGCCCATACGTGCACGTCCTCGGCTTGGACGCAGGAATGACCTGCGGTGATTTCATAAGCATCAGGACGTACGTAGAACCCAGTCACCAGTCGTGAGGGAAGGCCGAGTTTTTGAGCCATCAACGCCGCGGTGGTGGCGAACAGGTGATCACCCCCCTGGCGTGACTGCAGAAACTCGCGAAGGGTGCTTGCCGCCGTATCTGCGTGTCGATCAAATGTGAACTCCGTTCGCAGTTGATCGATGCAAGAAGCCAGTTGGTCGGTAGGTTTCAGGGCGCGGACCCCCGCGGATTGGACAAGCTCATTAATCAAATTGGCTGTTGACGGTTCGAGTGAATGCATGTGCGGGACAGTTGCCGCGAGCTCACTCTTTGCATGGAGTTTTTCTCGTATGTCATCCTCCGTCAGTAACGCGTTTGCTACATGGATAACGGTAAGCGGCGGGACTTTGATCCGCCCGGGCATGAAGAAGCAGCCATCTTTGGAGATGGCGAAGAAGTCCTGGCGATCGATCTTCTTAATGTGGACGCCAGAAGTGAGCATCGGAACAGGAAGTCGTTGGGAATCGAGCCCAATGATTTTGAGTAGCCCTACTGACACCGCATCAGGTTCGCTCAGGAATGAATCTCGCGAGGCGGGGTCAAAGAACCAAGGCGCCTCTTTGATGTCGATGCGGGTAAGCGTTGGATTACTCAAATTGCTGGACTGGGACCATTCTTGTCCGTCGAAAGTGTCGTAGCGGTGCATTGCCAAGCGAATACCGGTGGGACCATCCCACTGGACAATGTCTGTGCTAAGGACGCTTTTTGCGTGCGTATGCTTTTTCGCCGGCAAACGCTCCGTCGAAAAACTGCCCGCTCCCTGATCGGTTCTTGCCGCTTTTTCGTGCATCGGGATGACGTTTTCATTATTCATCCCCTGCCGGCGTTCGGACACATTTTTTTTCTTTTTTGGGGGACCAAGTGAGTCGTTGAACATGTCGAACAGAGTCGACTCGGTCGATTCCAGAAAAATGTCTGAGTCGACCGCCCCAAATGATTCCGCGTGGTCTTTCGCTGCGATTGCCTCGTCTCCGCTTCCCACGCCCCTGCGGGCGGCAGGGTCAGACCAGCCAGTTCCACCACTGGTCGGCATGAACCCAAATTCGAAAGGTTTTGAAGAGGGAGTTCGTCCTTTGATTGCATATCCGCCAATCAGCAATGCAATCAACGCAATTAAGATGATCCGAGGACGCAGCGACCATGTGCGTTCCACCGAATCCGGCATCGCGAGGTCAAGCCGCTCCCAGCGATTTGCGACGAGGTGCCATACGCAAATAAGCATCCAAAGTAACGGTAGGATGACTGCATTCTGATCATCAGAAATTGCCGCGCAGAACAGAATCAGAAAGCCGCTAGTTACGACAGATAGAGACGAAATGCGCCGGGATGAGTCAGCCACCGCTAAAGCAAGTGAGACGGAGGCGAAAGTTGTCAGCCCAGACATTTCAAAAGGGATGGGTGCACCAAAAGCACGAGCAAGCATGGCAAACACTATCGGCGTGGCACACAGAAAAAACATGCAGGCTGTGGTCGCCACCCTCGATGGTCTAAATCGTGATCCCCATGTCTGGCAGAGGACGGCTAGGCCAAAAAACACGCTTAAGCATCCCATTTCGCTGAGAAACCAGGCAGGGGGTTCCGGGAAAAAACGGAAAGGGATGACCGCAGTAATTCCAAGGAGGGCCAGTAGGATCGTTTCGATTCGTCTACGCGACCAGGTTTGCATCTCGCACCTCAGGCCAGAGCGTTAGAAGTTGGAGTGCCAAGTCCTGTTCACCTGAGATTAAGCGATGCATGTGGTGCTGCGATAACCGCTGGTTTGCCTCGGGGTCGGCTGCGCAGACAACGATATCGCCGTCTTGATTCGAGGAGATTGTGATTGACAGACGATTGAGTACTGGAGTCTCAGGCTGTTGTTCTCCATAACCTTCTGCTGGGACTCTTGCTAACGCGTCCATCATTTGCACAAATCCGTTACGACCTTGCATGGCATGGATAACCTGCCTGCCGATTCGTACCGTCAACGGGATTGCAGATTGATGGAGATTTGCCAGGATACTTGCCGCCACTCGTATACGGTTTGCAAGTTCCTCGCGGTTTTCGAAAGTTCCAACATCAACAATCACTTCAACGCTGCAAGACTGGGGCGCACTTCGTTCTGTAACGACCAGTTCGCCGTATCGTGCCGTAGCGACCCAGTTGACGTCTCGAAGGCCGTCGCCGTTGCGGTAATCACGAATGCCAATGAAGTTACCGGAGCGACCACTACGTTCACCCTCCCCCATCTCCGCGGGATTTCGACCCTGCAAAACGGCCTGCCCGGTTATCGGAAAGAGCTTAGGCCAGACAGTAATCGGTGTAATGTCTTCGAGGTTGCGTTTTGCGGTCCAGATACCAAAGGGGAATGAACATGTCAGCGTGGCGCTTCCGTCAGGATAGCAGCCCCTGAAATCCGGCTGAATTGAAAAGCGGTAGGTACACTTCGTCAGAGCACGAACGAATGCAAGTGCGACGGTCGGAATCTTTTCTGTGTCAACCTCTTTGCAAGAGCGGTCCAGGAAACCCTCGACTGATAAACCCCACAGGGGCATGGGTAACCAATTTCGCACTGAGAATTTAAGTTCGCAAGGATCGTCTTCATGGACGTGCTGGTCCTTAGGCTTCAGGGAGCAAGTCACGGCACGTACTGCAATAGCAGGCCATACCATCCCCACAGCGATCACGGAGGTTAAGGCTGCCGCAAGGGTCCATCCAATCGGAGCAAAGTAGAGTCCGATCATGACACTAATGGCCGTGGCAAGTACAAACCAACCCACTGGCTCTTTGAGCCAATAGACAAAACGGTTCGCTGAAGGGCAAAAGTCTGTGGTCAGCACCCGAGCCGCCCAGCTTTTACCGTCAGCCAGTTCATGGAAATTTTCCATGGATCGCACCTCAGGTACAGGAGAATATGAAAGGATTCAGACGCTACAAGCGGTCAAACCTGCGGCGGACCTCGCACTGAGATGCTGTAAGTTAAAATGCTGCGTTCGACGGCGGCTAACGCGGGCAAGGAAGTCGTCTCCGCTTCAACACTGAAGTCCGTTAACAGCAGCAAAGCCGGTGCAGAAGCACTCCGAAGCGTAGAGAAGCTCTTGCAGAGGCTACAGCGTTCTGAGTCATGCTCGTGGTGCCAATCGTCGTGAATTGGAATTGACTGCGATTTCGACGAGTCGGCACACTGGTCCTGTTGGGTGCTGGTTGCAGCGTGAGAGTGACCGCAGCACGTAAGCTTCACGGTTTGCACATGTGAGACGTCGAGGGTGCTGTCGACGCAACAACCAGTTGCCGTGTCAACGCAACCAAGGTGCAGCCAACCTGCAACATTGCTAAACAGCAATGTTGCGATGCATAGGGAAGCAGATAGGTGGCGAAAAGCAAACAAGACGTAACTCTAATTATAGCGGCGGCAGGCGTGAAAACCCCAACCTTGATCTGGAACACCACCACATCTTTCAACGGAGATAATCATCCAGACTAAATAGGTTGCCACGGATGGGTACGGTTCGTCAATAGAAATGTTCAAGTTCTCGATGGAATCCAAAGGTCTTAACCTTGGGAAACGCGTTTCTTAACCATTTCGCCTGAGGATCTAGCCGCGTCCATGGGCGTCAAACGGGTGTCTTGCTGAAAACCCCACAGGGGTCCTCTGGGGGTTGAGTCTGCTTACCCCAACGGATTGAATTTTCAAGTTTGCCTGACTCAGATTACCTCTGGCGGGGGGGGCTGTGCGGGTTGGGCGGGTCGAGGGAAGTTTTTCGTTGAATCAGCGTTTCGCTAGTGCACAGCCCTTTAAAACCAGTGGTTGGGAAGGTAACGCGAACGGGCGGCGAGACGAGGTGCTTTGAGTCCGATTGGGATGCATTTCTGCCGAGTGGCTGCAACGTTTCGAAACGGCCAGAGTTTCAGGCGTTCCTGCGTCTACTCGAGCAGGTGAAGAGTTGCGAGGCCGTTGCTCAGAATGATCGCGGGAATCCCTTTGAGGCTAGTCTGGAAACGCTCACTGACAACGGCGAGCCGGCAGGTTGCTAGCGGTAGGCTGCGGAGTGAGGGGCGAGTGTTCAGTCCAAACTAGCTGTGATTTAGGCCAATGGTCCGGGGGACGTCAGGATCATGTTCAGCTTTGACTTGTATCCGCATGGTCGAAAATCCGGTAGGTGAATGAACTCAACAAAGTCTCGCTGACATGTACTGCGATGGGCTAGGCGTGCCGACAGATTATTGCGAAACGGTGAGGGGCTACCGCAATGCCGCCAAACAAATGAGTGCGACTGGGCAGTGCAAGCTGGACTTGTCGAACATTCCCTTGAACAACGGGAGCTATGAAACGACCGGGAGGGGTGTGTGCTTGAATGCAGATTGCCGATCGGCGACGCGCTGAAGTAAAAAAGTTGTGTCTGCGGGTTGTACAGTAACGCTTGGTAACGAGTGTTTAGTTTAGCAACGAGTCTTTGGTAAGTTTACTAAGCTTGACGAGAGATATCGGGCACTGCTGCGGAAACCGGTTCTTGGGTAGGATGCGGTGTGGAGCATGACAATGCGCGCCTTGGCTGATGGATCTTCTTGCCAAGGTTCGGTCGCACCTGGGAATGCTTTATACTGGTCGATTGAGGTGATATGCAGACAGCCAGGCCCGTCTCATCGCGCGGCCATCAATGTACATCCAGAATACGGTGAGGTTATTTTGGGCACGAACCTAGACGAAGACGCTATCTTCCGGCGCGCGCGGCTGATTCCCGCTTTGAAACAAAGGGTGAGGTTTGTTGATCACGCATGCGGGGATGACACGGCTTTACGTGCTCGGGTCGCGAACCTGCTGAAGGCCGATGAGTCACCTTGGACGAAGTTCGACGGGGGGTTCAAGAAGGTAAGCGGTGGCCATGAAGTTACACCAGCTATCGCGAACTACCACCTTCTTGAAAAAATAGGGGCCGGCGGGATGGCTGATGTCTTTTCCGCCGAACAGTTGGTCCCGTTTCACCGGGAGGTAGCTGTAAAGGTGCAACGCACAAATCGTGTTGGATCGGCATCCTTTCGACGGTTTGAGCGTGAGCAACAGACACTGGCAAAGCTAAAGCACGAGAACATTGCGACTATTTACGATGCGGGTATCACCGCCAATGGCAACCCATTTGTAACAATGGAGTTGGTGAGGGGTGTGCCAATTACCACATTCTGTAACGACCATCGTTTAACCATCGCAGCTAGAGTGCGCCTTATGCGGGACGTTTGCAAAGGTGTCGAGTACGCCCACCATCACGGCATAATCCACCGCGATCTCAAGCCCGAAAACATCTTGGTGACAGAGTTGGTGCGAGGTCCACAGCCAAAAATAATCGATTTTGGAGTCGCCAAGAATAGCGAGGCACTCAATGAACCGAAACAGACGGAGGATGGCCAAATACTCGGTACTCTGGACTACATGAGCCCGGAGCAAATACGCTGTGAGTTTTCTGCGGTGGATGCACATACTGATGTTTTTTCGCTTGGCGTGGTGCTACACGAAATGCTAGTCGACGAAATTCCGCTCGCCAGGGAACTCAAACAGACTAACGCTCTTGCGGACAGGCTGAAGTGCTTATGCGAAACCGTGCCTCGATCAGTCAGTCGCACGCTGAGGGATGTTAAGGCCTCGCCTGAATTTGCTCATGCCCGGGGAACGAACGTCGATGGTCTGGCTAAGCAGTTCACGCCGGTGCTCGATCAGATTGTGTCGCGGATGCTTGCGAAGCGTGTTGAGGAAAGGTATGCCACTATTGAGCATTTAACAGCTGACCTTGACCGATATCTCAACGGTGGTGCCTCAGGTGAGAAATCAACGCCAAAGCATACAGGGAACTGGTGGCAACAACCGTACTCACTTGGGCTCGTTTGCTTGCTTAGTTTTTTGTTGATTTCGGGATTTGTAGCGCTGTTATCAAGTCAAAAGGAATCTGTTCTAGAGCGGAAAGGCGCGAATAACACGACACGAGGTGCTGAGCACCCTGGGGTCGTTGCACCGCTTGCGGAAACGCCGGGTCTCGATCGGGAAGTTGGGGGAATGAATGGGAAGCTTGAGGTTATCGATCTGAGCACAGAGAGGGATGGCGAGCCTGACATCCCTGAAAGAGCCAAAGAAAAGTTTTACTATCTGGTCCACGATATGAGGCCGGTCGCCGCTTTCCAGTTCGCTAAATCATGGGGGGCTGGCCCCTTGTTAGATCAACTTAGGAATGAGCTTGTCGTCGACGTGAAGCTCAGGGGAATTCCAGAAGAAGCAGAGGTCGCGATCTGTGATTGGAATAACGAACCGTTCGAGTGGTGTGGTGTAAAAGTGACAGGCGAGACAGTCATGCTGCCTTTGGGTGAGGTTTTTATAGAAACACTCCAAAAAAGAGTGGTTCCTTCAGTGCGGGTGCGAGTCACCTGCTCGGGCTACAGGACTAAGGAATTCGTCTTGAACTCCAGTGAAGTGAGAACGTTTGGGGGGGAGATCGAGTTGGTTAAGCAGATTGCATCGAACCCTGATGACATGACGCTCGTTTTTGGTGCTGCGGAGCACGTGGAGGTGAATGCAAAGTATCCATCGCCCAGAGCTTCTAGCAGCGTCGCGTTTTGGTTCGACACTCTTGAGGTGTCAAATCAGGAATATCTAGAGTTTGTTGAGGCCGGTGCCTACGAATCACCTGAGTTTTGGTCATCGACTCCATTCTTGTTGGATGGTGTGGTTCAGCCTTTTGAGACTGCCATGAAGTTGTTCTTGGACCGTACGGGACATCCTGGCCCGGCGTCTTGGATCGACGGTCGGTTTCCCGATGGCACGGAGATGCACCCAGTGGCAGGTATCAGTTTCTTTGAGGCAACCGCGTACGCTCGCTTTCGTGGGAAGCGGTTGCCGACAATCGGAGAATGGCGGCAGGCGGCTTCAGGACGAACGATGTCGGCGTTGGTAGTGCGGAGTAATTTCGGAAGTGAGGGGCCGGCGAGGTGTGGAAAGCATACTGGCATTTCACGCTTCAACGTTCGAGACCTTGGTGGGAATGTACGTGAATGGTGTAGCACTGTCGATCAACGCGGACAGGGCTATATTCTCGGCGGAAGTTGGAAAAGCCCGCGCAAGGTGCTCAGTCTGAATGTTGCTGCTGACCGTTGGAATCGCGATACAGCCAACGGGGTGCGTTGCTGCAAGGGCAGCCTTGAAATCACGCAGGACGCTGCGGATGGCAGTAAGGTGGATGAATTTTTAAGTTCAAACCAACAGGCTGAAGTGACGTTGCTCGCCCCACCTGCGGAATTAAGGGCTATTCACGATTATGACCCGAATAATGCGACTGAAGCCAGAGGCAACCAGGTCGACAACGAGACACTTTCTGAACTCGGTGTGTTTTACACGATTGCGGAGTTAGATTCCGCTGCTGATGCTGCTGCTGCTGATGATACGAGTTTCCATCTTCACCTCTTTGCACCTACTGGTTCCGTACAGCCAGTTGGCTGCGTGATGATGCTTTCTGAACCACACGAGTTTTCCCCGTACAAGCAACACGGTTCCGAACTTGCGATTACGGAAACGGGAGCGTACGCAATGGCCGCAAAGATAGTGACTGAGCGCAGGATGGTCCTGTGCATTCTTGAGCTCGGTGCTGACCGTGGTAGTGGGGGAGAATCCCACGTGGTGAGCAAAGGAAGCATGCTGGGCGAGAACAGCCAGCGCCCTGATTTGTCGAGGAACCGAGTCATGAAAGCGATGCGTGCTTTGGATTACTTGGCTTCGCGAAGGGATCTGGATTCTGAGCAGTTCTGCCTGTTAGCCTTTGGTGCGACTGGACAAGATGCGGTTCGATTGCTGGCTCTGGATGACCGCCTCCAAGGGGGAGTGCTTGTATCAACTGGGTATGAAAACCAATCAAAACTTGGGTCGCGGTTTATGGATTTTAAGAAGCAAGGGTTTGGTACTTATCACTACGCGCCGCTTGTCACGCAACCTGTGTTGATGATTAATAGCTCCCTTGATTTAGAGTTCCCCGAAATCACGTCTCAACTCCCGTTGTACAACGAATTGGGCAGCAACACCAAGGAAAGAATAAAGATCCTGCATGGCGGTTCATTGCAAGAGCCCGAGCAATTGGATGACGTGTTGCTGCATGCAGTTGCGTGGCTGGGTGATATGTTCTAGACCTTAGCAAGTGGTGAGTGTTGGTTGCATAAAAGAGTGGTAACAAGGGGCCGGATGGCTCATTGTGAAATTGGAATTGTTGCCACGTGGGCTGTTGGATCAATTCTGTCTTACAGTGTGGTGGTTGACGCTAGCCGGGTTAAGGAGACCGTAGGGAGTCTGCCGGGGGTGTTACCTGACTTTGGTGGCGATGTGCTGTAGGGTCCCTCACGGCTGTGTCAACGGATTCCGAAAAGCACCTGAGCTGTTAGCTAGCGGTTGATAAGGTTGCGGTCGGGTAGAGTGGATATGTTTGCATCGTACGAATGAAACACTCGTCGAGACAATGTTTGGTGGCTGAGAGTCTGGGGACGTGTGATTGTGGAACCGGAGCTTGGGGGGTGGCTGGAACTCAAGGATTTCAAGACAACTTAGGCTGACGTATTGCTGCCGATTTGGGTGGGGGGATGTTTTGTGCTGTGGTGCTTGAAGCCTTTCGAAACTCGTGTGTGCGCTCTATTTCGGGATTCGTCCGGGGTGACCTTCCTTCAACCAAGTTTCTCTTACCAACTGAGCGGCGGTCTCTAACGGATGGCGGCATCGTTGCGTTACTGGTGGGCTGAAAGTGTGGCAGAGAAGTGAGGCTTCGAACGAGGTGAATTGACAGGCTCGTCGGTCGAGGAGGTTGAGGCGGAACCGTCCGACAAGAGTTAGCTTATTCGGGTTGGGTTGCAAAAGTTACGCTCGGCGTTGGCTTTTTTAATACGTCGAATAGAATCAGGGCAGCGAATCGTTGGAGGTTTGTCATCACATGATCGTAGACTGTGGATCAATGAGAGTCTGGGATACTGATGGAGGAATTGAATTTTCTTAGCTTTGGCGTTCGTTGCTCCGTTGGATTTCGAATTAGGTTGCTTATAGGGTCGTTGCTATGCTGAACAGAAGTGTTTCATTGTGTCTTGCATTTGTGGTGAGTACGATTTTGGTTCACTCTTCAACTCTGGGGGCTGACCCTGATGGGTTGCTAGAACGTGTAAAGGCGTTTCAGAGGAAGATCATCGACGACGAGATTACTGGCAGTAATCTGGTGGTGATTGGGTCAACCGATGGTATTGAACAGTTTTCGGTTGTGAATTCTGGCAGGCCAGGCGACCGGGACGTCGATCAGACGACTGTGTTTCCGATTTGGTCAATGTCAAAGCCCATTACGATCGTTGCTATGATGACTCTGAGAGAACAGGGTAAGTTCAAGTGGGATGACCCGGTGTCAAAGTATTTGCCGTGCTTTTCCTCGCTTCGAGTAAAAGATGGTGATGAAATACGAGAAGCCACGGAGGTTTTGACCATTGAACATTTGATGGCGCATCGTTCAGGGTGGGGTTATTACGCCGGGTGGGAAGATGGTGCCCCCAACAATAACTCGGTCACTAATCCCATTCCTCCGGGGTTTGATCGTCCCCACCCCAATCAGACACGATTTAACGATTTGCAGACTTATTGCCAAATGATTGCGCAGGAACCACTTGAGTTTGAGCCGGGTACTCAGTTCCTTTATGGCGTGAACCAAGCCATTTTGGGCCGACTCGTAGAAGTCCTTTCCGGAATGAACTTCCAAGACTATCTTGCCCAAACGCTGTTTGAGCCATTGCAGATGACTGATACCTCCTTCGTGATGGATCAGGCAAAGCGTGCACGGTTTCAACCGCTCTGGATCAATTCGGAGAATCTCAAAGGTTATACGTATTTGCTTAACGAGCTTACCTACCGAGCGACGAGTTCAGCCCACTTTGGTGGAGAAGGTTTAGTGTCAACAGCATCCGACTACTCTAATTTTTGTCAGATGTTGGTTGCAGGAGGGGTTTTTCAAGGTAAGCGTATCCTTACACAGGCAAGTATCGATCGGATGACCAAACCAATTAGCGTTGACATTATGTCTGAAATGGGGCAGCCAGCAGGAATGGACATGGGATACAGCGTTTTTGTCATGCGAGACGCCCAACAGGAGGGTAACGCGGCACCTGCAGGAATTTTTGGATGGTCGGGATATCACAACACGCATTTTTGGGTTGATCCGATCAACCACACATACGTTCTATGGATGAGCAGAGCACGGGAGTTTAGTTTCGAGATCCCGCGTGGTCTGCGTAAAGTTGTTTACGGTCCAGCAAACTAGGGCAGGTGGTCTCGTTTTACGATGCCGGTCCTCACGTGATAAGGCATCGGGCTTCAGAGATTTGCACCACGGGGAAGGTTTCGCGTGAGGGTCAACGCTTCTGATGCTCCATGCCGGTGCTGTATTGAGTGATGCCATGGTGGAGTGAGTCCTCACTTGGGGATCAACTTGAAGTGCGTCGAACGGGCTGTTATTCCAAGGCAAAGCGTCGGCGAAGGATACTTCCCGCATCAGGTCTCTGATTCGTCCAGTGTGTGTGTTGATTTCGGTGGGCGACTATGTTTCGCGTGCAATTTCGCCTTGATGTCGTTCTTTTCACCTACAAGGCTGTGCTTTACTCGTAAGGCCGAGGGATCTTGGTTTGCTTGAGTGATCAATTGAGCATCTTCGAGCAAGTGGTTCTTTGTGACGGGAAGTTTGAGATCGTGGTGTTTTAGTTGCCAGAGGATGCATTCGAATGCTTAATTGCGAGGAAAGTAAAAATGTTTGTGCTGGCTTGCGTTTTTGTTTCAACCGCTTGAGTATTTCGGAAGTAATACTGTCGTATGCGCATGACTTTCCCACAGAACATCAGGTGAACAACCTCATTATGAATCGCCGATCGCTCAGCATTGTTGCCCGCACTATCGTTACAACGGGAATGATCCTTTTTATGGGTTCGTTCGTGTTGGCGCAAGAGCCCGAATATTGGATTCGTCACTCGGCGATCTCGCCAGACGGCAAGTGGATTGCGTTTGGCTATCAGGGTGATTTGTTCATGGTACCTACTGAAGGTGGTCTGGCCCGCCCGTTGACAGTGAACGATGCGTGGGACGGTTATCCGACTTGGTCACGGGATGGATCCAATCTTGCGTTTGCCAGCGATCGGCACGGCAATCTCGACTTGTTTTTGATGGCTGCTGAGGGTGGTAAGGCTCGAAGGCTGACTTATCACAGCGCTGATGATATTCCAGCCGACTTCTCGGTGGACGGCGAGGCGGTTCTATTTAAATCCGCGCGTGACGATGCTGCGAGCGCGAGTGTTTTTCCGACGCCAAGGTTGGCAGAGTTGTATGAGGTCAGAGCAACTGGTGGCACACCACGGATGGTCTCAACCATTCCTGCGTCCCAGGCAAGGTACAGTGTCGACGGAAAAGAGATTGTCTATCGGGATGAGAAAGCTTACGAGAGTGAATTCCGCAAGCATGACATTTCCGCGTTCGCGCGGGATATTTGGATGATGAATGTCGCGACGGGAAGACACTCACAATTAACACGATTCAAGGGCGGTGATCACAATCCAGCTTTAGTTGGTGGGGCGGTTTTTTATCTGTCTGAGGAACGAACCGGAACCTTTAATGTTTGGTCGATGGATTCCAAGGGTGGCAACCGAAGACAGATCTCTGACTTCTCGCAGCATCCTGTGCGGCATTTATCCGCGGCTGATGATGGACGTTTGTGCTACACCCACCATGGCCACCTTTATACTCAAACGCCTCGTGGTCAGCCCAAGGCAGTCGCTGTTATTTTTAAAGGAGATGCGCAAGCCAATGATTATCAGACAAAGACGTTGACGGACATCTCCGAGTTCGCCGTGGCGCCCAGTGGAAAGGAGATTGCGATCGTCGCTCGAGGCGAAGTATTTGTTGTTAGCAGAGACTTTGGAACGACAGTCCGCATTACGGATACAGCGGAGCAAGAACGTAGCGTTTCGTTTAGTAATGATGGGCGAACTCTGCTTTATGCTGGTGAACGCAATGGAAAGTGGCGGCTTTACGAGGCGACATTGAGCGATGCACGCGAGAAATATTTTTTTACGGCGACGAAGATCGAAGAAAGAGAAGTCCATTCAGCAGAAACCGAGAGCTTTCAACCCCTCTTTTCCCCAGATGGAACGAAAATTGCGTTTCTAGCGGGGAGAGATGAGATTCAGATTCTCGAACGTGCAACGGGGGACACCCATGTTGCTTTGGGAAAGCAACACAACTACTCCTACTCGGATGGTGACATTAGCTTTGCGTGGTCGGCTGACAGTAAATGGCTCACCTCCGACTTCGCCTCTCGCGGACGTTTGTTCATTCCCAACATTGGGGTTTTTCCCTCAGATGGGTCAGAGGAACCGGTGGACGTCAGCCATTCGGGGTATCAGGACTCGTCGCCGGCTTGGAATCGCAGCGGGAACGTTGTGTACTGGGCTACTGCAAGATTTGGGCGACGGGACCATGGAAGTTGGGGCCGCGAATATGACGTTATGGCTGCTTTCCTCACTCAGGATGCGTACGACCAATTCGCTCTTAGCAAAGAAGAGTATGAGCTGGCTCAGGATCTCAAGAAATCAATGGAAGGTGATGAGGACACTGACGAGGCTAAAGAACCAAATGAGGTTGTGATTGAGTGGGCGAATCTGGATGACCGCACCGTCCGTTTGACGAAGGACTCTGCCAATATCACGCAAAGCTACCTCGTTGAGGACGCTAGTAAATTATTCTTCCTGAAGCGGCACTCGGCATCCAGTGAGTTGTGGATGCGTGATTTTCGTGAGGACAATGTGAAACTGCTTAAGAAGCTCGACAAGTCCGCGAGTTTCGATCTGTCCAAGGACGAAAAGACCATTTTCTTTCTTTCGGGAAACACGCTCAGCCATGCATCTCTGGATGCCGTTGAAAATGCCCAAACTGTAAATTTCAGGGCCATGATGACGCACAGGCCGATTGCTGAGCGTGCCTATATGTTCGAGCACGGCTGGCGACAAATCAAGGACAAGTTTTATAAACGCGATTTTCACGGGGTTGATTGGCTGAAACTAAAAGAAGCGTACGAAACGAAGCTTCCTTCCATCACGAATACGCGCGATCTTGCGAATCTGATGGCAGAAATGACAGGGGAGCTGAATGCTTCGCACATTGGCGTAGGGTATCGACCCGCAAAAAGACAGGGATCTGATGAGACTGCAGCACTTGGGTTATTACTCGATCGAAGTGAGACAAGCGGCCCGTTGTTGATCGAGGAAGTGCTCGACAAGAGCCCTCTTAAAAAGATGAGCAGCCAGATTGACGCGGGAATGAAACTGACGGGCATTGATGGGGAAAGCCTAAATGGAAATGAAAACCTGTCGCGTCTACTGAATCACAAAGTTGGAAAACGTGTAAGGCTTTCCATAAGCCGGGGTGATGGAACGCACTTTGAGCAAGTCACCATACCAATCTCCAGAGAACAGCAAAATCAGTTGTTGTATGAAAGATGGGTAAAGACACGCCGTGAATTAGTGGAGAAACTTTCTGATGGGCGGCTTGGGTACGTTCATGTCCGTGGCATGAATGATGAAAGTTTTAGAGCTGTGTATTCTGAATTGTTGGGCCACTATTTCGATAAAGAGGCCGTGGTCGTTGACACGAGATGGAATGGGGGTGGGTGGCTGCACAACGACTTGGCGAAACTGCTCATGGGTGAGGAATATGTAACCATGCATGTGCGGGGACGGGAATACCGAGGTGACTCATTAGACCAGTGGAACAAGCCTTCGATACTCGTCATGGGGGAGGGGAACTACAGTGACGCGCATGCCTTCCCATTCACATACGACGTATTGAATATTGGGGAAATGGTTGGCATGCCAGTGCCTGGAACGATGACAGCCGTTTGGTGGGAGATGTCTCTCTCAGGTGACATCCGAGTTGGGGTTCCTCAGGTTGGGATGAAGAACAAAAAGGGTGAATATCTGGAAAATAACCAAATAGAGCCGGATTATCGGGTCAAGAATGACCCAGAGTCGGTCAGCAAGGGGCGGGATAAACAGATTGAAACAGCCGTGAAGGTAATGCTCAAACGCTTAAATGCCAGACGAAAGAAGTGAGGATGGGATTTGCCCCATGAGGCAACTTTGTTGTGTCTTAGTTGATGAACAGAGTTAACGCTGGAAACGTGTAAGCCCCCAGACGCTGCTGGAAGCTGACGGTCAATTTATGAGTTAGCCTGAACCGTAGGGAACAGAAGCGTAATCTGGGGA
>NZHC01000034.1 GCA_002689655.1 Rhodopirellula sp. | reverse complement strand
GTGCTACTCGTGTTGTGCTACTCGTGTCGTGCTACTCGTGGATTGAGCCGAGAGAGTGTAGCGTTTCGTCAGCCTCTCCCCGATCACAAAGCTTGGCTACGATAGCTCACTTCCAAACCATTTTTTTCGAGCCCCATGTGGCTAGAACGCATACACAGGCAGATATTTACAGGTTCATCTCATTTAAAAACATGCAAACACCCTCGTTGCTTCAGCGCATCAAGTGAGACATCAGGCACACGTGAAGCTTCATTCAGACTTTTTGGTTTTGGGCGTCTCCTGCTGAACTGCCTTGTGATCATTTTGAGAGCGTTGCTCGATTTGCTTCAATTTTTCTTGCAACAGACGAATTTGCTCGCGCATGTCCGCCGCGGTCTGCCCAGGCGTCTCTGAGTCAGTTGTGCTCGGGGTAGAGTCAGCCTTTGGTTTCACCGACAATCCATCTAGCGAGGGTGGATCTCCCAACATTTTGTTTAGCTGTCCCGAACTATTTTGCTCAAACGACGTCTGCCGCACCGACTCGCTTGCCTTCGGCCCTTCCTTGCGTTCCTGGGGAACAGCTTCAAAAGGCCCGTCTTCAAACTGACCTTCGTTGCGTTCTTTGTCTGCTCCCCCAAGCAAACCGCCCAGGACAGAGCCGATACCCTCGAGAACCCCGCTTTCTGTTTCGATTTCCTTGCCGTCAGCACTTCGCGGTTTTTCGGATGCATTCAACGGCCTCTCCACCGCAGCGGTACCCGACTTAATTTCAGTCGTCAACTCCATGCGTTTGATGACATAGGAGTCGCCTCGCACGACCCCCAATGACACGATGGTCCCGAGGGTAACACCATCGAACTGTCGCACCAACGCCGTATTGTCACGCGTTAGCACACCGTCGACTGAAACCACACGATCCGCAGGCTTGATGCCCGAGAAGTCGGCCGCCGATCCCTTGACAACCCCTTCGACCCGAGCCCCTCGCAAAAGTGATTCAGCGTTAAGAAGGATCCCGTACTGCTCTACGCCAGCGTTGTTTGAGAGTTGCGCCGCAGGGCGAGTCAACGGCGCTGGCAGAATCTCGACCGGCCCAGCAACGGGGACCGTCCCAATCACATGACGCGGTTTAGCTGGCGATTTGGGAGCCGGCGGTTTTGGTAGCGGCGGAACAGGTAGCGATGCCCCGCTTTGCCGATTCCATGCCAAACTCGGCGGTTGCGGTCCCAACAATGGAATGCGGATCGTCTTCATTTGATCACCACGAAGAACCCGAGCGGAAACAGACTCACCAGCGCGGCGTAGACTTAAGAACCTTGCAATGTCAGCGATCTTCGGCGTGAGTGTTTGGTCCAAAGAAACAATCACGTCATTTTTTTGCAGCCCAGCATCATCTGCCTTGGAGTCACTTCTAAACCCAGTGACCAGGACGCCCGGCACCCCGGGTGGTGACTCTAGAACATCAATTCCCAGAGATGCACTTTTTAATTGCCGGGTTGTTCGGGCTGGCATCCCTCGTCCGGATCCGCGGTTGATATCCGATCCAATGGAGGCTGGATTACTACTTTCCTGACCACCGAAGAGCTGAGGTCCGTACTGAAACAGCGTATCCACCAGAGGGCGCCTCTGATTCGTCCGCTGCCCTCCGACACGGGGGCTATCTTCAACTGGCCCACGTGCTGCTGGATTTTGGTCTCCACCGCTCTGTTGATCGAGGGACTGGACACGCTCTTGTAACCGCTTCAAAAAACCTTGGGCGAACACGGAGGGTGTGCTCGTGGTTGAACCGGTCGCGAAAATGACGCCGCTGATGATAAGTGTCGCAATTGGTTTTCGCATGCTTGAAATCCATGGTTGCTGTTCACGTGTCCCTGCCGTACCGACAGCTGTTGACGGGCGGAGCGGTTGACGGAGACAGGTTAAGTTAAAAACTCTTTTTTTAAGACCAGGGCGCTGACCAATAAGACCTACGGTTCCATTGCCCAGCAAAGCCATCCGTTCAGGAAATATTTTTCCGCGAGGCATCAAAACTGGCCGGGCCCAGCAGAATCTCAGGCTGCCCCAATTGAATCATTTTAGGGGCACCGCTCACGGCCACCTCCGACACCTCTCCCACTTATTCAATTAGGATAGCAGTCTGCTGCTTCAAGGAAAGGTCAGCTACTAGCGAAACCCCTCCAGCCAGCACTCGAGAGTGCCTCCGCAGGCCTTTAGGACGAACCTGTGGCAAGACACATGAAAAGCAACAAGCTCGGCAGCTATGCCGAGACAGCGGGATCAACCTGCCAGAGAGTTGCAGACGGTCTTGCCGCATCTAAAGAACTGGTATTAATCTCGCGAAATGGCGGCCTGCAGAGCCCTGCAACGTTGACGAGTTGGACCGAATGCGACCCTCTGCGTTGGACCTAACTAGCAGAGATGCCACACACGAGGCAACGATGGAACAGATACCCAATCTAGCCGCTAGGTGGAGACCGATGTTCAGGGTCAACAAGACGCCTGATCAAAAGGTCAACCTGATACCGACTGCCTTGCGAATTTCATATCCTTCGGTGATCAGAGGTTGTCCTCAACAAGTTGAGGACAACCCGAATTGGGAAACCAACTAGAAAGGATTACGCCTTGCGGCGTTATCAACCGTCACCTCCCCCGCTTTTTCCGTATCGCCTGATGTCATTAAAAATTTCGCGTGCTCCGCTGGGGCAACTGCAAGAAGTCTTGCCCAGATTACTATCACGGCTGTCCATTGGTCGTGCTCAAATTGCGTTGGAACAATTGCGCAGCAATCTGCAAAATCGTCCTCATGACGAAGTTCTTTTTTACTTGGCCCACGAGCACAATCAAGCCAATTTTGCGAATACAGAGCCGCTGGCACCGTCTACACCAGTCGCCGCGTTGATCGCCATCCAACAGCCTTGCATTGATCAAACATCATCCTCGGACGTGGCCACGATTGTGCACGCAGACTTCTTAATCCACCCTTCAGCTGAAGTCCCAAGGACGGTGAAAAACAAAGCTCAGGCAACGGATCCAGCCTCGGATCTCCACGCCCTGACAGGCTCAGCCGACCAGCATGCAGTGATCACGCAGATGCGGAGCTACGTTGAGCGGGATTTCACCAACCGCGGCATTCGCTTTGTCCAGTGGGCCACCGACGTAGCAGATCAGCTGGGACTGGGTGCTCAACAGTGGCATGAAGGTCTGGGCTATCAACAGATCGCTACCCTTGATTATCTGACCGGCAATGCAGATCTCAGCGGATCGGACATCAATCAGGAACCGAAAGTTCCTGAAGTTGGCGTAAACATCGAACTACGAGCCGTGGTCTGGGATTCCGAGCAACGGCATCTGGAATTCACCAAACTGGTCGAGGCGACCTACGCAGGCACACTCGACTGCCCGGACCTTGCCAAGTACCGCACAACCGACGAAACGCTTCGAGGGTATCAGACCGCAGCTTCCTTCGCTCCCGACCTGTGGTTCGAAGTATGGGCTTCTAACAGTCCGGACCGAACCCCAATTGGATGCCTGATTCTGGCGAAACACAGCGAATTAGACGAAAACGCCCCACTGGCTACATCCAACAGCAAACCGGGAAGCAATCCTACCTTTCAAGCACAAAATCAGCTCGCACCAAAACAGAGCCTCGAATCGCCGGTGATTGAAATTGTCTACATGGGCCTGCTACCCGAGACTCGCGGCAAGGGGTTCGGCAGGCAACTCGTCGATCAGGCCGCGAAGCTTACAGTCAATTTAGGGGGCACTCGGTTCATCTTAGGCGTAGACCAAACGAATCAACCAGCTCGAGACATTTACAACAGCAAAGGCATGACGCCGCTGTTGACCGAAACAGTCTGGGCAAAGAGGGTAGACTCGGCAGACCCCGGTTCTACATGAGCCATCGCGTATTTCTCAAATATTGGCGTTATCGGCTATCTCTTTCCGCCAAAAATGATCTCGGCAGAGTGATAAACCAGACAAATCTCACCGAGCTCCAAAACACGAGCGGAATACAAAGCATGCAATGTAAACCGTTTCTGGCAAGGGACTTAGAACATCTCGTTTCTAAGAACGTCTGACTAATCGATTATTTTCCAACACCTTTTCCACTGCGTAACTTCGGTTAGGATCGAGCCAAAGCGGGCCGCGAACTCGCGAAACACAGCCAGCAAAATCCGGCTTTTCGGGACACTTTAAAACTTTCACGCAACAAGTCGAAACGAAAGTTTCGAAAGGAGGCCAAAGCATGTTTGACTTGGTTGCTAGCAACCCTAGAATTCTGCCTCCCTCGGAAGCGATAGTGAATCGTGTGCTGAGGGAGATTAATTGTGGGGAGGTCTGTGTGCCGCCCGGCGGAGCTAGGTTGGTGACTTTTCATTACCAACGCTTTGGTTGCCCTGCTCACAATCCACGGTGGTCCGATTCGCAAGGGCGAGTCGAAATTTGCCACTGTTATTGCTGCATTGCGAAACATCCATGATGGAGGATTGCGCTACCAGTATGTCTGCACCGCACGGCTGCAACGATGACACGGTTGTCATCGAATCATTCAAGGAAGCTTTGACAGGACGCGTAGGTGCAGAACGATTCCGCATGTGGTTCACACACGGGGTAACGATTGCAGTGGAGGGTGACGGTGGCGAACCAGCTGTCACTGCGGATCAAGCATCCGCCGTTCCTGACGCGATTTCTTCCTCAAATCAAACGCGTCGAATCACGCTTTCCATCCGTGGCCAATTTGCCTTGGATCGTCTCCGCCAAAACTTCATTCGCGAAATGCGGGGAGCTGCCATGCAGGCGTGCGGTGTGCGGACGGAAGTCGTTCTCCGCCTAGACGAGCCCGCGGCAACGCAAGCTCAACTGCCGCTAACGGATCATGAGACCGCGGGCGAACTGGAACCCGCAAGTTGCAACTCGCTTTCTGCTAACACCACGCGTGCTGACGCCGCTGCTGTCGTTAGTCATCATCCGAATCAGAACTCGCTATCTGAACAAGTTTCTTCATCACGGGCGCAGAAACCTGTTGATGCGGATGAGCGGCGAAACAGCACCGCTCCAAAAATGAGATCGCAACGCGGTCGAGCACAATCAATTTCGTCGAAGATTGCCGCTAGTCGGGGATCAAAAAGAAGAACAAAAACGAACGATCCTCGGATCGATCAACCCGAACAACTCCAATTCCCCGACCTTGCTTCCGCCGGCAGCGGTTTGGCTCCAACCAACCAGCAATCGCATGAGTCCTCTCAGCCGATTGCGAAAAACGATTCCAGCAGCCGAACGAAAGCTCCGACACAGCAAGAGGCACATCGCGTCGCGGTCACCGACGACCAGCAACGCCAACCAACCGTTGCCAACTTCGTCGCGGGCGCGAGCAACCAGCTCGCTTACACGGCCCTATCCATGGTTTGCCAGGACCCGAAAACGGCTTCACCCATTTTCTTCTGCGGCCCGACAGGAACTGGCAAAACACACTTGATGGCGGCAATTGCTCACCAACTGCGTCGGCGGCACCGAATGCGTCGAGTAATGCATCTATCAGCGGAACAATTTACGAATGATTTCATCAGCTCCGTGGGCAACAGCGGAATCACAGCGTTTCGCCGCCGCTATCGAGAGGTTGATGCACTGCTGATTGACGATGTCCAGTTTTTGGGTGCAAAGAAAGCCACGCTACGAGAAATGCTTTACACGGTGGAAACACTCGCATCCGCGGGGCGTCCACTGCTCTTCTCCGGCCTTCAGGCACCCAGTGAGATTGCTGGTTTATCCCAAGAACTGGCGGGCCGCATGGCGAGTGGGCTCGTGTGCCCAATTCAACCGCTCGATATCGACATTCGCCGAGAAATTCTAACGTGTTGGATTGCCGAACGCTGTCCCATGGAAGTCCCCGAAAGCTTGCTCGACCAGATCAATCCGATGTTAGCTGGCGATGGGCGCGTGGTCAGTGGCGTAGCGAACATGATCAATACGCTACAACGGATGTTTGGTCGCGTGCCCACTCTGGACGAGATCCGGCAATTTGGCGGCAATTTATTGCGAGCAGCCACACCAATCGCAACGCTATCGGTCATTGAAACAGCAGTCTGCGACGCATTTCACTTACCGCACCACACGCTTCGAGGGCGTAGCCAAACCCGTGCCGTGACTGGGCCCCGCATGCTCGCGATGTACTTGGCCCGCCAACTGACTGCTTCTGCTTACTCGGAAATCGCAACGCATTTTGGTGGCAAATCCCACAGCACGGCAATTTCCGCGGAAAACAACGTCAAGAAATGGCTTGAAAATGGGAAGTCCATCGGTCGTGGACCACTGGCGATGTCGACCCGAGAGGCAGTAGCCCGCGTCGAAAACTTGCTCAGAAGTGGCTAAGACAACCTGTCCTGAAACACGCGGTTCGGAAAACGTTGCGTCGCGAGTCCCTTCTGCAGGCCTTTTCCATCTAACAAGTTGCCAGCTTCCTCCATCCAACTTTGTCGCAGCATTGTCTTTCTTCTTGTGACTGTACAAACTCCAATTTGCCCAACGCGTGCACCTTGCAATCCACCCAAAATAGCGGCAGGATGACGTCTGAAAAGAAGTTCATTGCCCCACAGTCAATCAGTAAAAATCATTGAAGCCAACAACCTCGACGAAAACCTCACAAATACCTAGACGTTTAATCAGACGGGTAGCCCGCAACACAGCTAGCAACGGTATAACCAAACAGGAACGGGTTTGATGATCAAGAATTATCGCAGGATTAAATCCGGTCAACGATTATTCTGAGGGTCTGAATCCGATGCTCGTGCCCTTTGCATACGAGACGCCTGAATTTTGATTTTGTCCGGTCGATACGGATATCACCTCCACGGTACCTATTCCTTCTTTTGCCCCAACGGATTGGCCCATGGCTTTCAACGACGCTCCCTTTCCAAGAAAACCGAAGAAGGAGCCTTCTGCCGCTGAAATCCTGCAGCGACAACCCCCCTTCGACGTCGAAGCAGAAATGGGTGTTCTGGGCAGCATCCTGCTACTGCCTGAGGTATGCGATGAAATTTCTTCCCTCAGGGCAGAGGATTTCTATGACGATGCGAATCGAATCATCTACGAGAACCTGCGAGAGATGCACGACTCGGGTGAAAAGATCGACATCACCCTGCTTGTCTCGCGGTTAAGAACTGCGGGCAACTATGAAAAGGTCGGAGGAGCTGCCTATTTGGCAAGGCTATCTTCATCGGTACCTAACGCGGCACACGCTGTTTACTACTGCAGTATCGTCACCGAAAAAGCCGTCTATCGTCGACTCATTCAATCCAGCACCGAGGTATTGCGGGATGCCTATGATCAATCTTCCAGTGCAAAAGAATTGTGTGCCCAGGCAGAACAGAAAGTTTTCGCCATCATGGATGGTCGCTCATCCCAATCGGTCCAGAACATAGCTGATGTGCTGCACCAATCCATGGACCGGATGGAAGCACGCATGCGAGACGAGTATGTAGACGGTGCTGCCGAGACAGGACTGACCAAGTTTGATGAAATGACCGGTGGTCTGCACCACGGTGAGTTGATCATCCTGGCGGCTCGACCCTCCATGGGTAAAACCGCCTTGGCAATGAATATCGGTGAGCATGTTTCCATCAATCAAAAACAACCCGTCCTATTTGTTTCATTGGAAATGTCTGGGATCGAATTAGCCGACCGCATGCTCTGCTCTCTTGCAAGGGTCAATGGGCATCGCGTTCGTAATGGCACCATCTCCTCAGATGATCGCGACAAACTGATCCAAACGGCCAACGAGATCAGTCAAGCGCCGCTTTTTGTCGATGACTCTCCCAGTCGCACGGTCAGCGAGATCGCCGCTGCGGCACGACGCATCAAACGCCGAGAAGAATCGCTCGGCTTAATCGTGATTGACTACCTGCAACTCATTGAGCCAGACAACTCCCGAGACCCACGGCAGGAACAAGTTGCCAAGATCGCACGTCGTCTGAAAGGCCTTGCACGTGAGTTGGAAGTTCCTTTGCTCTGCTTGTCGCAACTAAACCGTCAAGCCGAAGATAGCAAAGACCATCGCCCCAAACTAAGCCACCTTCGCGAGTCAGGCGCCATCGAGCAGGACGCCGACGTTGTCATGTTTGTGCATCGCGAAGAATACTACCACCGGGGCGATGACCGGGCACAGTTTGCTGGGCAGGCCGAAATCATCATCGCAAAACAGCGAAATGGCCCCATTGGTGATGTCGAACTCACTTGGGAAGCAGACTTCACTCGTTTCAGTGACCGCGCTGCCGAGCGTCATAGCGAATTCGACGACTACGCCGAGTTCACCAGCCCCGGCGGCTTCTGAGTCGCACAACCAACGCGCCGAAAAGAAAAGGCCAATGGCACAGCCATCCCCCCGCCAAACAAGGCGACAGCGACTTATATGCGGCAAGCGTCATTGGCCCACAAATGCAAGCAAGGAATATCCCCCATCCTGAAAGCATCCCCACGCTGCCGACGAATGCCCCTTCCAAGGCAACCTGACACTCAAAAAGGCCACCCATTGCACCTAGTGCCCCCATTTGAACAGCCAAGCCGGCGGTAGACCTGTTTTCAAGTGCAGAAGCAGTACCAATTATGCCGATCAATTCGATTGTATCGATCTGCGTAATGTGGTTTATCCAACGCGGCTCGTCTCCAACCTTCCAAAATGCGTGACAGCGATGCACTCCAGTGATTCCGCCTATAACTTGCCTCCCTTCCCCGCCTTTCCGAGCATCAAACGGTTTATCGGATTAGGGTCCGTTCAGGATGCCGTAGACAGAATTGAGCTGAGCCTACAGGCGCGAGACGCGATATCAGTTGTCATAGGTCCGCCAGGAACTGGAAAGACCTTGATCAGTGAACTACTGGCATCTCGACATCAGAAGAGCCACCGAGTTATCTCACTGGGCGAAACCCCCCTACCAGACAGCGACTCATTCCTGAGACGTTTCCTGCACCAGGCCGGCGTCGACCTTACAAGTACTCCCGCTGGCGATCTTCAACTTGCATTGTTCGACCACATCTGCCTGTGCGAGCCACCAGCACCCAGGATCTTACTTCTGATTGACGAAGCTCAGGCCCTGAGTCCGGAAATCCTCGAGACCATTCGCACCTTGACCAATCTGAAGCGTGATGGAGAACCGCGAGTCAGCGTAGTCATGTTCGGAGGAACCCATCTTGATGAATTGCTGATAGCACCCTCGATGGACGGGTTCCGCCAGCGGATCTCGACACGGTGTTACCTCCACCCTCTCAACAGCGAAGAGACGGGCTGGTATATCAACCAGACCATCCGCAACTGTGGTTGTGATCCCGACGCTACCATCACCGCTGAAGCAATCTCTGCAGTTCATCATGCTTGCAGTGGTGTGCCACGCCTCATCAACCAGTTGTTGTCCCACGCAATTGATTTTGCCGCCGAAAAAAACGAATACCTGATCACCGACCGGATCATCGATCAGTCTTGGGCCGAGGTGCAGCAGCTTCCAAGTCCTATGGTTGATGAACCAGAAATGCAACTGACCGAATCCACCGTTGAATTTGGCGAACTGGACTCTTTCGACACCCCAACAGACATCCACGAAACCACCGACGGCCACACCCCGAACCCCCTTGACGACGACCTGTTAGATCACGAACTGTTCTCAGAAACGGCTGCTCCCGAATCAGACGCTTACGACGAGTGCGACTTTGAGCCCGACAGTCATTGGGAAACATCCACCGAACAGCAGGACTCACCTGAGATCAAGCCAAGCCCAACCTTAGAGCCAAGCCCAACGGATGAACTTTATACCGAAGTTTGGGACACCGCACACGAAGAAACCGCACACGAAGAAACCGCACACGAATTTGAGTTCCAGGATCCTCTTCAAAAACCTGGGCACAATGAAAGAACAGCCCCCCAAAAAAATGCCGCCCCCGAGCAACACCTCGACATCGATCAGATCAGTTCTCAGCAACTGCAGTATCCTGAGTTAGCATCTCCGGCGCTCGAGATAGATGACGAATTGATCTCGGACAATTTGAATAACGAACTGTCAGAGGAACACCCGAACACAAAAACCAACGAAATGTTGTTTGGTAGCTTTGACGAGGAAGAGCAAATCGACCTTCACGCGGCACCCACAAAATCAGAGGCCACCACAAATCATCCAACAGCGTCTATCGAAGCAGTCATCCCGCAGGAAATTGCTTTACATCAGGAAATGATCGGCATCAGCGACCTCATCAACCTCACTCCGGCGGACAAAATTGAGTATTGTGATGACGCTCACCAGACACCTAACAAGATGCATTACGACGTGAGCGGACAATCGGCTGACAACATCTCGATTGACCCCGCACACCCTGAACTCGATGAGTCTGCGTTGGAGTGCGCCAGTTTGGAGCTTGCATCTGCCCGCCACGGTAGTCCTGACCACGATCATGCTGCACCAGCACCAACTGAGATAAACCAGAGCATGTCAGACCAAGAGCAGGAGCCAGCAGACCATCGGCTCACGTCTGGCCCTCAGGAGCAGGCCTTCAAGCTCCGACATGATGACAGCGACATGCTAATCATTGAGGATGAAGTGAACATTCATCGCATCGACAAGCGACACAACCCAATCGACGCAAGCCACCAGTCCATCGATTACCAGCGCATGCTTAAACGTATGCGTTCGAAGAACTGAGAGTCTTGAGCTTATTTTCCCGTGCTCAGAACTTGCCAGAACCAGGTCGACACGTCTCCATGCCGCTACAGCACATTGCCAACCAGATCCTTACGCTCGCCGATAGGCATGCCTCCACGCCTGTCCTCGTAACGCCGCCCTATCTATCATTTCGCAAGAATTTCTTTGTTGAATTATCACGCGAGCTCGCTACCCACACCGATCGTGACTTGAGAATTGATTGGTACCGAAATCTCCCAGGTGTGCGGACCATCTTCTCTGACCAGTTTGCGGCGTGGCATGTCAAGTCCGTCAATCGTCTGCTGAGGCGTATGCACCCAACTCAAACACAACCGCCGCATGAGTTAGCACCTCGCAGCATCCTGAAGCAGGCGTTGGCGGCCTTTGAATCGCGAGTTACCCTTCCTGCCGCATCTAGCAAACCAATGCCAGCGGCAACTCGCAGCTGTACTCTCCAAATCACCGCAGCAATTACGCGGCCTGGGGGAAAAAATCGGGATCTGGTCGTCGGAATTTCTGATATTCATCAGAAGTTACCCGACTGGGCCACTGCAATCTGGCTGGGCACTAGTGAGGAAGAGGTCAAACGCTGGCAAGCCGCCTGACTCTGTCCAACTCGTTGAGACTCTCGCCCGTGGCGTGAATTTGGCCCCGCGCGTTTTTCCGAGGTGCTTCCCCTGCTATATTTGCGATATACCCATCGCGAAACTTTCACACGCAGAGAAGCAGCAAACATGGACCAACGGCAACTCGTTCCGCCCATCACGCCTGGCAAAACTCGCATCGGTTGGATCGGCACCGGTGTGATGGGCAGCAGCATGTGTGGTCACCTGATGGCAGGAGGTTACACGGCGACAGTATTCAACCGAACAGTAGAAAAAACGGCGTCGCTTGTTGACCGCGGAGCAGTGCTCGCGAATTCCCCCAAGGAAGTTGCTGAACAGTCAGACGTTGTGTTCACGATTGTGGGATTCCCCAGTGACGTAGAACGGGTGATCCTTGGAGAGGACGGCGTCCTGAGCGGCTCGTCCGCAGGCATGACGATTGTTGACATGACGACCAGCCAGCCGTCGCTTGCTGAGAGAATCGCCGAGGAGTCAAACAGGAAGGGCGTTGCGAGCATTGATGCCCCCGTCAGCGGGGGAGACACTGGAGCCCGCAAGGGCAGCCTGTCAATCATGGTGGGAGGCGCGCCCGACGATGTGACACGTGTAACGCCCTTGTTTGAATTGATGGGTAGCACGATTGTGCGTCAGGGTGGTCCGGGCCGCGGGCAGCATACCAAGATGGTGAATCAGACCCTAATCGCCTCTGGAATGATTGCCGTTTGTGAAGCCCTTCTGTACGCAACCAAAGCCGGACTCGACCTGAACACCGTGCTTCAAAGCGTATCTTCCGGGGCAGCCGGCAGTTGGTCCCTGACCAACATGGCTCCTCGTATGATCGATGGGGATTTCGATCCTGGTTTTTTTGTTGAGCATTTTATCAAAGATATGCGAATCGCGTTGGATGAAGCTGCTGCCATGAACTTGGCCCTACCAGGATTGGCGCTCGCACAACAACTTTACCAAGCCGTTGTCGCGCAAGGCCATGCAAGAGACGGAACACAAGCTTTAATTTTAGCGATGGCTGAACTTAATCAGGTAAATTGGCAAGGCACTGAAACATGAATCGTTACACCATGCTCTTCGCGCCACAGGCTTGGAAGCCAAGCGTCAGCCCCACTCTGGTAAACCTCCTGCGTCCGTTTCGGGATCGGCAGAGAAAACGTGCGATCCAGATCGCTGACATTGAGGTGGAAGGCGCGAGCATTGTTAACGAGCGGCTCAACAACGGAGAGGGTGTGATGATCATGCCCAACCACTCCAGCCATGCAGATCCCTATGTGATTTACTCAGCCGCTGATCAAGTCGGCACTGCTTTACACGTGATGGCTACATGGCACGTGTTCGACGACAAATCATGGCTTGCACGCTGGATTCTTACAAAACATGGCTGCTTTAGCGTTGACCGGGAGGCGAATGACATTGGTGCTTTTCGGCTGGCAACCAGCATCCTGCAAGAGAAGCAGGAACCGCTGGTCATTTTCCCGGAGGGTGAAATCTACCATTGCAATGGCCGTGTCACGCCGTTCCGCGAGGGCGCCGCCGCTATCGCAGTTGCCGCGGCAAGAAAAAGCAAGCGACCGATTACCTGCATTCCTTGCGCTATCAAATATACCTATGTCGATGATCCCACACCGTCACTGCTGGCAACCATGAGCGAGCTTGAGAGCTCAATTTTCTGGCGTCCCAAGTTAACCGAACCGCTGGAAAAACGCATTTACGAGTTTGCCGAAGCGTTACTCATTGTCAAGGAACTGGAGTATCTGAAAAACACCCAGTCTGGCCGCCTGCCGGAGCGAATCGCCAAACTTCGTGAGCATATCCTCAGCAACGTTGAAATGCGAAACGACATAGAACCGTCCTCCAAAAGCATCCCTGAACGGGTCAAGGCAGCTCGCAAGACCATCATGGAAAAAGAACTTGCTGGTGATTTGGACACGGAGCAGGCCAGCCAACTGAAACATGATATGGAAGACCTATTCCTTGTGGTGCAGTCATTCAGTTATCCGGGTGACTATGTCGACAACCATCCTTCAATCGATCGAATGGCTGAAACCATCGACAAGTTTGAAGAGGACGTTCTGCAGAAAACCACGGCGGACATCAAAGCCGAACGTCGAGTGAAGGTTTCATTCGGAGAACCTGTGGAAGTCAGCAGCGATCGCAAAGTAAAATCCCAGACAACCACTATCACCACGAAAATCGAGCAACGAGTACAGCAGATGCTGGATAACGGCGGATAGAGAACAGCCTCTCCCTGTGTGGCCAAAAACTGAATGGGCGAACACATTCAAAGTCGTGTCCTACACTCCGAATCCACGCATTGACCTGAAGGAATCCGTGAACCAGCCGACGGCACAGGATTTCAACACTAGTCGACGAGTCCGTAGTGACTCGCCTGCTATACCCATTTCCTCCGTCGCTATGCAAATTTTCGCTCAAGGCAAGCATCATTGCCCTCCCAAGACTGGCGAGAGCTTTTTTTTGGTACCCTGCGTGACCGACCAGAATGGGCTGCCTGTTCTGCACGCCGCGTGCCTCTGCCACCACCATAAAAATTGCATGCACTGCGTTTCCCGATCAATTCAACCGGCATCCCGTTCACGCTAGATTCCACGCACCACGGTCGCAGTGGCGACGGATCTAACCAACACATCGAACTGAAGGCTAGTTTCGCTCGATCACACCATCAAATAAGGTCGATCCGATTCGAACCATCGTCGCACCAGCTTGTATAGCCTCTTGATAATCACCACTCATCCCCATCGAAAGTTCGGGCAATTGGCGACCGGTTGAAATTTCCAACTGATCACGAAGCTCTCTCGTTTTCTCAAACTGCTTCCGTGCGGCGGACGGGTCTGTCCCCCAACCGGCCATCGCCATTAGCCCACGGATTTCGAGACCGGATTGATGACGGGACTCGAGCACGGACTGCAGTGCCTCGGGTAAGAACCCCGTTTTCGCTTGGTCACCACTAATATTCACTTCAAGCAAGACGTCGATACAAATGCCCTGCAGTACAGCTTCGTCGGCGATAGCGGAAAGCAGACGTTCACTGTCAACTGAGTGAATCGTCGGCGTACATCGCAACGTGCGTCGGACTTTGTTGCGTTGCAGATGCCCAATCATGTGCCAGCCGAGCGGCGTCACATCCTGCATCGCTTGCGATTTCTGCCACATCAGTTGCGGACGGCTTTCACCCAGCTCACAACAACCCGCTGAGGTCAAAGCACGGGTAAGTTTTTCATCCACGTACTTTGACACGCCAATGATCCGAATTGAACCTGGATCGCGTGCACATGCGATCGCGGTTTCGCGAACCTGTTGCTGGACAGATTGCCAGTTATGCGTGATTCGTTGCTGGGTCTGCTTTTCAGTCATCATCCGTGGAACACTTATCGTCTACCGTAACCAATTCTTCATGTGACCCGTCACCGGCGTAAAAGCGAGAGCCGTAAAAATCCGCCATCAAATGCTTCCCCAATGCCGTGCGACATCGTCGCTCACCAAGTGAACGATACACCATCCACTGTTCAGAACCGGCTTGAACACGATAAGCAGCAGCCTCATGCCGTGGCACCAGTTTCAGTTGATCCCCTACTGTTAACTGTCGCCAAGTCCTCGGCCGTGTAAAACGGCGTTTCTGCAAATCAAACCAAATCGGCGCATAAAGCGACTTCCTTCCTCGAACAAAAAGCTGCAAGTGCCTGTCACTCGTCTCACCCAGCGTTGAATCTGTAGCTCCAGTTGACCATTCGCCCGCCGCTAATGGAACCACCAAGGCCCGCCGCTTTCCGTCAACAAGGAAGCCCTCGCGTGTCTCTGCCTCGGGCGACCACTTGATCGACTCCCCTAACGGGAAGTTGCACCAGTACTCAACCGTTGATATTGCCTCATCGCCCGGTTGATCTGGAATCACACTATCCGCCAGCAGCACACAACGATCATCCCGCACGAGCATCAGCTGTCTTTGCAGCACGAGCCCACCACTCCACGGCTGTTCAATTTCCAGATAATGCACATCATCGTCACTGTGCTCACAGACCTCGGCCCACTCTCCACAAGGTTGCCGCTCAACGCCGTCTACCTCCAGACGCACCTGAACCCTACCTGAAAACAAACGCCTCCGACCAGCAAAAAGTTCCAACTCCGGAACCTCCCCGGAGTAGTCGAGATGAAATCGTCCTTGCCTGACATCCCAATCCGCAAACCCAATGGCCAATTTTGCATCATGATCATGATGCCATGTCTCGGGAAGCCCAACCTCCCATGCAAGTCGTCCACCCACCGGGGTTTCACCGCGGGCCGCGGCAAACGCCGCGTTCAGAGTGTCTGAGTATTCGCTTTGCAACGTATCGATCAGTCCACACTCTTGCTCGTCAGCCGACATCGCCTCTTCCGAAGCCGAGCTCAAAGCGGTTCCCACCGGATGCGTCAACGCGGCTGTCCACTTAGCCAAGGCAGCCTGAGTCCTTCGATCAGATTTCCTGAATTTTCGTTTCGCCACTTTCTCGAGCAACTTTCGGCAACGCAACAACGAAGCCAAAACGAGTCGAACACTCGCCGCGTTCCCCAATGCTTCAGATACGGATTCTTGTTCCCGATCACACCACATCCTGACCGACTCGCCCGCATTTCCCGCTAAGCGTTTACAGGCAGCCACACACGGGACGCGCCACGCGAGTGTTAAGCCCAATTCACCTGCCAGCATTAAATGATCAAAACGGTAGGCTTTGCTGCATTGCAGAACAGACTCATGAAGATGCTGTAAAGTAGACGTAAGCCGCCACCAACGGTGAGCTTCAATGCGGCTCGCAAGTGCAGGTAAAGCAGAGGCCCAGAGGATTGCAAAATGACAATCCAACGGGGTGAACACTTGCCGGCTATCAATCGAATCGATGAAAGATGCTGCCTCACGATCGAAATCGATCTTGTCGGAAAACTCGCATTCCCCTTCAATCGAGTTCTCAGTTGCACGCGTCAAAGCTGACAAAGCGAGGATCAGGCGATCACACTTCCCACCCTGAGCCGCCGCCACACCCCATAGATAAATCGCTTGCTTCCCTGGTTCTCCACCAAACATCTTCTGCGCGTGCTTGGGATGAGCCAGCCGGGACAGACGTTTGGTCAATTGGCCCCAACTCTCACTGCACCAGTCATCCGTAGCCTGTTTGCTAACTGCCCCCGTAGGCTCAACGCTGCCCGCGCCAGTACTAAACGATTCTGTCGACATCAAAACCAACCAATTTTATCCGTGACGGTACTTTCATCAGCACCGCCGGTAATTTCCGCACTAGAAAACATCAGAATGCAAGTGATCCGTAGGACCGAGGTCACGCCGGAGTACCCAGTAGATTTTGCATTGCCTGCCCTGCCCGCTCGCCCTGCCACCATGTCCTAGCGTCCACGTTCACGCTTGACGGAGCCCAATTCCCTCATGCGCTCGAACCATAAGAAGACAAGACCCACGGGCCTAAACAGTTGGCACGATAACTGCAAGGATAGTCGCTCCAGAGCGTGACGATACCTTACAGGCTAAAAGTTGCTACGCTAGCCTGCAGAAAGGTGATCAGGGCGACATGAATTCTGTTCATGAGCACGCTGATTGCCGAAAAACCAGACCAAGAGAGCTGAATACTGCCCGGAACAGACACCACCCCAGTTAGCCCGCCTCGCCTTCCCAGTCACCAACCAAGGCTCACGAGGCAGGACGTGCCGAACCAGAAAGAGACGAGATGAATCAGTGCATACCGCTTGTCGCTGCATTTTTGCTAACCCACTACCTACTTCCTCAACGGTTCAATAACCACGCGACCGCTCAGGACCAGAAAAACGGCAACAGCACCGCAGAAACCGCCGTCGCACCCACGACTCCTCGCCAACTGGAGACCGAATCGGCCCCACCTTCCAAAATCGAACTTCCAACCCCCGGCTCACCGGAGAACAGTAGCTCGTCCGAACCCCAGGACACTGCGACCCAAGCCGAGATCGATGCGGGCCTGAATGCGTACGTATCACCAGCAACGATCACCCGTCGCGCCCTCGCTCCCCCCCCCGGTGGCACTGCAATCAGTAAGGATCATCTGTGGATCGATGCGAAAAACAAACAAGTCATCTTAGATGGCTACGTGGCCATGACCGATGGGCCTCTTGAAATGTTCGCTTGCCCCGAGGGGACAAAAGAGCACGAATCCATCATCGGCACGCTCGCCAGGTCCAAAGAGGTCCATGCAGCTCTGCTTGCTGTCGGAGCAATGCGTGGAACACCAGTCGAATTTTTGCCAAAATTTGTACCCGCCACAGGTCAACGAATTCGCCTATGGGTTTGTTACCGGGATAAAGACGGTAACTTTAATGCAATCGATGGTCGCCGCTGGGTAAAAAAGGCGAGTACCGGGAAACAGATGAAACCTGACTGGGTCTTTTCAGGAAGCGGATTCTGGAAGGATCCTGAGAGTGGCAAGGAATTCTATCGTGCCGATTCAGGCGACATGATCTGCGTGTCAAATTTCAACTCTGCCATGATGGATATCCCTGTCGCCAGTAGCGCGGAGGCTGGTGATCTGCTTTACCTACCCTTCACCGAACGAATTCCTCCGCAGGGCACACCGCTTCGGCTCGTGTTGATTCCTATTCCCCTGCCTACCGACAAACCTATCAAGCCAGGTAGTCAACCTGACACTAAAACTCCGCCAGCAAAATCTATCATGCCGCTGAAATTGAAATCAGAACCCAATCCGGCGGGAAAGAGCAAGCCAAATTCAACAACGGAAAGTGACAAGTGAAAAAGGTGTTTTTTGGACAAGCGGTACATAAGCACAACTTCCAACAAATTCCAACACAGACAACTGACACGACGAGACCCTCACAACGGGTCGCAAAAACCCCCGCTTCCCTCACGAACAGAGAACGCTTAGCAGCAGCATATTAAATGCTATCTTTCGAAGGTTGATCGAGATACCAGTTCAACCGAACGTTGTCGGTTCGAACGCTCAAAGCGTCTGTTTCCGCTTAAATCAAGCCAACCGCTTTTCGCCAAACCCAGAAGATACCTAATAGAACCACGAGTGTTAGAAACATCATCGGGTGGCTCCACAATTGCAGCCGCCTCAGGGAAGGCTCTGGCTGAGGGAGCGCGGCAAGTAAGTCAATAATTTCCGACACGCTATTCTGCTGAACTGCTTTCCCTCTGGACACCAGAGCCATTTCCTCAAGCACGTCGGGCCTCGCGGGCTTACCAACCTGTTCAATCGCTTGCCCCCGCACATAGAGCGTTGTATCCAGCTTCACCCCTGTTTGCTGACAGATGACGGCAACGGCATGTTTCCCTGGCTCCTGTGGCGTGAAACGACCTTGGAAGACGCCCCACTGGTCACCTTCTGCGGTCAGTCTTACGGTATCGACGATTCCGGCCGGCGATGTGACCGTCACGAGCACATCGCCCTGTTGCAGTGGCTCTCCTCCCTTGTCCATCACATGCGCGCTGAATGTAAGCGTTTTGCGAACCTGAGGCTGATCGGGTTTATAGAAAAGCCGCATGCCCTTGCCTTTGACCATGTTTCTTTGATACGCCATCCAACGCACCACCTGACCCCAAAATCGATAGTGGTATTTGTCTTCAACGCCTTTCCGCCAACGCCAAGCGCCATCGGTACCCATGAATAAGACTTTTCCTTCGCCAAAGGTCCTCGTTACAAGCAATGGCAGTCGACCGTACTGATTACTCATCTCATTGTGGACAGCCAGAACCTCAGCCCCAGCCTTGGCCCTCACGACAGGCGCATACCACTGAAAGCCCGGAAGGTCTTCCCACACCTGGACATTTTCATCCCCGCTATCAGCCAGTTTTGTCAAGAGACTGCCACGGCCCCTTTCGGTCAATTCAAAATGCCCTGCCGTGCGAGACCCCCACCCACCTGGCTGCGACTCATCCATCACAACCGGGTTCAATTCTTCCAAAGCAGTTCCCTGCAAACTGAACTGCCGTCCTTGTAACCCTGGCATGAACACCAAACCGCTTGCCTGTTGTTCAATCAGACCTTTTAACAACTCGCACTGTGCTTCCGTCAACTGGTCGTCATCCAACCCGACATCACCAAGAAACACGACATCATAGGTAGCCAAATCTTCAATCGCTTCGGGAAACAACTGAATATAGTCCTGCGAGCCCCCTCCAACTTTCTCCAAGCCAGGGTGAAACAGCAAACACGACACTTCAACTCCCGGATCCCTCGACAGCGCATTCCTCAGGTAACGGTATTCCCATCGTGGGTATGACTCGACGACCAGCACTTTCAATTGCTCCTCGCGGATAACAATCGGCGCAGACTGCTCATTGTTATCCGCGATGGTTTCCTCGGCCTGCGTTGGAAGCGACACGGAAATTGAGAAGTCTCCCGTGTCCGTAGTCTTCCAGTTGAACGCTTCATATGTCCGCCCCATGGCGGTGACGCGGACATCCTTGGTCAACTGATCGCCATTGGACACTTCCATGGTAACCGTTGTGACAAAGTCCCGAGGCAGAGAGCTGTCGATTGTGAATGGGATGCGAACTGGTTTTCCAGCGGCTCCGAAGGTAGGTATATCGACACTCAGCAATTCCACATCCGGCAGACGGCTGGGACTACCCGCAGCGACCGTGAAAATAGGAACCTGCTTGGTCCGCAAACGCGAAGCTGCTTCCACGGGAGGCTCCCCATCATTCCAGTCACCATCAGAAACCAGCACAATTCCCATCAACTCCCCAACTCTCTCGGCAGTCTCCAACAGCGGATCTTTGAGGTTCGTTACAGTGGCACTTACCTGACCCGCGTCAACATTTGCATTCGGTTGCCCCGTCTCTTCTTCCGCTGGGTTCCCCACGCTACTGATTGGCTGCAAGACCACATTTAAACGATCATCCAATGCCGACCAGGCGTCGGAATCCAACAGGGGCTGGATCGCCTCGGCACGTGTGATAGCCTCTTTTCCTGCCGCTCCGTCTACCACGACGTCGCGTGTCTCCATGCTAAGAGAATCATCCCAAAGAATCGCAATGGTGGGTTTGGTATCGGGTTGGTACTGCTCGATCCATTCCGGCTGGTTCAACAGCGCTGCGATCATTGCGACGATCAAAACTCGCAACACTTCCAGCTTGGCTACTGACTTCAGGCGCCCACTGCGCAGCCATGCGTAATAGCTGACCGCGCAGGTCCCAAGAACGGCCAGGATCGACAAAGTAATCGAGAATGGCGTCGCGAGGAACGTGAGGTGTTGAAATTCACTCAAGCCATACCCCCTACCGATACATCGTCCACCGCAGACGCAGCCTTTGTGTCGCTGAAACCACTCCTATGATTTACCGGCGATGTGCCTCCGCCATTCAATGCTGCCAGGGAATCATTTGCAGTAATCCGCTTGGGAATACACAACACTGCCTCGGCAATCAACGCTAGCAGCACAACGATCAAAAACAACCGCCAGACTTCCTGAATCAAACTACTGCTGTTATTGGCGGTTTGATTCACACGATCAAAATCAAGATTTGCAAATAGCGTTTCAACGCGTTCGGCTGGAACAATCGTATCGGCATCTTCGCCCGCGCTCCGGTTAATCGCAAGCAGAGCCCCATCCCCCTGATAGATACCCGCGGTCGACGCATAAGCACTGGAGAGACCATCCGTATTTCCTGCCAACTGCTCCCAACCTTGCATCACGCCGATTTCGGCATCACCGGCAGTAGCTTGCCTGGTACTCGACAAGGTCTTCGCACCGGCTTCTCCGGCGCGTTGGATCATCGCATACAGAACAACCCCCGCGGTCGCCAAAGACGAATCACCGGCCGAGCTTGTCGTGGTACAGAAGAAAACGCCACCACGATCAGTGGTGGCCCTGGCAAGCAGTGGAGCGCCACCATCAAGCACCGCAAGTGACCTGTAATCGCCTTGCAACTCACAATGTCGCGTGACCTTCAGTTCACCCACTGGTAAAGCGTCGCCACTGCGAGTCCGAGACAACAGATCTTGGTCTCCTACCCAAGAACCAACCCGCACCACCTGTGGCTCCTGCCACGCCCCCCAACTGACGTCCGCAAATTTAGCAGTGGTAGGCGACTTTGGAGGGAAGAACATCAGTTGCCCGCCACGTTGCACGAAAGCCTTCAAAACGGCATTCAGACCTTCATCCTCAGCCGGAATAGCAACATGCCAAGCAATCAACGAAACGTTTTCAAGATCTTGCGAAACGACTTCGTCGGGAGTGATACTGACCGACTCGCAAACCACAGCCGTATCAGGCGAAATAGCAGCCGCAAACTCGACGGGGCGGACCTTCGCAGGATCATCACTGACCACCAACGTTTTGCGTGGCGGTTCCTTGTCAAACACAAAATAAAACTCATTGTCACTTGCACTCGAATCAGCCTGTAGCCAAACACGTCCCCAACCCCGAGAAGTCCCGCCATCGAGTAGTACAGGATGCTCTACCAATTCCGATGCTTTGCCACTAAGTTCAAGGTTAAAGATTGATCTCGCACCATTGAGTTCAAGCGACACCGGAAGGGTTGTCACCAAACCAACATCCTCATCCTGCTCAATTTGCAGCGAGAGCAGCAGGTTCGCTGCATCGCCATCTTCAACTCTGCGCACCTGCGTGACTTCCAGCGAACGATTTCCGGAGGGTATTTCTGGATAAGCCAACAGGTGGAACCGTACCATCTGTGGCAACTCAACGAGTGATTCGCGGATCGCGTCCCACCGTCCGCTGTCATCTTTCCAATCATTGCGTCTCACATCGCTGAGCATCCAAACCTCAGCTCGACTGGGGCGATTTTCCCTGAGGTACCGATCCGCAGCCTCCAACAAGGAAGGCAAATCCGCCGAAGCGCTGACCGACTGAGTCTCTGGCATCTGCAGTAAATCGCCAGGCTTTTCAAACTCCCTGGGCTCTTCGTTGACGCTGTCGATCAGGAGGTAGCGGTTGCCTCCGAGCGTTTCAAGTGAATCAACCAGCTTTGCAAGACCGGCCTCGAGTTTAGAAACCCCTCCCGGGCCCGCCTGACTCATGCTCGGTGACCGATCCAGCAAAATGATCGTGGTATCTACCTGGCCACCACCAGCGACGCCCAACCAACCACTGGACAGCGGACGACTAATCGCGAAGATCAGTGCGGCGACAGCCAAGGTTCGAGCAGCCAAGATCAACCACTGCCTGATTCTGGCATATCCCCGAGACATACGATTGGCAGCAAGCAAAAACTGCATTGCCCCCCATTGAACAGTCTGAAACCGCCTTTGGTTGATCAAGTGGATGACGATTGGCAGTGCAATCAGAGGCAACGCGATCAACATTGCGGGCTGCAAAAAACTCATCGACCGCCCCGTCCCGTATTTCGTCGCACCAGAAAGTCAAACAACGCCTGCTCATAGTCGCCGTCAAGACCGCAGCGGTGGTAATCTACTCCCGTCTCAAGCACAATCTTTCGGACCTCGGCTAGATAGTCGACCATTGCCTGTTGATAGCGATCCATGATCTCGCTTGGATCTGCAAACAGTGAAACACCGCCTTCAAGATCAACAAAACGTGTCGGCCTGCGAAAGTCGAACGAGATCTCCTGAGGATCCATCAGATGAAAGACGGACACGTCATGCTTTCGGAACCTCAAATGATCAAAAGCTTCACGCAGGTGTGGGGGATTCACGAACAAATCCGAGATAATGACAACCAGGGCTCTTGCTCGAGTCGTCTCGGCAAACTGATGCAAGCGTTCCACGAGACCGGTATCACCTTCAGGAGTCGTGTTCTCCAAGATGTCATTCAACCCCCTCAAGTGAGAAGGGGTTCGTCTTGGTGGTAAGTCCCTAACGATGTCGGCCCCCATGCACGTCAAGCCAACCGCATCCCCCTGCTGAACCGCCAGATAAGCAAGTGATCCGGCTAAGCGGCGGGCATACTCAATTTTGCTAACGTCTCCCGAGCCAAACCCCATCGAACCGCTGGTATCCACCACGAGACACAGCCGAAGATTCGTATCAGCCTCGAACTCTTTCACGTAGTACCGATCCGTTCGTCCATAAGCCCGCCAATCCAACCGGCGCAAATCATCACCGGGAACGTATCTTCGGTACTCCGCGAACTCCACACTGGAGCCCCGATGCGGACTCGCGTGCATCCCCGAGACGCCACCTACCATTGGCCGCCTGGCAAACAAAGGTACAGCTGCGAGTCTCGCCAACGCCTGAGCATCGAGAAACGATCGATTCCGATTGTCGCCTAACAAGGTGTGCCGTTTGCCGTGACTGAAGAACGAAAGGAATGGAAGGACAACGGACTGCTCATTCTGCACAGCGGCCAATCGAGCCATGAAGGTGGGGATTCCAAATTTCGACAACGCTCGCGAAATTGCTGCTCAAGCACAAACCGAGGCCCGCGGCCACACCGTATGGCTGTTTGCGGCCTCTTTCAGGGCTTGCTGCTAGATGTATACACCGTTTGGCAGCCTAAGCTCGAAGTCTCGACCTTGCAATCGCGTCAGGCGTCGCTTCGCATCCCAGCACTACCGTTTTTGCAGTATAAACAATTTGTTGCATCTGGCGCCGCCTGAACAGCCAATTTCAGGGTGTTTCTCAGTTTGCCCTGCCTTTCCCGCCATGCCGAACCATCAAAAGTGAATTCTTGCTGGACCAAGCACCACACCGATCATCTTCCCAGCCTTTCGATACCCATCTCACGCGCCGCCAGTCCAACCCACGATGGCCATCACGATGGCCATCACGCGGGACAGAAAAACACCTTCCAGAAGTACCGGAGCGGCAGATCTGCGTGACCTCCATGGCCATGGCAAAACAACCCCAAACCTGCCAAACTCGACGGTTCTGTGGTCACTCCTCCTTCAAAGCTCATCCCATGCCTCGCCAACTGCTCCTCCACAAAGTCCCTTTCCATCTCGCCATCCTCGCTGCGATCATATGGCAAGCGTGTCAAACTCAACCAAGTTGGTGTCAGACGATTAACTCGGAAGCGTCAGTACCATTTTCTGAATCAACAGCAGAACCAGTAGTCGCCTCGGCCAACCACCCCGAGTCCTCAGTTGCCCTAGAACCCATCACTGTTGACCCCAATGTCACCACTGCCCACCTCAAACTTTTTGTCAAACCACTTACCGTTGATGAGTTAGAGGTGGAAGCCAAGGGCTGGCAGAATCTGCTGAAAGACAACGTCGAGGAAATCACATCGCTTCACCTCCGCATTGAAGAAATCACAGCTCAGACTGCTAACCTGAAAGTATCCAACAGGACAGATCCCCAACAAGTTCTAGCTGAATCCAGAACTTCAATCGCGGGCAACAACGCTCCGCAAAGCGACAAGCGTGGAACCAACGAAAATGTTTCAACCATCCTACAGACCTCCGAGTCCGCTGGTCCTAGTGATGCCGAAACGGTAAGCACTTCAACAAAATCATCTAACAACGAGACAGCACCGGATTCGACGCAGGTGCCTACACTTGATTCGCTTACCGCACAGCGTGATCGGCTTTCGAGCCAGCTCACTGAACTAACCCTTCAAAAAACTGAAATCTCACAAAGATTCGAGATTGTGCTGAACAGCCTGGAACTGAAAGGAGGAGATCCCACTGAATATCGTAAATACAACAACGCGTTGACGGGCGTTGCGCTTGAGGTCACGAGTGCAACTGGGATGTGGCAGATGCTCGCCAGTTGGTTGGTTGCTGAACAGGGTGGCAAGCGGTGGGCTTGGAATTTAGTTCGCTTCGTCGTCATTCTTTTGGTGTCGTATTTCGGTGCCAGTATTTTGGCGAATTTTGTCCGCCGAGGTGCCTCCCGCGTCAAAGGGGTTTCCCAGCTACTCGTCAACTTTCTCAGTTCGTTCACGAAACAAATATCGATGGTGGTTGGATTCATCATTGGTTTAGCGGCTCTTGAGATCGACATCACCCCATTACTTGCAGCAGTCGGGGCGGCAGGCTTTGTGGTCGCCTTCGCTTTACAAGGGACGCTCAGCAACTTCGCCAGCGGCCTCCTCATTTTGGCCTATCGGCCCTTTGACGTGGGCGACGTGATCGAGGCTGCTGGCGTTTCAGGCAGCGTCGATTCCGTTTCATTGTTCTCCACCCATATACGAACCTTCGATAATAAGCTGATGATTGTCCCGAACAACGACATATGGGGCGGCACCATCACGAATGCCACTGCCAGCACAACACGGCGCGTCGATCTTGTGTTCGGAATCGGCTATGACGATGACATTGATCAGGCAAAAACAATCCTCGCAAAAGCCGTTGCAGATCACGCCCTCGTTCTCAAAGATCCGGCACCAAATATCAGAGTAAATGAACTAGCTGATTCATCAGTCAATCTCATTTGCCGACCTTGGACCCGCACAGAACATTATTGGTCTGTATATTGGGATTTGATGCAAACGGTAAAGCAGGAGTTTGACGACGCGGGTGTGAGCATCCCATTTCCCCAACGAGATGTCCATCTTCATCAACAATAGTTGATCGATTAAAAACACCCGTGATTCAACCAGTCCGCCGCACTAAACGCGACACTGAAACTTCGAGGTGGCCGCACCACCTGAGCCCCCAACCCTGCCAAATTTATGGAAAGCCCCCAATCTTTCGAAAGAAGGTGCAATCAAGCAGCGGAGCGAACTGACGATTCCCCACCAGGCTCATCACCAGCCGGGTTGGATTGCTGCGACTCTAGCGACAAAGACTCGCTCAGCCGAGACGCCTCACGCTTCACCTGCCTTACCTCCTGTTCCGCCAACTGGCGGTTCAATGTCTCCTCCTCCAAGTTTCGCTCTAACTGGGACTGATGGCCGCGAGTTGCAACAACGTCGGCATTGAGGCAGCGAATCACTTCCCGCTGTTGCTTTAATTTCAACTCAAATTTGATTCGCTGGTCTTCCAGTTGACTCTTAACAAGGCGACATTCCGCTTTCGCCACACCTATTCCACCCTCATGATGGGCCAACAGTTTTTCCCATTCAGCTTTTGCTTCCGACCTTTTTTGTTCAGTCGCTGAGAGTCGCTGCATCAACTCAGACAAACGCTGCTCCAACTGTTTATTGAACGCTGATAGCGTTTCATTTTCACCAGCCAGTTCAGCCTGCCGATCACGGAGAGTGCACAATTCGTGATTGACATTACGCAGTTCCCGGGACTGCATATCTATTGTTTCAGAAGTGGCAGCCGAGGCTTCTTGGAACTGACCTGCCACCATCAATGCATGCGTCAATTCGTTATTTCGGGCAATCAAATCAGCGATAGTTGGCTGATTGGGGATCACCTGCTCTTCATGGTGCATCTCAGCATACAACGGCACGACGTTTTCATCGGATTCCCGAGATTGTTCCAGCCGTGCAGCGAGGGTGGCATGCAGTTGGGCAACCTGAACGACATGGTGAAACTCAGAATCGAATTGCTGCTCAATCTGGCCTGCATATTGTCGCAGGCGTTCCGCTTCTGCTTGAGCATATTTAAGTTCGTGAACGGCGGAATCAAGTTCGATGCGTGCTGCCTGCAGACTATCTTCCAAGCGTTCATTCAACTCCGCATCCGCTTGATTCTCCGTCATCGACTGCTCGTCCAAGATCAGTTGAAATCCAGATGCTTCGGAAGAAACGTTGCCTTGCATGCCTGCCAATTTTTTCTGCAATGAGCGTATTTCTTCGGCCTGACTTACTATTCTGATATTCAACTGCTGAACCTGCGAACGATCAGTTGCACCATCCTGACTCATCCGTTTCTGCAGCAACCGCAACTGTTCCTGTGCTTGATAAGTTTCATTCTCGTGGCGTGATTCCATATCACTAATCACGTCAGAAAATATTTTGTTCTCCTGACGTGCCGCCGTCAGTTTGTTTTCCAGGTGCTGATTATCTGAGCGGAGTTGAGCAAGCTTTGGCATCACTGCTGATAATTGCTGTTCCGCATCATGTTTGAGCACTGCCGTCGTGCGTCCCATACTGCTTGCCAAATCCACAGCGATCGTAAGCCACGCCCTCTCTTCACTGTTCCGCAGATGCACACGTTCATATTGGGACTTCAGCACGCCAAGCTCTTGATTTAGCTGCTCGATTGTTTCCAGCTGGCCTTGCCTTTCGTTTTGCAGAGATTCAACCGAGCAGGTAGCGATACTGCTCTGTCGGGTTACATGCCGAAGTGCTGACTCCAACGATCGAATATCTTTCCTCAGCCCAGGCACCTCAGCGTTGTAATCTGCTCCGGATTCCTGCAGAATCAGATTTGCTGCGGCTTGTGCCACACTAACTGGCAACCTCAGATGCCGTCGTTTTCTGGCGTTAGGCGTTGATTCGACTGCCATAGATTTCCGAACTGGAATGGACTTGGTGAACCGAATCGGTTGACGCTGGACTCGTCTATCTGCTGTCCACCACATCGTTTGATCTCTTTTAGATTTTTAGATGTTTAAGCCGAAAATACCGGACAAATAGCAAACTGCACGCGACTTCGGATCGAATCGGAACAAAGACGAAAAGCAGCTTCACAAACTTGTGTTTTTATCGGCAACTTGAACAAAATCCTTAACATCTTCCCTATCTTGCCCAAACTGGTTCCGGTTTTTCAGAAGCACGCAGCGACAATGCGAGTTCGAGCGAGTTGATAAAGGCACACTCAAATCACTTGAATCGCAGATGGTTCCAAGCCATCGTCAATAAACCACAGACATACCTCACACATATCTCAGAAAAACAGGCTATGCAAAAAGGCTCCACCTTAACAATGCTCGAAGGATCAAATTTTGACTTAAATGCCATCGGCTCGCCAATTCGTGTGTAGGTGCCGTGCGATCCGGGATGCAATCACCGAAAATCAGCACCGTCCAAATCTTTTGATGAGTACTGCCTGCAGTCTGTCGCCCCGAGTGTCGAACGAACCCTGAATGTCCAAGACACACCGCACATCCGAGAAAAGCCCCGCAATGAACACTCGCCACCAACCTTGAAGGAAGTTAAGCTATTACGATGTTTGATGCGGGATTGCTTCGGTTGCCTCGCACTCGAGGCGATGGTTGCCATCGTTGGAAGCAGACGCCCAAATTATTCCCGCGGCAATTACTGCAGCGGCAATACGCGGTCCGCATTCAAGATGGCCCCAAATTCGGAATCACAGCACATTGCTAAACGCCGCGTTCAGTGGCAAAAAAACTTCCTGAAGGCTCAGGGATTGACCTGAACATTATCACAATCACCGCTGGGCAATCCCCAGCATCTGGCAGTATGCGGCAAGAAGTCGTGCACCAGCTGGCTTAACCCAAACGACAATCAAGCCACGGACTTAAGCACGGGAAAATTGCATGAATACGGTTATTGATAAAACAACATCTGGGGAAGAGATAAGTAAGACAGAGTCGCTTGCGCCCGCCACGCCGTTTTACCCAGCTGTGGATCTTTATCCCGCAGCCCCAACGGCCGCACCAAACGATGCTATTCAAGTTGAAGACTTACAAACGCTTCCAGACTGGATGACCGAGATACGAGAGGACTGTAGTGAGAATTCAATGCTATATGTCCTGCGTAGCAACACGGGCCACGATGGCGAATGAACGCTGCGGTCAGCCCACTTGGCGACTCGACGGCGTCTATGCTGAAGCCCGGCACACCAATGGCAGGGCTGGCCTGTCAGTTCGATCCGCTCTCTCTGATCCGTGCCGACGGCCCATGGGGGTCAGTCGCGCCGATTCCACTCGACTAACTCGGCATATTTCATACCGTGTCCGCCAAAGAGATCGAGCGCGCTTCCGACGGTGACATCAACTTTTCCAGCGCTGGCGGTGTCTACCAATTGAACATCTTGCATCGAAGCGGCACCACCTGCATAAGTAATGGGTAAATGCCCCCACTGACCCAACAAGGCCACCAATTCACGATCGATTCCGCCGCAAAGCCCCTCGACATCAGCCGCATGAACAAGAAACTCGGCTGCAAACTCGGCCAACATGCTTAACGTTTGTTCACTGATCACGACATTGGTCAGCTTTTGCCACCGATTCATCGCGACACACCAAGCAGGATGCCCGCTGTCTGTCGAAATGCGTCGACAACTCAGGTCAATCACAAGCCTCTCAGCGCCGACGGCAGCACGGATTTTCGACAACCTGTCTGGAAGCAAGTTTCCATCCGGGCTGAACAGCCACGAAGTGATGATCACGTGACTGGCCCCACAATCCAGCCAATAACTTGCGTTTTCAGCAGAAATACCGCCACCAATTTGCATTCCGCCGGGAAATGCGTCCAAGGCTACCCTCGCGGCAGCGTCATTTCCCGGTCCAAGTTTGATGACATGCCCCCCCGTCAAACCGTCCGCTGCATATTTGCCCGCAAACCAACATGGCGGCCTCGATGAAACGAAATTTTCGACCGGCGAAATATCATCTTGTAGTGTGCCCCCAATGATTTGTTTGACTCGCCCATCATGCAGATCGATACAAGGTCTAAATTTTGTCATTCCGTAAATACGCTTTATGAATGAGAATGGAGCGAGATGGGCTCAAACCTCGGTGAACAGGTCACCGTTCCTAGGGAGTTCTGGGGGTAGCCAGAATGCTACAGAGTCCTCGTGTCTGGTATAAATGGAAACTGGTCGGGGGCCTACCCCGCACAGCTCGCACCAAATGTAATTCAACCTCTTCTGCATGTCTTCCCAATCACATCTTGACCCCGGCCTGAACTCGCTGCTCCAGTCGCTGCGCAGTCGAATCCGACGCTACATCGTATGGGATTCGCTGCTAGCAATGCTCGCATTGGTTTTATCAGCTTTCTGGATCGGCTTGGCATTGGATTTTCTCCCTGTCCAACTGGGGGGCACCGAGATGCCAAGGTTGGCACGAACGCTGCTGCTGAGTGCCGTCGCGGCTAGTCTGTTCTTCGTGCTTTTCAAGATGCTTGCTGGACGTTTACACCGTCCATTACCGGATGACAGCTTAGCTTTGCTGGTAGAGCGCCACCATCCAAACCTTGGAGGCCGCCTGGTAACAGCGGTTCAACTAAACGAAGCGGGCCGCACTGGTGACTCACACTCAACGACACTACTGGCCCACGTGCACGCCGAGGCCGCTTCTGAAATTGACAAAGTCGATCCGACTCGTGTTTTTCGATTGCAACCATTGCTGCACAAGATCGCAATTGTCGGCCCACTTGGTATAGCCGCGCTGGTATTTCTGATTCTCAGCCCACAAGCCTTCGCATTAGCTGCGTCTCGACTCACTCTACTAACTGACACCCCGTGGCCCCGTAGGGCCAACTTACAAATGGTCGGTATCGAACTTCCGATCGTCGCCGCCGACGACGACACTGCCCTTGCACCGGACCTGATCGAATTTGAGGGAAAAACAATTCAATTGCCTCGCGGTAGCAACGGGACACTGCGAATCCGAGCCCTAGCAGACGGCGCCGAAGTGCCTGTCGCGTGCACGGTGTACTACCAAACCGACTCAGGAACTCGTGGCCAGTCGACCATGCGTCGTGTAGGACGCATCGTCGAAGGATACCAGTCATTTATTCTCGATGGAGCACCACTGACCTCGTTAAGCGAATCCGTCACGCTAGACATTCGCGGACTTGATGCTCGCTTAGATGACTTCCGAGTCGAAGCGATCCAACCCCCCGCTTTGGCAAACATGTCTCTGCAAATTCGATACCCAGAATATCTGAGGAGTTCAGACGACGGACAGGCCGACATGGTCGCGGGCTACCAGTCGGGATTACGATTACGGGAGGGCAGTGACGTTACCCTGATCGCCAGCAGCAGCGTTCCGCTGGGTGATGTTGATGTGTTACTGAAAACCGACGAAAGCGTTAGCAACGATGTCGCACTGAAGTATTCAAAAGACCGAAAAGAAGTCAGCTTCACCCTGCCTGCCTTTAACGCGGCAAGCACCATCAGCATGGTTCCGAAGGACACCAACGGCATTTCGGCTCAAACGCCGTTCCGTTACTTTCTGGGAGTGGTCCTCGACGAACCGCCTGAGCTCAACGTCGAAATCAAGGGGATCGGGACCGCAATCACTTCCAAAGCCAAATTGCCGGTCAGCGCGAAAGCTCTGGATGACTATGGCGTCACGGACCTAATACTTTCGGTAACCCCCGCCGAGGCCACATCAACGGATGTCGCCTCCTCAGAACAACTTGCTACAAAGTCAGCCGCAACCTCCCCTCGGCTCAACCGCAACGGAGAAGCCGCTGCGGAGCTGGACCTGAAACAACTCGTTGACAGCGGCACCTTGTCTGAACTGCCACCCGGGACCGCAGTGAACCTCATCGGCGAAGCGATGGATGGCTACGATTTAGGAGATGAACACGTCACTCGCAGCGAAGTCTTCCGACTCGAAGTTGTCACACCTGAACAGTTACTTGCACTTCTGGAACGAAGAGAGCTCGGACTACGTTCTCGTCTTGAACAAACGATCAACGAGATGAATTCACTGAGGCAAACACTCGATTTACTACGCAGAACGGGTTTCGACATCGATAAAAATGCGAATGATCAGGTGATCACCAGGTCCGTTCAAGTTCGCCGACTGAAGACGCAACAAAGCGGGTTACAAGCAAACAAAACATCTGAAGAACTAACAGGAATCGCGTTATCACTCGATGACATTCTACTGGAGATGCTGAACAATCGAGTGGATTCAGTTGATCGCAGCCAAAGAATCGCTACCGGAGTACGAGACCCAATCAACGTCACGGTCAACGGGTCGCTCGCCAAACTACGCACACAAATCAAAGCAATCGAGGCCATCGCAAGCGATCCTGAACAAGGCATCGCACGAACAGCGGAAGCGGTCAGCACCGCCGAGGATGTCATTCTGCAATTAAATGCTATCCTTGAAAAAATGCTTGACTTGGAAACTTACAACGAAGTCCTCGACTTGGTGCGTCAACTAATGGATGACCAAGCTGAACTGACAGATGAAACGAAGGAAGAACGAAAGAAGCAGGTGCTTGACTTGTTCAAGTAGCGACTGGCCGACTGTAAGCCCGTGCTAAGCTAAACTTCGAGTTGCCCCGACTTTGAAGCTAAATAGAACCATCACTACCAACGATGTTGTCGGAGTAATCCGACAAACACCCAGGAACAGTTCCATGACCACCGGAAAGTCACCCAACGCATCCGCTGCTACCAATCGCTTGCACTTCCGGGCCGGAATGACATCCAATCGTATTCTCGTCGTGCTCACCCTGATGACTTTGACCTTCTGGCAAGGAGATCAGCCACAGACGGCAAGTGCAGATGAACTGGAACTGCTGACAGCAAAACAACAAAGCGTTGCTAAGCGATACGAACGGCTCGAAGAATTGTTGCTAAGGCTTGCGGAAGTCGAGTCGACAGAGAACCCTGAACGGTCCGCCCTTCTACGGCGTGCTGCAAAGCAATCCCGAGATAAGTTCGTTCTCGAAAAGCTGAAACTCGCCTCGGCGTCGCTCAAAACGCAAGAGTTCCAACAAGCAGTGCAAAACCAGGAAGCAGCAACCAAAGAGCTCGGTGATCTGCTCAAACTGCTCCTTAGCGAAGACCGCTCAAAACGCATCCGTAACGAGAAGGAGCGTTACACAAAACTAATCAAGGATCTAAAACGCAACCTCAACAACCAACGTAGCGCACGCGCCAGAACCGAAAACGGTGCTGAACTCAAGGAACTAGAGAGCGAACAGAAATCCGTTACTGAGCGAAGCGAAGAACTGCGGGACCGCTTGCAAGATGAAGAGTCGGCGGACTCCGGTAAAAACGAAGACAATGAGCCAGCGGAGGGTGAGTCAAAGGAGGGCGAGTCAAACGAGGGTGAGTCAAAGGAGGGCGAGTCAAACGAGGGTGAGTCAAACGAGGGTGAGTCAAACGAGGGTGAGTCAAACGAGGGTGAGTCAAACGAGGGTGAGTCAAACGAGGGTGAGT
>NZHC01000033.1 GCA_002689655.1 Rhodopirellula sp. | reverse complement strand
GCACCATGATGAAGCCGCCAACGGTCTCAATGCCGTCGGGCAGGTCACCAAAGATTCCAGTCGCGATACCACCCCAGACTCCGCAGAGACCGTGGACGGGCCACGCACCGACGGGATCATCAATCTTGAGCTTGTCAAGCATCATGATGCCCAAGACAACCAGAGCACCACCGGCGGCACCGATGACGAGCGACTCCCACTGTGCCACACGGTCGCAGTTGGCGGTAATGGCTACCAAGCCACCCAGCACACCATTCAGTGCCATCGTCAGGTCAGGCTTACTGAACAGAGCCCAAGCGGTTACGAGGGCCGCGATAGCTCCAGCAGAAGCGGCTAATGTTGTGGTGAGGGCAATATAAGTCGTCGCCTCAGCGTTGGCTGCACCTGCGTAGGTCAGTTGGCTACCAGGGTTGAACCCGTACCAACCAATCCAGAGGATGAAGACACCCAAGGCGGCAAACGCAATATTATGGCCCGGAAGTGGAACACTCTTGCCGTCCGAAGTAAAGCGTCCAAGCCTCGGTCCCAAGACAATCGCTCCGGCCAAGCCCGCGAAGCCACCGACTGCGTGCACCACCACGCTACCAGCAAAGTCCTGAAAGCCCATGGCATCCAAGAATCCTCCACCCCATTTCCAAGAACCGCTAATCGGATAGATAAGCCCTGTCAGGAGGGCGCTGTAGACCAAGTAAGCGCCGAACTTCATGCGACCTGCGACAGCACCCGAAACGATGGTGGCAGCAGTTGCTGCGAAGGCCACCTGAAACAGAAAGTCAGCGGACGAACTGTAGTCCCCGGGAGCCTCTGGGTTATCACGAGAGACGAAGGAAGATGGCTCGCCGAGATAACCATCTACAAGCCACTCCCCGGGGTACATCAAAGCGAAACCTACGAAGAGGAACAGGATAACTCCAACAGAGAGGTCCATCACGTTCTTCGCGAGAATGTTCACGGTGTTTTTCGCTGAATTTAGCCCGACCTCGACCATCGCGAAACCGGCCTGCATGAAGAGCACAAGTACAGCACAGATAAACATGATCAACGTGTTTATAGTGTAAGCAGAATCCGCCGCGTCGAAAGCGACGACCTCTGCCTCTGCTACTTCCTCGGCCTCGACAACCTCTTCGCTCGCCTCAGGAGCGGCCTCAGCAACTGCGGTTTCATCTTGAGCTAGGACGGGACTGCTCCACACCGTGGAGGCTCCGGCTAGGCCAAACAACAATAATCCTGTGAGCAGATGTGCTCGCAACGTACAAAACATCTTGGGGGTACCTTCTTGCAAGTGAATCCTTCATGAGTCGCCATGCCTACCGGCAGGCTTCAACTCGATGCAAATCGAACGCCACAATCCACCTGTCTCTCCTGCCCGGGCCAACTATAGATCGCTCATTGAGTCGACGGTGCTGATGCGGTAGAGGCCTCGATTTGATGAGTCCGTCCCAGAGGCAAGCTGCGCGCCAAAAGCCAAAAGGAAACCTTCAGATACTCCCGCAAGCCATTACCCAGTAGGACTTTAAAAACTTTTCACTATTCAGATTAATCGCCACCCAATGCCTTCAAATTACTAACCGGGCTTCCGGCGTGCTCGCAATCAAGGCAACCGCGAACATCGCCTGCCTAAATTCAGAGCAAGGCAAGCCTTAGCTCAACGATTTGCTTGCAATTAGACGTATTAAGCCCGGAGCTTCGCTTTCTGGCAATTGTTTCATTGCGGAAAGAGTTATCTTTGTTGCCCCAGAAAGGTGCTCTAACTCCCCTTGAGGCGATCAGCACTGCCTGTTTTTCAGGCAACCGGATTGCCAACCAACTCAGAGCGAATACGAACCGCCACGTTCCGGACCCAGCCGATAAGGATGGTCGCTGTTGTTACCCAGTTCTGGTGAAAACGCAAATTTTACAACTGGTCACAAGCTGATTACCGATCAGTTTCCGCTGACCTCGACCGCGAACTCAACAACACAAAAAAACCTGAACGCCATGGCAAGGCGTTCAGGTTTGAACTGTGATGCAACTCTGCGTGTCATAAGACTAGTGGTTCAACGCAAGATTCGCACACGCTGAGGGTGGTGGAAACCATCAGAAAGTCAGGATAGCTGAGGTGGCATAGGAGAATCGGTCATCCTTCACACCCATCGCGGTTTCGCTCCAATCCCAACGCAGTTCAGGCCGGACCATCAGGTTGGCACACCAGCGATAATTCATGCCGAGCGTTAACTCATAAAGATCTTCATTGACGGAGTCGGTTGCGAGACCATCGCTGTTTAACCACTCGAATCTGGCTCCCAAGGTGGTGCAATCATTGACTGTCTTGAAGAGATAGTTGCTGATCCCCACTGCGGTTGCCTCACCATCATTCACATCGACCAGACTGGTCTGCATGGCGTATTTGAGGTCGCAGCGCACATCGTACTCAGCGACGATCGAGTGAATGTACCCTTGGGCGAGAGGACCATCTCCCGGCGTGTCTCTAAATTTTCCACCCAAGACGTTATAGCTAGCGTTCAGCCTGTCGGTCAGGTCGAGAGCAACACCACCGATAAAGACATCACCGTTGTCCTCGAAAGCTGTGTTTAATCCCTCAACCCAACCACCCGTCAAGGTGACGTTATCGAGACCAGAGTATGTCGCCACAATGCCCGTCGCCGTGTAAGAGACCTGCGAGACATTGAATGCGAAGGAGTGACTCGAGAAGAAATTCTTCGTAGCTTCAACCGACTCGAATCCAATATTGGTAATCATATGACCAATTTTGGCAGTAAGATCGCCGTAGCCAACTTCCAGATAAAGTTGCGGCAGTGCCGATCCGTAGTGAGTCCCGTTGTCCCACGAGTTGTCATAGCGTGTTTCGCCAGGGTTGCCGAACGCTTGAACGTCTGGCCCATCAGTACCATAAAGATAGTCAATACGTCCGCCGAGATCAAAACCACAAGAGGTGTCAATCGATCGCTCAGCAAACAACCAGCCCTGTTGCAGCTGAAAATGCTCGTTGTAACTGTTGAAATTGCTTCTATCGAAGGTCCCCAGGCCAAATCCTTGCACATCCGACTGGTATGCGGTCTGGAGCCATCCCCCTGCCGAAATCCGGTTACATTCCCCAAATAATTGCCAAGGGTCCCCGATACAGCAATCCCGGAAAGCGAGACTTGCAATTCGATCGCAAAGGCCACAATCACCAAGATCGATGCTGCAACCTGCTGCATCGCAACCTCCATCACATGCGTTGTCATCACATGCGTTGTCGCAGGCTGGCTCGCATCCGCAAACGGGCTCGTCGCAGTCACAATTCACTTCACAGGCAACCAATTGCATATCATTTGACTGTTCAGCAAATACGTGGCTTGCATACGATCCACAAGTAATTGCTGCGAGCAGCGTTAATTTCGTGAGTTTCATCGTATTGGACTTCCCATTTGTACGGGTTCGCGAATGAATCGCCCCAACTCATTGCGTTGAGCAATCTTCCAGTCAGTGGGATGGTGGCTTCAGCAAAGACCACGCATTCAAAACCACGTGCATTGGGCTATTCGGATAGTTGAGTCATCGACGAACGGTTGCATCATCTCCAATACCCGTACGGAGTTTGCTTCTTCAATTCGTTCATACAGCGTAGGGTGGTATACTTATTCCAATCAGCGAGAAGAATCGTCTTGGTGAATTTCGCTGACAATAGAGATGAGATAGCGCATAAAAAAACCCAGCCACTCCATCTGAAGTGGCCGGGTAAGATTTTCAATGAATCCGCGACTTCGGCGATTGCTAACGTCGGGGAGAAACGCTCGGCACCCCCCGCTCACGGATTCGTTGGTGCCTTAGAATGTCATGACTGCGTCAACACCGAACTTGAAGCTGTCCTCAAGGCCCTGCCATCCGTCGTACCAGTCGTACCGAATCTCAGGACGGAACGTCAGGTTGGCTGACTGACGGTAGTTGATACCAGCAGTCCAGTTCCATGTATCGTTCAGCACGGCATCAGTCGTTGGATCAGCGATCTGATACCACTCGACGCGGGTTCCAACAGCAACACAGTCATTGATCGTTTTGATCAGGTACTGGTTGATGCCAAATGTCTGCCGCTCGTTTGTATCAAGAAGATCACTTTGGAAGATGTACTGGACATCGTCGCTAACAGCGTAATCGGCAACGATCGACTGCATGTAACCTTTTTCCCCACCAGCGGAGAAACGACCGCCTACAGCAGCGTAAGTAACCGAAAGACGATCGGTCAAACTAAGCGAAGCACCACCGAGGAATGCATCACCATTGTCCTGGAATCCGCTGTCCCAACCTTCGACGTATCCACCGTAAAGTGTGACGTCGTCGCTGTGGTTGTATGTGAACAGTGCACCGGTGTGCGTGAAAGGCTCACTGTTGTACATGGTGTTAGCGTGACTGTAGAAGAAGTTGCCAGTAGCCTGAACAACTTCCCAACCGATGATGGTGTAGAAGTGTCCAACCTTCACGGACAAGTCACCATAGCCAGCCTCAAGGTAAAGCTGTGGCATGGCGTTTCCGTACTGACCACCTCTTTCCCAACCGCTGTTCGTGTCGTAGCCGGCAACGGGGTTGCCGAAGGACGCAGTGTCTGGTCCATCAGTACCGTAGATGTAATCAACACGTCCACCGATGTCAAACCCACAAGAGCTGTCGATTGCCTTCTCGGCGAACAACCAACCCTGCTGCAGCTGAACATTGTCTGGAAGTGAGTTGAAGTTTGCAGTGGTGTCAGTGAAGTAACCCAACTGCATCCAGCCACCAACAGCGATACCGTTGCACTCACCAAAGAGAGAGTACGGGTCGCCCAAGCAGCAGTCGTTAAGACCAAGGCGATCTACGATTGCGCAGTCCCCAAGTCCACAACCCATCGAGTCGCAACCGGAGTCGCATGCATCGTCACAAGCTGGCTCGCAACCGCAAGCCGGCTCGTCACATGACTCGCAGGAAACCAACTGAACATCATTTGTCTGATCGGCAAAAACGTTGCCGGCGTAAGTACCGCATGCAATCGCGGCGATAAGCGCCAATTTGCTAAGCTTCATTTGCTTTATTAACTCCCCAGTTATCCGTTTCGGGTTTAGGTGCAATTTGCACAGCATGATTCCGTGCGACCAAAAGGTGTCGACGGATTTACGGAAACATTTCCGCAGTCGGTTGCCCAAGGCCGCATCGGCCACCTCAGAGGCGGTCGACAACTACCGAATCAAGCCAATTTATCAGTAGTAGGTATCGGACAGCCGGGGGCAGAAGACCGTGTTTTAGAAGTAAAACACTCAAGAATCTGGCGTCTTCCTTACATTTAGTAATGGTTAACGAAGGCATACCAACTGCTGATTTTGGGTAGTCCTGTGAGGGAATAGGGATTAGGCAAAAGACTCAGTGTCAATCTGACAGCAGCACCTGCCGAAATGCCAATTTTCCCTTAAATTCGTTGCATTCCCATGCTTACCGATCGCAACACCTTGGGCTGATACCCACGTGAGTTGCCCCAAAGGCCCGGTGAGCTTGGGCAACAAATGAGCCCCCAACCAAATGTCCCACGCCGTGATCCGTTTTCTGCCTTAACTGAAACTTGGATTTCCCAAGTCCGGTCGATTGATCGTCGGCCTACCCGATAAGCCTGTGATAGGTCAGAATTATCTCTCGACTGGCTCGAGTGGGCTGGCAGTTTGCGATTCCTCGACTCGAGACGAGCTTTTCGATGGCGTTTTGGCGGTCCAAAAAGAATAGGGAAGATGATGCCTTGGGGCAGACTTCGGCAGTTCCAAGTGAAGTATCCGAAAAACAGCCCGCGAGTCAGCCAGCCAACAGGTCGGCTGAAAGCCGAGAAGAAAGCAAGTTGCCGCCGGACGAATCCATTGCCTCAGCATCAAGCCCAGGCTCTGAGGCCAAGCCATCCTCCGGCGGCCTGTTCTCAAAGATGCGGAGAGTGCTCTCAAAAACACGGCAGACATGTCGCACGGACATTCGCGATCTCTTCAAATCAGAAGGGACGCTGGTCGACGATGATTTTCTGGAAGAGCTATTTTCTAGGTTGGTCCGGACCGATATGGGAGTCGCTTCAGCCGAAGCCATCCGTGATGACGTCGCAACCCGGTTGAGAGCGCGAGTCGTCTCGCTGGAAGAGGTCCTGGGAACGATCACTGAGCAAACCCAGACCATGCTGGCACAAGAATCAGCAGGCATACAGTACACCGACTCGGGTCCCACCGTCATTCTGGTGGTCGGAGTCAATGGAAGTGGCAAAACCACGTCCATCGGCAAACTTGCAAATTTTCTTCACCAATCTGGCCGCAAAGTCGTTTTAGGAGCCGGTGACACATTCAGGGCGGCAGCGGTCGAACAGCTCACGGTGTGGGCAGGTCGTATTGGCTGTGAAATCGTAACCGGTAAGCCGGAAGCAGATCCAGCCAGTGTCGCCTACCAAACCGTTGAGAAAGCTTTGTCGATTGGTGCCGATATTGCGATCATCGATACTGCAGGCCGTCTACAAACGCAGGTCAATCTAATGCAACAGCTCGAAAAGATTCGACGTGTTGTGGAAAAGAAAATTGACACGGCACCACATGAAGTACTGCTCGTGCTCGATGCCACAGCTGGCCAGAATGCGATCAGCCAGGCTCAGGGATTCAGCGACGCGGCTGGCTGCACAGGCATCGTACTTGCCAAACTTGACGGGTCAGCAAAAGGAGGCGTGATCCTGCCAATCCGCGAAAAGTTTCAGCTTCCAGTTAAATTCGTCGGGCTTGGTGAAGGAGTTGACGACATTGCTGCGTTCGATGCCGCAGCGTTCGCGAAAGCACTCTTCACACAATAATTGTCACCATGCTTCATCTACAATCCGAGTCAACGTCGCACTGGCTTAATCAGGTGGATCAGCATCTGGACGAAATCCTCATCGATCATGCGCACTGTGAGCGCAAAGCCGCAACCACGGCCATGAACTTGATGAACTCGTATACCGAGAATCGCGAGTTGTGCCGCGAAATGACTCGAATCGTCGAAGAAGAGCTCGAACATTTCGAAATGGTCCTGTGTTTGCTTGACGAACGTGGAATTAAGTTCCGTCGCCTCGCTGCTGGGCCCTATGGTCGCAAGTTGAACGCCTTGGTTGGAAGCCAGGAACCGGAGCGGGCAGTCGATCGCTTGCTGATCGCTTCTCTGATTGAGGCTCGCAGTTGCGAGCGATTCAGTTTGCTCAGCGAGCATATGCGAGACCGAGACCCCGACTTAGCCGATTTTTACGCCAGTCTGTTTGAAAGTGAAGCCCGACACCACACGACCTATGTACGTCTAGCGGAGCACTTCACTTCGAGAGAAGTTGCACGTACCCGTCTAGCCCAACTGTCGTCTGAAGAATCCGCAATTCTTTCTACTGGCAGCGATCTCCCGAGAATGCACAGCTAGCCGGTGTTTCACAATTGAATAATGAATTTTCAATTATGCCACAGTGCAGTTTCACACTGCGCCGGACAGTTTACATTCAACGCATTTCTGCCACTTTCAACGCAGAGCAGAATTGACGGTGCAACATGGCAAGCTATTTTTCTGCTGCTGCAGAAAACCTAAAGCGAACTGAGAATACCCAGCTTCGAAGATCTTCTGCACGTTCCTTTCCAAGATGGAATGGCCGCGAATCCGCCTATCGATTCGCTTGCCGGATGAGCCGGACCATTTTAAATCCTGAGTGTCTCGATGCGTCTTGTATCGCAAAGAAAAGGAACCCCATGCCGTTTCGCATCTATTTTCTATTGATTGCCATCTCGATCCCCCATGCCGACGCTGTCAGCGTCGCCGAGGGAAGCAAGTCCATCGTGCATTTCGACATTCCCCCGAGCGTAGCAGCAGACGTTATTGAAGCAGACAAGGGCAGGGCGTCATTGAGGGTTGACCTGAAGCTCTCGTCGATGATCAGTTCTCCAGAGACCGCTCGAATTGACCAATGGCTCGTGCGTTGCCAACCGCGCGGGCAATTTGCATCCATCGTTGACTACAGCCCCCGCACAGAGACAGGCTCGGATATTGCAACACCTATCCAAGTCAAACAATCAAAAGAAAAGCAACAATCCTTGGGCGTGGGAGTAAACAGCGACTACTTCTCGAGCTTCCGTGGCAATGCTGGCTTAGATCACACGAGGAAAAACATCGATTCGCTACAGTTCGACCACCTTGCTCCCGTGCATGCAGTCACAGCTGCTGGAACGATCAATCGCGGCACTGGTGTCTACTTCAAACTACGATGGACTGCCGAACAAATTCTGGAGGGGCAAAAGACATTCCAGTTAGTGCTTGACGTTCCCAACACTTGGCGAACAGGCCTGATCGACATTTCAGTCGTCGCACAATCGGAACACAAATCATTCGCTAGCTGGGAACAATCCACCAAAACCTTAGGCTCAGCAAATTTTGTTATCGCGGTTTATCGCTCGGATGACATACACGCTTGCGAGGTAGCTCGCAGAATGGCAAACGCCGAACATCAACTCCGCAGCAGAATGAAAGAAGAAACAGCGTCCAAGCCCAGCAATTCCCTTTCAACGCTGCTGCGAAAAATGACAACAAAGATGGAATTCGAAAAAACCCGCACAAGCACTGACCTGTTAGAAAGGTTGATGTTCAACCAAGCGGACCCGTACTTGGACTCCGATATCCGCAAGCTCCCCATGCCATGCCGCTTGGCAGCACTCAACTACTCTGATGCCCAAGAATCATTCACACGATTGAACGAACAACCGATCAACAAGTGATCCGCGCACAAACCGTTCAAATCATATCCTGTTAAATTGCGGTGATGGCATTGTTCGCATGATTCGCCCAACGAAATCTGATGCCTTGCTCACTCCGATGCATGTCATCTCAGTTGTTACTAAAGCCGAGAGCCAAAACCGCCTCACGCCCCAGCGGATTTTTCATGAATTGTCGATGGCATTCAGGACAGAGGTCATACCGACCGTGGTGACTTGTCTCTGCTTCCTCATCAGTCACGACGATCGGTTCATGCATACCCTCCAGAACTTGGTGTAATTCGTTAAGGTGATCGACCTCGTCTTCAAACTCCGGTTCCAGATCATTTGTCGCAGTTTGAATATCAATTTGCACGATGAACCGTGTTTGACTATCAGGGTTGATCTGGCGCTTACAACGATCACAGGTATAGTGGATCATCTATTAAGTGCTCGCGTGGAAGTTGCCCCACAACGTGACCGGGAACAGTTCCAGTCAGAATAAAGTAGAAATCAAGCATCGTGAGACTACCTCCATGTTACTGACCTTTCAGTAGCGTTCGCAAGCCAAATCAGTGTTTCTTTTTTATCTGGGCAACACGACCAGTGGAGTTCATCCTCAGCCAGTCTCATCCCAGAACTCATCACATCCGATGAACTCCCACTGGTCACAGTCCAGATTGTCAAGAATGCGATTGACGGGGGTAACGCGGCAAGGTGCACAAGAGTGGCTCAGACGCGGCTTGATGAACCGGGGAAAACGATGAGAAAACTCGCGGGTTGACCAGCAAACAGGGGTCTATCGAAGCATTTCCGTCCTTAATCAAGCACAACAAGCAGCCTACCTGCCCGCGACAGCATCGCATCTACCGTTCAGAAAAACAGATCTGGTGGTCATGTTAGGAGACTCGACACCTTGCTCATGAGTCAGGGCAGACTCCGCTCATGAGCCAGGGCAGACTCCTACGTTTTCGCTGTCGCAGGATCCGATTTAAGAGAAGAGCTGAGGTCAGATTTGGGGTCGTCCCGCGAGCCCGATTTCTCCGATGTGGACTTCCTGTCCTCATCCGGGCCCAGTTCCGGAGTAACTTTGTTGGATGGTTTCAAATCGCCATCCTGAACATTTTGCCAAACCGGGGTGGGGCGAATCTCCAATAACATGCCAGGCAGAAAGTTTTCTGACAAAGAAGCCAGATCGCGATCATCCAGTACTTTCACGGAAAAACCTCGCTTTTCTGATTCGGAAATCAGGCGTCTAATCGCTAGCACATTGCCATAGGCCAATAAGCATCGCCCACCAGGTTTGAGATGTAACGGAAGACCGTCAAGCAACGTATCCATCAAACGAAACCCGGGATCATAGAAAGCATGATCCCCTGGCTTGGCCACAACCCCATCTTCCCAAGGTGGGTTTGAGATCACGAGATCAAATTTCTCATCGGCATTGATGACCGCAAACGCCCCCGGACTATCACGATCAACCTGACGGACATCCAATGTTTGATCTGGGCATAGCATCGCGGCATTGTAAGCGGCGTTAGCAACAGCAGCGTGATTGATATCTGTCGCAACAACTGACTTCGCTGAGTTTACCAAGCAGAGCACCGAAATTAATCCGGTCCCCGTTCCAATTTCAAGGACATCGCGTCCCGAAACGATCGCTTCACCCGAAATCAGCTTACGCAGAGAAGTCGTGTCATCCGGTTCCCAAAAAACAGATTCGAACTGAACAAACTCACCCTCGGGAATCTCATCAATCGGCCATGTTTGCTCGACCCCGTATGAATAGTCCAAATCCTGTCGATAGCGATCCCGGCAGCCAATCCACGACCAAACGCAAACAGCCAACAAAAAAAACCATAACCTGCTCGCAAAGATCCTCTGCAGTGGATTCCATCGCATGAGTGGCTCCATCGGTCTGACACTTCGTGACAGTTTACCAGTTAATTCAGTTCAATTTTCGTGAATGACTAAGTCCAGTAACGATTTCATCCACGAAAAACGGCTCCCGAGGTTTATCAAGCGCAACGACGCTGCCATCGGTAAAAAGAAAAACAACGGGGCTCTCAGGTGTTACATTCGCAACCTCATCTTGCAGTCGTTTTAGCGTCATGTCTACGGGTGCAGCCCAGTGAGCGGTGTGATTGGGTAAATAGACAGCAAGTATTTCCCTGTGCGTGTGACGGAAAGAAACGTCACCACTTAGTGCAAATTCATTCTCGAAGCCGGGTTGAGAGATTGGACTTTGCGAGTGCATGAATGCAAAAACATGCGTTTCTGTTCTTGTAGGCGGGGCCACGACCAGAGGCGAAACGAACACGCTTGGAACCACAAGCCCCAATTTCAAGTTATCAGGCGAATCCCAATTTTGAGATAATTTAGGAAGACTTGACGAATCTACCCCTGGCAAATGCGAAGCAATGGCCACCCGCCAACTGCAGCCAGATTGGTCATCCCCAACCTTCGTGTAGGATGCGGGATAGCAGCCATGAGCCGCATGATAAGCACTCAATGCATCACCAATCTTCTCCATTTGGCGAATCACCTGTTGCTTTCGATTTACATGGGACACATCGAAGAACACAGGCATCAGCAGCACGCCACCAATCACACTACAAGCCCCGATCAACAACAACACTGCAAACGAGACAACCAAAACCACCACCCATTTTCGAGGCTGACCATGACGCTCAATATTGATCCGCCCATCATCCAAATGATTCAACGCTCCAGATTTCATTCTGGAAGACGTGGGTGAACGTTTCCCCTTAGACTTCACATCGTCAGTACTCGATGTTTTTGGGGAGACAGACAAGGAACTGTTGGGGGTGCCGACTGTGGTTTAAGAGCGGGGAAGGGGACAAGCATGGCCCTTTCCGACTGGATTCACTACTGACGCTTGATGGTTTACCGCTAGTATAAAGCGACCGACAACACGCAACGGATCAGTTTGATAGGCAGATACAAAACACGCTCCGCACGGAAGGTTTTCCGAAGAAAGCCCGCATGGTCGACGGCACGCCCGTGCCACTCCGGGAGCGATGACATCCGTCTAATCGTGCACGTGGCGGTCGCAAGTTGCAGACTGATCAGCCCAAACTTTCGAAGCTGTTCTCAATTCTACCAACGATTGATCCGCAGCATACTGTTGAAAGAACACCGGTTGACGTTGACAACCGCCAACCTAGCGAACCTTGCACTTGAAGCGGATGGTGGCACTCTCTCCAACCCGAAGAGCATCAGTCAACTTCCACTGCAAGCGAAGTGACTGACCATCATTCTTGACGGGCAGAAACTCTGCACCAGCACTGCATGTCTCGCTGCCTTCCACATACTCCAGACGCGTGATGAGGTTGTCAGTGAGCACGACTCGATCAACAGACGCATCACCGACATTTTCGACACGAATCACGAAGTTCACGATTTCACCCGGCTTCGCATCGGTGCGATCAGCCATTTTGTGGATTCGCAGTCTGCCTGCCTCTGGGAACTCGTAGATTGTCAAGCCTTGCAGGGACTCGTCTCGCACCAGGGAAGGTGCCTTCAAGTCTTCGATCATGGCCTCAACGCATTCGTCCAACGCCCAAGAGATAGCTGCCAACGAGAACTGTTCGAGCACCGCCTTTTCATCATCCTGTAACTGATTGAGCTGGTCTATCGTCAGACCCACGAGGGCGGCCATCACATCACTGGTTTGCTCCAACTGCAGTACCGAATCAACGGGAACACCTCGGACTCGTTCTCGCATGGCATCGATCTTTCTCGCGACATCAGCATGAGCCAGCTCAACACTGTCAGTCATCGTCAGGCGAGGCAGTGGCTGGTCCAGCCGACTGGTACCCAGAGGTTTATCGAATTGAGCTGCGCCAATCGCCCGCCCTCCAGCCAGCGCCCCGGTAATTTTTCGCACGGACAAAAAACGCGGTGCATACAAACAAACCTTGTTACTGGCTGCGATCTCAAGATCGCCAGCAGCGGTCGTGTAATGGACAACGGTATCTTCAGGCTGCAGCCCCGTCAGCGAATCATCGCGGCGTACCGAGACGTTGGGTGGATTATCGCCGCCGTCACAAATGAACTCTTGAGGATCGATCCCATAAGCATTGACCGGTCCCGGTGGGGGCATCATGTATCCATATGGAGATAGATTGCAACGTTGGCAGCGACCAAACCCATTGCAACTGCACGCCTGAACCTGAGGGACAGCCGGTGCTGCTCCGCGTAGCGTCCCGCTAGCACCATTACCACCGGCCAACTGATTAGCTTCGGGCAAGGAGAAACTTGCTTGTTCAACAGTGTGTGCAAACGCCAGCCGAGCTGGCATTGGCTGCGTTGAGGGATACGCGCCACCAGGACGAAAACCTGCTTGCGATGGATAGCCTTGTTGCGGGCGATAAGCTGCATACCCTGGTCTGCCCATCATTTGCCCACCCCATTGAGGGATTTGACCTGTTGGCTGCGACATGGGGTTCGCGCGTCCGATCGCACCCGGCGGTGGCTCAGATCTGGGCGGGGAAAACGCGCAACCTGTGCTTAAGATCGCAATCATGCCACCAAGCATCAGATTTTGAAAAGATTGCATCGTCATCTCGTAAAGTGCGAGCGGTGGATTATTTAAAAAGGGGCTGATCCGTGACGGTCACTGCCGGAACAACGTCCTGAGCCGGAGCTTCCAACTGCTGCTGTTGAGCCATGATCGAGGCAGATTCAGCGTCTGGCCGGCGAATCTGGCCAGCATTTTGGCCCGCAGATTCAATGGGAGCCCATGGTGGGAATCCAAAGAAAAAACCGGGCATAAGTGCTGGTGTTCGAGGTGGCGCGAGCGAGCCGATACGTACGATCGCCACAGGTCTTCCCAGACGATCTGCGACCTCCAAGGCATCTTGATATTCGGCAACGTCGACTGGACGATTTGTCACCGGAGTCTGCTGCATGGGCACAGCCGTCTCAGGATCCTCAAGATAAATGACTCTTGTCACCATTTTGCCTGCAAGAGCGGACTCAAGATCTTCCTGATCGAGTTGGATCACGATGGGGTATCGCGTAGCGAGCCCCGAAGGTGGGTAGGTCCTGTCGATCACCTCAAGCGTGGGGTAAAGCTCCGCACCTTCCATCATCGGGATGCGCGTGACCTGAAAGCGATAGACGCTTCCAACCAGCAGTCCTGCTTGCAAACGTTCAGAGCCTACGGAGTAACCACCATCTCGGGTCAGGGAAAAATGCGTTCCCTGAGGCCCTGTCAGTGCAATCGGTTGAAAGTAACCATTAACGAATCCCCGTCCGGCGAGCCGAGCCTGCCCCAAGTAACCGGGAGGCATGTCACCGTTCAGGAGACGATGCCGTCCTGTCTTACCGAGATAATCTGATGGGTCGGCGGCATTGGCATCATGAAGCATCACCAACATTGCGGTGATACAGCAAGCAAATCCCAGCGACCGGGCGTTTCCGTAAGCCATCACTGTTAAACCCAGGGGAGGTCAACTGGCTGATAAAGATACAACCAATACAAACAACGGAACCAAAAGAAACGCGGTGAGACTGGATCAATCCGCACCGCGTTTCGCATTCGTCTCAACTCACCCCGCAATTACTGGGGAGGGTAGTTTGGATTAACTCGCTGACTACCCTGCTGATACATACCGCGTCCAGCAGGAACACCCGAATGGATATTCTGTTCGGTGATCCGAACTCGGCTGACAGGATTCGGATAGCTCATACCGGGTTGCATGCGTACATTCATTTTCACTTCATCAACAGGTCTTGGGATGTTGATGGAAGTGTGGTTACGCATGACGTGTTTCTTCAAGCCCGCTGGCTGTCCGAGGGGCAGGTGTGGTGGACCTGGCAACCCGATCGGCGTGCCGGACATTGGCATTCCGTACTGAGGTGTCGTCACCCCAGAGATCATTCCGGGCAATGCAGGTGGCATGGCAGCTCCGTTCCCGGGGCAGTTGCCGCAGCCTTCTGTCATCGCGGGTGCGAAAGCTGCAGGCAGTCCGGCAATCGGTGCTCGCATCGCTCCCCCACTCGACGTCATCTCGTTTGATCCACTCATCTCGATGTCTTTGTCGCCAAGACGGATGATCGCAAGGATCGAACCGCGGCGGTCAGCTTCGACGATTGGGTCAATGCCTGGATCGAGCCGAGTGCTTACCAGCGTATCAATGCCGGCCAAAGCAGGACCCTGGAAATCAGGATCTGGAAGATAAATCACTTTGGTGACAAAGTTACCCGTCAGCACCTGATCGAAATCTTCCTCAGTGAACTGAAGAGGAACTGAGTTGTGAGCAAGGTAAGCACCTGTGCGAGGGTTAGCGTAAGCTAGCTCCACAGTTGGGTACAACTCAACACCTTCACGAGCTGGAATATTAGTGAGCTTCAGGCGGTACAGACCACCTTGTGGGAAGTTCTGCCGCGCTGGTACTACGAGTGGTTCGCTATCGAAGCCCCCGCCACCGGTGGCGTCATACCGAACTTGCATTCCTTCGGGCTGAGCCAACGTTACTTGCAAGGTAGGTGGGACGGCGGGCAACATTCCCGCAGGGGGTAAAACACCGCCTCCGGGAACTGCATAGTTGACGAGGTCAATATCGCCAACAGCAGACGCCGCTGAGGTGTCCGGTGTAGGCGCCGCAGGGCTTGGTGCAGGCATCATCGGTGGGGCCATCATTGGGTTACCCATCATCTGGCCTCCCATCATCGGGCCTCCCATCATCGGGCCTCCCATCATTCCTGGGGCAACCGACGGTGCACCGAGCACACCGGGTCCAGGGCCACCAACACCGGGCCCTGGTTCCATAATCTGTTGTTCGGATGGCAGGTTGTGGCGAACCGGCACACACCCGGTGGCGAGTATCGCCGTGGCCGCCAACAGCGACATATGAGTGACGATTCGTTTCATCGTATCCCCCGTTCCTTGGGCTTCTGCTCAGCTGAGAAGTGTAAAATCAGTCTTAAAATTCGATCTGGGTGGACTTTGCCAGCAGGCCTCATCTAGGATCAGCGAAGCTGCATGGCAGTTATCCGTGAAGTCCGGGCGAACCGGCTTCTGTGTGGATCATCGGCACGTTACACGCGGTATCTTTGAGAAAATCAGCACAACCGGTTCATGAAGATCGATCGTCAGATCATGCAAATGGGGTTTCTGAGCGTGAAACCCGACTCTTGCAGTGGTCAACCACAGCAAAAAATCGGCGATCAAAAATCCTGTGGGGAAACAGATGAAGGCGACTCAGCGATACTCTGCACGAATTTTTCTCCTAGTCACGGCCGTCATCAGCGTCCTGGTCTACCTTCGTTTCGCTGACCGTCTTAACGCTCAGCAGCTACCCACAGATCCGTCGGTTTCACGAGCGGGTGATCAAAAAGAAACTTTTGAAAGTCGATCGGTGGACAGCGATTCAGCAGCAAATCGAATCGCGAAGTCTCAAATAGATGCCGACAACCTCCTGAAATTGGTACTTCGCCAACTGGTATCCGGAGCAGCGTTTGACGCCAAAGTTCGTGAAATCGTCTGGACCACGGGGCGAGAAGTGATTGGTGTAGGCACCTACGAACAATCAGGTGAGAATACCGGCCGATTCAATTTGCAGCTGACGATGCATGACGGAAAGGGCAAGCACCGACTACAGCAAATCAGTGATGGACGGCTGGTATGGACCCGAAGTGAGATCTCAGAAGCAGTCAAACTGACCCGTGTCGAAGTTGGCAAGTTACCCGGGTGGGCCCCGGGTTCAATCAGCGAGCAACCCATTCCCCCCCGTCTCCAGGTGGGTGCCTGGGCAGAAATGCTGAGCACCCTGCAGCGAGATTATGATCTCAGCGTCACGACGGCCAAACTCAAGGAAAAACCTGTTTTTGTGATCACTGGGCAATTGCCTGAAGAAAAACGAACAGCCGTTCTCTCGCAAGCCAAACGATCCGACTGGCCCATGCTGTACCCCAGTCAGGTGCGGGTCGCTGTCAATGCAGAGCCCAACAAGGACACCAATTTCGGAATCTACCTCCCCGTCCGAATCGAATTCTGGAGTGACCCGATCACTAACAGCGGTGACCAAGCCACTGGTGTTCAGGAGAGTAAGCGGCGTCTGATCACGCTTGTCGAGCTATATTCGATTCGTCCGATCACCACGCCCTCGCCAGAGAGGTTCCGTTTTGACAACGTCAATGTAGATTTCACCAACGAGACAGAGCGCTATATCCAGCTTCATGACGCACAGTTGACGCAGCGCCCGACCACCTCTCGTCGGTAGATATTGCACCGCACCGCTGGCCTACTCCATCACCCTGTATCCATCACCTGAAGTTGCAGCATCACGCTTATACGGCCCACAAATTTTTACGATCTTGTGAGTTGCAGTTAGGCGATCAACCTAACACGGTCATCCATCCCCCGAGTGCGACAGATTTTCAGCCAGTGAACTCCGGCACGTCATCCTGCAAATCTCTGGCAATGCGTTTAGAATACGTCACGAGTTGGTTCGAACGACGCAATTCCCTTCGAACAACGCAATGATTTTCCCTCGTGACTTCATGGTCGAAAGTAACACTTTGACAACCAAGCAAACTACATCAGATCCCATGCCCGCGGATCACCCCCGCCCCCAACGCTCCGGGCTTTGGGCATGGGCACAATTGGTCCGTCTACCTAACGTATTCACTGTGCTGGCAGACGTGAGTGCAGCCTTTCTACTGGTTCACCAGGGTCCATCGCCCGCGATTCGATTCATAATGATTGTGCTTGCTGGCGTAGCGTTGTACTGGGGGGGGATGATCCTCAATGACGTGTTCGATGTTGATCAGGATCGTGTCCAGCGTCCTCAGCGACCAATTCCCTCTGGTTTAATTTCACAAGGTCAAGCGACGGCGGCAGGTTGGATACTACTGTTGGTAGGCATCGGGATTGCGGCGTTTTCAGGACAGACCCCAGCTGGTGATGCACCAATCACTTGGCTGCCTGCATTGGTCGCGATCGCTTTGGCAATCATGATCATTGCCTACGATGGACCGCTCAAAAAAACGCCACTCGCGCCGGTTGCGATGGGAAGCTGCCGAGTTCTCAGTTTTCTCTTGGGTGCATCCCCCTGTTTCGCGATCGCGATGGGCACTCCACTGTTCGAGAAATACCTACTTGGGATCGCTGTTGGTTTTGGTGTCTACATCATGGGTATCACCACCATGGCACGACGTGAAGCAGAGGGTGGCCCTTCCTCGAACCTACAGATCGGCCTGGTTGTGACCACCTTGGGGGCTTTGATGCTGGCATTCGCTCCCCAACTCGACGCTAATCGGGCAGATTGGGCACTTCCCGTCAAGACAGTGTTTCCAATGATGATCGCAGCGATTTCCTTTCCAGTTGTACTGAGGGGGTTTCGAGCCGTTCGTGAACCAACACCAGTGAAAATCCAGACGACCATTCGCATTGGTATTTTCACGATCATTCCTTTGGCAGCCTCGTACGCATTCTTAGGAGCTGGCCCATGGTGGGGTCTGGGCCTGTTTAGCCTCACAATTCCATCGCTGTATTTATCATTAAGATTTCGCGTGACTTGATCGTCCTTCATTTGAGTCTAAGATTCGAAAAATGCTTCCGGGCTTCCATACCGCCGGTCTACTCCAACACGACCTTATCGGTGCAATCGAAGAACTTGCCGTACTTGGATACCGATCCGTTGCGGTGCGACCACAACATGGCCGGCTATCGCAAGCAGATCCTTGGTTTGGCCAACAACTGCTTCGGCTTGCAGATGTCACATCACGTCATGATTTGCAGTTGATATTTGATCTCGACACTCAATTCCTGCAGACAGCTTGGAAAAGTCGCGGCCCAGCACTTTCGTCCGTCGAAACGAATGAAGCTCGAGCTGCACGAAACTGGATAGAAAATTGGCTGGAACTCGCGGCTGAGTCCAAAGCGGGAATCGTGACATTTGCAAGTGGTGAGATCAGTCAATACAGGGTTGCGGATACAGAATCCACTCTGACGCAATTGGCAGTCGCACTGGACTACTTGGTCAACGTGGCCGTGGACCTCGGGGTTCACGTTGCCCTGCGGCCTCGATTCGGTGATCTGGTTTCTACCATTGCCCAATGGGAACGACTTCAACATTGGCTAAAAACTGACGAGTTGGGTCTGGCTGCCGACATCGGTGAGATGTTGCAGGGTCATGAAATTCCTCTCGCAGCTCGTCTTGAACGTCATCGGGATGACCTGTCATGTATCTATCTCTGTGATCGTAGAGCAGGACAACAAGAAGATTTGCCCATTGGAACAGGGGATGTCGCGCACGAGCGTCTGATCGCGGCACTTGCAGGTATCAATTTCACTGGTCCTGCTATCGTTCGAGTCGAAGGCCACAGCCACAACGGGTTACGGCTGGCGGAGCAGGGGATACAACTGTTTTACTAGCCTTCCATTACCGTTCGATCAGGGCTATCTGACTCGAGCTAGTGTCGATACCCAAAGGCGGTCTCAATACGGCAAGCAGTGCTCCTAGCAACTAACCTTCACGAAGCCATGGTAAAGTCCACGGCGTGAAACATGCTATTTATGCATGAAACAGAAAAAACCAGCTCAGAACGGGTAAAAATGCTGGACCAGACCCACTGGACACTCCTATCATTCGGGTGAAGTGGAGCCACACCTATCGGATGCGTGATGAGTAACGGATGAAGGCTAATGCTCCAGCAGGCCTCGTTTCGCATCATGCTGTGTTCGGACAACGCAATCGGACAACGCAATGGGCAAACGAAAATGAGATGAAACACGAGAATTGGGAGTTAAGGAGCCAGAGTCCTGAATCTCCCACCCCCGAGACTAACAAGGCAAACAGTCCGCATCCCATAGCAACCAACGGACGGCGATATCATGACACGCAACTGTCAGCAGGATTGCAGTACTGTAGCAACAACCTAGAAAAGACCATGAAACCTGCTGGTTAGCCCGATTGAGTTGGGTGCGTGAAATGTGCCCCACAACAACGACAATGCGGACTATGTGGGTCGCAAAAATGAGGTATTCGAGTGACGGTCGTAACAGATTTTTTGACGACAAGTGTTTATCAGGCTAGGCTCGCCCTGCTGATCTTATGCGTCCTGCTTGTGATTGGTTTTTACCTCGTGTCAATCTTTCGCGACTACGCGGCTGAAGACCGGGAAGACCCTCCCAAGGGCATCGCAAACTTGGAAGAAATGCATGCCAAAGGTGACATCAGCGACGAGGAATTCCGAACAATACAATCGAGAAGCCATCAGCTTTCCGCTGAGACGAGCTCAACCAAGGGATTTCCGACAGGGAATCGCTCAACCAGTAGTTAGCTCTTACCGAATAATTTTCCGCAATCCCTTCCCGACGAATCATTGTTACGACCTGTCGTAACCGTATGCGTCGTCACCGATCGCGTTTAAGCCATTTGGTAGATTGATTGCTGTGACTCGTTTTCAAGTTGAACGTTAGAAGGACAACCCTCCGCCTGTCTGCCCTCCCAATTCCATGCTGGGCATGCATTCGGAAACTATAAATCGTTTTTGAACCCAAACCACACTAAGCTCGAGCTTTCGAGGATACGGATGACCCATCTCAGCTAGCTGCTATCATTGGCAGCTGACCGGGAAAGCATTCGAGCTGTGGCCCGAAACCGTTGAAGCGGACATTGTGATTGCGTTACAGCATGAGTACCGAGCGAGAGCTCAGGAAAAAGGTACTCGACTGGATTGCTTCGCACTGGAACCGGTCGCAAATTAGGAGTCGTGTATGCCCTCTAAAGATAACCCAACCTCTCGCCCCGGAACTTCCTCAAGCAAGAAGAATGCTTTCTGTTCTTTTTGCCGAAAGAGTTATCGTGACGTAGGACCACTCGTCGAAGGTCCCGGCGATGTTTACATTTGCAGTGAGTGTATCGAACTCTGCCAATCGATCCTCGACCAGGAAGAGCGTCGGCGTGGGCCGTCAAAGTCATTGTTCAACGAAATACCTTCCCCAAGGTCAATCGTTGAGCATCTGGACGAATACGTGATCGGACAAACTGCGGCGAAACGCGTCCTGGCGGTATCTGTCCACAACCACTACAAGCGTCTGACCAGCGAATGGGAAGGCGATTCAGAAGTCGAGATTGAGAAAAGTAACATCCTGCTTGCCGGACCTACAGGAAGCGGGAAAACACTTCTTGCCAGATCTCTTGCTCGAATGCTCAATGTGCCGTTCGCGATTGGTGATGCGACCACGCTGACCGAAGCAGGGTATGTCGGTGAAGACGTTGAAAATCTTCTCTTGAAATTACTTCACGCTGCAGACTTCGATGTTGATGCGGCCCAGCGAGGAATTCTCTATATCGACGAAGTGGACAAGATTGGCAAGACAAGTGCCAATGTTTCCATTACCCGTGACGTGTCAGGCGAGGGTGTTCAACAGAGCCTGCTCAAGATGCTTGAAGGCACTGTGGCGAACGTTCCCCCCCAAGGCGGACGTAAACACCCAGAGCAGCAGTACATCCAACTTGACACAAGTAACATTCTGTTCATCGTTGGCGGAACGTTCGTCGGAATCGACGATATCATCCGCAAACGCCTCGGTCACAAGACACTCGGTTTTGCGGGTGAGAGTGTTCGCAATGAGCAGTCAGAAGCCGAATTGCTAACACAGGTTCAAACCGAGGACATTCTGCAATTCGGATTGATCCCGGAGCTTGTCGGTAGACTTCCAGTCGTCAGCTACCTTCAACCTCTAAACGAAGAAGGTTTGGTCAGAGTCATGAAAGAGCCCAAGAACGCTCTGACTCGCCAATACCAAGCTCTCTTCAAAATGGAGAACTGCGATGTTGAATTCACTGATGGTGCCCTGCACTATGTGGCTCAACAAGCACTTGCCAAGGGTGTTGGTGCTCGCGGACTACGGGGAATCTTGGAAGACGTGATGCTGGACATCATGTACGACCTACCTGAGCAGGAGGACGGGACAGTCTTTACGATCGATGAGGATGTTGTCGCGGGCTCGAGCGATCTGTTCAAAATGCCAACCACCAAGAGTGCCTAAAACACGAACGACGCTACTAATCTGCCAATGCCACCGGGGTAATAGCCCTGGTGGCATTTTTTGTTTCGATACGGTAACACACCCATCCACCACGACACTTGCCAACATCAAGGCACGTAACGCGAAAACATGCTCGCGCAGTTACCGTCGATCCGAATCCGAAGAGCCACTTCCATCCCGATCGACATAGAACTTGGTGATATCGATCCCTGCTCGACGCTCCTCTTCCATCAATTTGATGCGTGACTCCAGTCGCTCCATTCTCCGCATCAATTGGGGAATGGCATCCTTGTTTTCATCGACAGGCTTGGGGCGCGGTACCGTGGGGTAATCCAAGTGCCTTTGCATCGCTGCAAAAAGAAAAATCGGCTCTCTTCTGCGATTTCCCAGAGCAATACGTCCTTCTTTTCGCCCAAAAAGAAAGGGCCCTTTACCTTCGATCGATTGCCCAGCTTCCTCCATTCTCACGCGATACTCATCACTGGCCAAGAACAGCAGATCAGCGATATCAACCAAACCAACTTGGGCCCTCAGCATGAGAATCCACTTAGCCCACTTTCTGTCGAACGTAGGATCGTTACTGATTGCAGTCAGCCCTCGGTCGTAATTGAGCCGATTACGACACAAGACTTCAAAGTGATAAAAGAATAACCCTGCTTCATTGTGGTTTTCAGTGCGGTACTTGGCTTCGCCACCGAGCACCTCGAGAGCAGTCCCCATCGTGAACCGCCCCGACTCCTTTTCCGCCTCCTCGACCAGATAAGCCTGAAACGGAGTGAAGTAATGCGACAACTTCTTCATGGCAGGCGCCATCTGTCCAGAATGCTTGAGTTCCGTAAGCAGATAATCGATTGCCAAGGGAAGCTTGGTTGTTGTCAGCAACTCATAGCGAATCTGCTCCAACAATTCCTGCATCGGCATCTCAATGTCGGCACGCTCGCGCAAAACCTGATAGAGATAGGTCTGTTCAATGTACTCGGGCCGATCGAGAAGTGGCTGAGCCATGCTTATACGCCGAGAGTTGAATGAGGACCTGAACCAGTTCAGGTGCTGGATCGCCAAGCCAAAGAACCGAAGCAGAACCTCGGGCGATTGACCCACAACCATTGCGTGCAGTTGTGCGAAATATTATGAATCAGCCAACCCGGCGACCAGCACAGGACCGATCAGGAATATTTACGAAACAGGATGCAGGCGTTGTGCCCACCAAAGCCAAAACTGTTACTCATCGCAATGTTCACTTCACACTTGGCAGCCTGATTTGGCGTGTAATCAAGATCACACTCTGGATCGGGGGTAGTGTAATTGATCGTAGGTGCGATCAGGGATTCCTGAATCGTCTTGCAAGAAATCACCGCTTCAATCCCACCACTTGCTCCCAAGGAATGTCCGAGAGCGCCCTTGGTACTGCTGAGCTTCATTTTGTGGGCATGATCTCCAAACACTGCCTTGATCGCCTGTGTCTCAGCCTTATCACCCAAGGGAGTGCTTGTGCCATGGGCGTTAATGTAGTCGACATTCTCGGGCTCCACGCCGGCGTCTGAGATCGCCGCCCTCATCGCCGCAGCAGCACCTTTGCCCTCTGGGTCGGGAGCGGTGATATGCCCAGCATCGCTTGTCGTTCCATAACCAAGCACTTCGGCATAAATGCGTGCACCGCGGGCCTTGGCATGCTCCAACTCTTCAAACACCAACAAACCGGCACCTTCACCGAGCACGAATCCATCTCGATCAGCATCAAACGGTCGACTCGCAGCGGCCGGGTCGTCATTACGTGTCGACAAAGCCTTCATGTTTTGAAATGCAGCCAGTCCCATGCGGGTAATAGCAGCTTCGGTACCGCCGGTGATGACGACGTCGGTTTCACCTAGCCGAACGCTGCGCAATGCATCACCCATCGCATTGGTTGCACTTGCGCACGCCGTCGCCACGGCGTAGTTAGGACCTTGCAAACCATACGTGATCGAAAGGTTGCCTCCCGCAGCGTTGAGCATCATTTTCGGTACGGTGAATGGGCTGACGCGGTCCGGGCCCTTACTCAGCATTTTTTGGATCTGAACTTCAATCTCGCCCAACCCCCCGATGCCTGACCCAAGAATCACTCCACATTTGGAACGATCAACTTGGTCGAATTCCAGCCCGGAGTCTTGAATTGCCTGTCCACCCGCATGCACTGCGAACTGCGTGAAACGATCAAGCCGCTTAACCTCACGTCGCTCGATCCACTGAGTGGGATCAAAGTCCGGTATATCGCCACCAAAATGGACTTTGTAGTTGCTGGTATCGATTGTTTTGAGCTGATGAACGCCACTCTCGCCCGCCGTCAGACGACTCCAAAACGTGTCGACGTCGACTGCCAACGGAGAGACGACGCCTACGCCTGTGACCACAATGCGTCGCTGCGATTCTTGTTGCATTCGGATGCCTTGGACGAATGTTCGCTGCTAGAAATGAGGGGACCTGCCCAAAGTTGCACCGGGCAGCAAATAAAACAAATGCCGCCCGCGAAACACAAAGCCGCGGGGGGCACTCGGATTTAGAGGCGGCAGATTCGATTCGACCAGCTGTGATTTACCGTGCGGCAAACACAATCAGGCGTCTTCATCGCCTTTGGCCTTCTCGATGAAATCAATCGCTTGGCCTACTTTTTGGATATTCTCGGCCTCGTCATCGGGAATGTTGATATCGAACTCTTCTTCGAGTTCCATTACCAATTCGACGGTATCGAGCGAATCCGCACCCAAGTCGGTAACAAAGGATGTCTCGCGGGTGATCTTTTCTTTATCCACTCCGAGTTGTTCGGACACGATATCGATCACGCGTTCTTCAACGGTAGCCATGAGCAGTCTCTAGGGGATGTCAGCAAGCTGAAAATGTTGTTTTTTAGAAATCTGAGCAAGCGATGCAAGTAACTCCGCACCTCAGTCGTGAGGCAAAGAGCCGGTTGCACTCAATCGCATTCGCGGAAAAGGATAGGTGAAACAAGCAAAAGGCGTCAATACACAGACGGCAAGATACTCCATCCGTTTTGACAATTCCTGCCAAGATTCTACCCGATCATGCCTCCATCGACGACCAGCGTCTGCCCAGAGACATAACCAGCATTCTTAGATGCAAGAAACAGAACCGCAGCAGCCACATCTTCGGGCACTCCCACACGCTTGGCGGGAATCCGCTTTTTGACCTCTTCAAGCACCACATCGCCCAATTCTGCGGTCATTTCGCTAGCAATGAAGCCAGGTGCGACTGCATTTACAGTCACTCCGCGGCTGATCAACTCTTTACTGAGCGTTCGGGTCAACCCGATCATCCCCGCTTTGCTAGCAGAATAATTGGCTTGGCCCGGGTTACCAATCAGTCCTGAAATACTAGCCATGTTGATAATTCGGCCGTATTTGCTCCGCCGCATGATTCCCGCGGCGGCTCGGCAGCAGACAAAGCAACTTGTCAAATTTGTGGCAATGACATCGTCCCACTCCTCGTCAGACATTCCCCGCATTAATTTGTCACGAGTAATCCCAGCATTATTAACGAGGATGTCGAGGCGACCGTGCTTTTCTTTGGCACCTTCAATGGCGGCTTTGGCAGCAGCCCTGTCCGTGACATCGCAGGCAACGGCCTCAGCAACTCCTCCGGCCGATTCAATCTCAGACACGGTAGCAGCAAGCTTCTCGGCATTTCTGGCCAAGCAAACGACTGTAGCCCCGTTGATACCTAAAGCGATCGCGACCGCTTTTCCGAGCCCCTGGGAGGCTCCTGTGACGACTGCAACCTGATCTTTCAGGTCCGTAGTGAGAGAAAGTTCCATGACTTGTTCCGCGATATAGAGGGAATACGATGGCTCGCATTGACGCAAACCGTTGCTGCGTCAGGCGAAAAAAAGAAAGTATTGAAATGGGGCAGTTCGGAATCAGCCGGGGTCAACCATCCCCGAAACCACCCGTTGGCAGCTTTCGGTTGATGCGTTTGAGAGTCCCACGCAGGACGCGACCGGTACCAACCTCCTCGAAACCGTCGATCCCATCGTCAAGCATTTGTCGCACCGAGTCTTCCCAACGCACAGACCCAACGACCTGGCGGCTGAGCAGATCACGAATTTCGCTGGCAGATCGGTGAGGCCTAGCGTCCACGTTGCTATACACGGGAATTTGAGTATTTTGAATCGGAATTTCTTCCAAGGCCACTCGCAGGGCATCCACCGCCGGCTGCATCAACGAGGTGTGGAAGGCACCGGCGACACTGAGAGGAATCACTTTCATGGCCCCCGCAGCTTCTGCGGCAGGCACAAGACGATCAATAGCAGCCAAGTGCCCGGAAACCGCGATGTTACCAGGACAGAGCAAGTTGGCAGGTTGCAATACCTCGCCATCATGCCGACAGGCGTCGCAAACCTGCTCCAGTGCGTTGAGATCCAACCCGAGGACACTTGCCATGCCGCTCTGAACTGCGTCAGCAGCGGCCTGCATTGCCTGACCGCGTCGCTGAACAAGCCTGACGCCGTCGGCAAAGTCCAACCCACCAGCGAAGCAAACCGCCGTGTACTCCCCCAGACTCAATCCTGCAGCCGCCTTCACAGCTGCGATTCTGTCAGGGTCCTGCTCGCGCATCACCGTCGCCGCCGCCATTCCCACGACGAACAAGGCTGGCTGACTATAAACCGTCTCATTGAGCTGAGCGTCCGGCCCCTCTGCGCATAACTTTCTGAGATCGTAGCCTAAAATCTCTGAGGCTTGATCAAATAAGTTGTTTGCTACCGGATGGGTCTCGCAAAGCCATCGGCCCATGCCGATCGCCTGCGCTCCTTGTCCGGGGAAGAGGATGCCGACAGATTTCATCGCTGAACGACGCCGATTAGCTGTCTTCGTGCTCGACGACAGTACGTCCCATGTAGTATCCGCACTTGGGGCAGATCGTATGGGTCGGTACCGCGGTGCTGCACTGAGGGCAGTAGCTGATCTGACGCTTTTTCACACGATCGTGAGAGCGTCGTTTACCAGTTCGGCTGTTAGAGTGTTTTCGTTTAGGGACAGCCATCGCTGTTTTCTTCCGGTCTAGTTCCAAAAGGTTGATTTCGAGCCGCGTATGGTAGGTTCCGCAGACCGATTCCGTCAACGCGTTCGGACGTGGTTTTTTCGAAACCGGGCAAATTCTCCTGGGAAAACTTGAATCGGCAACGGTCAGGCCTGCTCTGAGGGTCGATTTGCCACCGCCATTCCCATATTCACACGACTATCCGGCATGAAAGTGACCTGAACATTCTCCAGCCCAAGCTCGGCAAGCTCAGCCTGGATCGTCTCCAAAGTCCGCATACTGCCGTGTTGGGTTCCCAATTCCAGCTTCAAAGCCTCGACGCATTCACTCATATCGGGCTTATTGGGCCCGCGAAACAAGTCAATGACAACCAATTTACCTCCGAATTTGAGTGCCCCTATGGCTTTGGAAAGCAATTTCTGACCCTCACTTGGCCCCAGGCACCCTATTCGCTGAGCAATCAAAACAAGATCGAACTCTGCGTCACCTAGCTCAGCCTCGACTGGATCAGCCTCAACTGCTTGAAAGCGATCTCCCAAACCAATCGAATCAGCAGTGCTTTGAGCGGCTTTGAGTGCCGCCGGCTGATCCACCGCCGTTACCGTGGATTCGGGGTCGCGGTGTGCCATCGCAGCACTCCAGACCGCCGAACCACAACCGAGATCCAAGATCTTCAAGCCTTGGCTCCCGTCCTCACCGCCCAGATCGAGCATTTCGGCTGCCTGCATTGCTGCCGGCGTATGCACCCACTGAGTGGCCGCCAGGGAATTCAGATAAGCCAGCTCATCAACATCGGGCTCATCAACATCGGGCTTACCTGCCTCCTGCAAATGGCCTACGAGACGATTCCAAGTCGCATCTCCCAAGTCTTCGTCATACTGACACAACAGGTGGGCCACTCGCGATAAAGCATAATCTTCTTCGTATTTTTCAATGATACTGCTAGCCACCAATGCATCGAGCACCAATTTGGTGGCACCTCGCTTGAGGGATAGCTTTTCGCATAACTGCGTTAGCGTTCGCTGTCCCTCACGCAGCTCCGTTAAAACCCCTAATTCACGGGCGCTACGAAAAAGATGGGCAGCCGCGTTTATCTTCATAAACTGCTGGTATTGATCCAGAGTTTTATCTTGTGCATTCATGATATTGACTTCCTTCGGTCTCAGGCGTCCACGGCACGCAAAGCATCCACCACGGCATTGCACCGCTTCATGGTCTTCTCAAATTCTTCAAACGTCAGCGACTGGTAACCATCACTCAAGGCGGTGCTTGGGTCTGGATGAACTTCGATGATCAATCCATCCGCGCCGGCTGCGGCGGCTGAAACGGCCATATCTGGAACCATGTAAGCATGGCCGGTCCCATGACTGGGATCGATAATCACAGGCAGGTGTGTCTTTCGGTGAAGATAAGAAACGCTCGCAAGTGGTAGTGTAAAACGGGTGTGCCCCTCGAAAGTCCGAATCCCTCGTTCGCAAAGCATGACTTGATCATTGCCCTCATTGAGAATGTATTCCGCAGCCAACAGAAACTCGTCCATCGTGGCTGATGCACCTCGTTTCAGCAGAACTGGTTTGCCGGCAGCCCCCACCGCCTCAAGCAGTCGGTAATTCTGCATATTTCGAGCGCCCACTTGCAGTACGTCTGCATAACGGGCGACCAATTCAACATCGTCTGTTCCCATCACTTCGGTAAAAATTGCGAGGTTTGTTTCTTCCCTGGCCGCTGCCAGCATTTTCAAACCATCCTCTTTCAGACCCTGAAAACTGTATGGGCTGGTTCGCGGTTTGAACGCGCCACCACGCAAACCGGTTGCTCCTGCTGCCTTCACCGCTCTGGCTGTCGACAGGATCTGCTCTTCATTTTCGACACTGCACGGCCCCCCGACCATCCCGACTTCGCCAGCTCCAGCAACAAAATCCAATACGCGAATCTGACTGGCATGCGGCTGAACTTCTCGGCTCGCCATCTTGTAGGGAGCGGCAATTGGTACGACCGCGGAGACACCTGCACTGCTTTCAATTGACTCCTTGAAATGCTCGCGTTTATCACCAATGGCAGCCACGACGGTTCGCTCTGTCCCCACGATTACATTCGCCTTCAACCCCATACTTTCCACCCGCTGAACGGTCGCCTCGACCTCAGCATCTGTCGCACTGGGCTCCATCACAACAATCATTGTCTCACCTGGGTTAGATGTATTTCGGGGATATCGGGAAAGCTAAAGCATAGACGCGAACAGAACGTAATACCAACATACCAACAGACTTGGCAATTGGATTCGGTTGCAGGAATCGTCAGCATGTCACTCGGCTGCACACTCAATTCGCTTACTCAGCCGTACAGAATTGCCTCATGCACTGCCCGCGGAACAGGGCGCAGGTTTGAAAAACAAACGAAAGTGCTGACCGTCGCCTACATACTTCGACAGCTGGCTTACGAAGATGCCAAAAAGTCGAAGGCCAAAACAGCGAAACAGGTCACACGAAAGGCGGACACGGCAATAGTCATCCCCGAAATGCTCCCAGCCTGTTGTGCTTTTTATCACAGCTCGGAACGCATGGTCACTGGTTGAATCACCCCATTTATGAAGAGAACAGTAGATCTGCTCAACGACCAGTGCGCCAACGCTTCCACGCGTCCACGAACTGCTGTGGGGTGGCCTCGAAAGACTGGATGAATGCCTTTTCGAAGGGCAGGCCTCGGCTCAAATTTCTCAAAAGGCCATCAAACCCCTTTTTCTGAGCACGATCCAGCATCGCAGCCATCAAATCGGTGGCAATCAGATCAGACTGCTCTGGCGTCAGCTTGCCCTCGAGAAATTGTTTCGAGTTACCCATCGCCGCCAACGCGTCGATAAGCTCGCGATTGACCATTGTTTTCGGGGTTCGCCCGCGCGATGCCCTTTCGGTATTTCCATGTCGCTTCGCAATGACTTTGCCTGCTCCCTCTGCAAGCCACCGTGGCACATCCCCCCCACGCGTGGCAACTGCCAAGCTTACCAATGGTGAAGTTAGCCGTGCTTCAATTTCGTCCTCTTCATCACGATCGGTTGCCACGAGTGAAACATAACCGTCGATGCCATCATATTTCCAGTGACTACTCCATCCATTCGGGATACCGCGTCCTTCAACCATCTTTGCGAATTCGCTGTAATCATACCTCTTGGGCATGACAAAAATGGTCGCTCTTCCCTTGAAAAATTCCTGCCCGGCCTCCGCCGAAACAACCGATTTCACAGCTTTCATCTGGTCTTCTGCCAGCTCTGCAACAAGCTTGATTGTCGCAGGCGCTGCGGAACCAACGACGTAAAAGTGTTCTGTTGTTTCAATGGCCAAGTCGGCCCCAGTGGGAACAACAAGTTTGATGTTTTCGCCAGCGAGCTCGGCGCGTCGATCACTCAACTCTTGAGGTGTCGCAGCCGCGGCCCATGCAAGCTGACTCATAACCTGCAGTGGCTGATTATCCGAGGCACCGTCAAGCGTTGCACCTTCATCAATCCAAGTTTAGATAAGCTTGATCGAATCCTCCGAGAAAGCAGGCCGCCCGCCAGCAGGCATCCTCAACCCCATGCTTCCACGCAACTTCTTGACCAGTGGACTTTCTGCCCCGTTGCCGGGAATGACGATATCACCGCTATCACCGCCGCGCAGCAACTGTGCGAAGGTATCCATGCTCAAACCACCGCTGGCCCGCATGGCGTTGATGTGACAACCCTTGCAGCTTTCGACCAACAGGGGAGCCACGTCAGCTGCGAAACTCACTGTTTCTTTGCCAGTGGCCTGCATCGCTTTGAGTCTCGGCCGTGGTGGCTCATCCGCGGTAGCCCCCGCTGCGATCGGAGCGGCTGCATCAGTGCCGTCAAACTTCGCGCCTGCCAAAATCCAATCTTTCAGTATTTTCAATTCGGCGGGCGTCACTTTGCCGCCACCTCGCGGCATGTCCCCTGTTTCAATGGTCTCAATCAAGCGGCTTCCCACCGTATCACCTGCGAAGATCACAACACCTTCGGGAGGACCTTTCATGAGGGCAGCGTAGGTCGCCAAGTTGAATCCACCTTTGCTGTCCGAGGCATGACATCGCCCACAACGTGCCGACAGAATCGGAGCGACCGCTTTCGTAAAACTAAGTCCGTCACTAGGCGCCGGTTCGGGTTTCCCCGGGGCGGGGCTTGTTCCCGGCTTGGGCTTCGCGGGGGCATCCGCAGGACGCTTAGGTCGCGTGAAGGTAGGAAGCGTGATGCCTTCAAAGTCAAGCAGAGTTCGAGCCTTCTGGATCCGCTGCATTGCGGGCAATAACTCGTCATAGAGCCTTGGAGAACCGCTTTTAACAGCCTCTTCGACCTGCTTGACCGCAGTTCGGATGTATTCGGCAGAGGCATCGAAATCCCCAGCCGCGTAGCTTTTCCCAGCCCGCAAAACGCTGGCATTCACATTTTGAACTGTTTTCTTTTCCTCCGCCGTAAGCCCGGCGGCGTCCGCTTGCGGAGCTATGAAGAGCGACGCAGCGGATAAAAACACGACAAATGAGCAGAGCTGTGGGATCAATGATCGCATCACATCCAAACCAGATAGAGAGAAAAACCGAGTCTCAGTAACAAGGGTGCCACTGTGATAACGTCTCCCGACAGTATAAGTACCCATGGGGATGAACACCGGATCGCTTGCAACGGAATCGACCAGCAACGCTAACGAAAGCCAGAAATACCGTAAAAAGCGTCATGATGAACGCAAAAAACGCTCACAAACAGCGGACCACCTTGGTTAATACTCGTTACCGACCGCATCAGAATCCACTGCGGCGGCGGAAAAGTCACCTTTGACGACCTGACGCACCTGCCTGCTCGCAATTTCCTGCTTGAGCCTGGCAATCGCCTCGGCGGTCGGCATGGACCCCAAATCACCATCGATACGGTCACGCAGGGCGACCTGTCCGGCTTCGGCCTCTTTCGGGCCGACCACCGCCATGTAATTCACCAACTCCAGCTGGGCGTTACGGATTTTGGCCTGCACCTTACCCCCGCTGTTGTCGACTGTGACCTTCAACCCCGCCGCCTCGAGTTCCTTGGCGACTTGCACCGCGTAGTCGAGTGACTTGTCGCTCAAAGGTAAAACTCGTACCTGCTCGGGAGCCAACCAAAGTGGGAAAGCCCCTGCAAAGTGCTCGATGAGCATCCCAGTGAATCGTTCAAGAGACCCAAACGGAGCGCGGTGAATCATCACAGGACGATGAGCTGCGTTATCACTGCCGTTGTACTCCAGCTTGAAACGTTCCGGCAAGTTGTAGTCCAGTTGCACGGTTCCGAGCTGCCACGACCTGCCAATGCAATCCCGCACCATGAAGTCAGCCTTAGGACCATAAAACGCGGCTTCACCAGGCTCCTCATTGAAACTCAAACCTGAGCCCTGCAGAACTCCGCGTAAAGCCCCTTCTGCATGATCCCAATTTTCCTCCGTGCCCACATACTTGTCGCTGTCAGGATCGCGTAAGGAAAGCTGAACGCTGTAATCGTCCAAACCAACCGACTCCAGAACAAACTTAGTCAACTCGATGGTAGCTCGAAATTCTTCCTCGACCTGCTGAGCCGTACAAAAAATGTGTGCGTCATCCTGCGTCAAACCACGCACCCGAAGCATACCGTTCAGTTCGCCAGTCTGCTCGTGACGATAAACAGTTCCAAATTCGAATAAACGCAACGGCAACTGCCGGTAAGATCGAGGCTGCGCCTTGAAAATCTGGCAGTGATGAGGACAGTTCATCGGCTTGAGCAAATAACGCTCATGATTCACCTGCCAATCATGCAACACTTTTCGCTTCGAATCAGCCGATGCAGATGAGCGGTAATCAGGAAGCTTGACACCGAACACTTCCGCGGCCGCCATCAATTTATCTTCACCGTCTGAATCAAGGGTCCCCTCCTGCAGACGCTCACTCCATGCATCAAGCATGCCGCCCACCTCGCTTCCAAACAAGGGAGCGAATTGGCTATCTCGGTAATAGGGAAAGTGGCCACTGGTCTCGTACATTTCCACGCGACCAATGTGCGGACTGTAAACCGGGTCATAACCGCGCGACAATAATTCACCACGCAAGAAATCCTCAAGTGCGACCCGAACCCTGGCGCCCTTGGGCAACCACAGGCAAAGCCCCTGGCCAACATCGGGGCTGATAGAAAATAGCCCATGCTGCTTGCCAAGCACACGATGATCACGACGCTTGGCTTCCTCAATTTGCTCAAGATATGCCTTGAGCTGCTTCTTGTCGAAGAACGCAGTGCCGTACAAACGCTGCAACTGGCGTCCTGATGTATCCCCCTTCCAGTGCGAACCCGCAATGGTCATCAATTTGATCGCCTTGATTTTGCCTGCATCGGGGATGTGCGGGCCTCGACACAGGTCAACAAACTCGCCTTGGCGATAAAAACTCACAGTGGATTGATCCGAAAGACCAGTATCGATGTGCTCGACTTTCAAGTCCTGATCCAGATCATCACACAGCTTTCTCGCCTCCTCGCGATTCAGAGCGAAACGCTCGAACGGTTCCTTTTCCTTGATGATGCGTTTCATTTCCGCTTCAATCTTCGGAAAATCGTCTTCACTGATTTTTTCGGGCAGATCAAAATCGTAGTAAAAACCTCCCTCAGTGGTCGGTCCAAACGCCAACGAAACTCCGTCATACAAACGCATGACAGCCCGCGCCATGACATGGGCCGCTGAATGCCTCAAGACGCCCAAAGCAGCTTCATCCCGACCAGTCAGCAAGGTCAACGGAAGAGGCTCACTGCCCTCAGACAATTCGCCCAATGGACGATCAGCATCGACGATGGCCCCCGAAACCTCGGCGGCAATCACACTGCGCGCCAGTCCCTCGCTGATGCCCTTGGCTACATCCATGGCGGTGGCGTCAGACGGATGCTCCGCAAGCGTTCCATCGGGAAGTTGAATTTGAATGCTGGAAGCAGAAGCGGAATTCATCGCGTATCACCGTACTTAAGTGGAATCTGACGGACCCTCGCATACCGACGGCGAGTGCCCTGAGCGCCAAAGGATGATCGCGGCCACCATGGACCGTCAATCCCGAATTAGAAGGACGGCTCCGAAGTCCGCCGAGTGAGCGTTTTTCACACCAGCATGGTTGACAAATCTTCAATTTAAACGATTGTTTAAAACAAGCGTTTAAATTTCAGTAACCTGCCCAAACGAGGTCGCTTTGGCAAACTCAGCCAGCAAGTCGCCCCAATCGCAGCGGAATCCCGAAGGGGACATACGCCCCAACGAGCGGTCCCACGACACGAGAAGCCGGATTTTAGCTGCCGCTGGGCCAGTTTTCGCTGCTCAAGGCTACGCCGGAGCGACCGTACGTGAAATCTGCTCGGCCGCTGGTGTCAATATCGCGTCGGTCGGCTACCACTTCGGTGACAAGCTGGGGCTGTATCGGGAGGTAATCCACGCCCTGCGTGTGGCCCGAGCAAAACGGTTTCCAACGCCTAATACTGACCTGCAAAAGCCGCAGGAAACGTTGCAAGCATTAGTGCACACACTTTTAGCTCGCATGCTAATCACCGAGGAGGCGGCTTGGGAAACTGAACTGCTGATGCGTGAAATGCAAAACCCAACTCCTGTTTTCGAGAGCATCGTCGAAGAATTTTTTCGACCGCTTTTTAATCAGCTGACGGAAACGCTGCAGCTTTTAGTGAAGTCTGAACTGCCTACGCATACGGTACAGCACTTGGCTTTCAGCACCGTTGGGCAATGCTTGTACTATCGCGTGGGCGCTCAGGCGATTCAGGTATTAATTCCTGAGTGGCAGAGAGATGCGCATTATGACATCGAATCCCTCGCTCAACACATCACTGCAGTCATGCTGTCAGCCTGCGAGAACTTCACGACTCCACGGCGGTAGATCGAACCCAGATGACGAATGACGTCATTTTAAAATCACCCATTAGGACGAAAGTCTTTCCACGAAAGCTACAGAGATGGTCGATACTTTGATCTCGCCTCCCGAACCCAAACCGGATGAAAGTCCGCCCAGAACAGACAGTCCACAGCAAATCCCGACTCGAACGTCGCGACTAGCCAACACCAGTCAAAAGGCATTGTTTGATTTCATCATTCCAGCCAGTTTGCTAGTTGCTGGGGTGGCCGCCATGCTACTTCTCGGCACGGCAGAAACTGAAAAGAAACCGGCAACAGGTACAGACTACAACTCACGTCTCGAAGCATTAAGCGAAGTTCGTGTGGAACGCCTCCACACCCTGACTTCTCTTGGCGAACGGTTACAACTGATCGTCGACGGCAGCGTTGCTCCGTTCCGCGAGGTCCAGGTATCGACGGAGGTGTCGGGCGAGATCATCGCCAAGTATCCGATTTGTGAAGCGGGAGCTTATGTTCAAGTAGGGACACCGCTGATGAAAATCGACACCACGGATTACGATTTTGAGGTGGAGCGTCTTACGCAGATCAAAGCACAAGAATATCAGGCACTGAAAGAGGTAGATCAGGAGAGGGATAACACGAAACGATCCATTGAGATCGCCAAGGAAGACATGGCTCTTCAACAAAAGGAAGTTGATCGCCAAGTCCAACTTGGTGACGGATTCACGAGCCCCTCAGAACGCGACAAGGCAAGACGCGCGTTACTGGCTGCGCGGCAACAATTAGTGACGCTGGAGAATCAACTCAGTTTACTTGTGGAACGCCGGCAAAAAATCATCGTGTCTGAAAAGCTTGCAGAAACCCAGTTAAGAAAAGCACAAAATGATCTCCAGCGAACCGAAATCTGTGCGCCAATTTCGGGCGTGATTGTGAACGAGAAGGTCGACCTTCATTCATTCGTTGCCCGCGGCACGACGCTGGTAACTATTGATGACACTTCCAAGGCTGAAGTCGCAACAAGTCTCCGCATGGATCAGTTGTACTGGGTCTTGAATCAGGCAACAGAGACACCAGACAAAGGTCTAAGCAACAATCCAGAGAACCTCAAGAACAGAGTCGGGATCAGCAAAGACACCGATTCCCGCGGGTACAGCTTGCCGGAAACGAAAGCGATCATCGAATACGAGTTGGCAGGTCGCGAAGGTGTTAAGTACTACTGGAATGCCAAGCTGATGAGCTACGACGGTATCGGCCTGAACTCGGCTACGCGAACCGTCCCAGTCCGCGTGGTCGTCGATGCCCCCAACCAGCACGTTGATGCAGAGGGAACGCCTCGCGAGGTCACCGGGGCGACAGCCCTCGTCCGCGGCATGTATGTACGCGTAAAACTTTTGATTGCCCCGCGACCCGAATGGATGGTCATTCCTGCCAGAGGCCTTCAGGTGGACAATCGCATCCTTCAGTTCTCCCCAGACCCTTCCGTCTTGGCAGTCAAGCCAACTGACAATGACGGGAAAACAACCACTGCAACTGCATCAAATCCTGCCAACTCCGAGCAGCCAGAAGGATTCAAAGCGAAAGACTGGGTACCGGGTAAAGTGACACTCGCAACCGGAATCAATCCGATTGCACCGTTGAGCGGTTCGGCCAGTATTCTTTCTGACAAAGGGAAGAATGGGACTTTCAACAAGAACAAGCAACGACTTTGGGTCTGCGAAATCGCTGGTGGTTCAGCGGAATTGCTCAAACAAAATCCGTTTGTTGTTGTATCGCCATTCGAAGAAATCGACGACGCAACATCACCAGCGCGAGCCAGTGTGGAGGTCGTGAATCCAGTTACGCGATCAGACGCGAATCAAGAACAGCCCAATCACGCAACTGCCTCAGGCGAGGAGAACTGATCATGAAGCGTCTTGTTGCATGGGCGATCACCAATTCGCCCGGAATGAATGTAATCATGCTCGGCTTGATGTTGGTCGGTGGCTTTTCCCTTTGGAACATGCGCCGCGAAGTATTTCCGGCATTCGAGCTAGAGATTGTGATGATCACGGTGCCTTATCCCGGCGCTACTCCTCAGGACAGCGAAGAGGCAATCTGCCAGAAAATTGAAGAGGCTATCCGCGCAATTGACGGGATCAAGAAAGTAACTTCCATCGCGCAGGAAGGATCAGGATTTGTGCTCGCTGAACTCCGCAGCGATGTACGAGACGTCCAAAAGGTCATGGCCGAAATCGACCGTGAGGTGGATCGCATTCCGAGTTTTCCTGCACTTGCAGAAGACCCCCTGATCCAACAGATTACGTTTCGCGACGCTGCCATTCGAATTGGCATCGTAGGCCCCGCCCAACGCACCCCGGAAGCCGAGTGGAAACTCCGGGAAGTAGCCGAGGAAGTCCGAGATGACGTCTTGAGCCTACCCGCTGTTTCTTCTGCCTCCATGATGGGCACACGACCGTTCCAGATCGATGTCGAAATCCCGGAGGCAACGCTGCGTAGCTATGGGCTCTCATTGCAGCAAGTTGCCAACATTCTCCGTGCGAGAAACATTGAACTGCCCGGCGGCCAACTGCGAGCAGATGGTCAGGAGATTCTCTTACGAGCCAAGAACAAACGCCGGGTTGGCGAAGAAATCGGAGAATTACCGCTGATCACTGACAGCAGTGGTGTCGTCCTCACTGTGAACGATCTTGGAACCGTTCGGGACAACTTTCAAGACACGACCGCTGTAAGTGAAATCAATGGCGAACCGGCCATGGTAGTGAACGTCGAACGTGCCAAGTCGGAAGACCTATTGGCAATGGTCGACGCGGTAAAAGCCTACGTTGCCGAAAAAGAATTACCGGCTGGATATCGATTCCAAGTTTGGGGTGATAGCAGCAAGGAAGTACGCGGACGCTTGGCGTTGCTGCTGCGTAACGGTTTCTCTGGCTTGTTGCTTGTGTTCCTGGTGCTCACGCTATTCCTTGAGATGCGTCTGGCCTTCTGGGTTGCATTGGGGATCCCAATTTCGATTCTGGGAGCCGGAGCTGTACTTGCGTGGGGCGATCAAACGCTGAACATGTTGAGCCTGTTCTCGTTTCTTGTTGCGTTAGGGATCGTTGTCGATGATGCCATCGTGATTGGTGAAAACATTTACGCGCACATGCAAATGAAAAAATCGTTGGTCCAAGCAGCCATCGATGGAACAGTCGAAGTCATGCCAAGCGTGACCGCCTCCGTGACAACGACGATCATTGCATTCGCTCCCATGTTTTTTGTCTCGGGGGTGATGGGGAAGTTCATGGCAGTGATCCCATTTGCTGTCATCGCAATGCTGGCGATTTCGCTATGGGAAAGCATTTTTGTTCTGCCCTGCCACTTGTCTCACCATCATTCCGGTTTCTTCCGCTGGCTTTCCATTTTAACTTACCCGCTCAGACCACTGGGCATCGCTTTGAATTGGCTAAGCCCACGAGCCGGGCGGGGTTTGGACTGGATCTGCAAATCGATCTACCTACCAGCTCTTGGATTCTCACTAAGGCACCCCGCTGTGCCGCTGGCCGTTGCGGTCATGATGTTCATTGTGACGGGCGGAATGATCCGAGGAGGCATTGTTCCATCGATCCTGTTTCCAAAATCGGACAACAATAACCTGCAGGCAACGATCGCGTTCCCTGATGGCACCACCGCTGAAGAGACTGATAACGCGACCCAGAAAATGCTGTCAGCACTCAACGTTGTTTCCGAACGGATTGCCTCTGACAGATCCAAAAAAACCGGCATTCCTGTTGAGGAAATTTACAATTCCGAAGTAGAAGGGCAGGGCACAGGCCCAGTCCGACTCACTTACCGTGACGTCGGCACGATTACCAACCTGCAAAATGCGGCAGGCGGTGGCGGCTCAGGAAGCCACGTCGGCCAAATTTTTGCCGAATTGTTCGATACCGAGATCCGCGACATCCACAGCGATGACCTGCTGACCATGTGGCGTGAAGAGGCGGGCAACTTCCCTGGAGCCGACCGCATCACTTATGGATCAGTAGGTGTTGGCCCGGGTGGCAAAGCAATTGAATTCAAATTACTGGCCCCCAGCGGCGAGGTAGAACAACTCCTTGCAGCTACTGAAGCAGTCAAAGCTCAACTCGGTGAGTTTGCGGGGGTCTACGACATCGCTGATGACAACACACCCGGCAAATGGGAATTCCAATTTCGCGTCAAAGATCGCGCACTCGCGACGGGAGTCACACCGACCGACCTCGGCACCACGGTTCGCAATGCCTACTTTGGTGCTGAAGTCATGCGTCTACAAAGAGGTCGTCACGATGTCAAACTTATGGTGAGATATCCAGAAGACGAACGAGGTAGCCTCGTTGATTTTCGTGAAATCAGGATTCGCACCGCGGATGGGGCCGAACGCCCCATCACCGAACTCGCGGAAATTGACTATCAACGGGGCTTCTCGGAGATCAACCGTGTCGACCAAATGAGATCGATCACCATTTCTGCTGATCTCGATGAAACGAAGGCGAATGCAAATCGGATCATTAATGAGCTACAGGAAAAATACGTTGGCACTTGGCAGAAGTCTTTTCCAGCAGTCAGTTTTCGATGGGAGGGTCAACGCGAACAGAGCCGCGATTCTGTGGGCAGCCTGATGAGGGGATTCGGCATCGCCGTGCTGGCAATGTTCGTGCTATTGGTCCTGCAATTCCGCAGCTACATTCAACCGCTTCTGATTCTGGCCATTGTACCTTTCGGAATGATTGGGGCAGTTTGGGGCCATGCCCTCTTGGATCTTCCGCTCACCTTGTTCAGCATGTTTGGACTGGTCGCACTTTCAGGAGTTGTCATCAATGATTCGATCGTATTGATCGACTTCATCAACACACGAATACGAGACGGCGTTCCCATCCGGGAAGCACTCATGGAATCCGGAGAACGTCGTTTCCGCCCCATCATGCTCACCAGCATGACGACGATCGCTGGCCTGATTCCATTGATGCTGGAACGGTCATTCCAAGCGCAACTGTTGATTCCCATGGCCGCGAGTCTTGCATTCGGCCTGGCTCTTGCAACATTCCTCGTGCTACTGCTGGTCCCAACCTTCTACTCACTGTACACCAGTCTCTTGGCGTTATTTGGTGTTTCAGTCACAGAGAAAGCCGACTGATTCCCAGACATCAGGAGACGCAGACATCAGGAGTTACTGACGGCTAGAAATTCAGAGGCCCAGAGATTCAGAGGCCCAGAAATTCAGAGGCCCAGAGATTCAGAGGCCCAGAGATTCAGAGGCCCAGAGATTCAGCATGGTCCAGGAGACT
>NZHC01000032.1 GCA_002689655.1 Rhodopirellula sp. | reverse complement strand
CAGGTGGTGGAATTGGCAGACACAGGGGATTTAAAATCCCCCGGCTGGTAACGGCTATGCGGGTTCAAGTCCCGCCCTGGGCACTGCAATTTACAAGGTTCTCGGCTTTCTCGCTGATCTTGATACTCCTCTAGTCAACGGCAGTGATAGACCGGGGTTATTTTCGAGACGAATGAATCTCTGCACCGAGATGCTGCCAAATCCTGTGCGTTGTTCGTCCGCTCACAGTTCTGTGGTGGCCAACCATCAGAGCATGCGTCTTGATACCGAAAATCGAATGCTGCGCTCCTCAAGCGAATGATTTCAGTATCGCATTCTGATTACGGACGAATCTAAAACTCAATAAAATATCTTCCGAATTTCGCGCCTGCTTCGTAGCTTCCTGTCGCTTGGGAAGTACTGGGCAATCATCGCCTATCAAACATTCCCTGCAATTCGGAGAAGAAGATGACAACTTTAGTGAAAGCGTTTCTTGCCATGATGTTCGTCTGCCTGATATCTGCGCAGAGTGTTTCCGCACAGGAAAAAGGTCCTTGTACCGACACCGACATACCCGGCGAAACTGAGAGCCCCGAGGAGGATTCGGACGACAAGAAAGAAGACGAGGGTGAGCCAGATGTGCAAAAAGATGACAACGGCGACTATTGGTGGAATGACAATGGCGACATCAAACGAGTTTGGCCAAAAGATCATCCAGACGCCCCGTGGAATCGTGCAAACAAATCCACCTCGTCAGACGAAGATCTCGATCAAGCCAACCCGAATGATAGCCCCGGACCGTATACAGACGATGCCATTCTGATCGACATCATGCTATTAATGATGGATTACAGCGTTGATGCTGACGAGGCACTCGAAATGCTGCTCTCTGGCATGTTCGATCCAAACCCCCGCGACGAAGCCATCGCCATTCCTAACCTGCTGACAAGTGACGGTAAAATAGAGAGAGACAGGGAAGGTGTTCGACCACACATCCTTCACTTCTAAGCAGACGCACGATACGTGCTGCTCGAAAGAAATCAAGCACAGCGAATAGGTCAACGGAATTCAACACCCCAAAGGGGAAAACAACCGCTTCGGGGTGTCATGGATGATAGCTGGTCATGCGTACGCGGGAGCGAAAGACGCTCGTGATTCACCAGACCATGAAGCTCTCCATAATTCGTTGTTGATTTGAAAAACAACTAGTGTCTTTGGATCATTGCTTATGCTGCCCAATTCCAAAGAAAGAATTGTGTGTGTTCAATTCGGATTATTTTTGGCAACCCGAAATGTGAGTAAGGGACGGCACGGTCCCTCGCTCACGCTTCAGGTCAGCATTGGTGTCAACTTACAAGTAACAGATGCGATGCTTTAGACACTTGTATCTTTACAAAGATCTTTTATGCCTCGTCCCACTGTTGCTTTTCTCGGGCTCACGTTTCTCGTTCACTGCTGCAGTCGACTGAAACCTCAATATCATCCTATTGTTGATTGACGACTGGGCGTGGAGTGAGTCTCAGATTGCGATGGATGCATCGATGCCTAATTTCCGGATGCCGATGCTAAAAATACCAAACATCGAGATTGGCCGCGAGGAAATGATGTTCACTAACGCGGGTGCGTCGCCAGTAATATTCTTCGCCTCGAGCCTGCTTGCAGCCCGGCCAAGTCCTCACCATGCAACGGTTTCAACATGTAAGTAGAGAGAAGCCGAGGGACAGGAACTTTTCGGCCGTGACTAACTGGTAGCCTTCGGAATGTGCGTATGCCATCTTTCTTGCTCCGGGCCCTACTCAGTCCAAACTTTACTGTCTGGTTTTCAAATCACGCGAACAGACAGGCTTACGTGAATCAGCAAACCAAGAGGGATTTCAATTACGATTGGACGTTCGCAATCTACTTTTTATTGACAACCAGCCGCGTCGACGGCATCTTGGGAAGGGGTACCACTTGCTCGCTTCCATCAGACCAATTTATCTGTAAGGAAATGATTGGATTAGTCGAATCACTCACTAAAAAAATTTCGGTAGTAGACTGGGAGAGGTATCCCGCTCCGGCTGTGATTTCATGCACTTGCCGATCATTCTTCCGAATCACGGTCACACGACTACCAATGGCCCACTGATTGCCGGCGTCAGCTTTCAACAGTAACGCGAATCGCTGTCCTGTGGAATCTGTAGATGACTTGTTTATCCATGCTTGAGACTCATCATCAATGACGCTCATTAATAAATCTGGAGCTGCATCTCCAGCAGTTTGCAAATTTCCGGCACCTTCTTGCCCTTACCGAGTTCTATATCCGCTTTACGCAACTTGGCAACGAGCTGATCCACTGTGTGACGTTTCTGAGGCATTCTGAAAGTCCTTTCCGAGCGGTACGCTCGAGCAAGATTCTCTCGCTCACAATGGTGCAATTCTATGGGGGGAGGTCAGGGGGTAGTCAGATCCGGTTCTGATCGGGATGCAGAATTAACAATGCGCGCAGTCAGGATACGAACCAGACAAACGTACCGACGATCCCACCCACCAAAGACCAGACCGTGATGAAGCCAATGACCGATGTTCTAGATGGCCTTGGTATCTCTAACCCGAATCGGGTCACCATCATGGGACGTTTCACCTCGGGCAGGTTTGCGGGCAGCGTGCATGGCTGCTGGATCTGCTCATCTGGGTGGATGGGTGTACGGCTGAGTCGATAGAAAAGATTCAACTTTTCTGCATCCACGGGCTTGGTCATCAAGCTCACAAGGACACCGGCAAGTGAGGCCACCGTGCCGTAAAAGAGAATCTGCCATGGCAGGTAGACCGTTTCTGTTCCCCCTTCGGTCCAGACCAATTGAAGTGGTTCGGCCACTGGAAACATCGCCAACATACTGATGAACCATGGCTGAGTGGTTACCCACCAGGCGAGGAATCCTGTCATGGTTGTTGCCCAGGCCCCCGCAACCGTCATGCGTCGCCAGAAAAGTCCAATCCAGAACACGAGGCCCATCATGGGAGCGATCATGAACCAGATCTCCAAAGCTTTCACAATATTCGGTACCCAAAATGCGAAAGCGACCCCACCAGCAACCACCAGCACGGACACGAACCGCCCAACCCAGATGTAATGTCTGTCTGATAATCCTGTACGAAGTGGCTTGTAAATGTTTTCAGTGAACAGGGCGGCGCTGCTAATCATGAATGAGTCACAGGAACTCATTACCCCAGCAAGCAGTGCTGCCAAAAACAATCCCAGCAGTCCTGGCATCAAACGTGGCAAAAAAGTGTGCGCCACTTCACCGTAGATTCCGTCGGCAGTTGTTTTCAGAACATCCGGGTCCAACTGTGCGGGAAAATTCTCTCGCTGGATGTACCAGGCGACTGCTGCAATCGCTGTCAGAGACCATGCCGCTGTGCAGAGACGCTTGATAAGATTGCCACCAACGATTCCTACACGGCCCTCCCACTCTGTCTTGCCAGCAGCACAAACGCCCATGATAAATGGCTGAGCCACAATGCCTGCAAGTGCCTGAAGTGACATCATCACAACAAAGAACAGCGATATCTTTCCCGGAGCAACAAGCGACAGCATCGCATCATCAGTCATGCTTTCCCTGATACCACTCATGCCACCGACTTCCCAGAAAATGAAGGGCAGCAACATGAACGAAAAAATGACGGTCATCACTCCCTGGATATAGTCGGTAACAATGGCTGCTCCCAAGCCACCAGCAGCACCATAAAAAATGAACATCAAAGTCACGATAACGATGGCTACATCTGCGTCGATCACACCTCCTGTTCCAGCGTCAGCCAGAGCTCCAGCACCCTTGAGCATCAAACCGATCTTGACGCACATGTTTGCCATGCCCACAAGAGCAAACAATACCGCGACACTCCGGTCATACCGCAGTTCATAGACATCGGCGGTAGTGATCGCGCGGAACCGTCGAAAAATGGGGGCGATCAACCAATAGAAAGGCGTTACGAACAGCCACAGCCACTGATACCAGATCCCGCTGATCCCGGATCGAAACGTAGCCGAGGAAACCGTGACAGCCTGATCCGACGCAGTGCCGGTACCAAAGGCGTGCATGATCATCATGCCTTTGCCAAATTTACGTGGCATAAAGAATTCATCGAGCCCGGTGATGCGTCGCCCCATCCAGACACCCATCACCGTGATCCCGACAAGGTAGATCACCACAACCACGCCATCGATCCAGTTCAGCCCGGGAATCGCGGCCAACAGAATGTTTTGAATCAGAATCATCAGTCAACCTGGGAGCTCAAATTCCGATAGGCTTCGATTACCGCACTGTTATCCGACTCGCCGAACCCGAGTTGCTGACACGTTTCAAGAAGTGATTCATGAATTTCGCTCAGTGGCATCTTCGACCCGGCGCGTTCAGCTGCCGAAAGAATCAAACGGACATCCTTGAGGTGCTGGGACAACCTTGCCTGAGGTTCGTAATTCTGTTCCACCATCCGTTGACCTTTCGTTTCCATCACGCCGGATACGGCAGGCGTCTGTTTCAGGATCTGCAGTGTCTCGCCAGCATCAAATCCGAGGGCTTCGGCAAATGCCAAACCCTCTGCCAGCACCGCACGATTCAAACCAATCAACAGATTATGTACCAGCTTGAATCGTGATGCCGTTCCAACAGGCCCAAGATGAAAGGACTTGGACGTGATCGCTGAAATCAATGGTGCCAATTTTTCAACGACCCGGGAATCTCCACCTAAAAACAGTGCAACATTACCTGTCCTGACTTGCATGCTGGATCCGGCCACCGTCGCCTCAAGGTACCGCACGCCCAACTCGGCAAGAGACTGCTCAACCAGTACTGCATGCCGGGGATCGCCTGTTGTTGTGTCCAGCAGGATTTGGCCTTCACGAAAATCATCGCGATGCTGATCCACAAAATGCGTTACAACATCACTTGTGGGAAGCGAAAGCATCAACTGATCGCAGTTCCTGATGACATCCGCTGAACTATCGCCATCCAAACCTCCATCACCCGACAGATTTTGAAGTGCTTCCGGGTTCGTATCGAATCCGTGCACTTCGAATCCTGCCTCCGTCAATCGCTTCGCAAGCGCCGAACCAAGTAATCCAACGCCGATCAAACCTGCTTTTTTCATATGCCCAGCTGCATCCAGAATTATCAAATCTGGTGATCGATGCGCGAAAACCAGTGAACCAATCAAATACCCTCCAACAGAATACGGAAATGGATCCGTCCATCGTGGTGTGGAGGCTGCCCACTATTGTAAAAGATGACACTCAAAAGTTCACTCACAGTCGCGTTGCATGATTTGCATGTGCAAAACGACTCGGCGTGTGAAAACCCAGATACGTGCCAATGGCCACAAACCGCTGGGCTGGGGACCTGGACTGAAGGCCTGTGGATTCATCAGCTCTAGCCGACTCCTGCATCGGCAATGCGAGACCCACACCAGCTCCTTTCAGGAATGTCCTTCGATCGCGGTTTGATTCAGTCATGGTTATCAATTCTTCCATCGGCGCAGCAAAAAGAGTGCATTTTTGAGGCCGATAGAATATCACGCCTGCTTTCCAGTGGATCTGGCGGTCTCCTCACGTCACATCATGAGCAACCATTCTTCAAAAATGACTGGTTTTCGCCGTTAAAATATCGCTACAGCGGTAGATATTTCAACGGTGAGCGAGTGTGCGCCATCGCAGAACCGCATAATCCCCACAAACCTGCAAAGACAACCCGAACATCAAAACTGCCTCAGCCCAACGTTCAAGGCGAGAAGTTTCGAGAACTTCACTATACATGATGAAGTGAAGTAGTTGGATACAGCCAGACCGTTTCGCAAACGCTGGCGAGCAAGTCAGCCAAGCCTTCTCATCCAAATGGCATAGTCCCTCATCAAACATGCAACAAAAGAACACCATGCATCGACTGTGTCCTGCCTTATTGGTTCTTTTCGTTGCCAGTAGTGCCCTCGCACAGCAGTCACAGAGTCAACTAGCGCGTCAGCCTAACGTCGTCTTCATCCTCACCGACGATCTTGGCTACGGCGACCTTGCTTGCTATGGCCATCCCTATGCGAAAACACCCAATATTGATGGCCTCGCCAAAAGCGGTACACGATTCAACCGGTTCTACGCTACCGGAGTGACCTGTCAGCCAAGTCGAGTCGGCTTCATGACTAGTCGCCATCCTCGCAGCTTCAAACGCAGAGTGGGCGACTTCGGCTTTGACGGTCGTACAACGATCATAGAACTGCTTCAAGAGAATGGGTATGCCAGTGGCCATTTTGGGAAGTGGCACATCGGTCCCGGTGACGGAGGAAGAAAAGTATCTGAAAACATTCCTCCCGCAAGTAATTATGGCATTGATGAAATCAAAGTTCTCGCATCCCTGAAGGATCGCACGAAGGGGCGTGACGACAACACATTCGAAGATTCCATTGACTTCATCGAACGACATAAAGACGAACCGTTCTATGTCAATGTATGGGCTCACATTTCGCACTTCAGCATTCCATCGGATACCGTGTTTGCCGAGAAGTTCAGTGACCTGAAGGTCGATCAATACCTCTTCGGTCCCTACATGAAAGCCGATAAGTTCGATACATGCAGAGAAGAATGGGGGCTGAGTGTCAATGCCTGCATGAAGAACTACCTCGCCGATCTTTGGAGCCTCGACGCGGCCGTCGGCCGGTTGCTTAAGAAACTGGATCAACTGGGGCTTTCGGAAAACACGATCGTCGTCTTCGCCAGTGATGAGGGTCCCGCCAGAAACACGCTTAATACACTGAAAGCAAACCAGGTCGGTGACACGGCCCGCGCGAACATGATGGGTTGGCCCAAAGGGCTTCGTGGCGGGAAGCACGAAATGTACGAAGGCGGAGTGCGGATTCCATTTATCGTTCGTTGGCCGAGCAAGATCCCTGCCGACGCTGTCAATGACACCAGTATTCTCTCTGGCCTCGACTTTTTGCCAACGCTATGCCGGCTGACCGGCACGCCCTATGTCGAAGGTCAATTCGAGGGGCAAGATGTCGTTGATGTCTGGCTGGGGGGAGATCGGAATCCAAAACGTCTCCTTTATTGGAAGAAACAATATCCGACTGCTCTGGACGGCCAGTGGAAATACCACGTCAACAAGCGTGATGGCAACGAACTCTATCACCTCGTGAATGACCCGAACGAAACCACCAACGTGATTGCCGAGAACCCCGTGAAAGCAGCAAGCATGCTCAAGGCGGTCACAGCCTGGGATGAATCCTTACCGCCGCTGCCAAGGCCGGCGTCTGCGGTACGACCGGCAAGGACAGCAGAACCGAAGCCCGCCAAGAAAAAGAAAATGGCTCCCGCCAATCCGACCGCGAAGAAGGAATCGACTTCGTTCCCCTGGCAGAATTACAACGGATCTTGGCAACAGAACTGGTTCGATTTACACGATGGGTTAAAGAATTCGCAGTACATTTTCGAAACCACCCAAAAAGGCACCGTCGCCTTTGTTGGTGGTTCCATCACCGGAATGACGTGGCGCGCGTTGGCAATACATACGGTACGCTGCCGGTAGCGAAGAACTCTACGATCACCAGAACGACCCAAACGAGTGGAATAATCTGGCGGCAAGAGCACTCTCTCCTGCGAACACGAAAGTCATCGAGCAATTAAAATTAAAACTTCCCCAAACCAACCTGCCTCAACGGAAGGGCATAAATTGACGAATTCCTCCAATCACAACGACAACAGCAACAATCGCCGAGGATTTTTGCACCAATCCGTGCTGGGTACCGCCGTCGCAGGCATGACGATTGCTTCCAATTCGCACGTGACTGCCCAAACGCTCGCTGATGCTGGGGAACCTGAAGTCACTCAAACCGTAGATGTACTCGTGGTCGGCGGTGGTACAGCAGGCCATGTCGCGGCCATTCAAGCCGGGCGTACCGGCGCAAAAACTCTGATCGTAGAACGCAACAGCCAACTCGGTGGTACCACCACAACCGGTGGTGTGGCGTTTCCCGGGCTTTTTGATGCTTGGGGCAAGCAGGTGAT
>NZHC01000031.1 GCA_002689655.1 Rhodopirellula sp. | reverse complement strand
TCCTGATTCGCTGTGTTTGTTTGATTGATCTCATTGCCTGGACCGCGTGTTTGATGCTGAGGGTGGTTGGTAACGAGTGGCTAATGATCAGGTAGGTGACTGCATCGATTTTCGACTGCAGATGATGGCAGAACGAGGTTGCTAAGCCTAAGTTCTTCGCTTGGGTTGGTTCGCTACGGTTTGTTGTCTGGCAGATTTCCGTTTGGTTGGCAAAATGCAACAAAAGAGGTTGAAAAGGTAGATTTTGTGCAACCGCTAAAGTCGGTGCCGAGTCTGCGGGCTGTAACGTTTTATCGGAATCTACCGTTCTGTTTCGTTATTCGGTTGTTCTAGTTGTGCCATGTGAACGGCCGATAACGAACATGGCGCACCCTTCAAACGGTCCGATTATCCAGATTGTCTGGGATAGCGGAAAGCGTGGTAAACCAAGGCTTGATTCCATGCGATTCCGTACTTCTATAAATTCCTGCAGGCGTCTTAACGATCATCCGCTACTCGCGATTCGCCATGTTGCTTGGTTGGGTTTTCCCCTTCGTTTTGCCGCGATATTCATCCTCATTTTGCTGGCGGTCTCAACGATTGCAGGGTGTTCCATTGCCCGGCTTATCCCGGACGGAAAATATGATACAAAAACCTCTTACCATGCGGACCACGGTCTAAGCATTCAATATCCAGAAGTGACGCAGTGTGAAACGCCACCTCTGCTGAAGGCACAACAGACGACGTTGCCATTGACGATGCAGGACCCTGCTGACTTGCCGACTGTAGAGTTGTCATTGCAGGAAGCCGTGAATTTGGCGGTGACGTTGAGTCCGGTACTACGTACGGTGGGCGCGTCTCAGGATGTGCGGGTTGCCGTTCAGGGTACCGCGACCATTTATGATCCCGCAATCACCGCTTCGTCACCACAGTTTGGCTCGGAAGCAGCATTGTCGGCCTTTGATGCGCAATACGCACAGCAGCTTTTTTGGTCATCTGTTGACCGTCCGAACAATGTTGCACCAGGTGGCGTTACGTCAGCGTTTACTCCATCGGTCTCATTGGGCAAGAATGCCTCCTTTAGTGCCGAACTGTCGAAAACAACCGCAACAGGTGGCAGTTATGCGTTAAGACACATTGTCAACTATTCACGGAATAACCAGCCGTTTCGGGCTTTTCCAAGCGCGTTTGATGGTTGGGTGGAAGCGGAGTGGCGTCAACCTTTGGCACAGGGAGCTGGCTCAATTTACAATCGGATTGCGGGACCGGGGTCTGTGCCTGGGCAATACAACGGAGTCCTGATTGCACGCGTAAACGAGGATATTTCTTTGGTTGACTTTGAGTCTTCTGTCATCCAAGTGGTCACCGATGTTGAACAGAAATATTGGGATCTCGTGACTGCGTATCGCAGACTTGACACCGCCGTCCGTGGACGCGAACTGGCACGCCGGACGTGGGAGTACAATAAAAAACGGCTTGAAGTCGGTGCTGGTCGTTTGGATGATGAAGCTCAGGCGAGATCACAATATTACAATTTTGAAGCTCAGGTACAGACAGCGTTGGCCGGCCCGAATGGGCTTTATGAATCAGAGCAGGATTTGCGGTACATGGTGGGCATGGTTGCCACCGATGGACGTCTGCTAAGGCCGACCACAGAACCGATTGATGTGCGGGTGATATTTGATTGGGAGAGTGCCCTCGCTCAGGCATTGGAACGCCGGGCAGAAATTCGCAAGCAGAAATTTCAGGTGAAACGCAGAGATATGGAATTGGTGGCTGCGAGACTGAACTACAAGCCAAGGTTTGACTTGGTCAGCCAGTATCGCTGGTACGGTCTGGGTAATCATTTGATTGGTAGCAAGGACGCTACTCTTGATAATATGTACGGCGAGATTACCGGTGGGAACTATCAGGAATGGCAGGCAGGCGTGGACTTGCGGTTTCCAGTCGGGCTCCGAACAGCTGGTCTTGCGATTGCCAATGCCAAACTGAACGTGAAGCGTGAGCGAGCTGTCCTCGCGGAAACAGAATTTCTGATCAGTCACAACCTATCCAATGCGGCGAGGCAGGTCTCGACGACCCACGAATTGCTCGAAACCAATTACGATCGATTGATCGCCGATTTAAATCAGGTTGATGTCCTCGATGCCCGTTATCGGATTGGTTCAGACAACATTCGCGACCTGCTTCTTGCTCAGCGGCAACTGGTCAACAGTGCAACTGAATTCTATGGCTCGCTTTCAAGATACAACTTGGCGATCCGCGATTTTCATCGTGAGAAAGGTTCACTTCTGGCCTACAACAATGTGCGACTTGCTGAGGGGCCATGGGCAAAGGGTGCTGAGTATGATGCATACCGAACCGGAAGATTTCTGCGTCCGAGCATTTTGCCTGGCATGAAGAAAATTCCTGCTCCTCTGACCAGTGGTCCATTCAATCCATCTGCTACGCAGAATACGTCAGCACCAGCCAATCCCGAGGCTGAAACGCCTTCTGGAATGTCTGTTCCCGCCGCATTGGAGTCAGAAGATCAGGCTGAACAAGCACCGATAAACGAGCGAGACTCGGGAGTACTTCAACCAGCTGAATCAAAAGTGGTCGACCACTCTGGTGATGCATTTCAAGCGTTTTTCTCCGAAGTCGCAACCGGTGTTTCAGGTGCACGTGGAGCGGTTGAATTACCCACTGCAGCAGCGAATCGCCTTCCATAATTACCATCACGAACGCAATGACGTTCAGAGTTCGCGGTTTGGGCTGCTGCTTCGTCTTTGGGGTTCGGGTTCAGTGCCGTTGATAACGAACCCGGTAGACTGGGATCTGGTGTTGTCTGCTGCGTCGTTCAAAATGGGTTCGATAGTCCAAGTCGTGATCGGCTGCAGCTTCTTCTTCCGGAATTGGGACTCCAAATTCAGGGGCCAGCTCTGCAATCATCTCGACCGTATTTTCAAAGTAGTCCAGCACGTCAGTCCAAAAGTGTAAACGTCCACCGGAACGTAAGGCTTTGGAAATGTTGCGAATGCTGTTCGCATTTACGACTCTCCGTTTTCTGTGCCGCTTCTTCCACCAAGGATCAGGGAAATAGACATGAACAGCTTCGATGCTACTGTCCTCAATTCGATCTTTAAATAATGGCTCCGCATTTCCGCTGACCATGATGGCGTTGAGGTTTGACTCTGGTGTCTCCATCCGGGATCTGAGTAGCCGACCGGCAGAATGGGCAGCGTACTTCGCCATGATTTCAATGCCGAGGAAATTATGCTTTGGATTGGCCGCAGATGCAGTCGTCATGAAGAGTCCTTTCCCGGAACCAATTTCAATTTCGAGAGGAGCATTGTTGCCAAAGAGGCTCGCACTGCTCAGCTTTTCGGGCAGGTCATCGACGTTACACAGTACTTTCGAGAGGTCGAGGCTGGCGGGTGGACGCTTGATTGGGCTGCGTGGCATGAGATTGTGTCAAAGAGAGCCTGTGATTTTTCTTTCAGGGTTGGGTACCAGCGTTTTTGGGTGACGTCGGAATGTCCAACCAAGCACATCGTAACGAGCGGAGATTTCCCTACAATGACGTGTCTAATCTGATTTAACTTCCGAAAAATGATGTGCAAGGCGATAATGGCAAACGCGAAAGCCAATTTTAACGGATTACAAATAGCTGCTCTGGAGAGCAGACGCGCCGACGATATGGCGCGGTTGATCACAAGAGTCGGCGGGGTTCCGAACGTTAGTCCCTCGATGCGAGAGGTGCCGATCGAGCCCAATCGCGGTGCAATTGATTTTGCCTACCGGCTGATGACCGGGCAAGTGAGCATTGTCATTCTGATGACAGGTGTGGGTTTTCGTTACCTGCTGCGGTCGGTGGAAAAACATGTCGACCGACAGCGGTTTCTTGATTCACTTTCGGACGTTGTCACGATCTGCCGTGGTCCCAAGCCAGCTGCCGCATTGAAGGAGGTCGGCATTAAGGCAACCCACCGTGTTCCTGAGCCGAATACATGGCGTGAATTGTTGCAAACGATTGATTCTGAGGTTGCTGTCGCTAATCAAGTTGTGGGGCTGCAGGAGTATGGCGTTACCAATGCGTCGTTGATCGCAGGGCTGGAGGCACGCGGAGCCACCGTTGAGCCGGTGCAGGTTTATGGCTGGGAGTTCCCGGAAGATACGGCCCTACTGGAAGACAATATTCGGGCATTGGCAGCCGGCCAACGGGACATGCTGTTGCTGACCAGTGCTCATCAGGTCGTCAATATGCTGAGAATGGCAGAGCAGCTAAATGTAGTAGAGTCTCTACGGCAGGGGCTACATGGCATCGTAATCGCTTCGATCGGACCGACCACCACGCAAATGCTTGAGGAGTGCGAGATACATGTTGATATGGAACCGAGCCACCCTAAGATGGGTCATCTGGTGACTGAAGCAGCACAGCGAGGAGTACAAATGGTGGATTCTAAAAAACGTGGCCTTGCGGCATCACCGCCGATTGCCAATCTTGAACATCCGTCCAATGCCAGTCTATTCATGAAGGCGTGTCGGGGGGAACCGACACAGAGAACACCAGTTTGGTTGATGCGGCAAGCCGGGCGATACATGGCTGAGTATCGTGAAGTACGTGCAAAGCAGAGTTTTCTCGAGCTTTGTTCGCAGCCAAAACTTTGTAGTGAGGTGATGTGCACTGCCGTCGATCGTTTGGGTGTTGATGCAGCTATTATTTTTTCGGATCTGCTTCCGATCTTGGTTCCGATGGGATTCGACTTGGAGTTTGCGAAAGGTGACGGCCCTGTCATCCATAACCCTGCACGTGACCTGAGCGACGTCAAACGCGTGAAAGGATTGGATTCACCAGAGGAACTCGACTTTGTCTACGAAACCGTTCGACAAACCAGAGCAGACATCCCTGAGTCGATTCCAGTGATTGGTTTTGCTGGGTCGCCTTTCACGCTCGCTAGCTACGCAATCGAGGGTGGAGGAAGTAAACAGTATGTCAATACAAAAAAGCTGATGCGAAGCAAGTGCGGTGGCTGGGACCTTCTGATGGAGAAACTCTCCGAGGCGATCACGGTTTATCTCAATCATCAGATCGCAGCGGGTGCGCAGTGCGTGCAACTGTTTGACAGCTGGGCAGGATGCCTTTCACCTCATGATTACACAAATTATGTGTTGCCATGGATGAAGCAGATCATCGCTGGCATCACTCCGGGGGTCCCGGTGATCAATTTCGCAACCGGCAACCCTGAGTTGTTGCCTCTGATGCGGGTGGATCGAAGGACAGTCGTAGGTGTTGATTGGCGGATTCCGCTCGATGTTGCTTGGGAAAGGATTGGACACGATTGCTCAGTGCAAGGAAATCTCGATCCCGCCGTTCTACTTGCAAATCCAGACACCATTCACACCGCCGTCGATGAACTGCTACGGTCGGTTGAAGGTCGGCCCGGCCATATTTTTAACCTCGGACATGGTGTTTTCAAGGAAACGCCTGTTGAGCATGCGATCGCATTGGTCGATGCAGTCAAAGAATTGTCGCAACGGCCAGCTCAAGATTAGTCTGGATCTAGGACGTCCAAGATTGGGCTCCTGTACTTCCGCTTCGATTCAGCGACGGCCGTGGCTACCTGAGACGCGATTTTTAGCGATTCCATTGGGATAGCCCGAAAATAACGGTAGTACCGCTTTTCCCGCTGGTGTGGTTTCCCGGAAAGGGGATCATGCCGGCCGACTTGCCATGCCGAAACCTCACAAGGGCCTTTTCCCTCTACCTTGTGGCAGTTACCAATGTGGCGTTCTATCTTCATCGCAGTCGGGATCATGGCGATCATCATTGGCTTGGAGTGCCTTGTGATCGATAGTGCCAATTTCTACTCTGCAGCGGAAACTGAGGCCGGCGCTTTCGTGAATCCGGTTGCCGTCCCCGCGTCAAATGTGCAGCAATGGCGCCCGAAGGAGTGGTTTCCCTGGGTGATCCTTAGCGCGGGCGGTATCACCGTTCTGTACGCCATCACTCTACCGAAACGGTTTGCTGGTGCCAGTGCGGCGTGAACAAACTGTCGCGGGTTGACGAAAGTGGATCCCGAATCTACCTTGCATTAATCCCGCTGCGTGCTGTTTCTCGCAGTATAAGTATTACTAATGCTGAGGTGTTGCCTTGCAGCTTCGTACGCTGGAACTCTTTTGCACGATTGCTGAGCACCGCAGCTTCTCAAAAGCTGCGTCTCTTCACCAATTGACTCAGAGCGCGGTGAGTCAAGCGATGCAGCATTTGGAGGAATCCGTTGGTGCCGAGTTGATTGATCGTTCTAAAAGACCTTTGATTCTGACCCCAGCAGGTAAGACCTATCTGGGGGGGCTGCGAGGCATTTTGCGGAGTTACGAGCGGCTTGAGCAGGAAGTCCGCAGCACCAGCCGGCAGCTGAGTGGGAGGGTCTCTATCGGAACCATCGTTTCGGTAGGTCTCAGCTACATGCCGGATGCGAGCGAGGCGTTTGGGCGTTTGCATCGAGACGTAGACGTGAGGACCCAATTTGGTTCCAACGATCGGGTCTTTGAAATGACCGCCGAGGGTGAGGTTGATTTTGGGCTGGTCAGTTTCCCTCACAGCAACAAAGACATTCAGTTTGTGCTTTGGCAGCAGGAGCCGATGAGGCTCGTTTGTTCGGCAGAGCACCGTTTTGCAACTCAGCACGAGGTTTCCCTGTCGCAATTGTCCGGTGTCAAGATGATTTCTTTCGACCGTGGTTTGCAATTACGCCAAGAGATTGATCGGTGTTTGGCGAAAGCGGGGATCAGTGTTAACGCATGCATGGAGTTCGACAACGCGGACTCAATGATTCGGGCGATCCAGGCCAGTCGTGGCATTGGTATTGTTCCGGAGGCGGCGGTACGCCGCGAAACAGCGAATGGCTCGTTACGAGTTGTCGCATGTCGAGAGCTGCGCATGACGCGTCCTCTTGGCATTATCTTCCGCCGGTCTGGCCGACTTAGTCGGGCGGCAAGTGAGTTCGGTTCCCTATTGCTAGGGCGACCACTTGAGGCGGGAAAACGATTGAAATCCGGCAGCGGGAAGCTGACCGTGGAAGCGGCCACGATTGAGCCAGAAACCGGTTCGTCAGTCGTCGCCTGACAGATTCATGTTGAGGTGGTGAAGCGTCTACGTTCAATCGACGTCGAGCCTGCCACTGCGCAGAAGCGATTCAGGTGCCGAGCGATGACGAATCCCTTCAGGATAAGAGAGTCACAAATGACAAATAGCATTATGAAAAAACCATTTCATTTACCGCCCGCGCAGGGCCTTTACGATCCGGAGCTCGAAAAAGATGCCTGTGGTGTGGGTTTCATTGCCCATATCAAGGGCGTACCGAGCCATCAGAATGTTCTTGATGCCGATCAGATTCTACAGGCAATGGACCATCGTGGTGCTTGCGGTTGCGAGCCTAATACCGGTGATGGTTCCGGCATCATGTGCGGACTGCCGCACAAATTCCTTGCCAAGATAGCGAAGCAGGATCTGGGAGTTGAGTTACCAGCTCCTGGGCGTTTCGCTGCAGGATTGGTCTTTCTGCCAGACGATGATGGCGAACGAACTCTGTGCAAACAGACGATCCAGAAGCTTGTGACGGACGCGGGGCAACAACTTATCGGTTGGCGGGATGTGCCTCAGATGGCAGACCTTGCCGATATTGGTCCAACGGCTCGGGCGAGCGAGCCACGAATTGAGCAGTTGTTTGTGGGGGCCGAGGACGGGCTTGAGGGTGAAGCGTTCGAACGCAAGCTCTACATGATTCATAAGCAGGCGAGTCACTTGCTGCGAGGCAGTGAGGACTTGAAGCAGGCTTTGATGTTTTACATTTGCTCGCTCAGCACCAAAGTCATTATCTACAAGGGAATGCTGACGCCGGCGCAGGTGCTTCCCTATTTCCCTGACCTCAGGGATCAGGACTTTGAAACCCACTTGGCCATGGTGCACAGTCGGTTTTCGACAAACACGTTTCCGAGTTGGGATCGCGCGCAGCCACTCAGATTCATGAGTCACAATGGTGAAATCAACACTCTTCGCGGTAATAAAAACTGGATGAGAGCCCGCGAGGGGTCTGCTGAAAGTGCGTTGTTTGGCGATGATCTTGAGAAACTCTTTCCCGTCGTTGAGCCTCACTGCAGTGATTCTGGAACGTTCGACAACGTGTTGGAGTTTCTGTTAATGAACGGACGCACGCTGCAGGAAGCCATCATGATGATGGTGCCCGAGGCTTGGCAGAAGCATGAAACGATGCCAGAAGAGAAACGTGCCTTTTATGAGTACTTTTCGTGCATGATGGAACCGTGGGATGGGCCTGCATCGATTGCGTTTACAGATGGGCAGTACATTGGCGCGACGCTTGATCGTAATGGCTTGCGTCCCAGTCGTTATTACATCACGCACGATGACCGTGTGATCATGGGAAGCGAAGTGGGTGTGCTGCCAGTTGATCCAGCCATCGTCAAGGAAAAGGGGCGATTGCAACCGGGAAAAATGTTCCTCGTTGATTTCAAGGCTGGACGCTTGATTCCTGATGAGGAATTGAAGAGTGATTTCGCACGTGTAAAGCCGTACGGTTCATGGTTGAAAGACCAACGAATTCGCCTTGCTGACCTGCATCCTGAGACGGAGCCACATAGTTTTGACGGTGATTCACTGCTGCCTCGTATGCAAGCTTTTGGATACACGGCGGAAACCATGAAGTTCATGCTCCGACCTCTTGTTGAGCAGTTACGTGATCCTGTTGGGTCCATGGGTAACGATAGCGCCATCGCTTGTCTCAGCGATAAGCCACGCATGATTTATGATTACTTCAAGCAACTATTTGCACAGGTGACGAACCCTTCGATCGATTCCATTCGTGAAGAGGTCATCATGTCGCTGGAGTGCTACATCGGGCCGGAGAAAAATCTCTTGGACGTGAGTCCGGAGCATTGCCATCGTTTGCTGGTGGATCATCCAATATTGACCAATGAAGAGGTTGCCGCACTGAAACACCTTAATAGTAAGGGTTGGAAAAGCCGTGTGATCGATATCACATTCGATCGTAGTGAGGGCAAAGCGGGACTACAGCAAACACTTTCCCGAATTGCCGCTGAAGCTGAGGCAGCTGCCGACGAGGGGATCGAAATGGTTGTATTGAGCGATCGCTCGATGGGGCAGGGTCGTGTTCCGGTCAGCGCTTTGATGGCGGTAGGGTCTGTTCACCATCATTTGGTCAAACAGGCCAAGCGTACCCGGATTGGTCTTGCGATCGAAACGGGTGAGGCGAGAGAGGTGCATCACCACTGTTTGTTGATTGGTTACGGCGCAGATGCGATCAATCCGTATCTGGCGTTTGAAGCATTGTGGCAAGCGAGACGCGATGGGCTCATGGATCCCTCGCTTGATGATGACAAGGTCGTTGCTGCTTACCGAAAAGGTGTCGGTAAGGGCATGTTGAAGGTGATGGCAAAGATGGGAATCAGTACGCTGCAAAGCTACAAAGGAGCCCAGATATTCGAAGCGCTCGGTTTGAAAGACGAGGTGATTGATGTCTGTTTTGTGGGGACTGCAAGCCGTATTCAAGGTGTTTCATTTGACGTCATCGCGGAGGAAACATTGCGAAGGCACAACCTGGGTTTCCCGGAGAATGTTGACAGCCGGTTGAAGCAGCTCCCGAACCTGGGTGAATATCATTGGCGAGCCGAGGGTGAAAAGCATGCTTGGTCGCCCATGTCCATCTCCAGTCTGCAGATTGCTGCACGTAAGAATGACGAGAGTGAATATTGGAAGTTTGCGCAAGCCATCAATGAAGACAGTCGGTCTCGCTGTACACTTCGTGGGTTGCTGGAATTTGATAGCTCCTCAGTACAGTCCATCCCAATCGAGGAGGTTGAGCCAGCAAGTGAAATCGTCAAACGATTTTGCACAGGTGCGATGAGTTTTGGAAGCATCAGTGCTGAGTCGCATGAAACGCTTGCGGTTGCGATGAATCGCCTAGGTGGAAAAAGCAATACCGGTGAAGGTGGTGAAGATCCGATCCGATTTCAAACGCTTGATAATGGTGACTCAAAGCGATCTGCCATCAAACAAGTGGCTTCAGGACGCTTTGGGGTGACCATTGAGTATCTCACCAACGCCGATGAAATACAGATTAAGATTTCGCAGGGAGCAAAGCCTGGTGAAGGTGGTGAGTTGCCGGGGCGGAAAGTTGATACCAACATTGCCAGGATACGCTACAGCACACCAGGCGTTGGCCTGATCAGTCCGCCTCCGCATCACGATATCTACTCAATTGAAGATTTGGCGCAACTGATTCATGATTTAAAGAATGCTAATCGTGCTGCTCGTATCAGTGTCAAACTGGTCAGTGAGGTCGGGGTGGGTGTGATCGCATCTGGTGTTGCCAAAGCACACGCAGATCATATTCTGATTTCAGGTGATACCGGTGGCACAGGAGCCTCGCCACTGACGAGTATCAAGCACGCCGGCTTGCCTTGGGAATTGGGGATCGCCGAGACTCATCAAGTACTTGTGCTCAACGATCTTCGCAGTCGTGTTGTGCTGCAAACGGACGGTGGACTGAAAACGGGACGTGACGTGGTGGTCGCTGCATTACTGGGAGCAGAGGAGTTTGGTTTCTCAACTGCACCACTCATTACGTTGGGATGCATCATGATGCGGAAGTGCCATTTGAATACCTGCCCTGTTGGAATCGCGACACAGGATCCTGATTTACGAAAAAAATTCAATGGCAAGCCCGAACACGTTGTCAATTACTTGTTCATGGTCGCGGAGGAAGCAAGACGCATCATGGCTGAGCTTGGCTTCCGAACCATTGATGAGATGGTTGGCCGCAGTGAAGTGCTCAAGACAGACAAGGCAATCAATCACTGGAAAGCCGATGGGTTGGATTTGACTTCAGTGCTAATGCCTGCCAATAAGCCACATGAGAATGTAGGTGTTATTTGCTCACAGGCTCAGGATCACGCCTTGGAAAAATCGCTGGATATGACTGTGTTGCTGGAACAGGCAAAACCTGCTCTCGAGTCCGGCGAGCCAGTCACAATCAAGACGCCGATTGTGAATATCAATCGCACGGTGGGCACAATTTTGAGTAACGAGGTTGCCAAGCGTTACGGTCAGAGTGGGCTGCCCGAAGATACCATCCGCATTGAGTTGACTGGATCGGCGGGGCAGAGTCTTGGGGCGTTTTTGTCGCATGGGATCACCATCAACTTGGAAGGTGATGCGAATGACTATGTCGGTAAGGGATTGAGTGGTGGACGACTTGTTGTTTATCCTCCGGTTCAGAGTAGTTTCACAGCTCACGAGAATATCCTGATTGGTAATGTTTGCTTGTATGGAGCGACAGGTGGAGAAGCTTTTTTCCGTGGTCGGGCAGCAGAACGTTTCTGTGTGCGTAACAGCGGTGCCCGTACCGTGATTGAAGGTGTTGGTGATCACGGTTGCGAGTACATGACGGGCGGGCGTGTCGTTGTACTTGGGCCAACCGGTAGGAACTTTGCCGCAGGGATGTCGGGTGGCATTGCCTACATTTGGGACCGTGATGGTGATTTCAACCTCAATTGCAATTTGGCAACGGTGGATTTGGAAGCGATCGCAGATGCGGAGGAAGAGGCAGACGTTCAGTCGTTGATCAAGCGTCATGCTGAACTGACCGGAAGTGCCGTTGCCGCAGAAGCACTAGCCAATTGGTCACAGTTCATCTCGCAGTGCATCAAAGTGATGCCAACGGATTACAAACGCGTCTTAAATGAATTGAAAACGCAGGCAGCCGCGAATGCCTGATATTTAGCACCGCATATTTGAAGCCCGTTGTTTTGACGAATGGGCCGTAATCGTTTGTAAAGCATTTATAAAATCATCGACCTTCACTGAAGGAGAATAGCACATGGGTAAGCCAACAGGTTTTAAAGAGTTCGATCGTAAAAAAGTTCCCTGGCGACTGCCCGTCGTACGGATCAATGATTACGACGAGATCTACACCGAGCCACGCGTAGAACATCTGAAGGATCAGGGAGCGCGTTGCATGGATTGTGGCGTTCCATTCTGTCAGTCGACGACTGGGTGTCCCATCGATAACTTGATTCCAGAGTGGAATGATCTCGTTTATAACAATCGGTGGAAGGAAGCCAGCGAGCGACTGCACAAGACGAATAACTTCCCAGAGTTTACTGGGCGAACCTGCCCGGCTCCGTGTGAGGGCTCGTGTGTGCTTGGAATTACGAATCCACCGGTAACAATCAAGAATATTGAAAATGCAATTGTTGACCGCGCATGGGCAGAAGGCTGGATAAAGCCAACTCCGCCCACCAGTCGAACCGGGAAGTCCGTGGCTATCGTGGGAAGCGGACCGGCCGGATTGTCAGCGGCGGATCAACTCAACAAGGTCGGTCACAGCGTTACTGTCTATGAACGAGCTGATCGTATCGGTGGTTTGTTGCAATATGGCATCCCGAATATGAAGCTGTCCAAGGAAGCCGTTCAGCGTCGTGTTGACAAAATGACTGAAGAGGGAATCAAGTTTGTCACCGGTGCTAACATTGGCAAAGATATTTCTTTAAGCGATCTACAGCAGGACTTTGATTCTGTTTTGTTTGCTTGTGGTGCGACAAAACCTCGTGATTTGCCGTTACCGAATCGCGAAGCGGAAGGTGTTGTCTTTGCGATGGAATTTCTCACCGGAAACACGAAACAGATGGTTCATGGTGATGCCAATAGCGAACAATTCATCAGTGCAGAAGGCAAGGATGTGATCGTGATCGGCGGCGGTGACACTGGTACAGACTGTATTGGAACCAGCATCCGTCATGGCTGCCGAAGCGTGGTTAATTTTGAATTGTTGCCTAAGCCACCTGAGGAGCGAGCTGACGATAACCCTTGGCCGGAATGGCCTCGCATTTTTCGTGTGGATTACGGGCACGAAGAGGCTGCCGCCAAATTTGGGCACGATCCGCGGCAGTATCAACTACTCAGTAAAGAATACCTACTTGATGATGCTGGTAAGCTCCGGGGGATTAAGACCGTTCAGGTCGAATGGGTCAAGAAGGATGATGGGGGCTGGGCGATGAGTGAGGTTGAGGGCTCTGAGAAAGAATGGCCTGCACAGTTGATCCTGTTGGCGATGGGATTCCTTGGACCTGAATCCTACGTGGCGGAAGCCGCAGGGCTAGAGGTCGATTCCCGTAGCAATTTCAAAGCTGAGCATGGTCACTTTGCCACGAATGTTGACGGCGTATTTGCCGCTGGTGACTGTCGTCGCGGCCAAAGTCTTGTGGTGTGGGCGATCAACGAAGGTCGAGGGGCGGCCCGCGCGATCGATATTTACCTGCAGGGTTACAGTGATCTGCCTGCACCGGGCCAAACCATGGGGACTTCAATGGAAGTGGCTGCTTCCTGATGCTCCGAAATGTCAATATGTTGGTAAATCTTGGTTAGCAAATTTGTACGCTTCACGATGGACGCTTTGTCATTAAGCCCACCCTTGATCGGGTGGGCTTTTTTTTGACTCCGCCAGTTTTCGGTAGTTCACTCCAGCTTTACAACAACGAGTTGAGCGGCAAGGAACGGACATGAGCCGTGAAACACGCCTTATCCATGGAATTTGCAACACTGATCTGAAGCTGACATTGACATCACCTGAGCTGGCGTCCTAACGTCCGGAAGTCCGGTTGAGTTGCGATAATCTGCGTCGACTTTACCGATTTTGTGGATTTGTTCAACGCTGGGTGCCGATGACTCCGTTCGAGGCAGTCCGGAATTCATGTGTCATAGGTTGGCAGGATGCTTAGAAATACCAAACGAACAATTGTAGTTGTCACCACCTGTACGCTTGCAGGCATGGTCTCGTCAGGATGCTCCATGTCGGGGCGGAATCTGCTCACACTGAAGAAGAAGGAACCAGCTGCGGAGGTTCTGGCCGAGAGTGGTCCCACTTCGAGTTTTCCAGTTCCTCCAAGCTCGCAGGTTACCCCTAGTGCGATTGCTTCGGTCGCTGGCGGCACCGCTGCTCCCGCACCAAGCACACCGCTGCCCTCATCACAACCGGCGCAGCTTGCCGGTTTGAGTGCGTCACCGGGTTACTCGGTTTCACCATCGCCAACCGCACCCAATTTGGCAGCAGCGCAAGCGAATGGTATTTACGGTAACGCCGCGACTAAGTCGGTTGGCTTCCAGGCACCCGCTTCACCAGTTGCAAAGCCAAGTGGTTACACGTTCGGTAATAAGGCATTGACTCCGAAGGTCGAAGGTGCGGGAACAGCCTTCACCATGTCAGACTTGGCGAAAGAGGCCCCAGCAGCCTCAGAAACAGCAAGTAGTGGTTTTGCTGTTCCAGAACCCTCGTTTGCAAAGCCTGCTTCCACTGGTTACGCGACGCCACCTGCGATTCCGCAGGGAGGTCTTACATTCCCCACCAGTGGCACTGCTACCGCAGCAATTACTCCACCTAAATCCAGTACCAACGGTTTTAAAACACCAGCACCTGCCGCGGCATCTGGGGAAATTCTTCCGCCAGCAGCGACATCACCAGCATTCTCTACTGCAAGTGCGGCATTGGAAGCCTCTACTCCATCCGCAGTTCTTGCACCAGCTTCCATGGAAGGGACGTCGGGGGTTAGCGGTTACACCCCAGGCAGCACCGGTTCCGCGACCGGCTACCCGAGTGGAACGGAAGCACCTGCAACTCGCGGTTCGATTTATAGATAATCGGAACGCGGCGATGGGTATTGCTCACCAGCAGATTTGGTCCGCATCGAAGATCGGACCTTCGACACAGGTCCGCTTGTAGTCCCATTCTTCGGGACCATCCTGACGGACTTGGGCAACGCAAGAGAAGCAGATGCCGATCCCGCAGGCCATTGGCGTCTCCATGCTGACTTGGCAGTCGACATCAACTGCCAAGCATGCTTCAGCGACCTTTTCCATCATGATCTCCGGGCCGCAGGTAGCCACGCGGATCGTTTCTCCTGAACCAGCAAGCTCTGCCAAACGAGCACGAAGCACGTCAGGGACAAGTTTTTGTTGTCCTTGTGAGCCATCGTCGGTACAAAGCGTGACCCGAAAACCGGCTTTCTCAAAGTCACTCACGCCAGCAAGTAAGCTGGAACGACGGGCTCCGTAAATAAATTCGACTGCAGGTGCCCAGCCATTTTTTCTTGTCTCGTCACCAAAGTCCTGTAGGCCTGTTGCTTCCTTTCCCAGAAGCAGCATTGGGGTTTGTCCGATGCCACCTGAAACCATGATCAGACGATCGCAGGGGCGATTAGCGAATCCATTACCCAGAGGCCCCCAGAGGGTGATCTGCGTACCCAGTGGAGATTCTGCCAAAGCTGTTGTGAATGAACCTTTTTTCAGGTACACCAGATCAATCCAGACTGGGTTTCCTGAGGCGTCAGAAACAACGTCGTATACAGCAAGGGCACGACCGATGAGTGGGGCATTTGTACCGGCTAAGCGAACCATCACAAATTGCCCCGGCACCAGTGCCTTGGCGAGAGGCTCCGCTGCGACTCGGATCAGGTAGGTTCCCTCACCAATTTGATCGTTGCGTTCCAGTGATGCGCTGATCTGGTGCATGGAATCGGCGTAGTAGTCGGCATGCAGTTTTGACATCTATTTCCTGCGTTTTCGATTGGGACCAGATTTCTTTTGATTACCTGTTTTCTTCTTTGCAGCGGGAGTTCGGCCAGCACCACGCCGATTCTTGTCGCGTCCTGTGGAGGTGGCTTCGGAGCCACCACTGGTTTTTCGCTTTGCTGTCTTACGCTTTTTTAATCCACCACGTTTTGTCGAGGATTTTTTCGCTGTTTTGGAGTTGCGAACCACGGATTTTGACCGGCTGGATTTTCGTTTTGTACCTTTACGGGGTGATCGTGTTTCAACTGAATCAGCATCTCCACCGATCACGGCTCCAGCCGAAGTGCTCTGCTCAGTGGAAAAATTGAATTCGACGTTTTGCTGGCGAGACTTTGGTGCTGGAGTTGCTTTTCGGCTTCCCCGTTGTTTGACAGGTCCCGCTACTGAATTCGTCCCTTTTGCTGCCGTTTTTCTAAGATTGCCTCTTCTTGCTGGCCCTGAACGCTGGGAGATTCGTTTCCCCCGACCGCGTGTTGCTGTCTCCTCGGCAGCAGTTTCCGTTGCCGTCCAAAGTTTTTCTACTTCCTGTGACGTGACAACTCGGTAGGCTCCTGGCGGGACATCACCCAATCGCAGTGGCCCCACGGCTATTCGTCGTAAGGTTTGAACCTTGTGCCCCAAGCGGGCAAGGATCCGTCGAATCTCGCGATTCTTACCCTCACGCAGCACTATCTCAAGTTCAGTCGAGCGACTGCGCGACTTTAGCAGTTTCGCACCTTCTACTTGAACAAAACCTTCTGCAATGTGGATACCCTTCCGCATTTGCCGCATGGTTTCCGTTTCGACTTTTCCCGCCACTGTGACTCGATAGACCTTTCGGACCCCGAACTTTGGGTGGGTTAGTCGCTGTGCGAGTTCACCATCATTGGTGAGCAGGATTAGACCTTCACTGCTTCGGTCTAGCCTACCAACCGGGAAAACACGTTCGTCTGGAGGGACGAGGTCAACGACACGTGGGCGACCTTGTGGGTCACGATTGGTTGTGACAACGCCAACCGGCTTATTCACAGCGTAATAAACGGGCTTTTGTTTCTTCAGCAATACACCATCGACACGAATTTTCTGGACGGAACTGTCAACTGTCGAACCAAGTTTGGTGACAATTTGTCCGTCGACATCAACACGACCTGCTTCGATCAATTCTTCACACTGTCTGCGGCTTCCAAAGCCCGCAGAGGCCAGAAAACGCTGCAGACGCTGGGACGAATCTACCGCCTTCGTCGAACGTCGACCTCGCTTTTTCGATGCTGAACGCTTTGCTGGGGATCGCTTGGATGCGGACTTTTTTGGCATGGAACTGCCTGAGAGTTTGAATGGAATCACACACCCTACCAAACCGGGGCATCCTTGTGATGCAGGCTTCCAAGTGATGCACGCCGGGATGCGAGGGGATCAGATTCTTTTCCTCACGCTGAAACCACTGCATTTGGACTTTTGCTTGGGCTGACACGTCAGTTCAGGCATCTTCGTGCCGTCTGAGATGCACGATTAGACGCTTAGTTCTGCCACGGTGGGCAAATTTGACGAGGTTGAGAACCTCGATGGCTGGAGAATACTGATCGCTTACCGAGATAGGTGGCTAGCGAACATCTCAAGACAAAGTTTGGGATTCGCTTCCAGAGTCGCCCGACAGGGATGCAAACGACTGTGGCAGTGGTGATGGTCCTCGAGCGATTCAGCATGAGCTATCTATGATTGGTTCATTCTATCGCATGCATGCTGTAGATCAGCGACCCAGCCAAGGCATTGCATCGGGAATGAGGCGGTTTCGCACAGGTTCTGCTAATGGCTTCTGGTAACTTGGGGGCCGTGAGGCAGCGTCGTAGGGGCCAATATCATTTTGGGGGTACGGGTCGTGCACCACCGCACTGGCTTGTTGCTTATTGAGAGGACCCGGAGGTGTGAAGAAGTTATGAAAACCACGGCATCCGATGCTGGAAAGTAATGCGACCGTAAATGCAGTACTCAGCAAGAGTCTGTTTCTGTTGCGAGCCATGATCGCGAATCCTTTCGAGTCAAGCGTGGGAGAGGTCGGAGGGTACGAAGTTTTGAGTGCTGGAACCAAGAGGAATCCATTCTTGGTGGAAGCAGCGTTTCGTTTTACTTCAGTAAGCTTCGGTTTACTTCCGTCAATGGGCCTCCCGATCCGTCATCGTACTTCTCGCTAGCGTACCTCAAGTCCCCGACGAAACTCGCAGGCAAAATGTTTCACACCGGTTCCGATTGCCCCAGTCATTCGTTTCACACTGGTAAATGCATCTCCATGACTGTGCTATTTTCGTCCACTAGCACGTGGCAATTTTGCATCGCTGCAGGTAAGAGCACGGTATCACCAGTTGAGAGAGCCATGATTTCTTTCCCAAAACGCAAGATTGCTTTACCTCTCGGAATCGTCATGATGTGAAACTTCTCATCATGCCCGGTATCTGCTTCGCCCTTTTCCAGTAGATTCAAAACAAATTTGTCGCAGGATACGATTGTCTGCCAGCCCTCGAGTTTCGGGTCGCTGGTTCTTGCTGAAACGGGGCCGCTGAAATAATCAGTCACCTCTACACCCTGATCGATATGCAACGGGCGTGACTTTCCGCGTGAGTCGGAGCGGTTCCAGTCGAACAGTCTGAAGGTGGTGTCGCTGGATTGTTGAATTTCAGCAACCAGTAGGCCGGCACCCAATGCGTGTACCGTTCCCGCCGGGATAAAGATGATATCGCCTGCTGAGGGATGAAATGAATGGAGAGCTTCCGCTGTCGTCCCGTTCTTGATGGAGTTTCGTAGGCTCTGGGAATCAACCCCTTCTTTCAGACCTGCATAGATCAGGCTCTCTGGCTCGGCTGCGACGATGTACCATGCCTCTGTTTTTCCGAGATCCGGCGTAGGCATTTTTAGTGCATATTCGTCGTTGGGGTGGACCTGAACCGAGAGTACGCGATTGCAGTCCAGATATTTCAATAGCAGTGGAAATGAGTCCATGCCCGTTTTTTGACCCAACAACCAGTCAGGGTCGTTCTGGATTAACTGCTTCAGGGTCTGACCAGCAAGCTTGCCGTTTTGCACGATGCTCTGGTCTCCTCCATGATCGACAACTTCCCAGCTTTCGGCATAGTCAGACTCAGGACCAATCGGTTTCTTCAATTGGTCGCCCAAAAGGCGTCCACCCCAGATGGTTTGTTTCAAAACCGGGGTAAAAGTAAGGGGATAAGGGGTCATTTCGCTACTTTGATCAATGTGAGGCTACGATATGAAATTTAATATCAGTAGGTAACGCAGGCTATTCCGTATCGGGCTGCTACAATAGTGCTGGATGTTGGGAGCTCAAGCGAAATCGTTAGCCTAGGGACTTCGTGTCCGACGCCATCGCGGCAGTTGAGTCAGGATTTTACATATTGTACTGACCTTTGCAGCCTTACCTCACCCGACGGGAATTCCGTTCGTTTTTCCGCATATCTGTCAGATCGTCATGGGATTGCGAGTTTCCCTCCCCACGTCTTATCGTATCCTTTCACCCTTCAAACCAACTACTGAGATTTGATTCGTGGAAAAGCTGTCGCGTCCCAAGGACGACCTGTTTGAAAATTCGACGATGACGTTCGGGGAACACCTCGAAGATCTGCGTCATTCTTTGTTTCGTGCCATGCTCTGGTTGGTTGGCGGCCTTCTCATTGGTCTCTTTTTTGCCAATGAAGTGGTGAGATTTGTGCAAATTCCCCTCGAGGGTGCCATTGAGCAGTTCAATGCTGATCGAGATTTGCATCGGCTTGGCTATGATCCTTCGGATGAGTCGGTTCAGGAGTTACACAAGTTCCTAGCGAAGAACGCCTTGGTATGGGAAATCATTTACGAGGTGCCCGAAGAGTTTCAGGCATTAACGATGGATTCGTTTGTGCCCCAAGCTGAATCAGTAGAGAAGGCGAGTGGAGCTGGAGAAACGCAGACGCAATCCGTAGCTGAGAATGGTGCAAAGCTATCAGCATCCGAGGGTGTGGTTGATCCCGTTGAGATGGCAAAAATTCTTGACTCAATGCCCAAAAAACTGGAACCCAAAATTCAGCTGCGAGAGAACAAAACAAGTTTGAGTTCTCTGAAGATGGAAGAACCGTTCATGATTTGGGTCAAGGCTGGACTGATCGTAGGTGCGATCATTGCCTCACCCGGCATCTTTTATCATCTTTGGGCATTTGTCGCGGCTGGACTACATGCCCATGAACGCAAGTATGTTTACATTTACCTGCCAGTCAGTGTCACCCTGTTTGTTTCAGGAGTGGTCTTGGCATTTTTTCTGGTTCTACATTTTGTCTTGTCGTTCTTGTTGGCCTTCAACGGCAGCATGGATGTGGCGGTCGAACCTCGGCTTTCATACTACGTCAACTTTGTGCTTTTGCTGCCGCTAGGATTCGGCATTGCCTTTCAGTTGCCGCTCGTCATGCTCTTCCTGCAGCGAATCGGGTTGTTTGAAACTCAGTCCTACATTGAGAGCTGGAAAGTCGCAGTGCTTGTGATCTTTGTCGTCTCGATGATTGTCACACCTGCCGACGTGACCAGTATGATCGCGCTCGCGATACCACTGATTATTCTCTATGCGTTGGGTATTCTTATGTGCAAGTTCATTCCACGTGGGCGTGGTTTGGGTAGTGACGCTTACGACCCTGCGTGATCGCTCAGCCGTTTCTCAACGATGCGTCCACGCCTGATTGTCTCTTTGGCCGTCAGTTCTCCGGCCTCGATTGACAATGCAGGTTGGAAAAAATGAATGGTGCAATTTCGGGTAGCCGGTTGCCCGGCGAGAACCTGCAAAGCTTCCTTCTTGACTGATGCGAAGTCAGTCTCAGCCTCAAGATTCAGCCACAGTTCCAAATTTTCTCTGTGGTGAAGTAATGCATGCTGAATGCCGTTGATCTGTTCGATGTCACGCTCGATGGCAGCCGGGTAAATTTTACGACCTGATGCGAGAACGATGACATCGTCTACGCGGCCCAGAACCCTGAACTGTTGGGTCTTGCGGTCACGCTCAACCAAGTCCCCGGTCGCCAGCCAGCCATCATCTGTCAATCGTTGTTGCGTTGATTCCTGTTGCCCCGAATAACCTAGCATTACATGCGGGCCGCGAACAAAGAGTTGGCCCTGCGTGATCGCGATTTCCCAGCCTTCCACGGGTTCACCGACAAGACCTGGCCTCGCGTTGGTTGGGGTGGCACTGCTGATCACTGGTCCAGCTTCCGTGAGTCCATAGCCCTGGATCACCGTGACACCGCGGGCGCTCCATTTCATGAACGAGTCGGGATCGAGTGGGGCACCGCCACACCCCAGCAAGCGTAAGTTGTCAAGATTATTGGGAGTTTCTTGCAGCATCCTGATTGCGACCGCAGGAACGGTATTGATCAAGCTGGGTTGAAGATTCGTCAGCCTGCGGACCATGTTCTGATATCCAAGGCAAACCGCAAGTGTGCAGCCGCTCAGTAGCCAAGTGCCAAAATCGCACGTCCTCGCGTAGGCATGCGAAAGTGGAAGCATCGTCAGCCGGATGTCGGACTGTTCTTGCGGTACGGCTTTTAGTTTTGCCGACGCATTGGCGTGCAAACTGTAAGCTGAAAGTTCAACAGCAAGTGGTTCACTGGTTGTGCCACTGGTCCATAGAATCAGTGAGGCCTTTTCTGCAGGCTGCGTTAATTGATCAAGGTGACAGTCGTTTGCTGAACTTGACTGTGGGATGTCACTTGATTCATCAGTGGGTAAACAGCCAGTTGCTGCGATCAGGTCAGCAGCTATTTGATCCTTGAAGCGATCATCAACCCAGATGCCACCCAGGTAAATTCGACGACGACGCAGTTCCGCGATTTCAATGCGGCTGTCAAGCGGAGCTTCCGTTAGGCCAAGCTTGAGTGATGCTAATGCGATCACGATGTCAGCTTCACAGTTATCACTTAAGTGCGTAATGCAACGACGAGTTGTTGCGGTGCTGACCCGTCTGGCAATCCGATCAGCAACACGGTCGACGACATTGGAAAGTGTACGCCATGAACATTTGCATGCTGGGTTGCCGGAAGCGTCCAGCAGAAGTGCAGGAGCATCAGGCCGAGAATGGACCTGATGCTGAAACGCTTGGTACAGTGAATTTTTGGACACGGTTCAGTGAATCATCCTAATCGGGGTTCAGTGCCGGTCCGTCACTCTTCAGTAGAGCTTTACGCGGTTGCGCTAAGTGTGTCCCGAAGTTTTGCACCATTTCCAGCTTGACCGAATGCAGTCATTCGTGCGACGCAAACGTCTTTCATTGCCGCACGAGCAGGCTTCAAGTATGCACGTGGGTCGAATGCCGAAGGGTCTTCTTGAAGCACCTTACGGATTGCACCAGTGATCGCCATGCGGCAGTCGGTATCGACGTTAATCTTTCGAACGCCACTCTTGATTCCGCGCTGGATTTCTTCGACGGGAACACCGTAGGTCTGCTTCATCTGGCCACCGTACTGGTTGATGATGTCCTGCAAATCCTGAGGAACGCTGCTGCTGCCATGCATCACCAAGTGAGTGTTCGGCAGCTTCGCATGGATTTCTTCGATGCGGGTCATCGCCAGCACTTCCCCTGTCGGCTTGCTGGTGAACTTGTAAGCACCGTGACTGGTTCCAATTGCAACCGCTAACGCATCAACACCAGTTTCCTCGACGAAACGTGCCGCTTCGTCAGGATCGGTAAGAAGTTGCTCGCGACTCAATTCACCAACGGCCCCATGGCCATCCTCTTGCTCTCCCTCACCGGATTCAAGTGAGCCTAGGCAACCAAGTTCACCTTCGACGCTGACTCCCTGTGCGTGTGCAAGTTTGACAACCTCTGCGGTCACTCGCACGTTGTAGTCGAAGTCAGCAGGTGTCTTGCCGTCTTCTTCCAGCGAGCCGTCCATCATCACGCTTGTGAAACCATTGTCGATAGCTGATTGGCAGGTCGAAGGACTATTGCCGTGGTCCTGATGCATCACAATTGGAATGTGGGGATAGAGCTCGGTTGCCGCTACCATGAGGTGTCGCAGATAGGCGTCCTGCGAGTAAGAACGCGCACCGCGAGAGGCCTGAATGATTACAGGTGAATCAGTTTCCTCGGCTGCCTCCATAATCGCCTGGATCTGCTCCATGTTATTGACGTTGAAAGCGGCGACGCCGTAATCATTCTCGGCTGCGTGATCGAGGACGACGCGAAGAGGAACCAAAGCCATGAGCTCTAACCTAAAGTGCAGGGGGGAAACGAGTTGGATCAAGAAGCGGGATTATCGCGGCACACAATAAACTCGCAAGGTCCTAGCTTCTGGCGGGTGAATTTGCTCCGTTAGGGCTGTTTTGTGGATCTCCTGAACACCTTTTGCTGCTCTGACAATCCTCTCTGAATTCGTGATCAAAGGTGTGGTTAGCCTCGGGAACGCTCGTTGGTGTACTTCGCCCTCATTCAAGAATGGCAGAATTCGAAGCAGTAAACGCGGTTTTTGAATGTTCAACGCGCAGTTTGGGCGTCTTTCGTGGGTCACGGAGTGTGAGTATCTAACAGCTAAATTTGCTATCGATATGACCGTGCGACCGCGCCACGCTGGTAATCGCGATCGGTGAACCACAAATGGTAAGAAGATGAAAGATGCAGATGTGGTTCGCTCAGGTTTTCGTTCTGCGTATCTTGGTTTGGTAGGGTGTGCGTCGAATCTCGAACCACGCCGGCTTGAGTTTTAGGGTCTTTCCGACTTGTTCAGTTTTTCAATGATTTCGTCGACATCGTAAACACAGCCACCCCAGGTTCCACCACCTGCTTGTTGCAAAGCGGCCCACAGTCGAGTGTCCTCTGGCATATTCGGATCAACTCGCAGGTCCGGATGGGGTGATCGGCTGGCCAGAATTTGCTCGGGACTTTGACCGGGTTCAGAATTACCAGCGATCAAATTGACATGTCCTTCGAGTGTTCGGCAATCGACCACAATGTCGATCACGTCCCCGTCACGTACTTTGGCGATCGGACCGCCAGCCAACGCTTCAGGCCCAACGTGCCCGATGCAGGCGCCCGTACTGACGCCCGAAAATCTTGCATCCGTGATCAGTGCGACTTCTTTGCCGAAAGATAAATACTTCAGTGCGGATGTAATCTGATAGGTTTCTTCCATGCCACAACCAATCGGACCTCGGCCAATCAAGACGATCACGTCGCCGGCTTTGATGTTGTTTTCAGTTTGTCCCTTGATTGCTTTGATGGCGTCTGGTTCTGAAGTGAATACGCGTGCGGGGCCGCGTTTTTGATAAACACCATCTTCATTAAGTACAGTCGGATCAATGGATGTTGCTTTGATCACAGAGCCTTCAGGGCAAAGATTTCCTTCTGGAAAGCACACGGTACTCGTCAGTCCGATCTTTCTCGCACGCGGAGGGGGAATGATGACGTCATCTGCTTCGACGCCATCAGTTGCCCGTAAATGCTCGCGGCAGATTTTTCGCCGATCACAAACTTCCCATTGATCTAACAATTCATTCCAAGTCATTCCGCTTACTGTTTTTGCATCTGCTTTCAGCAAGCCAAGTTCCCGAAGGTGCCATGCCACTTCCGGGACTCCTCCGGCAAGGAACAGTCGAATGGTCGGGTGGCCTGTTGGGCCATTGGGCAGGCAGTCGACGAACCGGGGAACCAATTGGTTGATGTTGCGAAATGCTGCTGCGTCTGGTCTCTGGATTCCAGCTGCTGCTGCAATGGCAGGGATGTGTAGCAGAAGATTGGTGCTTCCTCCGACTGCGGCATGAATCAGCATCGCATTGTAAATCGCATCTGCCGTTAAGAGGTCTTGAAGAGTTTCGTTACGCTCAACCATTCCACGAGCCGCATCTGCCGAGTCGCGTGCAAGTTGCATCCAGATAGGTTGTCCACTTGGAGCGAGTGCGGCATGTGGTACCGTCATTCCCATCGCTTCAGCAACAACCTGACTGGTTGCTGCTGTCCCCAGAAATTGGCAACCACCACCTGGAGTTCCACAAGCTCGGCAACCCTCAAGAGATGCTTCCTCAAGTGACATTTCGCCTCGACTGTAGCGGGCGCCAATGGTCTGTACTTTACCGGCATCTTCCCCAGTTGTGGGTGGTAAGGTGACTCCACCGGGGATAAGCACACTTGGGGTGGTACTGCAGCCTGCAAGCGCCATCATCATGGCCGGTAGTCCTTTGTCACAGGTAGCTATTCCGATGATACCTTTGCGTTGTGGAAGGGATCGAATTAGCCGACGCATGACAATGGCAGCATCATTTCGGTAGGGCAGTGAGTCGAACATGCCGTGGGTCCCTTGGCTTCGGCCATCGCAGGGATCGCTAACGAAGGCTGCAAACGGAACTCCATCATGTTGTGTCAGTTGTTCAGCAGCCGCCTGCACAAGCAATCCGACTTCCCAGTGGCCTGTATGGTATCCCAGAGCTACGGGTGATCCGTCCGGATTGCGTACGCCACCCTGCGTGCTGAGGATCAGGTATTGATCGCCTAAGACCCGGCGGGGATCAAAACCCATTCCCACACTTTGTGTCAGGCCAAAGATATCTCCACTGGTCCAGTGGCGGAGTATCTCGTCACTCAGGGGCAGTTTTCCAGCCGGGCCGGGCGCGTGTGTTTCGAGTGTTTCTACATTCGGGACTGAGAAAAAATTTTGCATGGATGCACCAGCTTTCGCGGAACCACGACAAAGGGCGTGACAGTGGGAAGTAAGGGCATGGTAGATTTCTGTCTGAAAGATGACAGTGGCCCAAAGTCTAGCAACCGTTTACAGCACGTGCCAACGAGACAAACAACTGAATCAAGTTCAACGACGTCGTTTGACTTTCCGATGCATTGGATTCAAGCGTTTTTTGGCAGGTGCCTCTGGAGTCTCGGGCTCGGGAGCTTTTTTTGGAACGGGAACCGCCTCGAATCCCTCGATGGAATCGCGTTTGAGTTCTTTGTTGATCCGTTGCTCGATACTCGTGAGTACCTCCCCTTCACCAGGAACGACGAATGTGAAAGCGATTCCTTCGCGACCCATGCGACCTGTTCTTCCGACACGGTGCACATAGTCATCGCAATCTTGGGGTACGTCGTAATTGATGATATGTGAAATAGTGCTGATGTCGATGCCGCGCCCGACAACGTCAGTGGCAAACAGGATTTTTAGTTTGCGATCCCGCAAACTCTGCAAAACCCGGTCACGTTCGCGTTGCTGCATGTCTCCATGCATGCTGCCACAATTGTCGTGCGTGTGACTGAAATGGCGGTACAGGCGGTCGGTGCCACGCTTCGTTCGGCAGAATACAATCGCTTGTTCAGGTTTCTCTCGCTTCAGTAAATGATCGAGGAGAGTTGATTTTCGGTCATGAGCCACGGTGAAGTACCGTTGTTCAATTGTCTCAACCGCCATCTCGTCCTTGCAGCAATCAATGACGCTGGGCGTCTCCATGTAGGACTCTGCCAAGCGTCGTACGGTTGGCGGTAATGTTGCTGACAGTAATAGAGTTTGCCGATCACGTGGGCACTTTCGCAGGATCCGCTCAATCTGTGGACGAAATCCGATGTCCAACATGCGGTCGGCTTCATCCAGAACAACGCACCAAATGCTGTTGGTCCTCAGTGACTTACGCTGCAGGTGATCATGTAAGCGTCCCGGTGTGCCAACAACGATTTGCACCCCATTTTCAAGTTGACGCAACTGACCATTGATGTTCTTACCACCAGCTAGCACGGCAACCTCGGTATCCACGCCCCATGCCAAGCGTTGCGTTTCCCTGCCAACTTGGTCAGCTAATTCACGGGTGGGTACAACAATGATCGCCTGTGGATCTCTACAATCTTCCAAGGAATCGAGCTGTTCAAGGATTGGAATCGCAAAAGCCGCTGTTTTTCCTGTGCCTGTTCGGGCCTGCCCAATCACGTCCTCACCCTCCATGGCAAGCGGGATCAATTGAGCTTGGATAGGCGACGGGGTACTGAATTTCGCTTTTTTTAATGCCCGGCGCATCACCGGCGAAAGGTCGAGTTCGTCAAATGACTCGACCGTGTTTTCGGTTGCACTCGGAGTTTCGGCTATTTGATTCATGCAGGCAGTGTAGCGTTCTGCCCTGATTTGCACTACGCGGAATTCACGCGGGCATTTCGCCCGGTCGGTCTGATCTCGATTGGAGATGGACAGCCAGTGGTTCACGCCCAGCTCGAATAGGCTTCTGGAAGGACTCGGGAAGTCGAAAAGATCCGCTGACTTTGCCTCTGTCGGCAACATTTGGCCGGTTTTAGGGTTTCCTCGTAGTTTCAGGGCATCTTGGAAGATTCATCGCATCCCACAGAAGGGTCGAGGTGACTTGCTTGGGATTAAAGCTGAGCAAGGATGCTTGCACTAGCACATTTACTGGCACGCGGAGTTCGGCTCTTGTTTGACAAAAAGTCTTCGGCTGTTGTTTGACAAAAATCTGGAGGCTAAAATCTGTGGCCTTGGGGAAATTCCCCCTGTTCACATGAAATCACCTCGCTGTTGAGTCCTGCTATGCAACGCATTTTCTGTTTGACCCTGCTTTTGGCGTTTGCCGCTGTAGGATGCAACAAGTCATCCGATAGCGAATTGCGAGTGATGGTGGACGAAGATAGCGGTGATTCCGCAGCAACACAGGGTGATGGTGAAAACGATGCGGACAAGCCAAGCGTCGCCTTCGTGACAAACCAAATCGCGGACTTTTGGAAGATTTCAGAGGCTGGTTGCGTTGACGCCGAGAAAGATTTCGATGTCGATGTCGAGGTGCGAATGCCTTCTCAGGCAACCGCGGTTGAACAAAAACGAATTGTGGAAGACCTGCTGACCTCAGGAGTCAAAGCAATCGCTATCAGCCCAATTGACGCAGATAATCAAGTTGACTGGTTAAATTCGATCGCCGCGAAAGTCCCCCTGATCACACACGATTCAGATGCGCCTGCCTCGGATCGATTGATGTATATCGGGATGGATAACTACGCCGCCGGTTTGACTTGCGGCGAGTTGGTGAAAGAGTCACTGCCCGACGGTGGTCAGGTGATGCTTTTCATCGGGCGTTTAGAACAGGATAACAGCAAGTTTCGACGGCAAGGTGTCATTGACGCGTTGCTCGGACGCGAACGGGATATAGATTATTACCGCAGTCAACCCGACGCGTGGGATCCTGTTGATGCCGAAATATCTGACGACAAATATACGATTCTTGGAACCATCACAGATCAGGGAAAACCGGAGGTTGCTCAATCAAAGGCAGAAGATGCTCTGAACAGTTACCCAGGTATCAACGCGATGGTTGGCTTATTCGAATACAATCCTCCTGCTTGCTACAAAGCACTCGAAAAAGCGAACAAGCTTGGCGCTGTGAAGTTAATCGGGTTTGATGAAAACGACATTACCCTTCAAGCAATCAAGGATGGAACCTGTGCAGGAACAGTCGTCCAAAATCCATACGCTTACGGTTATGAATCGGTACGTGTTTTGACAGAGTTGCTCAACGGTGATGAGAACGCAATTCCGGAAAGTAAGTATCTGGATATTCCACCGCGTCCGATCACAAAGGATAATGTAGATGAGTTCTGGGCTGATCTGAAAGCCAAGAAAGGACAATAAAGTCTTGCTTGAGCTCCTCTCTCATAGATCGCGGCGGCCACATGTCTGAGGTCGATACGCCCCTCCTTGAGGTTCGGAAAATCGGAAAGCAGTTTCCGGGGGTCCGTGCGTTAAATGATGTTGATCTGATTGTGCAGCAGGCGGAAGTGCTTGCCGTGATTGGGGAAAATGGTGCTGGGAAAAGCACCCTGATGAAAATTCTGGCGGGCGTGCAAATGCCTGACCGTGGGCAGGTTCTCATTGATGGGGAGCCCGTTATGCTGGATTCGGTCAAGGTATCTCTGGACAGTGGTGTCGCCCTGATTCACCAGGAATTGAATCTCGCGGAAAACCTGCAGGTTGGTGAAAATATCTATTTGGGCCGAGAGCCGAATCGGCTCGGTTTCATCGCTCGAAAACAGATCAATGTCGATGCCGCCAAGGTTCTGAAACAGATTGGCTTGGCGGTAGAACCCACGACTCCTTTGAGTGATCTTTCGATTGGTCAGCGACAGATGGTCGAAATTGCCAAGGCAATTTCGGTCGGTGCGAGAGTGCTTATTATGGATGAACCGACCTCCAGTCTGTCCACTGCCGAGGCAGAACGGTTGTTTGATGTGGTCAAGGATTTGCGAAAACGGGGCGTCAGTGTCATCTACATCTCGCATCGTTTGGGTGAAGTCAAGGCTTTGTCAGACCGTGTCGTCGTGCTTCGTGATGGTGAAAATGCTGGGGTTTTGGATCGTGATGAGATCACCCATGACAACATGGTTCGGATGATGGTGGGGCGGGACGTTTCGCAGTTTTATGCACGTGAGACACTACCGATTGGTGACATTGTGTTATCCGTTGAGCGGCTCCGTACGCCAACTTGGCCTGAGCACGAAATAAACTTTTCAATTCGGCAGGGTGAAATTGTTGGGATTTCAGGTCTGGTTGGAGCAGGACGCACCGAAATGTTGCGAACGCTATTTGGGATCGATGATCCAGTAGCCGGCACAGTTGCCGTGGATGGAAAAATGATCGATCTGAAGTCCCCGATCGCGGCGATCGATGCTGGCATTGCGCTGGTACCAGAGGATCGGAAACTGAACGGGCTGGTCATTGATATGAGTGTGCGCCACAACATCGGACTGGCTGCTTTGTCACGCAATCGTTTGGCTGGCGGTTTTTTGAATCGAGCGATTGAGAGCCGTGACGCAACTCAAATGATTCACGATCTGCGAATCAAGACGCCCAATGATTCCCAAATCGCACGCTTTCTGTCGGGGGGCAATCAACAGAAAGTCGTGTTGGGAAAGTGGCTTGCCATGATGCCAAAGATCTTGCTGCTGGATGAGCCAACACGTGGTATTGATGTTGGGGCGAAACAGGAAATCTATCAACTGATGGAGAAACTCGCCAAAGAGGGGCTCGCCGTTTTGTTCGTCTCAAGTGAGATGGAGGAGATCATGGGTATGAGTGATCGTACGATCGTGATGCATGAAGGGCGGATCACGGGCGAGTTGCAGCGTTCTGAATTGTCGGAAGAGTCGATCATGCAACTGGCGACAGGTAATGCAAATAAAGTGGCAACGGTGACGAATTGATGAATGCAAAATCGCTTGGTATTTTTGGTCTGTTGGTAATGCTTTTCTTGTTCATGGTCGTGATGACCTCGGACTCATGGACCAACATTTTCAGTAGCACTTTCTTGCAATCCAACAATTTGGAAAATCTGCTTCGCCGGGTTTCCATGTATGGTCTGCTCGGAATTGGGGTGGCGTTTGTCATTATCACTGGTGGGATCGATCTGTCAGTGGGTTCCATCGTATGTCTTGCCGGTTGTCTGCTTGGGATCTTTTTGCAGGTAGAGTATCAGCCGGCATCGGTCTTTGACGTACACCGTGCCAAAGCGGCAAGTGATACGGTGCTTGTGCATGGAAATGCGGATGGCACTTATGTAGTGGGTGACAAACTCCGGATGTATCGGGGACGGCAACCGGCCCTGCTGACAGTGCAAGATGTGGAAGCCGTGAATTTGGCTGACTCTGATGGAGAGCCGATTGGGGTAGGTACGGTTCTGAAAGTTGAGGGTTTGAGCCGAGATGAAGATTCCGGGCAGGTTGCCAAAGCATTTGAGATTCTGGATTTCGGACGGGGCCAAGGAGATCAAGCCGCCTGGGTTACGCTTGCGGGAGTTCCCTTTGAGTTATCGGCACGAGATCGTGTTGCCTTCTTCCATCCAAGTTTAGGGTTGAAAGATCTGGTGGTGAGTTCAGCTTCGCGTGAGGGTGAAGTGTCGACGGTGGAATTTGAACAGGCACTTGGTGAGCGATTTTCAAAAGACTGGATGGCAATGCCAACCGCTCGAAAACAGCGTATGGCAATTCCTCTTGCGATCATGTCCGTACTGGGGATTGCTGGGTGTCTTGGTTTATTGCATGGGCTTTTGGTCACTCGTGTTCACCTGCAACCGTTTGTGGTGACACTCTGCGGTCTATTGATCTATCGTGGTATTTCTCGGTGGCTGGTGGATGACAATCCAGTCGGTTTTGGGATCGAATACAAAGAAACACTCAGCCCTCTTGGTTCAGGAAAACTGTCCTTGTTGGAGTGGGGAACCGGAGATGCAGCACAGGCATTTGGAATCCCCTATCCGCTTTTTGTTTTTCTTATCGTAGCCATCATTGCCGCAGTATTTCTAAACTTAACAATTTGGGGACGCTACCTGTTGGCCTTGGGTAGCAATGAGGAGGCCGCTCGTTATAGCGGGATTCGTACTGAGAGGGTCACAATTTTGGCTTACGTGATCTGCACGGTTTCAGCTGCAACGGGCGGAATCCTGTTTGCTCTGGATTCCGGTTCGATTTCACCTTCAAGCTTTGGCAACTTTTATGAGCTCTACGCCATTGCAGCAGCCGTGCTAGGTGGTTGCAGCCTTCGCGGAGGGGAAGGTTCAATCTTTGGAGTAATCGCTGGAACAGCTGTAATGATGTTATTGAATAATTTGATCTTGCTTCTGAAAATTCCAGATCGCCTGGAGTTCACAATCATTGGCCTGGTAATCTTGCTCGGGGTCACACTTGATGAAACCGTGCGTCGCATAGCAGCACGACGACGTGCGATGAAGTCCTCGCAAAATTAAATTTGTTGTTTGGGCAAGTGAGCAATGCCAGTGGTTGTAGGAAACACGAGGACGCCCGAAAGCATGGTGTTAAAATCTGCAGGCAAAAAGGTGTTCGATTCTTGAAGATGGCTTCTGCACGGCACCTACGAGTTGCCACTCAAACCGCATTATCATTGGCATGTCAGACGTAACCGTTGTCGACATTTTTTATTCGGTCCCCGAATCTTGCTGCGGTGAAACGATCTACCAAGGCATCAAGCAGCGTTGTTTTGGCCTTGCCACGGCGAGTTTGGCGGAGTGCTTCGCAAACTCAAGCACAAGTGGAATCTCATTGCTGTGAAGATGGCAAGGTCGTGTGTTCTAAACAACTTCAACGAAAAAAGTCGATCGTCCTCTCAATGTCAGCTTTGCCATTCTGTTTTACCTGACAAGCTTTGGCTTTCTAGGAAAGCCACTGACGAATAAATCTCCATCCATGATTTGCGCCATGACTTCGTATTTACTACCCTTTTCAAATTGATCGTACAGTTGTTTGCCGATCTTCGTGCATCCCAGATCGGTGCTCAGCCAGTACTCAAAGACGACACTTTCACTTGTGCCGTAGTCGTCATCCCCATAATATTTGTCACTTGTTACGGTTTTGGCGTGCTTTTGCTTACTTGTTACGGTCAACACCATCAGGCTGTAGCGTGAGCGATCCCAAATTACGGCTACCATGACAAAAACGAGGCCAGGCGGAAACGTGTACATGAAAATATCGTCATGGCCCATGAGCATTCCCAAGCCTCCGGCGATGCATGGAATTCCTGCGAGAATTCCAAGCGTTAACGGAGCGTATCCCCAATACTTTCCTTCGATTCTAGCCATGTGGTCTATGATGCAAGTGGATTTGATGAGGTAACGCTGCAGTATTAATAAGTCCGAATTGACCTTCGTATTGAATCTTAGCGTTAAATCGCTAGTGTTTGACACGACAAGCGTTGGAATCAGTGAAGCCGACGAAGCGTTCAACGATTCGGTAGCGCTCAACGATTCGGTAGCGCTCAACGATTCGGTAGCGCTCAACGATTCGGTAGCGCTCAACGATTCGGTAGCGCTCAACG
>NZHC01000030.1 GCA_002689655.1 Rhodopirellula sp. | reverse complement strand
CTCGATGTTTTCCTGCTCGATGTTTTCCTGCTCGATGTTTTCCTGCTCGATGTTTTCCTGCTCGATGTTTTCCTGCTCGATGTTTTCTGGGTCGATGTTTTCTTCGGGATCTTCGGTAGCGGAGGGGTGGGCAGGATGTTGGATAAATCGGTATCCGGCATCTCGGATGGTTAGTAGGTGAACTGGAGTCGTCGTATCGGGTTCGATGATTTTTCGTAATCTTGCGATGAACTGGTCGACGGCTCTTGTTTGAATATTGCCAGGTAAATCCCACACCTCCGTTAACAATTCGTTTCGGCTGATAACCCGATCCTTGTGTTCCGCGAAGTATTTGAGCAATTTCAATTCCTTTGGGGTCATCCGCACGGCTTGGTTAGAGACGGTGACTTCATGTGTTTCGAAGTTGACTCTGATGTCGCCGAAATCAAGTTCGACAATCACATCGGGTGTCTTGGCCGTTTTTACAGGCGCTGTCTTGGTTCGGCCAATTTGGAGCAAGTTCTTAATGCGGCTTAGGAGTTCGTCCAATTCAAATGGCTTACTCATGTATTGATTTGCGCCCACATCGAAACCCCGCGTTCGATCTTCAGCAAGAGTTCTAGCTGAGAGCATCAGGACCGGAGTTGTCAATCCTGCATCGCGGATCGTTTCGCATACTGTGTAACCACTCAAGCCCGGCAGCATCAGGTCCAGAACAATGAGGTCAATGGAGTCACCGCTGTTGTTGACGATGCGTAAGGCAGTCGCACCATCTTCGACGAGTGTGACACGATAATTTTCGGCCTCGAGGTTGTACTTGATGCCGACCCCGAGATGTTTCTCGTCTTCAACGACGAGGATGTGTTGACGCATGACAGTCTCATTCTCAAATTAATTAGCGTGACTTGTCTCTAAGTTGTCAGGCAACTCTGCGGGAATAAAGCCGCCGAGGGTCACCTCAAACTTCGTTCCTGTGCCTGTTTCTCGGTCTTGCAGGCGAATGGATGCCCCCAGACTCTTGACTACGTTTCGCACCAAATAAAGTCCTAGTCCTGTACCAGGCGTGCTGCGTTCCAGTTCATTACCAAGGCGGATGAAACGCCCAAAAATCTTACGTCTTTGGTGAGCTGGGATGCCGGGGCCGTTATCAATGATGAAAACGACGACATGTTGATCATCGGTCAACTGCACTTGGATTTTTACTTCAGGGTTTGCTCCGGAGTATTTAACGGCATTGTCAATCAGATTTCGGAAGAGAATTTCTAGCTGTATTAACTGACTCCTGAGCAGAATCTGACCGCAATCAATGGTGACAGTTTCTTCTGGCAACCGATAGCGGACACAAATCGCAGATCCACACTGCTTGAGCAGTTCATCGAGATGGACCAATTCGTCGTCGGCTACATCGCCACCCCGGTCGATTCGTGCCGCATCCAGGAGGTGGTTGATCAGTAAATCAAGTCGCTCGACATCTTCCAGCATGAATTGGTGAAAGTCTTCTTGTTGCTGGGCATCAACACTGTGCCGGGTCATGGTTTGTAAATAAAGTTTCAATGACGCGATTGGGCTTTTGAGCTCATGAGTGACAGCATCAATGAAGTTGGACTGCCGCTGGTTCAGTTTGAATGCCTTGACGGTTAGCGTCAGGTAAGCGATCACGCCGCCGAGAACGCCAATCAGCAGGACCGTTCCCGTGGAGAGGATCACCCAAAAAGCAACGGACGATTCAAGGTTCCCAGTTGCTCCCAGCACATTGCCCAGAATCCATACGCCGGCCAACACAACTATCAGCACGATCATGACAACCCCAAGCGTGATCGGGGCTTTCAGGCTGCGGCGTTCAAGCATGGTCAAGTCATTTGGGGGTTAGATGCGGATTGAAATGCAGAGTTCGACGTAGCGGAGATACCTGAGGAAGTGCGGGAGCAAACGGTGAAGATGGGCGAAGTTTTCGATGGAGTACTTGAGCCTTAGGCTTCGGTAACATAGTGTACAGGGCCGTCGTTTTCTCCGAACTCAGGATCAGTTCGCCTAGCTATTTCCTGTAACTCTGGGTATTTGGCACACTTGGGGCGTGACGAGGGCTCGTCGAAGCGTAATAATAACGCAAAAATAATGCTTTGCTAATTTGGTCGTACGGAGTGTGATGGTGAGCGCCGAAACGAGGACGCGACGCTTCTCAGAAAGAACGATTCGTCAAGTCAATCTCGATTGCAAACGCGCGATGATCCGTGGCAGGTTTTGTCCTGATCGCAGTGAAGTTGCGCAACAGCGTTGTGTTGCTGATCAAGACGAGAGCGACCAGTCCTTTGGAAGCCAACTCTGGTATTTTGAAGGTTGGGGAGTTGACATCTATGACCAACGTTACGCTGTTTTCGGCGTTGTGGAGTACTCGCTTCAGTATGGTTTGCACGAATTGCTCGAAGACGCCGTTTTCGAGTCGGAGGACCAGCGTGCACGCTATCGTTATCTGTATGACGATGAGAAGCAGAAAGCAACGTGGCACCACCCGTCTCATCGCTGGCTTGTGTTGGGTGTAGTGTTGATGGCCGTTATCAGCTTGACCTATTTGATGATCGTGACGCTTACGTGAATTCGAAATCTTCTACTGATGCCCCAATTGTTCACGTCGAAAACGTCGCAAAATGTTACAGCAAATGGTCTCTTCGCGGGAATCGCAGGGTTCATGCGTTGAAGGGTATCTCGCTGGAGGCAGCTCGTGGTGAGGTGTTCGGTCTGCTCGGTCCAAACGGCGCTGGAAAAACAACCCTTGTCAAAGTATTGCTAGGCGTTGTTCGGCCGACCTCAGGTAAAGCGTCTGTCTTTGGAAGAGTAGCCGGTTCTAAATTTGCCCGCAGCAAAATTGGTTATTTGCCAGAGACCCTGCGGGTCGACCGGCATCATACTGCTCGTTCAGCGTTGAGGTTTTACGGTCGCTTGAGCACGATGTCCACTCAACAAATCGATAAGCGAAGCGACGAGCTGCTGGAACTGGTTGGCTTGCAAGGTCGTGATCGGGAGCCTTTGAAGCGATTCAGTAAGGGTATGAATCAACGTCTTGGTTTAGCGCAGGCGTTAATCCATGACCCCGATTTGCTCGTGCTGGATGAACCCACTGATGGTTTAGACCCCGTAGGACGTAGCGAAGTCAGGAAGGTGATTGAGCGTTTGAGTGCGGCAGGCAAGACAATTTTTCTAAATAGTCATATCCTGCAGGAAGTGGAAGTGGTTTGTACTCGCGTCGCTGTTCTCGCTAACGGTGAAATAAGAGGTTCAGGTACGATCGCGGATCTGGCGGGCAAGCAGGATGCCGATGTCGTTTTAGTGGACGTCTGTTTTGATGATGAAGGTGCTGCAAAGCAATTCATCGAGGGAGCATCGGAAAGTCATCCTGATTTGGCTTTGGCTCTTGATCCAAATGGTTCGCCCCGAGGAACGCATCGACTTGTTGGTAAGGTGAATCAGCAGCATTCTGTCGATCAGATTGTTGATCTTGTGCGTGCCGGTGGTGTCTCGATAACGAGGCTCGACGTCAAGCGGCCAAGCTTGGAAGACACTTTCATGAAACTGGTCGGAAAAGCGACACGAGAGGGTTCTGGCTCATGAAACCGTATCTAGCAATCATCCGAGATTCTTTTCATGCCGCGCTTTCGTCGCGTGTTCTGTGGATTGCGTTTGTCGCGATTTGGCTTGTCTTGGCCGCTTTGGCACCGTTTGGGTATCAGGAGGATCTAACGGCGGATTTCCGGGGCGCACGCGACTTGGAAAACCGAAGTCGACTCAGGGGGCTGCTGGCTCAGGGCCTGAAAGATCCTGAATTGGCAGACACCGCGGTGGGAAGATTGGCTGCGGCGATGCCCGAGAAAATTGCTGAAGAGCTGGCGGATGTCAGTGAAGGCGGGGAGACCACGCTACGCACCTCTGAATACGCAGACGCTTTGAATAAGTGTCTCGATGATGAAAGCTGGTACGACAAGGAGGCTTGGGCGTCTACGCTGCGACTCGCTGAACTGCGGGAACTTGATGAACTGCCAGACGGGGAACTCGATGAATCGATGCGACGACGCAGGGCGCGTTTGAGAATTGAAGCCGCGATGCCCGGGGTCTTTGCAACACGCTCTGCGAAATCCATCACTCTCACCTATGCAGGTTTCGATTTCCCTGCCGAGTTAGCTGTCGACAAAACACGTTTTGTGGGGATTATCAATCAGTTGGTCGTGCCACTTATCATTGACTGGTTGCTCGGGTTCATTCTGATTTTTCTGGGAATACTTGTTACCGCCTCCATGATTCCTGACATGTTGCAACCGGGGTCGTTGCACTTGCTGCTCAGCAAGCCGGTGTCAAGATCGATGCTCTTGATCAGCAAGTTCATTGGAGGCTGTGCCTTTGTGTTCTTGTGTGTCATTCAGCTTGTGGTTGGACTTTATCTCGTCGCCGGGCTGCGACTTGATATTTGGAATGCGAGACTGTTATGGTGCATTCCTGTTTCTGTTTTTCTCTTCTCGGTTTTTTACAGCGTTTCTGTGCTTGCCGGGATGCGTTGGCGATCGCCCATTTTGGCGATTGGTGTCACAACCATGTTTGGCGGGATCTGTTTTGTTGTTGGGATCATTGGAGGAGTATTCGACGGATTTGTAACAGGCCCGGCACGGATTAAATCCATTGCGGTGGTGGGGGATGTAACGTTTGCCAGTACTCAGGGTAGCGGGTTGATTAGGTTTGACAAAGATTCCAATGAGTGGGTCGAGATCTTTGGCAGCGATGCGATCAGCATGGATCGTATTATTCCGCCCGTCGTCATCGATGATGACACCATTTTTACAGCAAGAACCAAGGGCGGGCGGATGAACCCATTCGGTTCAGGTTCGGCAGATTTGTTGGTGTTAAGTGCTGACAATGCTTGGGAACCAGAGCCGAGCCTCAGTTTGCCGCCGGCTACCGTGCGACTCTACAAAGCTGCTGATTCCTTGCTGACTTTGAGTGGAAGCAATCTAAACCAGACTGATATCGCTGGGGTTCTCGCGGCTGCCGGCGAAGAGTCTGCCGGCGAGAGCAGGGAAGAAAAGACGCCTCAAACACCTGATTTGACGGGGGGATTGCTCGGTCGGTTGAGCAGCATGTTGGGCGTCGCCCCGACCGGCTTCACATCGGTTCTTCCGCGAGGAATGGCAGTTGCCCCACCTAGGGTGCTTATTCTTAGTGCTAGCGAGCGCGAGTTGTACCTTCTGAGTCGAGCAAGGTTGCTTCGGTTGGTAAGGTCAGAGGATGGCAGGTCATGGACACAAGCTGCTGAGTATGAGTTGGAGGGGGATCCATCAATTGCGGGAGTGATTGCGGTTTCGGATGCGGTTGTGATGGTTTCAAGGGCCGAGCAGCCAATTGAGCTGTTTGACAGCAAAACGCTCGAGCCGATTGCACAGGTGGATTTGTCGGATCGTTTGTTGCCAACGTCGGTTGTCGGACTTGGAGAAAGCAGATTCATGTTGCTTACAAGTGATGGCAGGTGCAGACTTGTTATCCCCGGGGTTGATGTTGAGAACGCGTTCATATTAAGTGAACAGGTGGGCCCTACTAATGTCGAAGCAATCGCCTTTCACGCTGAGCAAAATCTTGTGTACGTCGCACACCACACAGATCAGGTGGACTTACTGAATGCCGATGACTTTTCAGAGCAAGGTGCGATAAGTCCATCCCTGAGCGTGTGGCGCCGGGTCGACAAGTATGTCATTGGACCACTGCGTTTTGTGATTCCGCAGACGGGAGAATTGGGTGAGACGATTGGCTCGATCGTCAGTGGCAAGTCGGCAATAACCATGCGTGATGCATCAGGTGAAGAACAAGTGGTGCGTTATGATATTCTTCGCCCTGTCTTCAGTTGCTCTCTCTTCATTGGGGTCATGTTGATGATCAACTGTATCTACTTTGGTACTCGAGATTACTAAAGCGATTCTTTAGGAGAGCGTCGTTTGATCAGAACGCTCTGAATGCTTATTACGCCAAAATTGCACCTGATCTGGTGGTCATGATCTTGTTCTGGCACGTCATGAGCGGTCGGGACGACGGGATGTTCGAGAGTGCGTTCTCGGGTGTTGAAGCCCAGTCTTCGCCTGGCCGTCTCACTCCATGATGCGATATAGCTTGTGACGACTTCGTAGCAGCAGGGATTCTCGGTAGGGAATAGGGCTTGCGACTGTGAATGGCTCGTCATCCGCGATCACATTTTTTGCAATAATGGTGGGTTGACCCTCATCGAGTGGTCCGAGCACGAATGTGCTGCCGTTCTCCTGGGTGACATAAAGGTGGTTGCCTGCAATTAGTGGTGAGCTGCTGTAGCCGCCGCGTGACTTGGGTAGTTTGACAGTCCATTCTGATTGGCCGCTTGTAAGATTAACGCATGTGACTGTACCTTTGGACGATTTGCCATCTGACACCACGTAGGCACGACCCATATGAGCAGCGGGGGTTGGGACGTCACTGCCCAGATCATCACGAAACCAAAGGATCGCGTCTTTGCCCTTACCCTCGGCAAGTGAGTCGATACTAACTGCGGTCAGTGTATCGCCTCTCGCGTAGGGGCAGAGAATGATGTTGCTGTCTGCAACGGGCGAGGAAATGGATCGCCAGTACTGCTCTTGGTTTGGGTTGAAACCTCCCAGCTTCCCTAGCAGTTTCCCGTCACTGGCACGGTTGATCGTTAAGTGGTCCGCACCCATGACTGCGATTGCCTCTTCACCTTTGACTGAAACGACGATCGGGGTTGAATAACTTTGAGCAGCTTCCTCGGGAGCATTCAGAGCCCGGTTGAATTTCCAGAGTTCTTTACCGGTGTCTTTATCAAAAGCGACTAGATAACTGGGCCCGGATTGCATAACTGCAATCACGATCGCTGATTTTGTAAGTGCAGGTGATGATCCGAGATCCCACCAGAGAGTGTCTTCGCCAAACAGTGACTGGAGATTTTTTGACCAGCGGATTTTTCCACTGGAGTCGACTGATGCCAGATCGCCACTTCGGAAGTAGGCAAATATATGATCTCCATCCACCACTGGGGAAGGATTGCTGCCGCTACCTTTTCGATGCTTGCCGCCTCGATCACTTCCCAGGGCCACTGCCCATTTCTGTTTGCCTGTTTCCAAGTCAAAGGCAAGCAACTGATTCTTATCTTGTGCTCCGGTCGTGATGTAGGCAGTTTTGTCGGCAGTGACGGGTGTGCTGCCACCTAGTCCGGGCAGCTCCGATTGCCATGCAATGCCCTGCTCTTGCGACCATTTGGTCGGAAATTTGTCTCCAGTCGCTGCGCCATTTTGAAATTCACCTCGCCACTGCGGCCACGAGTCTCCCGCTGAGGCAGTCGTTGCCAAGACAGGTAGAATGAAACATAGTGCGGAAAGTATTTGAAGAATTCGACGCCGCATGGTGGGGATTTCGCTCCGGAAGGGGGGGGCAAGTTAAGTGTGCCGAGCACGACATTCATTACCATTGCGTGGTCGTGTGATGAACGTGGTTGCCACACAATGTTAAGATCATAATGACTGGTGACTGCTTGGGGGGAGCCGTCTTTGCGTGGATTTTTTGCGTTTGCAGGAGTGACGTGTTGCCATCGGCTCTTGGTGGCCTTCTAAACTACAATAGTGATCCGCCGCGAACTGTTCTGCGAGACGGTGGTTGCGATTTTCTGGTGGTCGGGATTCAACCCATGGAACGAGCTTAGTTAAAAGGCAGCTATGAATCGAGTCGCAGTCATTGCAATCGTAATCGGCGTTCTCTCGTCCATTCATGCGATACAGGTGCATGGTCAGCGTTCACAGCCTTCGGATGCTGACCCACCGGAAGTAGGTGAAGAGTCGGTTGAAATCGGGAAGTGGGATCTTCAGAGTATCGAGGAGGCCTTCTCGTCGGGGAAATTTGCTGATCGCCAGCGAGCGATGTGTCTTCTTGGGGAAAATCCTGGGAAGACGGCTAGCCTTGTGCAGCAAGCAAAACAGAGCTTTGTCCCTGAAGTAGCTGCACGCGCTGAGTGGATTGAGCAAGTTTGGCAAGGAGGATTCCTGTTTGGTGAAGATTACGGGGGATTGCGGAATAGGATGACTACGTCGCGTCTCGGCGTCTTGCTTGATCAGGGGCGTTTTGATGCTGTGCTTTTCGCTCTGGGGGTAGCACAGGAAGAGCAAGCCTCCAGCCAATTAAGAAAAAAAGTTGCAGGTCTGCTTTCAGTTCGATTTGGGGTATTCGCACAACTAGCTGTGGAGAGACAGCAGCTTTCCAAATTGGTGGAAATTCTCGACTTGGTTGCAGAGAGTCGTGAACTTGCTCTGTGTCGTTTGCAGTTGCTTCAATGGATGGAAGCTGACGTGGAAGTGCACGGGGTGCTGCCCAAAGCCGCTAAAGGCTGGACTAAAAGCCAACGCGATGAAAGCATGGTCTTGTTGCTCTATCAGCTTGGTGAAACTGAGGAAGCGCTTGCTCGAGCAAGGAAACTGGAAAACAAGCAGCTACTTCATTCCTGTTTGATACTTGCATCTCTCTGGAATGAGCTTGCAAGTGATGCCATGACTATCGCGAAAGATTCAGAAGCCGGCAGTGAATCCTACGTGAAAGCTTGGTCGAGTATCTTGATAGCTGCCGATCGGTCTGGGGATCATGCCCTTAGTCGCGAAGCCACGGAGGCACTCTCGATGACTGTATTTGATGAGTCCAACAAGGCTCGTGGGATACGATGGAAATCACTGGCCATGCACGGCCAGCTTGATGCGGCTTTTTCGATTTTGGATCAGGATAGTCCATCTTTTTCAACAGAAGTTGCGCTCGCAGCATCCAGGCCTGAACGCACCTTCGGTGTGTTGGGATATCCTGTTGAGTTGGTGGACTCAAAATACAATGAATGGGTCGACCAAGCTTTGAAGAGTCAGAAGTTATTTGAAAAGTCGCAGGGTTTAAAGGGTTTAAATAGCAGGGGCGTATGTCCTGAAGTCGACAAGTTGGTAATTCTGATTAACTGCTTAAATGCAATCGGTCGTGACGACATCGGCTTTGTTGTTTCTAAAAGGCTATGCGAAAATTGGAGAGCTGGTAAGGAAAGAGAAATCAAGGACTATTTGCTGCTTCGTATATCGCCGGTGATTCGTAGGCAGTGGATTGAACAAGTGGTGCTTTTTGGTAAACCCACAAAGCTGCAGGTGAGTGACGAGCGTTGGCTTGCAGATTCAATTGGTGACTGTGATATCGCAACATTTTCACTGCTTCGCGGCGCTGTACAGGCGGTTCATGAATCTGAGTCTCTGAGTGAGCAGCTGTCGATGGTGTGCCAGATTGCTCGCGGGAATACGACTGCTGGTGTCAATGTCGATGAAGTGTTGGGGGTGATGATGGATAGCATCTTTAACCGACTCGACGCGATTCAATCGAAAACGAAAGTGCCGGCTTCCTTCAGGGACAACATTTACGGATTGTTGCTCAAACATGGGAAGTACGAGGTTGCTTCTGCTTACTTGCGTATGTTCGCTGATCGAGGGCAGGTCAACGCGATGCTGCTGCTCGCTGAAGCCGAATTGTCGACAGGGAGTATGGCGAAGGCGAAGGAATGGTTCACGAAAATAGAGACGTTGGCTGCAAGGACAAGGGCAACGGGTAACGACCAGAGATTTGGCGGCCGCGCAGATTTGGATATGGCCACGGTCAAGACACTCATTGGACGTTGGGTCAGTGCGCGGCGCATCGGAGATCAGAGGCTGGCCACTTCTTTAAAGGAGAGGCTGGATGTTGTTTTGTGCTCGCCATCGTTTCGATTTCGATTGGAAATCGCGGATTACCTGCGTGAACATGGTGAAACTGATGCTGCAACGCAGGTTTACAAAGCAATGCTCCCACTTGCCGCGTTAACTGCCGATTCAACGCAGGCGACCTATGCAGAGTTAAGTTTGTACGATGTCATCCGCAAATACGTGTTGACGATCGAGAAAGAACAGCCTTCAGAGGCGGCCCGTTTATTTGATATTGCTGTGATCGGGATGGTCGGTTCCGAACGCTACCGAGCAAGTGCCTACGTGTCACTACCTCTGATGATTCAAGAGTGGCGACTCGAGGCGGCAATTACGGGAAAAGATCGTGACACAGTCACCGAAAGCCTGCAGCGTATTCTTGAATTAGATCGCTTGGACATCAGTTTCTCCGAAGAACAACTGCCCTTGATGCGGCTCGCTGGGATGAAGCAGATCGCGGATACTGTGTTGGATCAGATCATGGATGCAGGCATGGTTTATGCCGAGCGTTTTTCATACGATGCCATGACTTGTAATAACGTTGCTTGGGTTGCTGCGAAGAATGAGCGACGTTTGAACGACGCCTTGGAATTGGCAACCCTAGCCGTCAGGGCAGAGCCGGAAAGCACAACTTATCGAGATACACTTGCCGAAATACTTTTCTTGCTGGGAAGAAAGGAAGAAGCTTTGCAAATCGAGCAGGCCTGCCTACTCGATGATCCCGACCAATGGCACCTGCACGAGCAAATCAAAAAATTTGCCAACGGCCTTGAAGAAGCCACGCCTTAACGTGCTAGTATCCATCGGTACTACAGTGGCAGCGTTTTACGTAACGGAACGCCTTTGATTGTCAGAAACGGATCTGTATTCTGCTCGAATAACCGTGATGATAGTGGTAAATCGGTTCAGGGTAGTAGTAGCATCTCGGCGGAGGATAGCTGGGAACGACATGATAACTGTGCGTGGGTGGGATGACTGGCCCGTACCAACTTTGCGGGCTGGATTTTCGTGTTACGGGAATCGTGACGCGGTTGTGTGAGGTGGGGCGGTGCTGAGCTTGCTGCATTGCTGTGATGATGCTTTCACTGACTCCCTGCTGATGTAACGCGATGATATCAGCGACCTGTGGTTGTTTTTGCACGCCGCGCTGTTGAATCTGGTTGATGATCACTTGTTCGCTCAGACCATTACGGGTCATCGCGACGACATCCTGGGCCGAAACGGCGGTTCTTTGGTGTTCGTGCAGTTGTTTTTGAGAGGTTTGGTATTGTCTCTGGCGTTGATATGCTTGCTGTTTATCCTCTGCGTTCCCAAGAAGGCCACCAGCAAAAGCCCCGATAATTCCGCCGATGGCCGCACCGGCACCGGTCTCGCCGTTGTGATCACCGATGGCGGCACCCGCAACCGCTCCAGCGATGCCACCTACAGTGGCGCCGCGTTGTGTATGACCTTGTGCAGCAACCTGGCTCGATGCGGTGCATGGAATAACTGCGGAGATGAAAAGTAACTGCTTGGAAGTGCGTCGACAGAAAAGAGGGAACTTCTTGAATATTTGCATGGGTATCCTCTGGGACGCGGACCATGAAGTCGGTCGGACAGCATGGAATTGGGGACAAAGCACAATGTTCTGTTAAGAACAAATGAGCTGTGGTGGCAATCCCAATTTGGTCCTAGGCGAGGGACCGACGCATGCGATCCACCATTGCCACAGGAAGATTACGACTTTTAGGGAGCCGGAGGGTTCACTTTTGGTCCCATGATCGTTGAGATTGCGCGGACGAAGTCTTGAGTATTGTCAAAATCACGATAGACGCTCGCAAAGCGTATGTACGCGACCTCGTCAAGCTTCGCCAAGTGACGCATCACAATGTCACCGACTTGCGAGGAGGTCACTTCAGAGTCGAAGTTTGCGTAGATATCACCTTCGATATCTTGGACGACACGTTCAATGATGTCACTTTTGATGGGTCGTTTGGAGCAAGCCCGCTCAATTCCGCGACGGATTTTCTCGCGGTCGAGTGGTTGTCGTGTTTCGTCGGTTTTGACGACCCGAACGCTGAGGCTTTCAATTTTCTCGGCGGTGGCAAATTTCCGCCGGCATGAGCTGCAGAGCCGTTTTCGGCGGACCATGTAGCCACCTTCAGCGGCTCGCGTGTCGAGGACACGGTCATTATCGACATGGCAATAGGGGCAACGCATGCAGCACCTGGTAAATGACGGACAACTCCGGAGTCTGTATAGTATCGGAGGTGCGTCCAAAACCTGCAACCGTTCCAGAAATTTCGTGATTTGAACAATTACGATTTTGGGTGCAGAAAATAACTCTCCATGATTAAGGAAACGTTCAGTGAATAACGAAAGTGAACGCGAGGAAGCTCAGGGAAACGAAAGTGAACGCGAGGAAGCTCAGGAAAACGAAAGTGAACGCGAGGAAGCACAGGAAGACGCACCCGAGACCGAGAAAATAACACAACCCCCCATGATGAACGCTGCTGACAAGTTTCGTGAGCAAGTTCAGAGTACACAGGAACCTGTCGAAGACTACGAGCCGGAAGAAGAGCTTTGGAACGGCGGATACAGTGGCAAAGCCATGGTAGGAACGTGGTTCCTGCTCGGGATTCTTTCAGTAGCCACGTTGATTTTGCCGTTTTTTGTGGCGTTTCTTGGATTTCTCACCCTGCAAATTTCCCTTGCTGTGATCTTTTTGATCTGGTTGGTTGGGGCTGTTGTTTACGGCTGGAGGCGGTTTGGGGTGCATTATGAGCTCACAAGTCAGCGTTTTATCCATCAAACCGGGATTTTGACTCGTAATACAGATCGAATCGAAGTGATCGATATCGATGACGTCAGCTTTACCCAGGGACCGGTACAGAGGGTATTTGGAGTTGGTAGAATTACAATCACCAGCAGTGACAGGTCACACCCGATTTTGAATATGATAGGCATTGCTGATGTGAAGAGTGTGGCTGGCTTGATTGATGATGTGCGACGAAAAGAGAGGCGTAGACGCAGTCTGCACATCGAAGCGATCTAGCAGCGAGAAGTCCGGTTGAGCGTTGTCATACAACGGAGGAATGATCAGGTGACCAAGTGGTTTGTGCAACAGGACGAGAGTCAGGAAGACCTTGGGCCGCTGCGACCTAGCGAGTTACTGGAAATGGTTCGCGGTGGAACGGTCACGTCCGAGTCCATGTTACGGAAAGATGATTCGAATTGGTTTTCCGCTTCCAATGTTGGTGGCCTCTTCGAAGCTGCCATGCGGCCGACAATTCGATATTTTTGTCCTCAATGCGAAACGGAAGTCACGGAGCCGCCTGTCAACTGCCATGTGTGTGGTCGCGAAATCCAACAGGCACTCACACAGATCACAGAGAACACGATTGTAAATCCGGCAGATCAAACAGCCGTTGGTAGTGCCGGCAACTCGGTCAAGAACTGGCTCAAAAAAAAGCGGATCGTTAAAAACCGTGGGAATGAGTCAAATTGATAGATGCCGCATTGAGATCGACTCGTTGATCGAAAACCTGTGTACTCCGAAAACCTGTGTACTCCGAAAACCTGCGTAGCTAATGGAAAAAGCCTGTTCAGTATCATTCTTTGATGAATGATTCTAAACAGGCTTTTTTTGTTGGATACTGAATTGTGGAAGCTGGGGCGAGCAAAATATATTGCCTCTCGTCACCCTGATCTCTAGTAGCGGAATTCAGCTCCCAAAGTACCGCCTGCCACGAAGAAATCACTTCCAGTGCGCGTTTTACCGACGCCGCCGATTTGATTGCGGAACTGATCGGTTGCCGTGGCAATGCCACTCAACCACCACAATTCACCTCCAGCTCGAATGCTGAGGCAATCAGTGACCTGAAAGCGAAGTCCACCCGCTACCTCGATGAGACCTGAAACAGCGATGGTGTCATCATCAGCGAATAAAGTGGTGTCGAGATTGTTGCGAAAATCGAAGTCCATGTCTGCGAAGTTTGCAAAAACTCCTGCGCGTGCCCGGAAGTCTGTGTAACCACGCCGACAGATTGGATAGAGAAGATCGATTCCAACTTGACCGCCGATAAGATGATTCGTGGTTTCGCTGGTGAGCGAGCCGAGAACTGTCGGGGTGATCCCGCCTGGGGTGAGCGCGTCTTCCGCCGCGTAATTATAGAGTTCCTCATAATTAATGTACCGAATGCCACACAGACATCTTGCAACTTCATAACCCACCATTGTTTTGTTAGCTTCAACGGACCAATATCGAGCCTCAAGACTTTGGCTCTGATCGGTGGAGTCAGAGAAAGCTGAGATATCATCGGGACCAAAGGGTGATGCTGGGGTCAGGAAGGTCCCTATTCCTCCCGCCGGATTGCTCGCTGCCCCGGACTGTTTCCAGTCGGCGACGCCAGTGAAAGTCAATTCACATCCATTGATGCAGTCAGGTACGCAGCCAATGGTCAGTCGAGGGATGGCCTCAAAGCCGTAACCATCCATTTCAAAGCTAGGGCTCGCTGAATAGGTTCCATCCTGACGCTGCATGAAAAGTGTCTCAACCGATACGTACCAGAATGGCTCGCACGGTGCGCACAGGTTGCCCAAGGGGTAGGTCGAACCACGGCCACCACGACAGGACTGCGTTTGACAGGACTGGTATCCCACCTGATCGACGTTGCTTTGTGCTGCTCGATCTGCGGTAGGCGTGACTACAAAGCTACTTGCGTCTACCACGGTGTAGTTTTCGGTTCCCAGTGTGATAACTCCACTGCCGGTGGCTGTATTGCTGGGAACCGTAGCTTCCGTCGGTGTTACCCCGATCAAGGCGGTTTGCCCCCATGCCGAGTTATACCCAGCAATCATCAGCAAAATTGCGATGGCTCGGGTGGTAGTGTGCCAGACATCATTACCGTGTGCGCCTGAAGCAACAGAGTTGCTCGGGAGATTCAACTGGATCTTCATGATCAAACCTCTTAAATCGAAACGGCAGGACGCCGCGGCATGGTTAACCAAAGTGGTTTCCCATGTGGAGACGGAAATGGACTGACTTATTTAACTGTTAGCTGATCTCGAACTGGGATCAGACAAGATTTACGTACCATACGTATGATTTTCTCGGCTGACTCCTGAGACTCGCAAGTTCCCGTGACGCACAATTCACCTCTTACGAGTTGAACCTTGGCTCGGCTTCGCGGGAAGACTTTCTGTATTGACTGGTTCAGTAGTAACGTCGTGTTCTCGATGGAGTTGCCTTCGCTGGGAACAACCTCGTCAACGTGAATCTCAAAAGCACGCATCAGAACTTCGTCGGCTTCACCATTACTCTGCGCCCAAACCACCAAACGCGTCGTTCCGATTCCAGTGCCAATCAACTTAAGTTGGTTGGGACCGGAGGCGAACGCCTGGCAAACCCCTTTGTCACCCACTCGAAGGCCACGCACTGACCCACCAAGGGTAAGTGAGCGTACTTGTGCCTGATTCATGTGAAGTTGGGTGAGTTTGACGTCAGGACCCAAAATTAAACTTTTATCTTTTAGTTCGCTGGCAGTATCGAGACGCATTGCCTGCTGCAGGTCAACAGTCGGCTGTTGTGTTTCAGCATCTTCGATGACCATCTCTGAGACGGCTTTTACTTTGGGTGAGTTTTTCGATGCGGTGGTATTCTGCCGCGTAACTTTCCCGGGGATCGCTTGGACCGCGACAGGTGGGCGATACCTTTTTCGTAGTATCTTGGTTCCGGAAGGTTCATCAGCATTCGCACTGGGCTTGGTTGGCACCGAAGTCTTTACTTCTGGCCCGCTGCTCGTAGGACTTGCGACAATAGTGTCAGATGTTGATTTCAGAGGGCTCGCCGATGGTTTTTCCCGACTGACGTCCTGCGCGGGTTGGGACGTTGCCACGCTGGCAGTTGCCGGTTTCTGTTCCACTGATTCGGGGAGCGAAATGGGGGCAACGACGCCGCTGGCAACTGGGGTCTGTGTTGCCTTCTTCTCGGTTCCAAGCACTGATTCCAATTTCACACGGACTCTCGGTCGATCTTTACTGATCCTGAACTTTTCTACCCGCACTGCTTGATTCGTTTTCTCTTGTTCAGGAAGTTCCTGTTGTTTGAATGCTGCTGTGTGACTGGCTTTGGGGGGGTTGAAAGGGTTGACCAGTTCACTCTTTGAATCTGTACTTGCCACCTCAGCAAGCGGATTGTTCTTGGTGCCAATCTTAGAAGAAGCACGTTCGACTTTGATGACAGATCGACCCGGTTTTTCACTCGACTTCGGTGACGCGACATCATTTGCAATGCTGATCGGCTTCGGCAAGGTAAGTTTGCCGTCGTCCGGTTCGGTTCTCAGAGCGGGCTCTGCGACTGAGGGTGGCTCTGCGACTGAGGGTG
>NZHC01000029.1 GCA_002689655.1 Rhodopirellula sp. | reverse complement strand
CGAGCGAACAACGAGCGAACAACGAGCGTCAGAAGTTCGTTACTTAAGAAACGAACAGCACAGCTACAAAACGAAAAAAGGCCGGACGCGCTTCGACTCGTCGCGCGTCCGGCCTCAAAGTCAATCCTGACTTTTCGCCTATCCGATTCGATTTGCGGACCCATTGCATCCTGCATCAGGTCACGATCTTCCGTGATCACGGGCTTCGGTGGTGTGTTCGGTCACTTCCGCCTTGGCTTCCTGCCTGCGGCAAACGCGCTAATCCGTGCGCGGGGCTGTGACTGGACTACCGAAACACTCACAAACGATTCGGTTAGTGTCACATCCTTGTGATCCGACTCTCCTCAGCTGAATGGTCTATCAATTGAACAGCTCGCAAGGTTGGCTCGCTGGAAAGGTTTGATTAAAAACGCAACCACTTGGTCAACGCCCGTCGAAGCCTAGCTTCGACTGTGATTTTGACAACATACCATATTTGGCTATGCGACCAAACGCAGATCTTGGTCAATCCGTTGATTTACTCCATCAACAAATTCTTCAAAGATTCGAATGTCCAAAGCGGATGCTGCACCACACTCTGGATGGAACTGAGTTCCCACTGCGAACCAATCCATCATTTCGCTTTCGATCGCTTCAATGACTCCATCGGGACACTTCGCGGTGACGCGAAAACCGGGAGCAACTTCATCGATCGCCATATGATGTCGGCTGCTGACACGAATCTCGCCATCACCATAGACACGACCGATCAAGGAATCACTCACGACATCGAGGGTGTGTCGGTGACTTGCATCCTGCGGATCGTGATGCGGAACAGCATTGGGAAGATCTTCTTTGATGTGCAGGAACAAGTTCCCACCTTGCTGCACATTAATGAGCTGCATGCCGGTTCCAATCCCGAGGACTGGCATCCGTCGTTCAGCGATATCTGCCATGAGCAACCGATCACAGGCCTCCCTGACAGGATCGAGAGGTCGCACACTTGGGTGAAGCATGAAACCATCATTTCGTGGGTCAAGGTCGGCACCGCCAATCATGACAAAACCATTGAGCTGATCCAGCACCTGCGAAATTGCAGCGGAATCATCCATGGGTGGTAACACTACCGGAATTCCCCCAGCCGAAATGATCGACTGAAAATACCCTGCCGCAACATAACTGTAAGCAGGCATGCTACGGGCGGCAGCCCGATAATCGGCGTTCATTCCGATCAGTGGTTTATTCGACATCCGAAAGGTCCTCTTCGAATTCGCGAATGAAAAGGTTGATGCAGACTCGTCCCGCATCGCCAAACTTGACCCTAGCTTGCTCGAAGCTCCGCTCCCTAACCAAAGGGCTCAGACTCCATTCCTGGTGCTCCGAAGAGAAAGACCGGCGGTGGTTGCAACCGTGATCAACACAGAATTGCCCTCACAAAAACCGATTTCTTCAGCTCACGCCGCTTCTCGCAATCACTTTGGAAACGTCTGGTCGGGTCAAGCAACGTCGCCTAACCCTTGATTGGTGCAAAATTTAGCCTCTCACCTTCTTTTACCCAAACCTTTTCTACATATTCACGCCAAGGCAGGCGATAGCACTACAGGCAGTGCTAGCATTGGCTTTTTTTGATAGCAACCTGCGGGTTTATGTCGTTTAGGTTACGATACTCACGCCGAAATCAGATGATTTTGAGGCAGCTAACTCGAAACAGACCCAACAACACCTCAGGCGATCAGTGCGATTCGAAAATGTTTATCTGGAGTCGATTGGTGCCGAGATTCCAACGGAGATATGGACCAGTCAGGACATCGAAGATCGCCTGGAGCCTCTTTACTCGCGGCTAAAGTTGCCACAAGGTCGTCTTGAGTTGATGAGCGGGATCGTCGAGCGACGGGTTTGGCCCGAGGGTGTAGTCCCTAGCGGGCCCAGTATTAGCAGTGGGAACCACGCAATTGAGGCTGCAGGAATCGATCGTGATCGGATTGGCTGCTTGATCCACGCCAGTGTGTGTCGCGATTTTCTTGAACCGGCCACTGCTTCGCGAGTGCACCATGGGCTCGGCTTGCCCCATCAGTGTTGGGTTTACGATGTTTCCAACGCATGCCTGGGCTTAATCAACGGGGCAATCCAGATCGCGATGTTGATCGAATCAGGTGTGATCGACGCGGGCATTGTCGTTGGAACTGAGAACAGCAGGCCTTTGCTGACTCAAACCATCGAAAGTTTAAACCAAGACCAGTCGCTGACACGCAAAACAGTGAAACCAGCATTTGCATCGCTGACCATTGGATCGGGTAGCTGCGCTTGGCTTTTGACTCATCGTAAGCATTCGCAGGGAGGAACTCCTATCGAAACTGCGGTTGCGGAAGCAAGAACCGAATTTCATGACCTTTGCATGAGCGACGATGACGCGGCAGGAGCGGGAATGCAACCTTTGATGGATACAGATTCCGAACGACTGATGGCTGAGGGAATCCGGACTGGGATCGCTGCCTTCGAGCGTCTTCTCGACACGACCGGGTGGACGCGAGAACAGATTGATCGCTCGATCTGCCATCAAGTTGGCTCTCGACACCGAGCTGGAATGCTGGAAGCGATGGGTCTGGATCCTCAACGCGACAGCATCACATTTCCCAAACTTGGCAACACGGGTTCGGTAGCTCTGCCCCTCTCTTTGGCTTGGGCTGCCCAATCCGGCGAGATTGCCACCAATGACCGCACCGCCCTGCTGGGCATTGGATCGGGGATCAACAGTGTGATGCTTGCTGCGAATTGGCAAGGTGTTGCTGTGGGCGGGAATATCGATCTGCTTCAGCCAGATGCTTCTTCTGAGTGAGCCTGCCTGCTAGGGCTTGATGCCACGAAAATCGTAGGGGCAGTTGTCGGCCCCCAGTGAACTCATCGAATCAAGGTCTGGGTGACCGGGCACCCACCGAGAGCACTCTGCAGCAATCAGCCTTCTGGGGCATCCCAGCGGACTAAAGGCTTTCATCAGAGGCTGTCTCAGCTGACAGCCGCTGATTCCTCAGCTCGATTCAAAGCCTGCTCAACGCGATCCATCAAAGGATCTGATGTGAATTCATCAGCCAATGGTGAATGAACTGGGCGATGTGTCTCATCTTCTTGAGCGACGTCTTGATGCGCAACGAAGACCGCGTCGCAATGCTGACAACGAACATCGCATCCCATGAGTGAAGCGCGGACCTCGATTCGGCGGCCGCAGGTCGGACAAGATTGAGTGAAACGTAGTGACATGAAAAGAACTCCGTTGGTCATTTGATAAGCAACTGACGTCCGATATGGCAGGATATTAACCCTTAAACACCCCCAAAGCAAGCTGTATTTCCTGTAGAGGCTATTTGCGATGAGGACTCCAGGGCCATCCAGAGGATTGGCTAGCGGTATTTCAGCCGTAAAAACCAATCCCAAAACCAGTTCCCCACCCCCATCACAAACGCAGGAATTTATCGAAAAATCCGCTATCATCCCGAAAATCGCCTCGAACAGAACACGCCAGATCACCAAACATGTACGCGAAGTCGTCCTGTATTCACCCATCTGGAGCGTTTTTCGAATGTTCAGGTTCGCACTCAGGCCCCAATTCACGACAACCCGTAATTGAGATGCAAGGCGGCGGCCCGACCACGACGGGTCAGGCCCGGGCGTTTCCAACCTCTGCAGCCTCTAGAAAGCCCCCCATCGACGCTGCTGCCATCGAGCCCCCAATTGAATGGCTCGGTATCCGCCGCAAGCTTACCCCATCGCCGCAGAAACAGACGCAGAAACAGACGCTCACCGCCGCAACCAGATCGCCGACAGCGAAGCATTGAATCAGTCAGTTCGGCAACGGTGCCCCTTGATCCAATCCGCATCATCAGCTTTATGGTCTTGCCATCGCCTGGCGATTTGCCGTGGAGTGACTCGGCACCGGATTCACAAGTTCTATTCCGCCGCCAGACGTGGTGCCGCCACTTGCAAAAAATTACAGTTAGTCCGCACCAACGACTGAGCCCGCGGTGACGAATGGCCTACAATCGCTTAACTTAAGTAAAGGTCGAAGCGGTGCCCGCTTTCGGCCTTTGACGACCGCAAATATTGTTTGCACCCGATAGAACGCACCTGCTGGTAAACGCACCTGCTGGGCACTATTTCTGTTCAATGCCTGCCAGCCCCGAGTGAACGTGCTGGCGTGAAAGTGAAGGAACGCCGCGATGACCAAGAAAATCCTATTTGTTTGCATGGGTAACATTTGCCGCTCACCGGCTGGCGAAGCTGTGATGCAAAGATTTGTGGAAGAATTCCGTGTCGATGCTGTAGTCGAATCAGCAGGGACCCATGGCTACCATGTTGGCGAGGGGGCCGACGCTCGAATGATGGCAGCTGCCGAGACGCGTGGCTACGAATTGACGAGTCGGGCACGCAAGGTCACGCCGGAGGATCTCAACCCCGACCGTTTTGACTTGGTTTTAGCAATGGACGCTGAAAACCATGCAATCCTGCTTGAAACTGCCGGTGGCTTGATGCCTCACATTCGAATGTTCAGTGACTATCTGGATGATAACTGGCCGAGCGATGTGCCAGATCCGTATTACGGTGAGGAAGACGGCTTTGACCAGGTTCTGGACATGCTTGAAGAAGGCTGTCCGGTGATCTTGCAGACTCTCATGGGAGAAGGCATCTTCGATGGCATGTTCGAAGAAGAACAGTAACGCAGTAACGCAAACGCTTTGATTCATCCTGCCACTCAGCCTCGGGCAGTGATCAGCCGTTGGCAAATCCCAAATCCAGACGTCGTTGCTACGTTGATTTCCAGTGCGAGCACTTGGCTTGCTCAGCACCTAATTGCGTACCCGTCTGGTTCGTCGAGTTCGTTCAAACCGCACCGCACAGCCGACGGGAATGGTTTCCGCAACTTCGATCTTTTCGCCGGCGAGGGTCCTATCGACCGCTGCTTCGACGTACCGCTTGGATACGTTTTTTCCCTCAGGGCTATCGTCCAAGGCGCCCATGTAAACGATCTTTCTGTCTTGATCGAGCACAAAGAATTCAGGGGTGCGTTTTGCGCCGTAGTCTTTCGCAATCTTCTGTGTCTCATCAAACAGATAAGGAAACTGAAACGCCTTTTCTTTCGCCTTTTCCTTCATTGCGGGCATCAGGTCAGCCTCCACGTTATTGACATTGATAGCAACCAGAGCCACGCCTTGTTTGCCATACTGCTGATGGAAGGCCAGTAGACGGTCTTCAACATCAACCGCATAAGGGCAACTGTTGCAGGTAAAGACAACCACAATGGCTTTCGACGACTCGAAGTCCGAGAGGGAATACTTTTTTCCATCGACTGCCAGCAGATTGTTCCAAGCGGGAGCAGCATCACCGGGGCTTAAAGTTAAGTTATATTTCCCCGCGGTCAGGCTAGTGACCTGCGTGACAAGCGTCATTAACATCGCAAGCAAAAATAATCTGATAGTAGCCATGGTCGACTCTGTTGCCGGGATCGAGTGCTGTTGGAATGAACGATGTCTCACAGTTTATCGCTTCAGAGCCCCGAACTCGACACCAGGTAAGGCCTGTTAACGGATGAGGATGATCGATGGGTCTTTTGCACGGGACTATTGATTAAGACCGCTAAAACCATCGAAAATCTCCAAGCGGTTCACAAGCTGCATCCTGAGCCAGTGTTTCTTCTTGCTGCGATCGTGGTCGGACCGATAAGCTGTTGACTGGATTGGGATCAGGGCTAGATGTGGTTTGTGATTTACTTTTTGGCTAATTCTCGCAGCAGTTCAATCCCACGGTGCAACGTTTCGTCAGGTGCTGCAAAACTGATTCGAAAGTGCGAATCACGATGGCTGAAAATGTTGCCCGGAATGATCAGTAATCCGCGGGAGATAGCCTCCTCAACGAAGGCCGCTCCACTTGCCACGGGAGCTTTGGGAAACACATAGAACGCTCCGCCTGGTTTTACCAATTCGTAACAATCGCTGAGCCCTTCGACCAGCAGGTCACGTTTCCGTCGATAATCTTCCAGATAGCCATCAAGACTGACTTCCATGGCCCGGATTGCTCCCCACTGTGCCGGTTGTGGTGCACAAACAAACGAGTACTGCTGCAACTTCAGCATCGCAGCCATGACCTCGGTTGGTCCGTGTACATAACCAACTCTCCAGCCAGTCATCGCGTGGCTCTTGCTGAAGCCATCAATCACGATGGTCTGATCATTATAGATCGCAGGTGACACAAACTCATCATCGTAGTGGAAATTGCTGTAAATCTCGTCTGATACCAATGCGATATTTTTCTCTGCCGCCAACTCAGCGACCTGCTTCAAATCGGCTGCCGCGGTGGTCACTCCCGTTGGATTAGCAGGGCTATTGAGAAGAATCATCTTGGTTCGAGGTGTAATGGCCGCCTCGATTTTTGCGGGATCAAGTCGAAACTCCGGATAGGAATCAACTGGCACCGGCACTCCTCCACACATCTGCACCAGTGCAGGATACATCACGAAAAACGGATCCAGATAAATCACTTCATCGCCCGGATTGATCATCGAGAGCATCGACAGCATCAAACCGCCACTGGTTCCACTGCTGACAAACACATCACGGTCATCGTGATCAGGGTACTGCTCGCCCACCTGCCGTTGCAGACGTTCTCGCAGCGGGCCTATCCCTTGGGTTGGTGAGTAAGCATTCTTTCCAGCCTCAATCGCTTCGACCGCCGCCTGCTTGACTTCATCTGGAACGTCAAAATCCGGCTGTCCAATCGATAAATTGATTGGATCCTTCAGCTTTGCCGCCAAGTCAAAGACACGACGTATGCCACTGCTATCGAACGAATCAGCACGGTCAGAAATCCAAGGATGCATGAGGAATACCAAAGTTCATGTAAGAAAGGGGATAGTACCGAGCGGCGGCAGGTGATTTTGCAGCGTCAACAGCGTTTTGCAAAGGAGAAACGCGATGGGGCCAAGACGAAACGCCATCAGGATGGTTATGATCACTCTCCCTTGATGTTCCATCAGTTTACCAAGCCTTGAGCGATTCGCAGAGGAGGTCCTACTCATGTCTGCCACTCGATTGATCGAACCGGTCGTGCGTTTCTGCGCTGTGATCACTCGTCATGAGGCCGCCCGTCAGTGGGCCATTTCGTGTCTGGCCGACCGATGGGGACAAGCGACAATTCATTCACCCGAAATTCCATTTGAAGCGGGTGGCTATTACACAGCATCCATGGGGTCCGGACTGCAAAAATCATTGATTGCCGTCGCCGGCTTCACCGATCCCGGGGGCCTGGCGGACTGGAAAAACGAAACCAATCAGTGGGAGCAGCAATACACAGAATCATCTCACCATGAAGAGGAACGCCCCCTCAACCTTGATCCAGGCTACATGACGCAAGCAAAATTAGTACTCGCGACCACCAAGGATCGAGACCATCGAATGTATCTCCGTGATGGAATGTTTGCGGAGGTCACCCTGACCTATGTGGGCAAAGCGTGGCAGCATCACCGCTGGACCTATCCGTCCTATCGCACCGCTGCAGTCGCGGAATTTGCCAATCAGTGTCGAGCGGACCTGAGACAACATCTCAAGGAAACGCGGCAGTTTCGCAGCCACCCTCAATAACAGGCCAATCGCGTCGGGAAGTGTCGAGAAGTGATGTTTAGATCCAAGGCAAGGGAGCGAAGTCGCCACCATCGAAACCAGACGAAGCAGCATCGGCAGTGTAAGGCTGCATCACCGGTCGCTTTCTGGTCGTGTTGTTACTGTTGGACTCTGCTACACTCCTTTTTTGTAAAGAACACGCATATGAGGACGTCTCAGAGTGAATCAGTTAGCAGGTAAAGTCGTCGCGATCACGGGTGGTGGAACGGGAATTGGAGCAGGAATCGCCAGGGGACTTGCGGAGGCGGGCTGCAAGGTCACCGTTGGAGGTCGACGTGTCGCTCCACTGCAAGCTCTGTCAGATCAAGTCAAAAGCGAGCACGCGATTCGCGCCCATGCAATTGATGTCGCTGAAGCAGAAAGCGTGAAGGCATTCTTTGCTGACATCCGTGAAACTGTTGGCGAGGTCGATATCCTCGTCAACAGTGCCGGCGTCAACATCCAAAAGCGCACCATGGCAGAGATGTCACCCGAAGACTGGGAACGCGTGTTGTCAATCAATGCGAGCGGAGCCTACCGTTGCATGTACGAAGTGCTGCCCACCATGCGTCAACGCAAAGACGGTCTCGTGGTCAACATTTCATCTGTCGCAGGCAAACGCGCGATCACGCTGGGTGGTGTGGTGTACTGTGCAAGCAAGTTTGCGATGACGGCTCTTGGCACTGCCGTATCCAATGAAATCCGCGAGGAGGGCGTTCGGATTACGAATGTCTATCCTGGAGAGGTCAATACGCCGATCCTCGACAATCGCCCGAACCCCGTTTCGCAAGAACACAAAGATGCAATCCTACAGCCCGAGGACATCGCGTCAGTGGTGGTCACCATCTGTGCCCTACCACCGCGTGCGAACGTACCTGAAGTGGTCATCAAACCCACGATTCAGGAATGGGTTTGAACAATCAAACAACCCCCGCGATGACCGAATGGTTGAATCGTCATGCAGCTTTCCGTCTCGATTCAACCTGATTAACTTCGACCGTGCTAAGCCAGGCTTGTTAAGCCAGACTTGTCAAAACCGTCATCGAGCAGGATGAGCAGGCCAAAATGAATGACGACGAACAACGGAAACAGACCGACCACGACAAACCGGCTGATTCGGATGAGGCTGCTTTGGAATCTAACGATGAACTCGCTGATGATTTCCCAGAAGACCTCGATGGACTTTCGATGGATGATCTCGGCGCGGCCTATGCTCGTGTCGCAGCCGAGCATGACCCCGAAGCTTTTGCACAACCAACAGAGGCCATTTCAGAGAACGAGTCGTCTGACGCAGAAATCTCAGACGAAGAACAGGAAAATCCAGATGAAGACGAAGCCCGCGTCACACCGGAGGCAATCGTTGAAGCGGCCCTGTTTGTTGGACACCCAGAGAACAAACGGTTCACTGAGCAACGCCTCGCATCGCTGATGCGAGGCGTTGCTCCCGAGGAAGTCGTGTCGTTGATTGACCAACTTAATGAGTCCTACAAGGAAGCAGACCAGGGCCTGCGGATCTTGCGTGATGAGCAAGGTTATCGGATGTCAATCGCACCCGAGGTGGAAGCAGTACGTCGATCGTTCTTTGGAAAGGTCAGAGAAACTCGCCTCAGCCAGATGGCAATCGAGGTACTTTCACTGGTCGCATACCAACCCGGGATCACCGCCCAGAAAGTTCAGGATCAACGTGGTCGCGAGAGCGGTCCTCTGCTGAACCAACTCGTAAGACGTCAATTGCTGAGAATGGAGCGGATCAAGCCACCCGAGGGTGGACGTGCCGTCCCTCATTATCACCCCACCGAAAGATTCTTAGTGCTTTTTGGGCTGGAGACGCTCGAAGATCTACCTCAAGTCGACGAAGCCATCCGCGAATCATAGCCCTGCGTTCAAGATGACTGTGGTGATCTCGCGATGAGTTCGTGTCGGGATGATCGGTTGTAACTGGGCAATACGTGAACGCGAACCCAACGGCATGCAGCTTGAAAACTTTTGAGATATCAGCAAAACCGTGCTTCGATAAGATCGTGCTTATCACACAGCCACAAAATCACGAGAGTGATTCAAGCGGTGTCAAACGCCATCGTTTCCCATGACTCACCGCAGCATTCATCTGCTGCAACGAACTGAGCACACGTTCAATCTGAAAGTCAATTTCAACGCCAATGGCTTCCCTGAGAATTCGTTCACACCGACGGCGTAGACGCCGTGGACTGAGCGGCTCACCAGCAGTTTGCAACGCGTAACAAGCGACAATTAACTGGCACGTTCTCTGCCGGTGTGCTTGCTGAATGATGCGATGCCCAACCCCGGCATTGGTATCCAATTTTTGAAAATAAAGATTTCTTGTCAGCTTCAGCTCCCTTTTCTTTTTGGCTTCAAAATAGCCAAGCGTGCTTTTGATCAAATATCCGATCAGCAGTCCGATAAGGATCAACGACCAATGCAGTGCAATCACAGCGAACAGAATCGCATACTGTGCTATTTTGCGAAGTGACATCAAGAAGCCTCCCAAGCTGGGAACAATGATCTTCACATGGTCCAGCCCTGAAATCCGCACCCGAGCACCGGGCAACAAGGTGTCAACATCCTCCTTGGGAATATTCTTGAACATTCGCAAATGCATCTTATCAGTGCTCAACGCCTCATCACCCAGCAACTCAGACTTGAGCTGAAAGGCGACGACCATACGTTGATAGACCGGAATTTCAAATGTTTCCATGCGATACATTTTTCGCAGTCGGCGTCGAAAGCGAGTTCCCATGATGTCACCGCGGGCGTAGACCACAAGTTGTTCGAACAGTTCGAGATCAACGTGCAAGGGGACCCCCCATTGGCTGGCTACTCCAACACACTTCTCGATGTCTGCACGCTCTACTTTTTTGTATCCCGCATCGTCCATGATCTGACGAAACAGCTCGATGACCTGCTGCATTTGCTCTGGCGTTCTTGATTTTTCCCTATCGATCCGTGGGGCTTTCTCCGAACCCGCTTCAGCAGCGGCGGAAACGCAAATCTCTGCATGACCTGCTTGGGAAGATTCCAAATCCGCGCACTGCCGCGACCGCCTTTTCTGATCCGTCGTTGCCCGCGAGACATCCTTCAATGCATGTTCAGAACTGTCGACTGATTCGGTGAGCAGAGGCTTACAATCGCTATCCGGGTCGACCGATGCGTAAAGCGAAGTGAACCGGCGGTGATACGCTCCGGTGCGTTCATGGTGTAACCTATCAATCATGTCACAGCGTTGTCGAAATTCAGCCTGCAAGGTTGCCGACAATTCACCTCGCTGAACCAGATAATCAGCAAGCGTGTCGGTCTTCAACGGAATGTATGGCTCGATGGACCAATGGCCGGCATCATCCTGAATCATCCCATCGGTCGTGGCATTAAAAAATGACCGCCCCACAGTGCTTCCGCCTTCGATTGTGAAACCAGATAGCAAACCATTCATGAATCACTCCCATTCCAACCCAACCGACAGTTCTGTTTCCAATTCCCTAAGGGAACCGCAACCCGAATCTTTCCTAGAAACGTCATCGCACCCCAAAATCTCCGGCGTCGCATTGGACATGGACGGGCTTCTATTCGACACCGAAGGATTGTACTGGGAAGTTGGCGACACGGTGCTACAAAGAAGAGGGTTCCGATATAGCAAAGCATTGCAATCCCGGATGATGGGGCGTGTGGGCGTAGCAGCGTTGCAGCAAATGGTTGACTTTCATTGCCTTGAGGATAGCCCCGAGAGCCTGCTAGAGGAATCAGATGAACTCTTCGCGGAAAAACTTGCCACTGGCGTACCTCCCATCGCTGGGGTCCCTGAGTGGATTGATCATTTGAAAACGCATGAAGTACCGTTTGGACTGGCAACAAGCAGCCGTCGCAGATTTGTCGACATCCTGTTTGAATCTATTGCGTGGAAACAGGACCTCGCCTTCATCCTGTCAGGAGATGACGTAAAGCATGGCAAGCCACACCCTGAGATGTACCTGCGTGCCGCGACTCTGCTTGACATCTCACCGGAGCAGATGCTTGTTCTTGAAGATAGTAGCAACGGGTGTGCTGCGGCCATCGCGTCCGGAGCCTGCACTGTGGCTATCCCCAGCATCCATACACAAGACCAGAGCTTCGACGGCGCATTCTTGATTGCGGACAATATCCGTGACCCCCGTTTGTGGGCGATGATCGAACCTGCGCAATGAAGGCGAAATCAGGACACCACCCCACCGTCAAGGCAGGAGCCTCCATGACGGTACAAGTCAGGCAGCAACACTCTTCATGACAAGCGATGTGAGATGACAACTGCAGCGATGCGGCTGCGTTTCCCCGGTGTCACTGTTCACTACCCCACTCCGCGATCACTGCTTCTGGGGCCCCTAGCTCGCTGGGCGTCACGGTCAAAAACCAGCCTTCCGGCGGATCTGGGAGCGAGAAAGCCTGATGGTAGGCTCGCTGCTTCAACTCGATCCAGACAAGAGTCTGCTGATGCAATTCACTGGGGTTATAGCGTATGGCCTTTCGAGCCAATTTTTTTGCTCGAGAAAATTCCTGCCCCGCGGCTGCTGCGAGAGCTAAGTTGTGCAGAGCAGCGAGCTGAGTTGGGTGGCGTTCTCGTACGTCGGACCAAAGCTTCTCGGCCTCGCCCCATCGCCCCTCGCGTGCCGCTCGATTTCCTCTTCTGATTTTGGCACTGCCGGGCAACAGGTACGGAATCTCCAACTGGACTTGGTACCGATCCACCGATGGGGTGATCAGCCGAAAGGTCTCTCTTACCATGGCCTGTGTCAAAACCTCATTCAGGTCTGAAACAAACGCAAGATCAGGATAAAGTTTCCTCGCCTTTTTGACATCAAGTATGATCGGATGCCCACCTCCGGACGACTCACCGTCAAGTCCAGTCAGCCTCCACGAAACGCTGAGGGCACCCAGGTCGGCCTGGTTTTGCTGTGAGGCGTGTCGCTTCTGAATCACTTCGCCGCGTAACACATAATCAATTCCCTGATGTCGCGCAATACTTGCAACGGCCAAATCATTGGGGATTTCTTCAAGGGCGGAAACAAGCTGGATTCCAGTGTTCGATTGTGCACGATGACGTGACTCGCAGGCCACCATTTCCTTGCGACTGACCATGTGCAGTTGTCGTCCCGGATCTTTCGGAGCCTGGTTGAGCAACTGCCGCTGCAAAGGCAACACCAGTTCCTTGGGGCCCTGGACGCCTGCCAAGGCCACCTGCTTACCGACAGCCGAACCTAATTGCGGAGGTGCCCACGCACGAATGGGTGCGGACATTCGACAGCCGCTGCCAAATACCAGCATGCTGCAGACGAGCAAAGTTATTAAAGGGACATAGCACTTCATGCTCTGCCGTTTAAAGTTTGCCATCCGTCAGAGTCAAGTTCGATCGATAAATTTTGCCATCAAGCAGAGGCGGCAACCGGTTCATTAACCGCAACATGCAAGCTTTCGCGGCGAATTCCGTCACTACCATAAAAGATGACGGTATTTTTGGAGAAGTCGCAGATGGCGGTGAGTTTCACACTTCGGGGGCCATGGACACAAAAGTAAACACCAACGGTTTCTCCACTTCGAACCACTTCCCGCTGCGTCATCGGGAATTGGTGGGGCACGAGATGCCCAATTTCACAGAGTCTTTTTTCGACGGTGACGCACAGTGTCGAAAAATCATTCTTACGAGGCGATAAGCCGATCATCTGCATCCATAGGGCTGGCGGAGCAATCAGTTCAAGCCGCAGGGACACGTTGATTCGTTTCCCCGGCAGCGTTGGTATCGGCGACCCAGACGCTGATATTTAGCTTGCAAAAAAGTCTATAGTCGCAACAGCAAGAAGACAGGCAATGCGTACGGGTTGTGCGGTTTCAACGCCCACCTTACGAATTCCCAATGCCCGTTCAGTGATGAAGTAATCCTTCAGTGTCCTTCTGAGTGATACGACCGAAAATGTCGCTCAAGATTACCTGTTCTAACGAAGAGTCCCGGCCCAAGGGAATCCACCCCAGCGTTTCAGGGGTGCCCTCCACCAACCGACCACGTCTCTGAATACTGGCATCGTGACGAATTCCGACGGAAGCCTGTGTTGCGGATATCTCACGGCTCACATCTTCAAGATCTTTCTGAACCACCACCTCAACGGTGTATCCAGGACCTCGGGGCCTCACGGTCACAATCGCCCTTCGACGGATCGACTGCAATGTCCCTTGCCAACGTTCAAAACCGGGCGTACTGTCTTTGCGCCATGGCTCAAAACACGATGCACCAATCGAATAAGCTGTCTCTACTCGCCCATCAAGAATGAATCCATCCGCGTTTTGGACGGGAGTTTCGCGAACGATGCGAAAGTAGTCATCCACTGCGTCGATGACCTGCGACCACAAAAAGGCATCAGGTGCGGCAGGCAAATCGAGAGGATTGGGGACAAATTGCTCCGGCGGAGCATTCCGAAAACGATAGCGAAACTGTCGACAGCCAACACCAGAAAAAATCGCCAAAATCAGAACAAACACAAGTGACCAACAAAGCATGCGGCCGCCGGCAGGGGCAGAAACGCCTTGAGGGTTCTCTCGTGGCCGTGAATCACTTCCGTCCATTATCGATTCGCAGGGGTATTTCGTCGAGCGATACTAACCGGTAACGGCTTCGAACCAGGAATGTCGTCCGGAAATAATGTCCACACTGGGATTTTCTTCCGCATTCGATCAAGGGCGACCCGCTGCGAATCTTCAATCTTCCGTTCACGAATCTTGCTTCGGAGTTCATCTTGTAATTCGCTGCGAGGCGTGTAGCCAGCTGGCTCACGATCCAAGACACGAATGATATGAAATCCACGCTTGTCCTGAATCACACCACTGATTTTGTTTAGCGGTAAAGTGAAAATCTGGCTGTCCAACTGCTCTGAGGCGAGCGATCCACGAGACGTCCAGTCATGAACGCCGCCCTTGCTTGCAAAGGCTTCTTGGCTTCGAGCTCGAGCTACCGCTTGCATGCTGCCGCCAAAGACCGCTTCCCGACCCATTTCCTGAATCGCTGCACGCGCGGCCTGCTCATCGGGGAATTTACTGTTTAGTACCGTCAGCTGTTCCCAGCGGGCCCGCTCCGCCCTGAAGTAACTTTCTTTCTCTGCTTCGTATTCAGTGATGATCTCCGACAACGAAATCTCTGGCTTGCGATTTACATTGCCGCGCAAATAAAGGTGTCCCAGCATCTGGTCAACGAAACCTCGCTGTCTGGCCAGCAAAGAGCTGCCTTTTTCTTTCAGCATGCTATCCAACTTACGAAGATCCTCGGTTCCGTATTGCTTCTTCAATTCTGGTAATTCAGCGTCGTGGAACATTTGACGCGCACGCCCGGAAAGCATTGCATCCGCTTCTTCCCGCTTAGTCGCATTCTCAACGCCAACCTGCTCCAAAAGAAATGACTCACGCATCATCTTCGCTTGGATGGTTTTTCCAAGCAAACCCCGCACGAGCGATAACCTCGCCTCACGTAGTTGTGCTTGCGGAATTTTTTGGCCAGTTTTTGCCTCAACTTGAGCGATCCTCGCATCGACCTGTGGCAGCAGGTCACCCAGCAAAATATTGGATTTTCCCACCACAGCAATGACAGCCGCAGGGTCCTCCGGAAGCGTCACTTCAAGGCGTTGCGCGTAACTCAATACCGAGCCCATCGTGAAGCCGATGAATAGAATAATTGTCTGGAATAGCTTGCGTGACCGCATTCCTAAACCTGATGAATGTGGGAAAATAAAAATTTCAGATTCGCTTTTAGCCCGCAAGGGTAGACCAGCACAAGATCGAAAAACTGACAGCGAAAAGTGAGAACGATTGAATGCGCCCCAAAGCCACACACGTTCAGCTTCCTGCTGCCCTGCCTCTCATTGACGCCCACTCTCATTGACGCCCACTCTCATTGACGCCCACTCTCATTGACGCCCACTCTCATTGACGCCCACTCTCATTGACGGCCCCTCCCGCTGACGTCACCTCTACATTGACGCCCCACCACACTTTGGCAGGGAAGCGACAAGTGAACCCAGCGACTCCGCACCACCCCCAGACCACCCAGTCCCCCTGGAATTCAGTCGTTCGACAGAGGACAGTCAGCCAACTTTTCCTCTCTTCCTCTGAACAACGAATTTTTACTAGCCTCCCAACGTCGTCAGCATTGACAACTCGACTCACGGATCATTTGGTGTCTGTTTTGAACCCCAAACATTGTTGCCACAGACATCTTTGCCCCAGACATCTTTGCCCCAGACTTCACCTGCCATGCTAGTCGTGCTACTTGGCATCCTGCATGCAGGGTTTGAGCGGAGCTGGTCGAGCAGCAGAAATGTTGACACGGAAAGACGTTAACAGAGTAGAGGTCGTATCCCTGCCACCTGCCAAGGCAGCACTGTTACGAGCATTACTCTCAGTGGACTGCACTGTTTCGACGCCCCGAAGCAGATACCACAGTGACCAGCTAGCACTACTAATAATTTGGTTTGTGAGCTATGTCCGGCTCGGCGAAAACAACCGACACGAAAACAATCACCAGCAATTCGGGCCAAAATGAGGTTCGCATGGCTAACAATGTACGCTCGGACCGCGGCGATCGAGAATTGAGCGAACCTCATTACTCAAGGCTGCGTGCTGACGGCAGAAACAGACCACCTCGTGAAGAGACGAGAAAGTTTCATCTTGCAGCTCTGCTTTGGTTGTCGGTCATTTCCTTGCTGCTGGTACCGATGGCAACCCTTTTGGATATTCCTATCGCCCGTTGGTGCCAGGAGGACGTGTTGCCGCAGGAAGTTGGCAAGATGCTTGACCTCTCCCTGATCTATGCGCATGGCAGTGGTATTTTCTTAATCCTCGTTGCCATTTTGATGATGGCTCCGACAAAACGCTGGACAATGCCGCGACTTGCAACGTTAGCTTTGGGAAGTGGTGCCGTCGCAACCCTGGTCAAGATGTTTGTTCTTCGACCACGTCCTAACTCTTTGAAACTCGATCTGGCAACGAATGAGCATGCTTGGATCTGGTCTTTTGATTGGACCCTTTCCCGTATTGCCGAATACGATGCAGGCATGCGTGCCTTTCCCAGCGGCTACCTTGCCACCGCTACGGCGCTGACGGTTGGATTGTGGATTGTCGTTCCTCGCGGTCGACCTCTGTTCCTTGCTTTCTGCATCGGCACAATGCTGCAAAGGATGTACTGCGGGTCTCACTTTTTGAGTGACTTGTTTGGATCCGCGGCAGTCGGATTAGGCTGGTGCTACATCTGCTACCACCCCAAACTGATTGGTAATGTCTTCGACAAAATGGAAGCGGTGCAGTACCCCAAGCGGCGACCTGCGAACATGGATGAATCCTCCTTCGCGTTTCCTTCGTCCAAGCTGACCTCAAACGCAGCCAAACCAGCCCGACCTGCCACAACCTCTCCCGTTCCCACTTTCGTCAACGCCCCATTACACTCGGGTCTGCCTTCTCAAAACGCAATGACTTCGCCCACCACGAGTATGCCGCCCCGTCAAACGCAGCAAGACATCAGTCGACACGCGGGCGAACCCAAAACCACAACCGCGACTGGGGATTACTCAAGTCGCTTGCCAAAAGAGGCGATCAGCACTCAGCACGACCGCCCATCAGATGGCGGCGAACCAAGAGCGGCCTGATCAAAGCCCCCAACCGGCATCTTGCGAAAACCGGATATCAAAAGCCGCCTACCCCTGCGCAGAATCCCACTGAAGTCGCGTTTGCTTGTAATACAACCTGAGTTTAGCCGTACAACTCGAGCAATTCTTCTGGAACGCGTTGAGGGGTCCCCCGCTCGTCAATCACAACGAGTGTGACAAGAGCCGTGACTAGTTGTTCATCATTGCACAAGATTTCATAGGCGTGCACAATTTTTCCAACAGTAACCTTGTCGATCCGGGTTCGCACTTTAATCACGTCATCGTATCGAGCAGGCTTACGATACCTGCAGTCGACATGCACAACGACAACCCATTTGACCGCCGCCTCCATATCACGGTAACACCCCCCTGAAACCCTCAGCAATTCTGTTCTGCCAATTTCAAAGTATCGCAGGTAATTGGAATGGTGCACGAAGCCCATTGCATCGACCTCGTCATAACGAACACGTAATTCGATCTCGTGCTCTCTCATTCCATCTCATCTCGTATTGATGACCCCAACAACGCCCGTCAACGCACAAGCGATCTCGCTGCCTTAAGATAATCATTCCCGTCAGATATGCCGAGTCCCTGCTACCTGTCAGGCAAGCAGCACTCCATCCTCCAGATACATTCGCTCCAGATACATTCGCAGACACCCAATCACAAGGTGTACCAATTAAAGTCATTGTTCCTGACCAAGGAACTTCAATACCCATGCAAAGTTCAGTACCCCTGCAAAGTCCTGCACCGTGGTGAATTTCCACAATTGTCGCAAGGGGCTCCTGGCACCCATGCATTGGCAGGACCAGCGGGAGACCGTGCTTCGTTGTCTCAAGCATTGCTTCGTGTTTCAAGCATTTGGGGAGTGCATGCGACTGCAGGTAGCCGACTGCAGGTAGCTTGGAACACCACACCATCCACCAGGGAACACTTCGCCGGATGAGCGTTACAATTGAGGGCAAGCCGACACGGCCATGAGTGAACAAACAACGCAGATAGCGCAACAACGCGGTCTGCCTTGCCTGCTACACGCGGACGAATCGCTGATGCCCCTATAACCGGCCGCACGTCCCAGCAACCCACAAGCCTGTTTTCGCACCAGCCCAAGATGCTGAAAAGGCAAATCCGACGGCAAGAACGACTCACCGAAGTTGCTGCTCTGAGCCCGCACCAATTACCCGCTATCTGCCTGGTCCATCCAATGGTTTGAGCGGGAACATCTTCGAAGGTGTTCGCACTTCACCCATCATCTTCTCCAGCCGTGCAACGACCGCGGGATGGTTCGCTGCAACATCGTTTTTCTCGCTGATATCATCTGCAATATTGTAGAGTTCGATATCAAGATTACCTTTACTCATGTTCTGCCGAACTGCTTTCCAATCACCGACCCGGATCGTCTGCTGTCCACCGTAACTGGGAAACTCTCGATACAGATATTCACGCTCGGTCTGTTTTTTTCCTTTCAGTGTCGCAAGCATCGAAATGCCATCAACCTGATCGGAAACCGTTTCGCCTCCACCGACGGCTTCCATCAAAGTCGGCAACCAGTCTTCGAATCCACTCACCCGATCACTTACCGTCCCAGCCTTTACATGACCGGGCCAGCGTACGATCGTCGGTACACGCACGCCACCCTCGTAAAGTGACCCCTTGAGCCCACGTAATTCACCAACACTATTGAAGAACGTATAATCAACTTCCAAACCCAGGTGCGTTGTTCCGTTATCGCTGGTAAACACCACTAACGTGTCGTCAGTCAGCTTCAGTTCATCCAGAAGATCCAGCAAATTCCCCACGTACCGATCCAAACGGGTAATCATCGCCGCGTAGGCAGCGCGTGGTGTGAAATGCGGGGTGTACCCGTAACCTTTTCCCCGCGTAAATGGAGGATCTTTCCAACCAAGATCCCAGTAGGGTTTCAAATCCTCGTCGGGCACATGTAATGCCACATGTGGGATGACGGTGGGGTAATAAAGAAAAAATGGTCGATCTTTGTTATCCCTCACAAACTCCATCGCCGCCGCATTGATCCTGTCAGGTGCGTAATCCTGCCCCTTAAAAATATCGTAGCTCGCTGGATTTGATTTATCAGCGTCTTTGGCAAGAGATGCATGCCCGGGAACGGGCGGGTTGTTGTTGAGTACGACGTGCTGATCATCGTCCCAAAGGTATGATGGATAGTAACTGTGCGCATGTGCTTGACAATTGTATCCAAAAAAACGATCAACCCCCTGGCGTAACGGAGCACCCGTTGAATCTGGACCTCCCAGCCCCCACTTTCCGAAAGCACCGGTGACGTACCCTTGTTGCCGCATTAACTCAGCCAAGGTGATCTCATCCGCAGGAATTTCCTGCTGACCTTCAGGGGGTGTCGATTTATTTGCTCTGACAAATGCGTGACCAGGATGCTTACCCGTCATCAACACACAACGGGACGGCGCGCAAACAGCATTACCGCTGTAGTGTTGCGTCAAACGCATCCCCTGCTTCGCCAATTCATCAAGATTCGGTGTTCGGATCAACTGTTGACCGTAACTCCCTAGTTCTCGGTACCCAAGATCGTCAGCGAGTATAAAAACTACATTGGGCTTTCCTTGATCAGCCGCAGAAACCACCTGCGAGCATTCAAACAGAGGAAGAACACAGAAAAGAAAAACTGTCATTTGAAAACGTCGCATGCTCAACATCAGCCAATCGTAGGAATATGGGAAAAGGATTTCAGGTTAACGCTTACATTGTTGTTACTGGATGGACCGATATCACGGGCACTTTCCAACATGAAGCTGACAGGGCCGCCTCATAAGTCATTCGTTCGCCCACCCATGCTGCGAGTCACCAGCTTCCCGCAAAACGCAGCTGCCGTGAGCGTCCTGGCTTGAGTAAAAAACCGGGCGTGAACAGCCACCCGTTTGCAATACACGGACTCCTTAGGCAACGAAAACTGCCCTATCACGCCACCTTATCTTACCACGCAGCCTTAGTTTACCGTTGAATGGCGTACCGTACGCTCCCCTGTCGCGATCAATTTGACCCCGCCCCCGTGGCCAATTCCCTCATATTCCGGCCACAAATACGATGGAAAAAGTTCGAATCGATGGAACATTGTACACTGTCAAACCGTCCGAATACTGAATACATCTGCACGCATTGAGATGGTGGCAGTTGCCACGTCGTCTCAAACGTCCCAAACGCTTCGGTACTTTCCCAGTGCACCCCCGATCGTCACTGACATCATTTGACCTATGCTAAGACGTCATCGCCCTTATCGCTCCTACCGCGAGCGGCTGCAAAGTCATAGAAAAAAGCGGTGTCTCGAGAAAGCATCTCGACAGCGTTTATTACGAGCAGAGCAACTGGAAGACCGCAGGCTGCTGGCTGTTTCGTTCGAATTAGATTTCCTTGGAGGCAATTCGGTAGGCTTCAACGACCCTATTTTGGGTGCTGATTACCGGGCAGCCATGGAATCTGCTGCCAGCCGCCTGGGCAATGAAATCCTGCACGATGCCACCATCTCTCTGGATGTATCCTCAAAAACTTTCAACGGCACCAGCATCGCTGAAGCTGCCTCTGCTGTTGGGCCGGCCGTTCAGGGTGGCGGCTTTGTGCATCGGGTCGTCCCTTCAAAAATCCTCGGCGAGGGAGACCTCAACGGCGCGGATGTCGATGGAACGGTCGAGGTTTTCTTCTTTAGCAGTAGTGATCCTTTCACGTATGCCACCGATCCTGACGACGCCGATGGCGTTGGCGAAATTGATCTTCAGGCAGTCATCCAGCATGAACTGGTGCACATGCTTGGTTTCACTAGCAACACGCGCAGCAACGGATCAGATGACTCAAACAACGGAATCATAACCCCGGGGACTTGGGCGCCATACGATCGTTTCATATCGGACCTCAATGGCAACCGCTTCATCAATACCGATCCCAATTCACCCACCGTGTACCGAATGGACGTTACTCAGTGGAACGCACACAGCACCGGTGGGGCGGGTCCCAACGCCGGGCTGTTTTTTGATGGCCCTACCGCCACTGCTGTCTATGGCGGTCGAGTACCGCTGTACTCACCCGAGATCTTCTCGTTGGCTTCCAGTGTTTCTCATTTGGACAGCGAAAATTATCCGAATGGCAACTATCAATTCTCCCCTCGCACCCACTTGATGTGCCATGCAACCGTTACCGGTGGATCACCTCAGGAGTTGACCCTGCTTGAAAAGGCTATTCTTGCTGACACTGGCCTGATGATGCGGGAAGACGTTCCGCCCACGGTGACAACACCACGAAACATGTCCACAGAAGCCAATACCACCAATGGTTTTTTTGGTACGAACCAAGCCATCCTAAACTTCATTGCCGAGGCCATCGCCGATGATGTCTTCGATCCAAACCCCACACTAGAGAACGACAAAGCAGAAACGCTGTCGATGGGCGACAATGTCATTACTTTCACAGCGACTGATCTCTCGGGGAACATAGCGAACACCTCGGCTGTCATTACCATCGTTGACACAACTTCACCTGCATTCAGCCTACCGCCTACCTTGGCCATTCATGCCAACACACCCACAGGTGCCGATCTCGAACATCCTGATCTGATCGATCTGATTTTGGCTAATGCGAATGACATTGCAGACGACACGTTAACCGTCTCTGCGGACATTGATGTGTTTCCGATTGGGGACACCGTGGTAACGTTCACCGTCACAGATGACTCTGGCAATTCCGCCCAATCCTCGTCAACTTTGACCGTAACCGACGCGAGCTTGTTCATCACGACACTCGACGATGAACTCGATGCTGCAGCGGGCAACACACCGGGTGACCTGAGTCTTCGTGAAGCGATCGCATTGGCGAACCAAAACGCTGACTTCACGCTGCTTCAATTCAACACAGGTTTGACTGGAACCATTGCACTGGACGGTTCACTGGGCTCACTACAAGTCACTAAACCCCTTGGAATTTACGGTTTGGGCGCCGACAGCACCGTGATCGACGCACAAGGCAACTCACGTGTTTTTAACATCGTTGGCAGTCATGTTGATGCCGTTATCGACGGCTTAACGATCAGCGGAGGTGACACCCAAAACGCGTCCGAGGGTGGGGCAGGAATACGATTCAACAGCGCCGGCCAATTGTCCCTCAATGGAACGAGGATCATCAACAACACAACATCGGGAACGGGAGCATCGGGTGCTGGTATTCAGATGCTCCTTGGGGATTTATCGATCGTTGATTCATGGATCAATTCGAACCTCACTGCGGGAGACGCAGCGGGCGGAGGAGGCATTTGGTCACAAACCGACGTGCACATTAGATCAAGCACCATTTCTGGCAACTCAACCGAAGGCACCAACGCACAAGGAGGCGGTCTGCAGCTAGAAAGCGGAACTCTTCAGCTAATCAACACCACCGTATCAGGTAACGACACTCTGGAAGGAGACGGTGCGGGCATTCACGGCAGCGGCACTACGATCTCCATCGACAACTCCACGATTGTCAGCAATTCAGCAAGTGGCTTGGGCGGTGGCATTGCATTAACCCCTGAGGGTGGCTCAAGTCTGACCCTTCAGAACTCAGTCATCGCCAACAACACCGACAGCGGCCCGGCTCCCGACTTCACAGGTACTGGCGTTCTGATATTGGCGGATGCCGTACGCTATAGCTTGGTCGGCGACAATACAGGCACCACTTTGGCCGAATCACAAACCACGGACCCCACGTATGGAAATCTTGTAGGAGATGCCAATGCTGGTGGAGTGATTGACCCGATGCTGTCGGCACTGAGCGACTACGGCGGCCCCACGCCAAGCCACCGCCCTGAACAGGGTAGCCCGCTGATTGACGCCGGAGACCCTGAATTCGACCCGCAGCTTTTCACACCTGCTCTTCATTACGACCAGCGGGGGGCACCTCAAGAGCGAGTTAGCAGCACGTTGGACATAGGCGCGATCGAAACCCTACTTCCACTTCAGCTCGACTGGTCCAACCCGCAGGACATCGCCGTGGGAACGCCTTTGAGTTCGACACAACTGAACGCCACTGCAAACATCCCAGGGAGTTTTTCCTACTCGCCCACAGCAGGAACCGTGCTCAGCCTCGGGCAAGGGCAAACCCTGACGGCCACATTCACACCCGACGACTTAGACCTGTACAGCGTGACTGACACCACGGCAACAATCAATGTCACCACGAGTACGCCAACGCTCACGTGGAATCCACCGAACGACATTGTGTACGGCACCCCATTGACCGCTACACAACTCAATGCGTCAGCCAACGTGTCAGGGAACTTCACCTACACACCCGTCTCAGGCACTCTTTTGAATGCCAATCCTGGCCAACAACTCCAGGTGCTATTCAACCCTAGCACCCCAGGGTTTGACCCCGTTTCTGCGAGCGTGAGTATCGATGTTCTCAAAGCCACGCCGACCATTACCTGGAACGACCCGTTAGCGATTGCCGTTGGCACCCCATTAAGCGCAGTTCAACTGAACGCGACCAGCGAGGTTCCTGGAGCATTCACCTACACACCGGAAGCAGGCACCGTTCTTGGAATTGGCAACAATCAGATCCTTTCTACGACCTTCGTCCCCGACGCTAATAACAACTACGTGAACAACTCTGTTCAAGTTAATATTGATGTGTTGCAGGCACAGGATTTCGGCGATGCTCCCGCAACCTATCCCGTCAGCCTCGCCGACAACGGAGCGAGACACATCACAGGAACGCTCACACTGGGAGCGAGCATTGATGCAGAAATCGATGGCCAAGCTTCCTCAGATGCCTCTGGCGACGGAACTGACGAGGATGGGGTACTGCAAATCGCCGACGCAATCACTTTGGCAACTGCCGATACGAGGTCAAGTTTCGAAATCATTGCATCTCAAGCTGGTAAAGTAGATGCGTGGGTCGACTTCAACGCGGATGGTGACTGGTCTGACCCGGGAGAGCAAATCGCAGATACACTCGATGCCAGGTCTGGCAGCAACCTGATTTCGTATCTAATCCCTGCAGGCTCGACTGTCGGTTCAACAGCGGCACGATTCCGAATCAGTTCCACAGGGGGACTCGAGCCAACGGGAGGAGCGTCTGACGGTGAAGTGGAAGATCATCTCATCACTCTTCTGGACGGTACGAACCCGCAGGACGTCCTCGTTGAACTCGTGAGCAATGAAACCAATGTCTTCATTGATGACGATCAACTGGTTGCACAGACAGGAAGCACGGAAGTACTGAGAGTGAACACGACAAGCATCGGTTCGCTGACTCTCACCGGTCGCGAGATCGATCAATTGCTGAGCGTCGATTTTGTCGATACGGCCGTGTTCCCCGCCTCTGGTCTGACCTTGCGCGGTGGTGGTGGTCGCAACACAGCACGCCTTATTGGCAACGACGCAACGCTGGACCTGACCGGCACGGCTGTCTCAATCGAAAACTTCCAAACGCTGGACCTGACCCATTCCGTCAATCAAAACATCACACTTGATGCTCCTGCAATTAACAAGATGTCACCAGTTGAAAATCAACTGCTGGTGCTTTTGAACGATGAGGACCAACTCAACTTCACTGACCTCACAAACTGGAACTTGGGGCCATCGAGCGTCATCAACAATGCGTTTACGCAAATTGCAACGCATCAGGTGGCCAATGCAAGCATCCATGTCCTTCCCGTCAGCCCTTGGAAGAACTTCCTCCGTCCAAGCGATGTGAACGGTGACAATCAGGTGACGACGCTGGATGCACTGCTCGTGATCAACGAACTTGGGCAGCACGCATACTCAGATCCGATCACCTCCCAGCTTGACGACCCTCTCGCTACGGGCACTTTTCCCGGCTTTTATTTCGATCAGAACGGCAGCAATTTTATCACCACGTTGGATGCTCTTCTAATCCTGAATGAACTTGCCACAAATTCGGCAGAAGGGGAAGGCAAAGCATTTCTTGGTCGCAAGTACGACCGCTTGACGAATACCGTGGGTCTCGGCGCGGGAACCCCACAAGTTTCACACGCGCCATTCGTGTCCAGTGCCCCAGCCCCCCCCCCGACAACGCAGAAATCTCTCGAACAAACCCCTATATTCAAGCGAAACTTCACAACGGCGGCGCGTGTTGACCAGTTGCTAGCAGATTCATGTTTCATGGACGGACTGAAATAACAGTGATTGAGAGGCGGCCTCTCCAACGCTGCCCCTCAGATGGCGAACATCAGTCGTCTCAAAAATTCGGCACTCTAGTCGGGATTGCGTCACCCACGGGATTTGGGGTATCTGCAAGGGATCCTTGGGCAGAATCTGCCCGTGGTTTCAGTTCGTGCTGTTGTCACACCAACCGCTCGACTTAGTAGGCTCGGCTCATCAGGCTCATCGAAGATGCCCACGAGAACCAATCGTATCCTTTCCGCTGTCGCCATCTTTGCACTGTTGCTCATCCCGGCCCGGGAAGGGCGATCAGCAGAGGGCGATGCGGCCAAACTTGACCAACTCACCTCACAGAAAAACTGGGAGGCTTCGGTCAAACTTGCGCGAAGCATCACAAACGAGCCCGCACAAAACGAGGACTTGACCTTCGCCCTCGCGAGGCTTGCACGTGGTTTGCAAAATGCGGGAAAGGTGCAAGAGTCAACTGAGTTTTATCAACTGGCAGTCAATGCATCAGAGACACCGTTAGCATCCGGACTGTCCGATAGCGACAAGGTTCTTGTCCGTCTTGCGGCGAGCGAAGTGATGGTACAAAACCAAAACATTCCGCAGGCCATTGCGACGCTCAAACCAATCATGAGCCCGGATTCAGCCTCAAGCGATTCTTCGAATCCATCCGAATCAACCACTTCAACCAGCACCGCATTTAAGCTCACTGAGCAGCACAAGAAGATAGCTGTTTGGGTTCTGCTTCGCGCTGGTTCCGCATCCCTCAGTCGCGGAAGTTATCTGGATGCATCGACGGCTTACTCAATTGCGCTGAGTCACTCGGATCAGAAACAACGCCCGCTGGCTCTCCTTGGTGATGCATGGGCTACGGCTGTACAAAATGAAAGATCATCAGATGCCGTTCGCAAATTGGCCAATTTTGTTGACCAATACCCAGATCATAAAGATGCACCCAATGCGGCACGTGGATGCGCTCAATGTTTGAAACAGTTGGGACGAGATACGGATTCTACCGCAATGCTCTCTGACCTGCTGAATCGTTGGCCGGATTCGGAAGCCGCGATTGCAGTCGTACGTACAAACTGTGGGCTCTCACCCGCATTGATACCGAGTTCCGTCAAGCATTGGATCATTGCAAAAGCGAGTGCCAATGACTTGGCCTCGTTTGACGCCAGCACAACCATGCTTGGCTTGGTCATTGCCTCAGAGACCTCAGAGTTGACTGCATGGTCGAATCTGTCTGAACATTTGGCAGTCACTGATACAACAGGCCAAAAAACTTCCGAAACACTGAGACAATTGCAAACCGCGAAACGAGAATCAGACGCTGAGCAATTGGCGGTCAAATTGATTTCTTCCACTTCCGCTCGACCAGTCACCCCGGCAGCACGTGAAGCAGCGTGCCGATGGGCAGGCCGTACGTCCCGCTGGTCGATGCTCGCAATCGCTGCGGAATCGGAAGAGTTGAGTACAGCTGACCCCACACGGACACTCGCCATTGAGCGACTATTTGCCGAAGCTCTCACCCAAACCGGACAAACGCAACAAGCTTATGCGTGGTGGGTTCACTTGGCTGATGTCAGATCCGCGGAAGATTTCCGCATTTTGATTCGCTGTGCTGAGACGGAAACCGCGTTTGGCAATGACCCGGACAAAGCGGAAGAGCGGATCGAGTCAGCTCGGAAGGCTGCCGGTGACAATGTCGCAAGCATTGCCTTGACCAAGATGTTGGAGTCCGAACTTGCGATCCGAAGGTCGAACTTTGACAAAGCACGCAGTATTCTTGAACAGGTGGTTCGATCGGCCGAGACCGCAGCAGAATTGCGAGCCAGAGCTCAGTGGCTGATTGGTGAAACCTGGTACATGCAGCGTCGTCACAAAGATGCAATTGAGGCCTACCGAAAGGTAGAAGCGATGGACACCACTGGCATCTGGGTAGCTGCTTCTTATCTGCAGGCTGGTAAATCGTTTGAGCAAATGGGCCGAGTGAAAGAGGCAACGCTCTGCTACGGCGCCATCCTGAGTCGTTTCGCAGACACATCTTATGCCTCTTCAGCAAGTACGCGCATCGCAGCTTTGGCATCTAACAACAATTCTTCACCCACTTCTTCATCCCAACCGACGATACGACGATGACCCTACAACATCGCCAACCAACCCACTCTCGGCTATTACCCGTCAACGGGAAGTCGAACCGTCATCAATGGCAACTGCTATCCCGAATTTTGCCATTGATCGTTCTGGCACTCGGCGCCAGCTGGTGGATGATCGAGATTCGACCTGCGATGGCGCAATTCCCAAATCAGCCAACGACATCGGCACCTCCCTTCCAGCCAATCAATCAAAATTTCAACGCTGGCGCAGCCCCCTCTATTCCAGCATCAGCCATTCCATCAACGGAATTCCAGACAAATGCTGCTGAAGCACCTGTGCAATCTGCACAGGAAGCTGGCTGGGAACTACCTGGTTTCTTTGCAAAAATCTCAGAAGGCGGCTGGTTAATGCTACCGCTAGGGATTTGCTGCCTGGTGGTCTTCTCGTTATCAATCGAGAGAACGATTGCCCTGCGTCGAGCACGCGTAATCCCAAGACCTTTTGTACGTCGGTTTACGGAATGTGTTGAAGATGGACAACTGAGCTATGAAGAAGCAACCGAACTTTGCGAAGAGTACGATTGCCCTGTTGCCGAGGTGTTCCGCGCAGCAGTCCGTCGTTGGGGACGCCCCATGTTCGAAGTCGAGCAGGCCGTGATGGACGCAGGTGATCGCGTTGCCGATGGCTTGCGGCGATTCCTGCGAGTCTTTCACGCGATCAGTAACGTCGCGCCTCTGATCGGCTTATTGGGTACCGTGCTTGGAATGATCGATTCGTTTGAAACCATCAGTTCCCAAGCGTCCCTTGGACAACCGGAATCACTGGCGTCAGGCATCAGCGTCGCCCTCATGACCACAGCCGGTGGCCTGACAGTGGCGATCCCAGCTTATCTTGCTTACATGTACTTCAGCAGTAAATCAGACAGCTACCTGAACGAGATTGACAAACTTTGCCAACGAGTGGTGGACTGTATCTCCGCCGAGGGGCTTGAAAATGCAGGTGGAAATCAATCGAATCGGAAACGAAGAGCAGCCTGATCACGATTCCTAGCGGGGACAGGTATCAAGGCAACCGAATGCATCAATGCGGCCGGTTGACCAGGACCCTGCCCACCTTAAAACATAAAACACAATCCTCTTTGCTAGTGGCGATCTGATGACGACCGGTCGACAAAAGACAGAAGACGCAACGATCAACCTGACCCCAATGATCGACGTCGTATTCCTCTTGGTAATCTTCTTCATGGTTGGAAGCGAGTTCAGTGAGGCCGAGAGCAAGATTCCAGTGAATGTCCCGACAGCTGGCCAAATGCAAGCAATCACACGGGGCCCCGATGAATTGCTTATCGAAATCGCTTTCGATGACAGTGTCTCTCTGAATGGAGAAACAATGTCACTCGACAACTTGACGACGACTCTGAAACAGTCCCACACCAATTACCCTGACGCAAAAGCCATCGTGCGTGGTGAAGCATCAGGCTCACTGCAGCGAACGGTCGAGGTATTGCAGGTAGTTCGCCGCAGTGGAATCGAGAACATTGGCATTTCCACGAAAAGGATGAATCGTTGATAGATCAGGCTCCTTTATGGGCAGATCCTCGACTCACCTACACGGTTGCGGCCTTCGCCGTTTTGCTACTGCTTGCCGCTGTCTGGTTATTTGGAAGGAAAAAGCGGCAAGGGCGACAAGCGGGTGTTATTTGCCTGTCGATTTCCATCGCACTTCACTTGACCCTGATCATTTTGGTTCCCAAGTTGCCAATGTTTCGTGGTCAAGCCACGGTTCCCAGCGACTCTGCGACGTCAACGGAAGAATCGATAGCTTCCTTTCAATTTTTTGATCCTGACGCGGCACTCGCCTCTGACCAAGTGGAACTGGACACGCCGATCAGTCCGTTGCCACTATCCAATTTGACGGACTTGCTGGAGCCTCCAAGCACGGAAACGCCCCCTGCAGAAACGGTAGCCGTGCAGAGCAGAGACGCGGCCGCTAATACAACGCAAAACTCGACTGCGTCAGAGTCATCTGCCAACTCCGTTACCAATCCCCCGCCGCAGCTTGAAACACTTGCGATCGCGTCGTTGATCCCGGAACTTCTGAAGACAGAGGCAATCACGGTATCAACTGATACAAGCCCCCAAAATGTAAATCCAAACATTGCTGCGAGCATGACTTCACAATTGGACTCTTTATTGGACTCGGCTTTTTCTGAAAACCCATCGTCAACGCCTCCGATCTCAGCGACCCCCACGGTTGCTTCCACACAAACCGACTCGTCACCGGCACGTGAACCCAATCCTCAACAGACAGCACCCTCGACGCCGTCCCAACTTGCCTCCGCCAAAACTTCGCCGCTGGTTGCTCCTAGCCAACCGAACCAAAATGACTTTGCTAATCGTAACGGCGAGGCGAAGATCACGGCGTTGGCAGAGACGGGCGGTAGTGCGGAAACAGAAGCGGCAGTTGCTTCTGCCTTGCGTTTTTTAGCTAAGACCCAACAACCCAATGGCTCATGGAATCCCCGAACCACTGGTGCCGGCGTGGAGCGGGCACCGCTAGGCGTGAATCGTCATGGCGCTGGCGGAAACTCTGAAACTGCAATCACTGGACTTGCTCTCCTGGCGATGATGGGGGCAGGGAACACGCACCATCAAGGCCCGTATGCTGATCATGTTTATCGAGGCCTCGCATTTCTGATCAATTCGCAAAGCCGATCCCCCCAAAACATGGGCTCGTTGGCGGGACCCAACACCTCTGCCTACTCAGCAACCTACAGCCACGGCATCGCAGCTTTGGCAATGTGCGAAGCCGCCGCCATCACCCAGGACGCGTCGGCCGTTGTGTCCGCCGAACGGGCAATCGCGTACACCAGACAAATGCAGATCCCAGCCACAGGTGGTTGGCGATACACGCGATATGACCGCGATGGAGACCTCAGTCAACTAGGCTGGCAGGCAATGGTTCTGGACGCGGGGCACCGTGCAAAAATCCCCATCGACCCACAAGCAGTCAACGGGATTCAACGGTTTCTCAGAAGCGTGCGTTCAGGTCGAGGCGGCCTCGCTTCCTACCGGCCTCGCGAGGTCCCCACACGTACGATGACATCCGAGGCTCTGGCAACCCGCCTGCTCATTGGTGAAATCGTACCCAATACCGAAATCGCCGAAGCCGAAAGATTCCTAATGCAGCAAACGCCGGGCATTGGTGTCGACAATTACTACTACTGGTATTACGCGACCCTCGCGTTGCACCAACTTCAAGATGATGCATGGCATCTATGGAACGATGCCCTGCAGCGTCGTTTATTATCCACACAACAACCTGACGGTCGCTGGTCTTCCAATACTGTATGGGGTGGCTATGGTGGTGAAATCTACACAACTTCGATGGCTGCCTTGTGCCTTGAAACCTATTACCGCCATGCGATCCGGAAGAACAAGGCCCGAATTGCAACGCGTCCGGCAACGCAGAAATTTCAACGTTGAACAATCCAACCCAACTTGCCGAAATCCTACGTCAAGCGGCGACGGACATGGGGTTTTCACAGTTCGGAATCACGCCTGCGATTTCACTTTCGGGATACTCTGATCTGGTCGCTTGGATCAACTCGGGATACGCAGGCGAGATGGATTATTTTTCCCATCGCCAACAGGCTTACCAACATCCTGATGGCGTTCTGGAAGGAGTAAAGTCAATCATCGCATTGGCCTATCCTTATGATGCGGGGCAAGCGAATGCGTGCTCAAATGGCATGGGACGAATAGCCAAATACGTATGGTCAGGGGTCGACTACCACGACATCATTCACCCAAAACTGAAACAACTCTGCAAACTAATCACGCAACAATCGTCTGATGCTAAAGCACGCGGCGTGGTTGACACCGCCCCCTTGATGGAACGTGAAATCGCAAAGCAAGCCGGCTTGGGATGGCAGGGCAAAAACACCTTGCTTTTGAACAAACACAAAGGCAGCTACTTCTTTTTGGCGTGCATTCTTTGCAACACTGATCTACCTTACGATGACAGCCACGATGACAGTCACTGTGGAACCTGCCAAGCCTGTCTCGATTCCTGCCCCACTGATGCATTTCCCAGCCCGGGCGTACTCGACGCATCGCGGTGCATCAGCTACCTCACCATTGAGCACAGGAGTCCAATTCCAGTTTCGCTTCGAGAAGGAATTGGCGACTGGCTGTATGGGTGTGATATCTGTCAGGAAGTATGTCCTTGGAATCGCAAACCAACACGTGCCGCGAACCGCATTGCCTCGGCAGAGGAACAGCGGAAATCCAGCGAGTCGCAGACGAGCAGACCGGAATCCACTTCCGATCGATTCGATCACATTGATTTGACAGAACTGTTCAAAATCAATGATGAACAGTTTCGACAACGCTTTCGAAAAACACCATTTTGGCGTGCCCGCCGAAGAGGCGTGCTACGCAATGCGGCCATTGTCCTGGGAAATCAGATGCAACCGACCTCGCTACCGGCACTGAATCAAGGACTTCTGGACACGGAACCCTTGGTTCGGGGAGCATCCGCGTGGGCGTTGGGTAAGATTGGAGGGGAGACTGCGAAGACCGCGTTAAGAATCCAACTGAAGCACGAGCAAGATCCAGAAGTCATCACCGAAATCAACTTCGCGCTGACCATGCTGAACCATTGAACTGCCCTGCATGCAGTTCAAAATAACGCGTCAGTCGATCTGCAGGTTATGCCCCCCAGTCCATGACGATCACTTTTAAGAACTGGAATATCGATTCATGCAGATCCGCGATCACTGGCAACTCAACCCGGACATTGACTTCCTCAACCATGGTTCATTTGGTGCATGCCCAAGTGTCGTCTTGCAAGAACAACAAAACCTGATTTCCGAACTCGAAAATGATCCCATAAGATTTCTTGCACCCGAGCGGGAGCTCACGTCAAAACTAGACGAAGTGAGGGACACGGTTGCCAGTCTGGTCAAGGTCCCTGCGTCTGACCTAGCATTTGTCCGCAACGCCACCGACGGGGTCAATGCGGTCTTGAATTCCTTACCGCTAAAAGAGGGCGACCAGATTCTGATCACCAACCATGGCTATAACGCGTGCAACAACGCAGCTCGTCATGTTGCTGAAAAGACAGGTGCTGAAGTCACCGTCGCTGAAATCCCGTTTCCATTGGATTCAGACACAGATGTGATTGTCGAAATTGAAAAACAGATAACACCGCAGACACGGCTTATCCTTATCGACCACGTAACGAGCCCGACCGGACTGATATTCCCTGTCGAACAGGTCATTTCATTGGCACACGCCAAAGGTATTCAAGTCCTTGTCGACGGGGCTCACGCACCCGGAATGATTCCACTGAATCTGACAGCGATGGCCCCAGATTACTACACTGCCAACCATCACAAATGGCTCTGCGGCCCCAAAACATCGGGTTTTCTATTCGTTCAACCCGAATTACAAACGCAAGTCCGTCCGAACTTGATCAGCCACGGCGCGAATCGGAAATGCCGCAATCGGTCTCGATTTATCACAGAGTTTGACTGGACGGGGACCTACGATCCCACTCCGTTGCTTGCTGTACCAGCCGCGATTCTGTTTCTGGAGACCCTCTACCCAGAGGGCCTTGACCAACTCTATCAGAAAAATCATGACGCGGCGGTTAAGGCAAGACAGGTTCTTTGCCATGCACTGCAAACGGAACCTCCTTCCAGTAACGCAATGATCGGATCCATGGCCTCGGTGCCACTGGATGCGACCCGATTCACCAAGCACGAATGCTCACCAGCAGCGTTGCAGCAAATACTGTTTCAACAGCATCGTCTCGAACTACCTGTGTTTCAGCTTTGGGATTCCGATCATTGGTGCTTACGAATATCAATGCAAGCCTACAACGAAGTGCACCAAATCGATCGTCTTGGTTCAGTGCTGACTGAACTCACTGGTTAGGCAAGCCATCGAAATGACAGAAAGCAGGTAGAAAACAGCGAGGGCAATCACGATCCCCTGGCACTCAATCTCAGGAAACTCAATGCTGATGTGGAAATGGTCCGCGATGGTAAATGGCAGAGGGAAGCTTTCAAGCAAGGTGATTTCGATCTGATCTTGATGGACATCCCTATAGCCTTGATGAGCGGACTCGCTACCAGTGCAGCGAGTCGCAGCACTGAAAAACAGCGGCGAGCCTGACAAACCCACACAGACCGCAGGTACCGGCAAGGTGACGAAGGTGGGGGTCCCCCGTTACCCGAACAGTAGATTCAGCCCTGATTTAAAACCCAGTTGCCCCAACCTGGATCCGAGAAGTGACCGATTCGGTACGAAGTTGACCACCCTTCGAATTCGCACGCCAGCAACAAAACCATCATGACCAGCGACTTGGGAACGTTACCCCGAGTTGCTAACAGGTTTCTGAAGATTAAAATCGGAGGGATTCAAGAACGCCATTGATTTTGCAACGCGAAGGCAAAACGAAGACTTCAAACACAATCAACTGCGTTCACCTCGGCACGCACCATTCTTCTGGTGCAACGGAAGTTAAAATCTGGGCACACTTCTTCATTGCCTGACAAAGGCCACAAATTGCCCTAAGCACACGAACACAATGAAACCTTTCATGGCCAACCACCACGCTCGATATCATCCAACAGCTATCCTTTACTCCTTTGTCATACTGGTGACTGTGATCAACAGCATGACAAAACTGCAGGCCACGGAAGCGCAACCCGACATAGTGTTCATCATCGTGGATGACCTGAATGATTGGCTGGGATGCTTAAAGGGGCATCCTGATGCTCGGTCCCCCAACATTGATGCATTGGCTGCAAGTGGGATGCTGTTTCCCCAAGCTTACTGCAATGCACCTCAATGCCGTCCATCACGCACCAGCCTCAACCATGGAGTCTATCCCTTTCGAACAGGCACTTATTTCAACGCCAAGTTCAAAGGGGAGAAAAAGATTACGACTCCCTCGCTGCAGCAGTTTTTCCTGAACCATGGCTACCGTGTCGCAAGCGGTGGAAAAGTTCATCATGGTGGCCCGGGCAATCGAGGCGACTCGCTATTACCTCGTCCTCGAGATCCCAAGCCTCCAGCAGGCGAAGATAAATTTGGAGCTTTAAGGCCGCCAAACGATGGTTACGCTTTGGATGTCAACGACGAACAAATGAGCGACTACAAAGTTGCTCAGTGGGCGATTGAACAGTGGGAACAGGCATCTGAACAGCCGCTTTTCATGTCTGTCGGGTTCTTCCGTCCGCACCGCCCCCTGCAAGTCCCTTCAATATATTTCGATCAATTCCCGCTTGCGACGATTCAGAGGCCACTGGAACCAGCGATCGACGACTGGGCTGACATGCCTGATTTTGCGAAACGCTTGGCAAAAAGCCATGCGCACAAAGCACTTCACTCTCGCAAAACTCCGGAAGGCAACGTTCAAACCGACCTGAGTGATCACGACTACATTGTGGCCATCAAGGAATGGGAAACGACAATCCAGGCCTATCAAGCCTCGATCGCATTCGTTGACCGACAGATTGGTCGCTTCACCAAAGCACTCGAAAACAACCCTCGAAATCGGGAGACCATCGTGATGCTGGTAAGTGACCACGGGTGGCATCTGGGTGAAAAAAAACACTGGTGCAAAGGAGCCATTTGGGAACAGACCACGCGAATCCCGTTCATGGTTCGCGCCCCAAACGTCAAGCCGGGTTCTGTCTGCATGCAACCGGTCAGTCTCGTTGATGTTTTCCCGTCACTTGTTGACCTTGCTGGGCTACCAGTTCCTGAGCATCTAGAAGGCAAATCCATCAAGCCACAACTGGCAGACCCAACAATAAAACGCTCACCCGTGATCTCTTCTTATGGACAAGGCAATACTGCGATCCGCTCAGAGCGATGGCGTTACATCCGATACGAAGACGGGTCAGAAGAACTCTATGACCACGCCAGTGATCCTAATGAATGGACAAATCTTGCAACCTCACCTGAGCACCAGAACATCAAGCGTGAACTCGCCGCAGCAATTCCGGACCAGCAACATGCTGGCCTGAAAGTGCAAAGCTGGTTTGATAAATACCAACCACAAAATCGTTAGGCTTCCACCAAGCCACGACGCTGCTGTACCGCCACGACTCTGCTGTCCCAAATCCGATGACGCTGCTGTCCCGAATCCGATGACGACGCTGGTAACAGCGTCTCTGGTGCTCCCCAAGCCACAATTTTTTCACGACATAAAAGTCGGGAAGTGGACATGAGGACCGACCTAGCCAGCTTGTCGGCGTTCTTCCGCAGCATTAAGTTTGTTGTAGAGTGTTTTCAGGCTCACACCCAACTCGGCAGCTGCAGCCGGTTTGTTACCCTCATGCCGCTCGACTGCCTTGGCGATTGCCAGCGATTCCAATTCCCTCAGAGTCATGGGGCTGGCCTCTCGAATTTCTTTTCGCAATTGTCGTTTGCCAAAGTGCCGAGGAAGGTCGTCACTTCCAATCGGCATCGACTCGCAGAGAATCGCGGCATGCTCAACCACATTGGCAAGCTCCCGAACGTTACCCGGCCATTGGTGCGTCTGCAATTCTTGCATTGCCAGATCCGTAAAGAGTGCATCATCACTGCCGTCACTACGGTGTCTTCGTAAAAGATGTCTTGCCAACACGGGAATATCTTCGGTTCGCTCACGCAAAGCTGGTACGCCAATCTCGAACGTGTTGATGCGGAACATCAGGTCTTCGCGAAAGGTTCCCTCTTCGACCATCTGCTCGAGATCACGATGCGTGGCACACACCACTCTAACATTCACATTGACTGTTTGATTATCACCTAGACGTCGGATATCGCCGGTTTCGAGCACCCGCAACAATTTAGCTTGCATGGACAGAGGCAACTCGCCAATTTCATCGAGAAAAATCGTGCCGCCATCGGCGACTTCGAAAAGCCCAGTCCGTGCCGTGTCTGCCCCAGTGAAGGCTCCGCGACAATGCCCAAACAATTCACTCTCGATCAGGTTTTCGGGAAGTGCGCCACAATTCACAGCAACCATCGGTTGCTCTGCCCGCAAGCTACTGTCGTGCAGCGCACGCGCCACCAATTCTTTTCCGCAGCCAGTTTCGCCACGGATCAAGACAGAACTGTCAGTCGGGGCGACTTTGGAGATGAGCTTCAGCACACGTTCCATGGCCGGCCCCGTGCCAACCAGTTGCGAGTCGCCTTCTGCCCGCCGCAGACGGTGCTCCAAGGCAGCCAGTTGACGCCGGGCGTGACGGCGTTCGTTGACGCGTCCAAGCATGCCAGAGATCTCTGCCAGCCGTGCCGGCTTTGTGAGATAATCAAAGACCTGATACCGCAGCGCTTCAATCGCGGTTTCCTGACTGGGCTTACCCGTCATGACAACGGCTTCGATTTCCGGTCGCAATTCCCGCGCTCTTGCGATCACTTCCAGCCCGTTAAGGCCTGGCATATTAAGGTCCACAAACAAACAGTCGTAGGGTTCTTTTTCCAATGCCGCCACGGCAGTCAAACCGTCGGGGCAAACCGTGACTGCGTAACCCATTCTGGGCAATTCAACACGCATTAGTTCTTGTAAATTCGTCTCATCGTCAGCGAACAGAATTCGCATCGATGATTGTTCAGCCGGCTGCTTGATACGACTCATTCTTCAACCCAATTAACACTGGACTTGCTGTCTGATTCTTTTCTTCCGATGCCACACATGGCAACGTCAATACCATCCTTGACCCGCAACCGGGCCCCTCGCTATTCGCAACCAGCGACCCACCGTGCTTGGATACAATTCGATAACTGATGCTTAATCCCAACCCAGTACCTGTTCCATCTCGACGCCGTGTAAAGAACGGTTCGAACAAATGCTGCTGCGTTTCGACATCCATGCCGCAGCCAGTGTCTTCGACAACGACAGACGCTTCGCCACCTTGCATGTTGACATAAATATCAACAGCACCGTCGGCATCCACACTTTCAAGGGCATTGGTGACCAAATTCAGAATCACCTGACGAATTTCCTGCGGATTCACTTCAACCACAACGACTTGCTTAGCATGCGTGGTTAGTTTTTTGCAACGAAACTCACCTAGTTGCCCTACCATGTCTACCACTTCGTTTACGACATCAACGACATTCGTGGGGGCACGCTGCACTTCACTCAGGCGACTGAAGTCGAGAAGCTTTTCTGTGATCTCCTTGCAACGATAAGCCTCGTCCTCGATGCGACGCAGATTTTTGGGTAGTTCCTGCTGCAACTCACCATCAAACACGCGTTGCTCAGCCGGCAACATGGCCAAATCAGAGAGACGCGATTGCAACACTTCAGAACTCATGGCGATCGTGGCCAGAGGGTTGTTGATTTCGTGTGCGACGCCAGCAGCCAGAAACCCAACACTCGCAAGCTGTTCATTCTGGATTACCTCACGAGTCCTTTCCTTGACCTCACGATCAAGACCTTCGCAGGTTGCATTCAGCTTCCCCAGTGTGCTCTGAAAACGATCCGTCATGCGGTTCATCGCTTGTGCCAACTCATTCAACTCATCTTCAGTCCCCAGATCAATTCGATGATCGAACTCACCACCAGCAACCAATCGTGAGCCATCAATCAAGGTGCGAAATGGCTTTGCGATGTATGAACTAAAGAGACAAAAACATGCCACTACCAGAGCCACTGTAGCGACGGCACATCCGCAAGCCATGTTTCGCCAGAAGCGAGCCTGAACACGAGTCCGATCGCTATACGCGGTGAATGCATTGTGAGTTTCTTCGGCATGCTTGACGCATTCGTCCCGCAAAGATCCCAGACTCGCCCCGATCTGATCCAACTTTTCACCATTGTATTCGGGGATGAAGTAGAGCTTACTGCTGAACGGCTCCAGTTTTTTAAATGAAACAAACTGGCTCTTGATTACAGCAAGTCGATCAGCTCGCTCAAGTTCCGACATGAGCAAAGTGGTCGACCGAGACTTGGACAAGCCACAACACTCCTCAAGGTTACGCTCGAATTCGTTACCAAAAAACTGAAAGCGATCACCCCTCTGAGCAAAGAATGTAAGAGGATTCTCGCTGGAATCAGAACTCAAAAGCCCATGTTTTTGCGAATCAACAACCTTCTGGCTTTCGAAACTCCCTCTCAATTCGTACGCAGTAATGTGCAAATCGCTCACTAGCTGAACTTCTCGGGAATGCTGCGCCAGCTCCGACGCCAGATTTTTATATGCCCCGAGTGAGAGGACAACCGCGGAAACGAGCAAACAGAAAACAACTGACAACAATGCCAGTGTGACAGCGAGCTTCGTCCTGATCGACGTTCGTTTCAACACGTGATTGCCCTCCCTGACAACAAACGCGTTCCTTCCCTGAACCCAACTGCAGACTATCCATCTGGCACTCAAACAGCAAGAGCGAAGCCACTCGCGGGCACTTGCTAGCATCGCAGGTTTAGTGGGTAACCGACGGCGATGGCGGTCCTGAGCTTGGCTGTTCCACACGTCAGTCTCGCAACGCTGGCGAGATTCCTGAGCGAGGCTCAATCTGCGATGGCAAGTGGCTGCTCAACATGCATTCTCGGGGTTGCACGTCTAACAAGTCGAACTTGTTGGATGATTCAATTTTGCAGGGGTCCAGTTCGCGATCTGGCTCGACATTTCGGGCATGAAGTATTCGGTTCAACATGCCGCACGACCTGACTGACCGGCGTTATCCCCGCGAGCCGCACATCTTTCCTGACTTCTCGGACCGATGCGACCGGACGCTGGCTCGCGAAGGATTCGAATCGTACCGATTCAAAGAGTCCAGCAGAGAGCTTTTCCAACGGTGCTGGAGCACCCAAACGCAATCGTGCGTTCTCCACGCAGTACTCAGGCCAACCAGCAAAGCAACATGTCGCCAACACAGACGTCGCAAGTCGCAGATCTCGAACCAGGGCAACTTCTCAATGAGCTTGAGGAGCGTCAAGACGACGTTCTGGCACAATTGGATGCTCTGGACACCCAATTACAGGATGTACTTCGCGGACTTGGGGTGACCCTGGATGATGATTTGGACGAGGACGTGGTCTAAACAGGTCGAGATTGGCGACTGTTGTCAAAACGGCCTGTTCGCATCCGCAGTCAAGACGATCGAACTCGACGAACCCTGAAGCCCATCTTACGAGCGGATGGCCTCAAAATAGGGTAACGAGGTCAAGCCGCCGAGCGGAAACAGCCTCCAAGAGGTGACGAGCCGAAATTGATGGGCAATTTCACAGGGAAATACGGCTGAAACGGGGTCCCGCCATTGCCATTGGGGTGACCTGATCGTTAGACTTCCCCTCCGGTGGCACGGCACAGGGCCTGCCTGAGAGGAAAATCCCTCCAAAGGGAGATATGATCTGGCAATGTATTCGGAGCAAAAATGGTCAAGTTAGTGGTTCGCGATCGGGAAACGATCCAAGAAGCTGTTCGTCGATTCCGTAAATTGGTTGAGCGCAGTGGCATCAAAAAAGAGATGCGCCGCCGGGAATACTACGAAAAGCCGAGCGAAACCAACCGCCGCGCACGCCTGCGAGCCGAGCGCCGCGCCCGCCGCACCCGAATGCTCAGTCGATAGCACGTTTTGCTAACCTGAGATTGCTGTCTTGCCGAAAAAGCAAGACAACGTTGGTTACAAAAACCAAGAAAGCTGAATAGCTTTCAGAAAGGCTCGATCACTGATCGGGTCAAGCGTTGGGAAAACGCGAGCGTTTGTAAAAAACGCACTGGGGCGATTAGCTCAGTTGGCTAGAGCGTCTCGTTTACACCGAGAATGTCGGGGGTTCGAGTCCCTCATCGCCCAT
>NZHC01000028.1 GCA_002689655.1 Rhodopirellula sp. | reverse complement strand
TCGGGGCATCACGGCTTCGGGGCATCACGGCTTCGGGGCATCACGGCTTCGGGTGAAGAGGGCGTGGGATTTCGTAGCGAGCTCATTTTCTTCTTGTTTGGTAACAGGGCTCATTGCCATCGGGCAGACGACATTCATCCGGTGGTCCAGATTCTCGGCTGGTAAAAGGTGAAAGGCGTTTTGATTCTTCCGAATTAATACAAATGTTTCGAATTGCGCCCGTTCATCGACTGACCAACGCCGTCTATACTGGGGGCGTCGGGGGAATCCTCTTTTTTCCGGCGGAACATCCGACATGACGGGGAGGATTGGATGAGTGAATACGGCGCTTTCAGTGATGACTACTACATCAACATGAATCTTTCGACGGAGATGGAGTTGCCGCAGAGCCGTGAGGCGGTGCTTCATTATTTTGAACAAGTCAGGCGTCGCTATCCAAAGATGCAGAACTTTTACTCACGAGAAAAGGGTGAGTATGTTCTGGAGGAGGAAAAGGATGCGGGGGCTTATCGCTGGGCATCTGTTGAGGGCAAACGCGTCAACGCGGGGGTGGTGAACCCTGAATCCTTTGATTCGGCGCTGGAGCAGCACCGCACGGTGCTGGAACTGATTCCGTTTGAACTGTCCATCAGTCCGCTTGATTGTGAGTCGTTAAGTGTGATGCTCGGCTTTGATTATGCCTATCGTGGCAACCACAACGAGATTCTGGCAGAAGCGATTGGCATCTCGCCTGGGTTGGAGCGGTTTACTGCTGTGCCATACGGCAAGTTGCTGTCGCATGAACCTGCCATTCAATTTTCGTTGGACGAGGACTGTCGCACACAGTGTCGAGTGAGTTTCGAAACGCGAACCAACGCCTATCAGGTCCGCAGCGGCGAGTACACTGAAGATCAGATCAGTGTTTACTTGACCGTTCGGCGGTATGATAGTTTGGGGCCCAATGAAAATTATGCCGCTGAATTTGATCGGTTGGCGGGGCTCTGTCGTGATCTCGTTGATGAGTATCTTGTTACCAGCGTGCTGCGGCCCCTGCAGGAAGCAATCTCGTTGCGTTAGGCGAGCATGGGATTTTGGGCATGGGATTTTGGGCATGGGATTTTGGGCATGGGATTTTGAGCAGGGGGCATGGCCCTTAGCGGAATGAAAAACGTTGGTTCCGATGCTCAAAAAAAGATGCCTCACGTCGCAAACTGCTAACCTTAATTAGGTGCCTTTGGCATAGGCAGCGGTCGCCGCGCGTCTGATTTCACTTGCGGTGGTTTGGTTCGAGGTGGCCATGGTTCTTGCGTCGTCATCTTCGATTGTGAAGCGGCAATGCCCACTGGGCAGCTGAACAACTTTCCCCCGAACGGGACCATATTCCGTATCGACGACTGTGGCTTCTCGATGCAGTTTATGACGGTCCGCATGGTAACGGCGAATTCCGATGGCCGTTGAGTGCTCGAAGATTATGTTTTCCAGCAATGAGGCCCGTGTCGTCGTTGTCATGGCAGTCAAGATAACTCCAGCACGACCTTTTTTCATGGTGCAAGGTGTTTGGAATACATCCAATGCTCCCGCCGTCATCAAGCGAGTGGCACAGTCAGCCAACTGTTCTGGAGTGGAGTCATCGAGATTGGTTTCCAGCATGACAATGCGATCAGATTCATATTGACAGCTCAGGCCCACTGTCTCTTCGGTTGATTCACCCAAAATGACGCGTAGAACGTTTGCCTGAGCGTCCAGATCCATGCTGCCAGCTCCATAGCCCACTGCCTGCATGGTCATGGAGGGCAGCGGACCGAAGCTCGTGGCACACGCTTTCAGGATTGCTGCTCCGGTAGGCGTCGTCAGTTCGGCTCGGATATCAGAACCCACAATCGGAATCCCTTGCAGCAGTTCCGCGGTAGCGGGTGCCGGAATTGAGACCCGTCCATGGGCAATCGTGATTTCCCCCGTGCCGGTCGGAACGGCTGAGGCGGTGATCGTTTGGATCCCCAAGAAATCCATGGCGACCGCGGTTCCAACGATATCTGCAATCGAATCGATCGCCCCGACTTCGTGAAAATGAACTTTCTCGAGGGTCGAGCCATGAACTTTTGCTTCCGCCTCAGCAACTTGCCGAAAGATTCGGTGAGCAGTTTCCTTCGCCGCATCCGACACCTCTGATGCCCTATCGATCATCTCAGTGATGTGGTGTAGATGGCGGTGAGCATGCTCGGGGGGATGCTCGATATGTACCGAAATAGCTCGAAAACCCCGCTTTTTGACTGGTTCAGAGCGAATGGTCAGCTCAGGCAGGCCCATCGACCGAATGGCTGACTCAATGCCAGAAATGTCTGCGCCTAAGTCCACTAAAGCGCCCAAGGTCATGTCACCACTGATTCCACTAATACAATCAAAATAGGCAATTTGCCCCATTTTTTAGCTTTCTTGGTTGAGGAAATGCGTGTCGTTTGCCGTTGATGGATTTGAGCGAGACGCTATACTCTCGCCTTCAAATCTTTGCAGAAAACCAACCTATACGATACGTCCGACGAGATCGATCCGATGAAAGTTGTAAGTAGTATTGGCGCTTTGAAATACCGCCATCCTGATTGCCAAGTGGTGAAACGCCGCGGCCGCATCTATGTCATTTGCAAGAGCAACCCAAAATTCAAGGTCCGTCAGGGTGGGGCCAAGGTCAAGAAGACCCGCCGCTAAACGAATCTTTTTGCTCAGTGAAAGCACGACCGGCCCCAGAGTCGGTCGTTTTTCATGCGCTCTCAACAACGCCAATCGGAAATCGACGGATGAAACTATTTGCCTCCTGCTTGATCGTCACTCTGCTTCTGATCGCTGGATGTGATTCAGGTTCCAATGCAAGTTCGTCTTCAGACATTGGCTCCACTGAGCCAACATTTGGCTCTCAAGCGGGTGCCGACGTACAGGCTGGTAACGATCCGGCGGTTGAAACTGGCATCGTGACGCTCGAGATCCAAGGATCTGACGCACCGCTCACAATTGAGATTGAAGATGTGCGGACGGGGACTACCCTCGAGGAGGTAATGCGTTCGGTCACGAAGATTCCTATTTCCATGCGTGGTTCTGGCGTCACAGCGTTCGTCGATGGTATCGGCCAGCAGGCGTCCAGTGGTAGCGAAGGGTGGGTTTTTCGAGTAGATGGTATTCATGCCAATCAAGGGGTTGGCAGCACGGTCCTGACACCGCCAGCGACGGTCACGTGGGTCTATGGCGATGCGAGTGACTTGATCGGTCAATGAAGCTGGCGTTAGTTCAAGGGAGCCGCGATCATGTACGTCGTTTCGCGGATCATGCTGGACAGCTGGAAGCTGATTTCATGCCTGATGGTCGCGGGGACGGTTCTTGCTTTTCTGGGCTTGTTGCGACTCTCCTTCGATGTCTCTCCCAACGACGTCTTCATGTCGGACAATGCGACCTCGAAGCAGCTGGAACAGTTGTACGAGGACTTTGGTCATGAAGATAACGAAATCGTTATCGTATTGGAGGGTGATACACTCTTCGATCCAGATGGCTTGGAAAAGCTTCGTCAGTATCGTGACCAGTTAGATCAGCTGCCAGCGATTGCCAGCGTCAGTAGTCTGTTTGATCTTCGTGATCGGCGTACAGGGCTGCTGGTTGTTCCCAAGTACCTGCATCCTGAATTCGATGATGAAAAGCTGAAAACGCAGGTCACACAGCACCCGATTGGAAAAAATCAATTGGTATCGCAGGACGGCAGCATGCTCGTTCTTGTGGCTCGAGTTGCCGGAAAGTCTTTGCCGCTCTCAACGTTGTCGGCTGCTGTGTCAGAAGTGCAAGAGGTAAGTCAAGAATACGAATTGCAGACCGGTAATAAGCCATTGCTCGCCGGTCATCTTGTGATTCGCGCCGAAACGCTTGAGTCGCTGCGATCTTCGATGGTGTCCGGCTCGCTGTTTGCCACACTCATCTCAGCTTTGGTTGCCCTGATTTTATTCCGAGGGTTGTGGCCCGTTTTGATCTGCTGTGCTGCTCCTGCTTTCGGCGTTTTATGGACCTTGGGAGCAATGGGGTGGGCCGGTCAGCAAATCGGGGCTTTGGGTACTGTCATTCCGACGCTCGTGATGGTTATCGGATTGAGCGATGCTGTGCACTTGTTGCTGGAGACCAGACGGCAACTGGTGATGGGTAAGACGCGGGACGAGGCAATGATGCAAATGTTGTGTCGGACGGGGCCGGCGTGCCTTCTGACCTCGCTCACTACCGTGATTGGTTTTAGTTCGTTGCTTCTTTCTCAAACCCAAAGTGTACAGCAGTTCGGATTATGTGCGGCTCTGGGATCCTCGTTCGCTTTGTTGGCGGATTTGTTGGTCCTGCCCATTCTGATTCGGTATACCTCATCACAGCGGATTGCTGGAAAGCATGGTCAAAAAGCATCGCCGCTGTCTGCGTGGACTGGTTGGGTTGCACGTTTTCCTTTGAACCACGCAAAACCGCTCGCCGCCTTTGGCATCGTGATTTCCGCTGTGCTGCTGCTGCCCGCGTTTCAACAAAACCCAGATATCATCTGGACTGAAACCCTCCCTCAGCATTCAGGTGCAACCAAAGCACTGCAACGTGCTGATGCAGTGATGGGAGGAGCTTTGCGTGCCCACATCGTGGTTCAGTGGCCGGAGGAGCGGAAAGTATCTCACGGCGAGACGCTGCGGGTGACCGGTGAGGTGCATCAGGCGGTGTTGCAAACCCATGGCATCAGTGGTCCGTTTTCTGTCTTGAACGTGATGGAGACAATCCCCATCAAAAACCATGAAGATCGCTACCGGCAAACGCAACGACTTGCTGGAACCCGGATGGCACGACTCGTAAATGAGAATTCACGGCGCTTGGTCGTGACGGCTCAAGTACCCAATCATGGTGCGGCAACCCTCGAGAAACATCTGAAACCACTTGAATCCCGCATTGCGGAAATTGAAAAACGGCATCCCGGATACTACATTCATGTAACGGGAACCGTTGTTGCGGCAGCACGAAACATGCGGTCGTTCATTGGCGATCTTGGCATGAGCCTTGCCGTCGCCAGCGTGATTATCTTTGTCGTATTGACACTCGCGTTTCGCTCGCTGCGTCTAGGTTTGATCAGCATTGTCCCCAATGCTTTACCGTTACTAGTGACGGCTGCAGGCCTTGTGCTGTTGGGGTACCCCCTGCAAATCACGTCGGCACTGACCTTCTCGCTTTGTCTGGGGCTTGCTGTTGATGACACCATTCATGTGATGATGCGGTACCGACAATTGGTTGCCGAAAGGAACATGAATCAGCACCAAAACGGTGGTGAAGTCGTCAACATTGATGTACGCGATTCAGCCTGGGCAATTCGTGAAACCATTCAACAGGTGGGGCCAGCACTCGCGATTACGACAGCAATCTTGGTAAGTGGATTTGCTGCAATGCTGATTAGCCCCATGCCGGGAATACAGATGTTCTCACTGTTAGGATGTATCATCTTGGTGACCGCCTTCCTTGGTGATTTGGTGATCCTGCCTGCCATCCTGTTTGTATTCGGTGCGAATGTTTCATCCGTACGCAGTGAGGAGTGAAGTGTCAGGTGTGAATTTCCTGGAGTGAACTGCCTGGTTGAAATGTTCAGGGATGATCGATGTCAAAGTCTCACTGCCATATCGGTACGACCCACAAAGGGGGTTGAAACGTGACGCAATGGCAACTGGCCTGACTCTAACCCGACGAGTTGCGGGTGATGCGATGGAGGAGAGGTTAGGTCAAGAGGCGTGTTTTCAAAAGTGAGATGGAACACTTGCGTGATGGAGAATCGCCTTTGTGGTTGGTGGGTGTCTTTCAGTTATAAATTCTGGCTGCAGTTTCGTTCGTTTCAGTTGTTTTAACGCAGTGGCAGCAACTTGAAATGCTCAGATGAGTTTCGCGGTGCAGACGTGATCTTTTTGTGGAGTTTCGGGTAGTTGTGTTAATATTTGAACGATTGGTGGAGCTTTTTTTGGTCGTAGCGAGGTCATGCCAGAAGTGTGTGGCAGAACATCCAGTTCCCGAACATCAAGTTGCAGAAAACCTGATAGAAACAACCCGAACCGTGAGATGGCCCAAGAGATGATTTTGAAGCAGATTCTGATGGTTCCCTTGGCCGGCTTTGCTAGTCTTTTTACCTTGCCGGCGGAGGCCAACGCTGCAGCGATCGTTAAGGACGGAGAGGTTCGGGCGGAGATTGTGATTAGTGACACGGCGCCGCGTTCGACGCGGTTGGCGGCCGCTGAGTTGCAGACGTATCTTGAGAAGATTTCTGGGGCCCAGCTACCGATTGGGAACGAACCTTCGGCTGATCCATCGATAAAGATTTACGTGGGCGAAAGCTGCCACCTGGAAAAGCTGGGCGTGACTGCAGCGGGGCTTATGCACGGAGCATACCGTATTGTGTCGGGTGATCGGTGGCTGGCATTAGTTGGTGACGATACTGATTTTGTTCCGATCGAGCCATGGGCAAAAAATAACTCTGGACGTGTTGAGAAATTGCAGTCCGAGTGGGAAAAGGCCAGTGGATTATCATTGGGGGTTCCGAATGGAGGGCTGTACAAGTTTCGGCAGCTGATGCCGGCGTCCGTCGCGAAGGAGAATCGAGAGTACCTTTGGCAGTTTGACGAACGCGGTTCGTTGAATGCGGTTTGTGGCTACTTGCGGAGTCTTGGCGTCCGTTGGTACCTGCCCGGTGAACTTGGTGAGGTGGTCCCGCAAATGGCGACGATTCCTCTCCCGAACGTAGATCGGACAGTAAGCCCAGACTTTGAGGTACGGCAATTTAATGTGCGATTTGCGACGGTGGACGAAGAACTCATGCGTTGGTCGATGCGGCTGGGGACTCGTCATCCGTATGGACAGATGATCGCACATGGGATGGACACCATGACGCATCCAGACATCCTCAAGCAACAGCATCCCGATTGGTTTGCGCTTTATGGTGGGCAGCGTGATACACAAATCGGAAAACGTCTGAATCACCTCTGCTATTCCAATCCGGAGCTGTTTGACGCAACCGTTAAGTGGGCACGTGCACAGTTTGACGTCTATGATTATGACTCCGTGTCGATCATGCCGCCCGATGCTTACATTGCGATTTGTCAGTGTGAGCTTTGTGCGGGCCAGCAGATTGATGACATGGGTGCTCGCGGTAAACTTTCGAATCACGTGTGGGACTTTGTCAATCGCGTAGCAAGGGAAGTTAGCAAGACACACCCCAATAAGAAAATCGTCTGCTGTGCGTACGGCGCGAACACCAATCCTCCTTCCAGTGTCAAGCAGCTAGAGCCGAACGTCGAGGTCGTGATTGTCGGGGGGAGACGGCCACGAAATAGTCTGCCAGAGCAACGCATCCCAATTAAAGCATTGCGGGCCGGTTGGCAAAAAATAACGGATCAGCCGTACTTGGTGTTTGAAAATTATCCGTTCACCTCACGCAGAAGCTATTTGCCGGCTTTTGTGGCGAGGACCATCGGGGACAGCATCAATGCAACCAAAGGCTTTTCGCGCGGTGAAGATATCTGGCTTAGTTTTCCGAGAGTTCATGATGATCCGAATATTGGATTCAATCACTTTCAGGTCTACTTCACGGCTCGCATGTGGTGGGGTGGCAGTCACGCTAATGTGGAGGCGATGCTTGATGAGTACTGTCGGCTCTTTTACGGGCCTGCAGGGCCGCAAATGAAATCGTTCTTTGATTATTGCGAGGTTAACTACCAGGCCATGGAGAGCGATAAGCAAAAAATAGACAAGGCGCTGCAGGTATTCACAGCCGCCAAAGCCAGTGTCGTGCCAGGCTCAAATCACGCGCAACGGTTGGAGCTAATTGATCAATATCTGAATGCACTGCGAAGTAAGGGCAACCAACTACTACAAAAACGTGGTTGGGTTACAAAGTTGAGGACCGTTCGTGAACCGAAAGAACCGATCGTGATCGATGGCAAGTTAGATGAACCGTATTGGCGCGATTGCCTTAGTGCCTCTACAGGCAGCTTACGCGAATTGCAGACCGGATCTCGGCCGATCTTTGGAACGACGGTAAAGGTCGGTTGGGACCGATCAGGGCAGTCTCTGTATTTCGGGATTCGATGTGAGGACCAAGTGGGTGACTCATTGAATATCTCGACGACGAAAAATGATGATGAATCCATCTGGTATGGTGATGCCATCGAGATTGAACTCGACACCGATTCGCACAGCTACTATCAAATCGTGGTCAATCCAGCGGGCACGCTGGTTGATCTGGATCGTGCCGCTGGTAAGAGCTCGCGATTCCGTTGGGAGTCGCAGGCTGAGGTGGCAGCGCACATCGCAAAGGATCATTGGGATGTCGAGATCCGGATACCTGTGACCGAGGACGAGAACGACCCGCTCAATCAGGTGATTGGCCGCAAGCCCTCGCAAAGCTTACCGTGGCACTTCAATATCTGTCGGCAACGAATCCGCGAGAACGGTGCTGAGTACTCTGCTTTTTCACCGACCGGAACCGCCGGCTTTCATGTGCCCATGAAGTTCGCACATCTCTATGACGGTGGTTCCCACACCTTCGAGGTTGATCCAACGGTTACCGATTTTTTAACTGAACATACAGCTGCCGATAAGATGATGCGGCGGCAACAGTACGATCAGGCCCTCGAAGCGTTTGTTTCACTGTCGAAATATGAGACGGCGACTGATTACCAGAAATCGGTTGCACTATCGAAGGCGGCGAATTGCGCAAGACGCAAAAAAAAGATGGAACAGGCCGCCACCTTTGTTCAATTGATTCCGGTGGAAGCGATCGCGATGACTGTGCACATGCAGAATCTTGTTGCCGAGCGGCAATGCCCTGCACTCATTGATCAATTCGGTCCCCTGGATTTATTGAGCTTCCCATTCACGCAGATCGGTGCAGCCGCTTTTGCGCGTGGACAGGCGTACTACACGCTGAAGTCTGGTTCCAGAGCAGATGCCGATTTTCGCCTGGCATTGAAATTTACCGCTGATACGCGAACCCGAATGAGTATTCTACGCGCGATGGCTCATAACCGTGAATTGGTTATGCACAACGATGCCATGGCATTGGAAGCCTACCGCAATATCATTGATTCCAAGACCAATACGGGCAGCGCTGAATACTTCACCGGGCTTCAGGGAGTTGCACGCCTGTTGAGTCGGCGCGGAGATCATGAGGGAGCGTTGGACGTTTTCAAGCTTGTTGATATTAACAAGCTCGCCGGAACCTGGCGGGCTTCGATGCGAATTTCCTATGGCCAGGTACTCGAGGCAGCAGGTCGCAAGTCGGATGCGTCCCAGTCGTATCGTGAAGTGCTGACGGATGAGAAAGCAGCGGCGTCTCACCGGCGGCGTGCCAAAGAAGCGATCGCAGGATTACACGCGGGGGATTGAAGTCGCCTGAACTGCGCTCAAGTCAGCTGAAACAGGCGGTGGAAAGCAGAGAGTGTCAGGGATACACGAAGGTTGAGTGGCCGAATAGGCAGTTAAGGTGGCTTCTTTGTCCTGCGGCACTCATTCCTGAAACCTAGTTGTTTGCCTGTCTTGAGGTATTCCGTGGGACAGAAAAGTTACCAGTGCGTGATGATTCCTACAGGCCGATCGGGGCAAAGTGAGTTTCACCATTTAAAAAAATACTCGATGACACTGAGCGCGGTGAACGCATTGAATAACATGCCTGACAGAATGCCAAAAACTAACGCCGGCCAGATGTTCGGTCTTGGTCTATTCGCGCAGACGCTGCTGTAGCACCAGCTAAATATGAAACAGGTCAGAACGCTGGGTAGAGTTGTGATAAAGATGAAAATCAATTGCAGGATATCAGGACTGCTGGACCTTTGTGCCTGAGGCATGGCCACAACCATGAGGTACAACCAGACAACCACCAATGAGACGCCCACGACGAGACTGGTGATGTAAGAATAGGCAAAGACTCTCATGATCCGCATGCCGATGGGATCCCAAGACGCGTTTGCCGAGTCTGTCACCTCGCCGCTGTTCGCCTGTCCGTCAAATCTGCTGTCTGACGGCTCACGGTTGGGTGTCGAGTAAGGGTTGTTTTCGTTGTCCATGACGCTAAGTGTTGAGTTTCTTGTGGTGCGTCGCGATCAGGTGCAAAGCGAGAAAACACCGCATCAGGCTAGTGATGATTTGTTGAAATTTGGAGTTTCCAGCCGCTCGCTGTAATGCAGTGGGAAGAGAAGAATCGTGAATCTTAGTGCAGGAGTTGTAATGATTTACTTTACGGCAGCTAATGCAACCAGTTCTTTCAAACGTTTCGGTTCGGTAGCCTCGACTTTGGCTACAAAGCCACGTTTGTGGGCAAAGCGTACATCATTCTCGGATTCGAGCAGCGAAAAATTCAATCGAGGACAATCTTCGTAAGTGGTCAGGCCATAACCATCGCCTCTTCGATCTGGATAGATCAAGGCGTGGACATGGTCTTGTTGCTCTTGTTCAGTAATGAACGCATGGAGTCCAAACGAAGGATCTTTTGCGATCACTTCATTTTGTTCGAGAAACAATGCAAAAATGGGAGCGGCGTTGGGGTCCTGAGTCTCAATGCTCCACCACTGACTGTGTGACTTAAGAAAATCCAGACGTGAACGTAGTGACCCTAGGTAACTCAGTATGTCTTCCCCAACCATGCACATGACTTGGTAGAGAACACTGTCGGGGTTTAGCTCCGTGTTATTTGCAAATCGATTCAGCAGCGTAACATCAATTGGCGAGTTCAATTCACTTAAAGCAGTGCGTGGAATCCCCATCAACTTGGATGCTTCATTTGGGCCCAGTGTATCAAGCCATTCAGCAGGTCGAAGCCATGCACAAAACGACAACGCATCCTCGTACACGCCTAAGCTGAGAAGGACGAGTGACAACGCACATTGGGGCGGAGCGTCCCGGGGAAACTGATGATGGTCAAAATTGTTGAGCTGGGCGTCATGTGAGCCGCCTACATCAACCACACAGATCGAGGGATTGCGCAGATCGTCTTCCATTGGCTCACGGCGTTGGATGGATGCACCGTGCAGGTGAGCAAGTAGGCAGCAAGCCAGAAAGTCGTCTTTGTGGGCACCGCCAGGGTGAGTGACAATAAGGTTGATAGTCATGAATAGGACTCCGCACTAATAGATGGAACGACGATTGATTAAGAAAGGGAGGCGGCAACCTAAAGAGTCTCAGTGTTTGCCGAAACAGCAATCACAGGAATGCATTGGAGCCTCAGCGGCTGAGGTGTCCAGCGTTAATCAGAGTCTGACAGCGTATTGAGGAGTCACCGTATTGAGAAGTGGTAAACCATCATTTTGCGTTATCGATAGTAATCGTGCCTGGTTGCTCGCTAACGCGTGTGCGTGCGCGGTGAACGAATGGGCCGTGGCTCTGAACAGAAAGGTAATATTTGGTTTCTGGTTTCTGGGCTGTCCGGGGTTCGCATGATGCAGAGTCCGCTAGGCGGGTGACGCCGGCGAAAAATTGAGCTCAAGGAACGTCCCGAGCATCATGTCCGCTGTGAGCAAATGGCGGTAAAGTACAGCTGTCCTCGTGGTTGGTGATTCATTCCATGAAGCCCACACTAGTGAGGCTTGTGATAAATCATGGAGATGTTTCAAGTTGAAAACGCCGGATTTCACCATCACTTCCCGCAATAGCGATGCTGCGGTCGTTTGGATGCGCTGCAACTGCGTAGCACCAGCCTTGCAGAAGCGAGATAGTTTTCAGGACTTTGACATTGTTCGAGTCAACGAGACGAACTCGGCCGTCGTTGCAACTTGCAACAATTCGTGTCGTACTGACCCATGCGATGTCCAGTGGCTCTGCTTCGAGTCGGATGTAACGCATCATCCGCCCGATCGTTGGCTGCCAAAACCGGATGGTTCGGTCTTGGGCAGCGGTTGCGAGCATGGGCCTGCCATCGGACTGGGGGCACATCGCGATCGCGTTCACGGGCATGGAATGTTGATTTAATGTCCGATTTAACGAGCCGGTCGCACTTTCCCACACTCGTACCGAATGATCATAGCCTGCACTTACGATTTCACCATTGGGTAGAGCGCATACTGAGGTAACTCCGCGTGAATGACCTTGATAAGACGCGATTGCCTTCTGCGTTGTCAAGTTCCACTGGATTAGTTTGCGATCGAGGCTGGCGGAAACCAAGTTGCGATTCCCCAACCAGAGGGTCGCCGTCACTGAGTCATCATGGTTTGAAAGCAGCATTTCTGACTTGCACTGAGGCCACGTAAAAACCTCCACACCGCCTCGCTCGGAAGGGTTGCCGCCCCCAACTGCAAGAAATTTCCCATCAGGGGAAAACGCAAGGCATTTTAAATTTGAGAAAGATGAACGGGCTGTGTTTGTCAATTCGAGCTTAGGCCAACTGTAAACCTGAATACCAGTTTGAGAACAGCTGACAAGCGATTTTCCATCCGGTGCAAACGCGATGTCCGTGATGGATGGCAGTTGCCCATGCGCTGAGTATGCCTCATGCGAAAAGACAACTAGCAGAATCATCTTAATCACATGGGTGAGGATGCGGCGTTTGGGTTTGATCATGCCAATAGCTCACTGATGACGTTTGAATCTTGAGGTGCGATGCGAATGGGGCGGCCGTCTGGAGTTTCAAGCTCATGCGCCGGATCGATGCCAAGGAGCGTGTAGACTGTCGCAGCAAGGTCGCCCGGAGTGATACTGCGATCTTTGACAAATTCCCCCAACGCATCACTAGACCCGATCACTTGGCCGCTTTTCACGCCGCCGCCTAGCATGGCGACGCTGAAGCAGTTGGGCCAATGGTCTCGGCCACCAGTGCTATTGATTTTTGGCGTTCTGCCGAAGTCTGTCATTACCAAAACCAAGGTTTCATCGAGCATCCCACGATCCGCCAAATCGACAACCAAGGCACTCAGTGCCTTGTCTAGACCCGGCACCAGAGCGTGTGACGCTGAACGGGGGTCACCAGGATGGCGATTCGCATAAGTAGCAAGATCAAGATGGTTGTCCCAGCCCGTATTATTTACGGTCACGAATGGGACGCCTCGTTCAACCAGACGCCGGGCAAGAAGGCATTGTTGACCAATGTTGTTGCTGTCGTCAACATTGGCCCGTGGATCAAGGGTGTAATGATCACGCATGTATTCGGGTTCTTGACCCAGGTCAAAAGCAGCCTTGGCTTGCTCGGAAGCGAGTATGTTGTAGGCCCGTTCCAGATCAGGATCACTGGGGCCCTTGCCTTGTAACTCGAGGTTTCCAAGCGTATTCATTGAATTGACGATTCTCCGGCGTCTATCCAGCCTGGTAAGGTCTAGGCCTTGGTAGAAATCCAAGTCGCGAACCTGATAGTTCGCTTTTCCGGGGTCGCTTCCCAGTGAAAACGGTTTGGTCATGGTCGGGAGGAAGCCGTTGCCAATCGTTGCGGAATCGCGGGAGATCAAGTTCGGAATAGCAATGTTGGGCGGTAAGACGTTCTGATTTGATTGGAGTTGGGCAACGACGGATCCCATCACTGGGTACTGCAGTGCAGGAGTTGGCTTGTGACCGCTCATTAGATATTGAATGGCAAAGTTGTGGACTCCGAAGGGTGAGGTGACACTGCGAATCAACGCCAGTTGATCCAATATTTTTGCTGTGCGGGGCATGTGCTCACTGACACGGATCCCAGGTAGCTTGGTGTTGATCGAATCAAAGGGGCCTCGGACCTCCGACGGTGCTTCAGGCTTGGGGTCGAAGGTGTCGAGATGGCTTGCACCACCATCAAGCCAAATCAGGATACAAGATTTAGCCTTTGCTTTTGCGCTGATGTTTGACAGTGGATTGTCTGCGGTTGCCCGCTGTAAACGAAGGATGTCCCCCATCCCGAGTCCTAAGGCTGTTAGGCCGCCGGCGGAAACAAAACTGCGGCGAGTTACGCCGTCACATCGCCTTGATGTACTCATCGTTGTTGTAGTCTTTGGGAGTCAGTTGGCTATGAAATACAAAATAGTCACGGAGGCATGTGCATGGATCGGCCGCTGTCCGGGGATTACTGCACTTAGACAAGGCTTGCGATCAGCTAATGATTGATTGTGAATTCTCTGCATGTGACGAGGCCCCATACAAAATCTTCCAGCACAGCACGTTGCCGAGCTGACGATTCCTTTGGGTTGAATAAGTGTTCGAAGAACTTCAGTTCGTTCTTGTTGGGATGCCGGTTTAGGGCCACTTGGTAGAACTCAGTCGCAATCTCGATTGGCAGTTTCTGCGATTTTATTAATGTATCCAATCTTCCACTGTGGGCACCTATGCGGTTATTCAGTAATTCACCGTTGAACAGGTGTAGCTTTTGTGCCAATGGGCCGATCGGTGATGGGGCTCCTTCGCAAGAGTTAGATCGATCGCAGCGTCCAAGGATGTCGAGTGCGTCTGACCGAACACCGCCATCTTTTAAGTCGACCGCCCGAGTACCTGGCATTTCATTTCCGTATCGTGATGGAATTCCCAGTACATCTGAGATTGCATCGGCCAGAACCTCCGGCCCTAACGGAGTGGCCACGCGGTGTGAGTAAAAACGCCCATCTGTCTCGTTGCCAGCAATTGGATTCGAACTCCGTGAGTAAGTTGTACTCATCGCTATTCTCTTTAAAGTGTGCCGGATGTTATACCCATGGTCAATGAAATCGCTCGCCAACCGGTCGAGCAAAGCTGGGTGCGTTGGCGGGTTGGTTGCTCGGAAATCATCGAGTGGTTCCACAAGACCACGACCCATCAGTGATTGCCAGAGTCGGTTGACAATTGCCCTGGCAAAGTAGGGGTTGTCGCGGTCTGTCAACCATGCGGCAAACGTGCTGCGGCCGTCCCTAGTGTCCTCAGGCAAAAACTCGCCCCCCGGAAGCTTCATTAAGGCAGCCTCTCCGGTATTGGGGTGTATGTTTTTACCGATAGGGTTGAGCCGAATGACTTGGCTTCTTGTCAATTTTGAGAACATGGCCGTAAGACCATGGAAGTCATCCTGCGTCCACTTATCTAACGGATGATTGTGACAGTTCGCACATTTCATGCGGCTTCCCATGAAGACTTCAGTCGTGAATTCGGTTTGAAGCCGGGGGTCTTCAACTGCCGTGAAAAAAGCCGCCGGACCGTATTTGGATGTGTCACCAGTGGCTGTTAGGATCTCTCGGGCGATTTGGTCGTATCCCACCCTTGCGCGTAGTTGGCGGGCGAGGTAATCGTGAAATGCGCGAGCAGCCTGAGGTGTTGTCGTCACCAAGTTCTTGTCTTGTTTGGATTGAATCCTCAGCAATCTCGCCAACTTGAGTGTGTAAAAGTTTACAAAGGCCTCCGATCGTAAAAGATCGTCGATAATTGTTTCACGATCGATAGCTGTTTGATCAGTTTCAACGCTTTGCGCGGGGAGACGTCCAGTAAGGTCCAGTGTGATGCGCCGCATGAAGGCTCGGTCGTCCAAAATTGGTGAAACCGGCACTCGAAGTTCTGATAGTGAGGATAAGACTTCCTCGTCAACGAAGTTTTTACGCGTCTCATGGGACAAGTCGGGGGCGACTTGGGAGGTCGGGACGAGCAGCTCAATTGGGATTACTTCAGTCGAGTATCGAGCGATGACAATGTGCCGGCCCGTGCGTTCCAGCGTGGCAGTCGCGGATCCCTTGTCGATCCGCACGGCAGTTGAGTCATCTGCAGTGAATCGCGTAAGGTTTGTGACATCTCGAGTTGAACCGTCGTGGTAGCGCGCAAGCACCTTGAAGGATGTCGTATCCCCAACTTTTGTTGCAACGTATCTGGCGGGGTGTACCTCGATGTGCTTCAGTTCACGCTGCCTGATAAACTTGGCGCCCTGCTCGATCCAGTCAAGTAACAGCATGGAGTGTTGATCGTCCTCGATAACTGCTCCACCGCCATGTTCGATAAACTCGGCTGGCTTGATGAAAATCAGACTTGATTCGGGATCAGCTAGGTTGATCCGTCGTCCTCCGTGCCTGCGTACAATTTCGTCGTAATCGGTTTTCGGTGATCCACCGTAGAGAGAGAGCTTGAAACCGCCGCGGCCAATCGCCGAGCCGTGGCATTTTCCAGCATTGCATCCTAACTTCGTAATCATCGGAATCAAATCATTGATAAAGTCGATGGTGTGATTGCTTTCCGTTGATCTTGGGTCCGATTTTTGGTCCGAGGTCTGGGGTGGTGGGTCCATCGACATCCCGGGGTTGCAGAGGCCCAGAACTAGTGACCCGAGTACTAAGCCTGCATAGGTGCTCTTAATCATGTCAGTTGTTCGCTGTTCCGTTTGCCATCAAGCGGGAAGGACGAGGATGCGGTGAAGCGTTGCGGAGAATCGTGGCGGTGAAGCGTTACTGTTCGCCGCGTAGTTTGGCACTATTCGCGGGTAGTTCGTTCAACAGTTCCATTGCTTGGTCACGGGTGAGTTTTTTTTCCCTGACAAGCTCTTCAAGTTTCGCTTTCAGGGCCGCTTTGGTTTTGGCAAGTTGCAATATTTCTCCCGCATCAGCGCGACTGATTGTTTGGGTTTCAATCAGTGGCACGAGTTGTTTACGAAGGCTGTTGGCAGGCCCGCCGGTTTGGCTCTGGGATTTCCGACTGTATGCGGCCGCGGCGTCACCGGGTTTATCACTGATATATTTGCTGAGAGTCTCGTGATCAATCTTCATTGCGTCTGCAATCGCTCCCAGTATGTGGGGCTGCGTATAAAATGCATTGCCAACGTAGGGCAGATTGTGCAGAACAATTCCGTCTTTTGCAACGATGACCGTTGCGGTCAGGTTTTTGTCCAATCCGTAAGCAGGTGGTCCGGCAGCCCCGTCTTTTGACAAACCAACGACAAGGTTTTTTGGGTATCGTTGGTCCAGGACTGCAAAGCTCTTTTCTGCCTCGTTGACATCATCGGTGCTTACAATGACTGACATGGCCCAAGCCTGTTTTGAGTTGTCCTCAATGGCCTGCAATTGTGTCCTGAGTTGTCCAAGGAAGCGGCCAAAGGTGCGAGATTGAGTTACAAAGAACATCAGGTGATGTTTGTCCCCTGCTAGTTCGACCGGATCGAACTCCTTGCCGGCCTGGGCCCCACGCAGGTTGAGAGCCGTCAACGGAAGGGTCTTTTCCCCTGGTTGAGGCCCGGAGTAGATTGGTTTTTCAAGGGTCTTTATCCAGTCGGCAGGGTCCGATATCTGGAGCTTTGTTTTGTTGTAGCCGCGTGACTCATACCCTTTCTCTTGTTGTTGGGTTCGCTGCATCTGCGCGGACTGAAGAACACGGGCCTGCGAACCGCTTTGTGCAATCCGAGGGTTCAATGCTCCCCGGTACTTTGCAACTTCTTCCACGGGAGCCGTTTGTTCGTCAAAGCCTGCGTAAAGCTGCTTCATGATCGAAGCTACATCGAAGTCATGAATTTTTCCGTCTTGATTTGCTGCGATCAAGCGTTGGTAGAGGGACTCTCGGTTTTCCGCGGTGATCTCTCCCTGTCTGAATTGTCCGCGGCTAAGCTCTTTGGGTTGGCCAAATCGACCATGCTTACTATCGAAATAGGTCATTTTCAAATCAACCAGCGGAAGCAACCGATCCGCTTGCGCTTGTGAAAGTTCCTCAGCAGCGACTGCGTCAGACAGGATCCGTTTTACGGCATCTTTGTCTGAGCAGATGCGTTTCCAAATGTTGTAGCCCTGCTGCTTTGAAATCTTCCCGACGCTTACCAGTTTTGTGATTCGCTTGTAACGAAAGTCTTCACACATATCGAATCCTTTGTTGGATCCGATGCGGTCTTCGTATTTGATTTCTTGTGCGTTGGACGAAGACGAGAAGATGCTTTGCGTGGTAGCAGTAATGAAAAATGCCGCGAACAATACAACTGCCGTCTTGATTGATTGTGTCATGATTGTGTTCGGTTTTTGCAAGTGGAATATGTGCAATGGGAATATGTGCAATGGGAATATGTGCAAGTGGAATATGTGCAAGTGGAATATGTGCAAGTGAAGGGAAGAATTTATTCTTAAGCGTGTAGGATCAGTCTGTTTCTGCATTCAATGATACGGCTGAAATTATGAATTCGCAATTCGGATCAGATGTAAAGCAGAACCAGCTAAAGATTTCCATGCCAACAGGTGGGGTTTTGTCGGAGTGGTCACGGAATTTCTGCATCTCAGAGACGGGGACCTCCAGATTGAAATTGCCTTCGACCTTGTGGGATGTTACGAAACGGGCTGCGTCAGCGCGAGTTGTCCCGAAGACACCGATCCCGATGTTTATCACAGTTTCAACCGGTGCTGTGCCTCGTACTTGAAAGACACTGCGTTGGGTGAGGATTACTGATTTTGGCTGGTTGTGGTTGACGTAGAGTGACGCAATGCGGATCAGATCTCCAGATTCGCCTCCTCGTATCTGTTTAGGCTGGGCTTTCAAGAGGCCATCTGCATCTATTGCAGCGGCCAACTGTGCTCCATACACAGCGGGGATTTGTTCCTTGGTCAGGTGTCCTTTCGTCATCGCGTCACGGATGCGCTTTTTCAGAGCATGCATTGCTGAGACGAATTCGCCTTCGCCTTGTTTATGGTCGTGCTCCAGGTTTGCGATCCATCTGTAGGTTGTTTCGTGGTGATTTCTGGCATGAAATGAGTCTTTTGCGTTGGTGGTGGCGATGGTGGAGTGCCCGGCTTCCACCTTGACAGATTGGCCGTCGGAAGTGCGTACCGCGTTCACGACTCCTTCTCGAACAATAAGCTTTGCCCCTTCCGAATTCGCGACGACATCAAATCTGGTCCCAAGGACCTCCAGTCTTGCGGTTGGGGTGAGCACATTCATTGGGCTCTTGTTCCGTTGAGGCGTGACATTTGCAGAGAGGATGCCTGACCGCAGATGCAGTAGTTTCTGGCCCTTGTTCGTAATCGACAGCACTGAGATACCGGTCGTTGAAACGGCCGATCCGTCGCGGAATGTAAGCGTGGCTTGTGAGTCAGCGGCTGTTGTCTGGATCGTTCCCCCGGTGAGCATTTGACCTACGTTTAGTTTCTCGATGACGTGTCCATCATGGCCGGTCCAACGTACCGGTCCCTCGATGGTTGTGACTTCGATACTGGCGGCCGATTGAGAGCTAAGGATGAATAGGAGGCCAAGAAGAAGGGCAATGGCGGCCGTTGTTGATGCTGCTATGAAAAGATAACGTCGGTGTTGATGCGTGGGCTTTGATTCTTCCAGATCTGAGATCAATTGCAGGACGCGTTGCTCAGATGGGGCAAACGGCATCTCACTAAACTCACCGGTCAATAGACTGGAATGGATGTGCTGCATCCGCAAGTAAAGTAAACGTGTATCAAAACAAATCTCAAGCTGTGCTGAGAGGTTCTTGACCTGTTCTTGGTTTGCAATGCCATCAAGGTGCAGCTGGATCAGCTCTTGCCATTTTTCGTTCGCTAGCGGAGGTGTCATTCGGCAGTTCGCATCCTTGAGTTGATGCAGTCATGTAAGACGCGACGGATTCGTTGCAGTGACTTATAGATAGCTTCTACGGTTTGGCCTGTGCGCTGAGACAATTCATCGACAGACTGCTCCATCCTGTAGTATCCGTCTACCACCTGCTTTTGACGCTCGGAAAGCTGGCTTACACATGTTTGCAAATGCAAATGACGTGCATCCAGATCATTGCCGGTCATGTCATGTTCCTCCAACAATAATGATGCCGCTCTTTCGGTTAATTGAGACCGCCGAGCTGATTTTCGAAGAAAACGGCGTATCTCGATGCGAACAAATCCCAAGGCCCACGGCACGAATGACCGGTTCGAATCGAAAGTTGCAAATTTGTTCCAGAGGGAAACAGAACATTCCTGCATGATGTCACGAGCGTCCGTGCGATTTGGTACGGCTACCATGATGTACCGGATGAGTTCTGGTTCATGCTGAATCAGCAAGCGTGTGAATTCGTCGTGTCGTGAATTTTCCATATCTAACCTCCGCTACTTCTTAATGGGATTTGGACATGATTCTTTGAATTACAACATATTTCTCTCTTTCTTCGCTCGTGGTTTTATGGGCTTGGAGGTTGAAAAGAGCGAGACGCCGTTCGAACCTGAGTTTGGGTTAAGAGAGCAGACGACTGCCTTTGATCATCATCATACCGATGCGTTGTTGGCTGAGCGAATACGATTGACTAGTGAAGACAGTGATGGTCTGGCAGCGAAAGTTTTGGTCAACTAACGTAGATGACTTTTGGTCATCCCTCAGTGCTGAGATTGAAGCGTGAGGTGACTTTCGGAATAGGTAACGGTGGATCGTGCGGCTAGTAGGCCTGCATCAGTCAGTGATAGCGAGGGAAAATGAGATGAAGAGAGTTCCGGTTTGCACATGTTGCGCAGAGCCAGCTTTACTCAACTGCGAAAGAATTATTCCGATTTAGGCTACGTTGCAATGCTTCTGGGGTGGCGAGGAACCTCTGCGAACACTTCCGTATGAAAGCTTTGGCTGAATTGCAGCTTCACCTCTTTTTCTCCGGGTCTTGAGTGTCGGGTGAGTGAACGTATAGTTGTGGAACTGGTTTTGTATGGAGAATAGTCAGCGGTGGATCGTCGACACGGTACGGCGATGGGTAGAATAAGGGAGGCGTCCTAGGCGTCATTGTTACAAGCAGTGGTTAATATGATGTCGCGTGGTATGTCAGTTCGTCTTTGGGGCCAGCTTAATGTACGGTTTTTCGAGTAGATCTATTGTTCTTTGCCTGCTGCCGTTGGTAGCTTTGGTATTTGGTTCTGATGCAAGAGGTGACACGCAGCCAAATGTGGTAGTGGTTTTCATCGATGACATGGGGTGGGCGGATTTTTCGTGCTTCGGTAATACGGATGCCGAAACACCTGCGATTGATCGTTTAGCTCGTGAAGGAATTGCATTTGAACAGTTCTATGTGAACTCCCCGATCTGTTCTCCGTCGCGGGTTGCCATTTCAACGGGACAGTATCCGCAGCGATGGCGGATCACTTCGTACCTGGCGCATCGGCAACTGAATGAGTTGCGAGGATTGGCTCAATGGTTGGATCCCAAGGCCCCTATGCTGGCACGCAGTCTTAAGCAAGCAGGTTACGCCACGGGGCATTTTGGAAAATGGCACATGGGGGGGCAGCGAGATGTAGATGAGGCACCTCCAATCACTGACTATGGTTTTGATACCTCGCTCACGAATTTTGAGGGCATGGGAGCGAAGTTGTTGCCGCTTACAAAGACAGGTGACGGTAAGGTTGGAAAAATTTGGGGTGACGCTGTCAGATTGGGCGAACCTGTTACATGGATGCAAAGGTCAAAAATTACCCGTGGTTTCATCGATGCGGCTATTCCTTTCATGGAGAAGGCCGAGGCGGCGGACAAACCTTTCTATGTAAATGTCTGGCCCGACGATGTGCACAGCCCATTCTGGCCGCCTGCAGAAGAATACAACGTTGCCAAGAGCAAGGGGAAACGTGGTTTGTATCTTGCCGTTTTGGAGACTATGGATCGGCAGTTTTCCAAATTGTTCAGTTACATTCGAGATAATCCCAAGCTCCGCAACAATACACTGGTATTGGTTTGTTCGGACAACGGTTGTGAGTTGGGAGCCGGTCAGGCTGGCCCGCTCAAGGGATACAAGACGCATCTGTTTGAGGGCGGGATTCGATCGCCGCTGATTGTCTGGGGACCCGGCCTTGTCGCGACAGGTGCCGTTGGCACTAGAAATACTACCTCGGTCTTTTCTGCCATCGATCTTACGCCTTCGCTTCTCAGGTTGGCACATGCCAAGCCACCTGCCGGGACGATCTATGATGGCGAGGATGTGCTGGACACGCTGCTAGGTAAGTCCACTGCAGGAAGGCAGGCCGAAATTTTCTTTCGGCGTCCCCCGGATAGAAAAAACTACTACGGGTTTAGCCACTTGCCTGATTTGGCCGTCAGGCAAGGAGCATGGAAATTGCTGTGTGATTACGACGGCAGTCGAGCGCAGCTCTTCCATCTCATTGATGACCCGGGGGAAAAAGACAATCTTGCTGTCGACAACCCTCAGGTTGTGTCTGAACTGACGACAAAGTTGCTGGCTTGGAACAAGGCAATCCCGCAGGATAATGGGCTGGAATTGGGGAAGCAGCCCGAAAAGAAAACTCGCAGCAGCAGGAGGAGATACAGTTTGCAGCAGGGAGATGACTTATCCGGGAAAAGTGCGCCCGACTACGGGGGAAGAAGCGTATCGATCACCACATCTTTTGACAGCAAAGGGGCAGACGGCGTGATTCTGGCACAGGGAGGTGATAAGCAAGGTTATGCTCTCTACATTCGAGAGGGGAAGCTGGTGTTGGGAGTGCGAGATGCATGGAAGCTGACGGAAGCCGTTGCAAGTGAACCACTCACTTCAGGGATCGCAACGGTCACAGCCACGATTTCGAAGAACGGAAAGATGCAGCTTGTTATCAATGGAAAGGTTGCGGCAACTGCGGATGCCGCGTGTGTTCTAACGCAGGCCGGTGATGGGCTTCAGGTGGGTGATGACAAAATCAAGCCCGTCGGCAAGTACACTAGCACTACCTTTGCTGGCAGTATCAGCGAGGTCAAGCTGAAGTTCGACTAGGCCGTTGGGGATGCACCTGCCATGGGCTTTGGTTTCCCAGTAGAGACTCTCAGTTGGGATGACACTGTTGCATTTAATGCGAGGTGATCCAGGTTCAGGTGATCCAGGTTGATGTTGTAGAGGTCTGATGATTTAGCCGACTCAGTCCGAGCTGGTGATTGGTCGACGAATGCGGCTCGAGGCGAGGATGACCGTGGATCGATCTTGAACCGCATATTCACTAGCATCATCGAGTGGGGTGCCATCGGTGATGTCATCGGGCGACGCAAGGTCTGTATCCACTATGCGCTGCCAAGCGTGGAAGTCTTCAGGAACGGAAGGCAAGGCGAAAGTTATCTCTTCCCAATAGGCATTGAAAATCAGGTGGTACCAGCGATGCTTGGTTTCGATGGTGAACGCAACGCTGCGTGATTGATCACCCCAGTCGGGTTGGTCCAGTTGCGTTCCGTGCCAACGTACACTTGCTCGTTCAATCACCTCGGTTAATGGCAGCATCGGGTCCGTACGTTCAGGCAATCCTTGTCGATAGTTGATCAGTCGGCGAACAAACCGGTGCAGATCAGCATTCTTCTCTAGCAAGCTCCAATCAAACCAGCTGGTTTCGTTGTCTTGGCAGTAAGCATTGTTATTGCCGTTCTGGGTGCGGCGGACTTCGTCGCCCATCACCAGCATGGGCACGCCCAGCGAGAGGATATTGGTGGCAAAGAAATTTTTGATCTGTTTCAGTCGGAGCGCCTCGATTGCTGGATCATCGGTGGGACCTTCAACCCCGCAGTTCCAGCTCAGGGTTTCGTTGTGACCATCACGGTTACCTTCGTTATTCGCTTCGTTGTGCTTTTTGTCGTAAGAAACCAGGTCGTTCATCGTGAAGCCATCGTGTGAGGTAACGAAGTTGATGCTCTGCTCCGGTTCTCGATTTCGATGTCCATAAATATCGGGGCTGGCAAGAAAACGTTTTGCAAATACGCCTGCCTTCTTTTCATCTCCCTTGATGAAGGCACGTACGTCGTCGCGAAATCGGCCATTCCATTCTTTCCAATGGTCGCCAAAAAAATTACCGACTTGGTACAAACCTGCCGCATCCCAAGCTTCCGCAATCAGTTTGGTTCCGCTGAGAACTGGATCGGTCTCGATGTCCCACAGAATCGGCGGATTCGCTTCGGGGTTGCCGTAGATATCGCGGGATAAGACAGACGCCAGATCAAACCGGAATCCATCGACATGCATCTCCTCAACCCAATATCGAAGACTCGACAGAATGAGTCGCCGAACAATGGCGTGATTTCCATTGAGGGTGTTACCGCAACCACTGAAATTCGCGTAGTGACTGAGTTCGGATTGGGAATCCGTTTGCTGCTGGGGAATGTAGTAGGCAGAGTTCTCGAGACCCTTGAAACAGAAGGTCGGGCCGATTTCGTTGCCCTCAGCCGTATGGTTGTATACGACGTCCAGGATGACTTCGATGCCTGCGCGGTGCAGGGTCTTCACCATGTCTCGGAATTCGTCCAGCACGCCAAGTGGATTGGTAGATGCAGCGTAACCCGAATGGGGAGCAAATAGCGAAACAGGATTGTAACCCCAGTAATTGCTCAGGCCTGGTGGAGCTTCCTGCGGATCAAATTGGAAGACAGGAAGCAGTTCAACGGCCGTTACACCAAGGTCCTGCAAGTAGGGGATCTTCTCAATCAAGCCGGAATACGTCCCTCGTTTTTCAGGGCTTACGCCGGATGACGAATGCCGTGTGAATCCGCGCACATGCATTTCATAAATGATTGTCTTGTTAAACGGGCGGCAGAGCTGCGTGTCGCCCTCCCAATCGTATTGTGAAACATCGGCCACGACGCTCTTCATCGCATGGGGTGTATTGTCGCCCGGACGCGCACCAGCCTCGCGATCAAAACGCTCTGGAATCGCTATCGCCCGACCGTAGGGATCAAGCAGGATCTTCTCACCATCGAAACGCATGCCGTGCTCTGGCAGGAACGGACCCTGCACGCGATAACCATAGATCTGCCCTGACTTCAAACCGTCAACATGCACATGCCAATAATGAAATGTCTGGTGTTTGCGAGCATCAAGTTTGATCGTGGTGGTCGGCCTCGTGTCATTCACGTCGTCGAAGAGCAACAACTCCATCCCGGTACAGTTCTTCGAATGCACGCTGAAGTTGACTCCGGTTGGAGTGATGCTGGCACCAAGCGGGTAGCTCGTGCCGGTTCCAATTGCAGACATGGGTTAATTTGGTTGTTGGTAACGAACAGGGATGCGGTGTGCGTGGCGGTTGCGACCGTGGCGGCTCTTCTATCTAGGAAGTGAAGCGTTCACTGCTGAGTTATGTCGGTCAGAGCGAGTCGAGGGTGTTCCGGTCGCATAATCTGGCAATCGTCGAGGGTAGACAAAAACAGATGTATCAGCGAAACCGGGGCATGGCGGCGCGCGTCTGGTTGTCCTAGGTGGAAGGCGAATAGTATGCTGCTCACGTGTTTCAAGCTCTGTTGTGGACGTGTTTCCGTGACGCTTCCATTCGAACTACCTTTCTGTGGTACACCAGTATGCTGTTGATCGCGACAGACGAAGCAGGCTATGGACCGAAATTAGGTCCCCTCATCATCACTGGTACTGCATGGGAAGTGCAAGGTCACCCAGATAGGGAATCTCTCGAGGCACTATTTGAACCGCTCCGCGAGCGAAACCTGTGCGGTGAGAATTCAGTTGTTGTTGATGACTCTAAAGCGGTTTTTAAACCATCCAGTGGGTTGGCTGGCTTGCACGCCGTTATGAGTGCTTGTATGCATTGGTGCAAAAGGCCAGAAGATTCTCTTGTGGATGCATTGCCCTGGCTGGCGGCAGAAGACTTTGATTCGATCACGAGTACACCCTGGTTATCCACGCAGGGAGAAGATCTGCCGTGGCTGACTCGTGAACAAACCAGCCAATGTTTACAGAATTGGCAGGCGACAGGTTTGCGCCTGGTTGGGTTTGCGTGTCGGGTGATCACGGCAAAGGAGTTCAATGACTTTTGTGCGAGGGGTGCGAATAAGGCAGATCTGCTTTCGCAGACAACCTTGAACCTGGTAAAAAAATTGGCCGAACGACATCAGGCAGAGGCGGAGTTCGCTGACTGTGAATTCACTGATGTTTACTGTGATCGGCACGGTGGCCGGCGATATTATGCAGGCGTGCTGCAGCACGTCTTTTCGGATCGCGTTGTTCAGGTGGATGCGGAGACGGCAAAGGAGAGTTCTTATCAACTGGTGGGTGCGGGTTCCAGACTGTCGGTTCGCTTTACCGTCAAAGGTGATCGTTTTACCCCGGTTGCCTTAGCGTCGATGCAGGCAAAATATTTGAGAGAGCGGTGCATGCAGGCCTTCAATCAGTACTTTGCCAAGCGGTACACTGGCGAGTTGACGCCGACGGCGGGTTATCCGGTGGATGCTGATCGGTTTTTGTTATCCATTGCAGAGTTGATCGAGCGTGAGCAGATCAAGCGAGAGACTCTGGTTCGCGCCAGGTGATCACGAATCATTCAATAGGTGTGTGAAATTGCGAGGACCCATTCATGCATATGTAGCAGTTGGCGGAAGTGTGGCGAGCGTTCTTGCGTGTTTTTAGGGTGGAATCGGTTTTTGGAAAACAACAGAGAGACAGCAGTGAACGCAACGGCGTCAAAATCGTTGGTGGAAATCGCGTACGACTCTGAACTCACGCGGCAATGTGGCAGGGTTCTGGTCGATGCGCTGGCTGACCATTTGGGTGGCGTGCAGGCTGGCGACGGGCTGGTGCAGCGTTGGCGGGATCCAGAGCAGAATATCTCAGACGCTGCTGGGTGGCTCGAAGCTGCAGAATTCTCCGGTCTTGAGGGTGTCGTCGGCCAGTTCAAAGAACTGTTGGAGCTGAGTTTGCAGCGGGGGCAGAATCTGAATCACCCCCGATGCGTGGGACACCAGGTGCCAGCGCCGCTGCCCTTGGTTGGCTTGTTTGACGCCGTTACCACGATGACCAATCAGGTGCAGGGTGTTTACGAGATGGGCCCTTGGGGGATCGCCGCAGAAAGAGCCGTGATCGAGCAAATCGGAAAGCAGATCGGATACACGGCAGGAGAATTCGGAGGCTTAGTGACTTCCGGAGGCAGTTTGGGAAATCTGACAGCATTGTTGGCTGCACGGAACGAGGCCTGCCCGTGGATCTGGGGCGACGGCAACCAACCGCACGCGATGCCTGACGATGCCGGCAAGCAAGGTGAGGCCGCGGGGGCTGACGCACGGATGCCCGTGTTGGTGGTCCACGGCGATGCTCACTACTGCATCGATCGGGCTGCCGGAGTGATGGGAATTGGCAAAGCAAATGTTTTGAAAGTTCCCTTGGATGAGCAGAGGCGAATGGATGTCTCCGCATTGGAAGGGTTGCTGGCAAGCTTGAGGGCTGACGCGGTTCCGATCATTGCCGTCGTAGCCGTTGCTTGCACAACGGCGGTTGGAGCTTTTGACCCGATCGACCCGATTGCCGACGTCTGTTCGCAACATGGCGTTTGGTTGCATGTTGATGCCGCACATGGTGGTGCGGTTTGTCTGAGTCGGCGACACCGGCACCTTGTGCGTGGACTGGAAAGAGCGGATAGCGTTGTTTTCGACGCTCATAAAATGATGTTTGTACCAGCGGTCTGCGCACTGGTGTTCTATCGAAATAAACAAAATCGGTTTCGTGCCTTCGAGCAGACGGCACCTTATCTGTTTGATCCCTCGGCTCCCGATATGTCTGAATACGACAATGGAGTGGTTACCTTTGAGTGTACCAAACGCTCAGCAGCACTCGGACTTTGGGCGGCCCTAAGCATGTTTGGATTAGATTTGTTTGAGCAGCTGGTGGATCGCGTGTTCCAAGTTGCGCAGCAATTGTACGATCTGCTTGATGCAGCAAACCAGTTTGAGGTGCTCGGGCAACCACAGGCAAACATCGTGGTGTTTCGCTTCTTGCCCGTGATGCTGCCCGTGCAAAGTGGTGACACGAGCGATACAGCAAGTTTGAAACTCAGCCAACTGCAGCTGCGAATACGTCGGACCATGCTCGAATCGGGTTTCGCCTACTTGACTCAAACGTCACTTAACGGCCATGCCTATTTGCGATGCACGATCATGAACCCGCTGACTGATGTCTCGCAGTTATCGAAGATTATCAACGAGATGAATCGGGTAGGCCCTTTGTTGTGGGCTGAGTTGCAAGAAACTGGTCTGGCAACGGATTGAGAGGGCGAGGTTTGCGCGTGTGGACCGCACAGGTGCGTGTCACGCCCGTGCAAGTGTTCCCGCGTTCGCACCGTTCCCGCGTTCGCACCGTTCCCGCGTTCGCAGAGCTTTAAAAAAAACGCGACTCAGCGAGCTACGCGCCCTTGGGGCGAAAGGCGACAAAGCGACTTTCATTGGTGGTCAGACGCGGACCCTCGATCAAATCGATGCAGTAGGGGATCGCGGGAAAAACCGCATCAAGGCATTCGCTGATGGCTTTGGGTTTACCGGGAAGATTGACGATCAATGATTTCCCCCGGATACATGCGGTCTGCCTCGAAAGAATCGCGGTCGGCACCTTTTCAAGTGAAACTTTTCTCATCAATTCCCCAAAGCCGTGCATCATCTTCTCAGAAACCGCCTCGGTGGCCTCGGGCGTCACGTCGCGGCGGGCGGGGCCGGTTCCACCGGTGGTGACCACAAGGCAGCAGCCCTCGTCATCGCACAGTTCCTTCAATGTACTCTCAATCAAGCTTTGGTCGTCAGAGATGACGCGTGGTACAGACTGCCACGTGCTTGTGAGAACTTCTTTCAGGTAGTCAGCGATAGCGGGGCCACCCAAGTCCTCATATTCGCCTCGGCTGGCACGATCGGAAACAGTCACGACTCCTATCTTGGCGCTCGTCATGCGAGGATCTCCTTGACCACGCGGGCTGGTTCAACTCCAGTCAGCTTCGCGTCGAGACCCTGATGTTTCACCGTGAACCGTTCATGATCGATTCCCAGAGTATGCAGGACAGTGGCATTGAAATCGTTGATATGAACCGGATCTTCTAGAATGTTGTAGGAATAGTCATCGGTTTTGCCGTAGTCAAAGCCCTGTTTGAAACCGCCGCCCGCTGCCCACGTGCTGAAGCAACGACCATGATGATCGCGGCCGTGACTGGTTTCGGTCAGTTTTCCCTGACTGTAGATCGTGCGTCCAAATTCACCCCCGAAAATGACCACCGTATCTTCCAGCATCCCGCGTTGTTTCAGGTCCTTGACCAGAGCCACGGCGGGTTGATCAACACTCTTGCAATTGGTGGTCAGTTCCTTGGGAAGGTTCCCATGTTGATCCCAGCCGCGGTGAAACAACTGCACAAATGGGACACCGCGTTCGGCCAGACGCCGGGCAATGATGCAGTTGGCTGCAAAGGTTCCCGGTTTCTTTGAATCATCACCATAAAGCTTATAGGTAGCCTCGCTCTCGCTGGAGAGATCCATCAGATCGGGAACCGATGTCTGCATTCGGTAAGCCATTTCATATTGAGCGATTCGCGTCTGGATTTCGGGGTCGCCCACATCATCGAAACGGGTCGCGTTGAGCTCGGCAATGCCATCAAGCATTTGACGGCGGGTTTCAGGATCAATGCCGTCTGGATTGTTCAGATACAGTACCGGATCTTCGCCGCTGCGAAACTGAACCCCCTGATGTTTGGACGGCAGGAAACCCGAACCCCACAGTCGCGAGAACAGGGCTTGTCCCGCTTTTGCACCCCGCGAAATCATCGTGACATAAGCTGGAAGATTTTCGTTGGGGCTTCCCAGCCCATAACTCAGCCATGATCCCATGCTGGGACGGCCCAGTTGTTGCGTGCCGGTGTTGATGTAGGTCATCGCCGGGTCGTGGTTGACAGCTTCAGTATTCATCGTTCGCACGATCGTCATTTCGTCAACGATCGAGGCGGTGTGTGGCAGCAGCTCACTGTTGACCCAGGTTCCCCGCTCTCCGTACTGCTTGAATTTGAACATCGGTGAGACGCATGGGAACGTTTTCTGGCCACTCGACATGCCCGTCAAACGCTGGCCATTGCGGATCGAATCCGGCAACTCCGTGCCATGCAGTTTCTTCATTTCCGGCTTGTAGTCGAACATGTCGATATGACTGGGCCCACCTGCTAAAAACAGGTAGATCACCCGCTTTGCAGTGGCTGGGAAATGAGGGAGTTCCGGCAAGCCAGGGTTCGAGCTCGAGCGAGGTCCGGGGGCAGCATGGCTGGAGTTCGATCCGGCCAACAGGCTTCCGAGTGCCGCGGCGCCAAGGCAACCACGTCCACGCCGAAGCAACTGCCGCCGTGTCATCTGCAATTCAAATTCTTGGATCGGATTCATTGGATTCAAGGGTCGGTAAGAATTATCTGTGGGAATTATTCGCGTGTCAGTGTTTCGTCAAGGTTCAAGAGGGAACTGGATACGATTGTCCAGGCCGCGTGTTCATGGGTGGGAAGCGATTCATCCCGCTTCGATTCTCCCACTGAGAGCAGGTTCGCCGCTGCCTCGGGGTTATCAGAGTATTTTTTGGATGCGTTATTGAAGACCCGCTGCAAGACTGCTGTTTCATCCTTTGTAGGGTAGCGGGACGTGGCAAGACGAAACCCGTAAGCCACGCGATCTTCGACTGTCGTGCCACCCTCGCGAATCAACCGTTCTGCCATGTGCCGCGATGCTTCCACGAATTGGGTATCATTCAGAGTGACAAGGGCTTGCAGGGGAGTGTTCGTCCGTGCGCGACGAATGATGCATTTCTCGCGTGTGGGAGCATCAAAGATTTGCATGGACGGCGGTGGGGCCGAACGTTTCCAGTAGGTATAGATGCTTCGTCGGTAAAGTTTTTCCCCGTGATCCTGAGTGAAACGTGGGTTCCCGCCCAAGCCAACTTCTGCCCAAAGCCCCGGTGGCTGGTAAGGCTTCACGCCGGCGCCACCCATTTCATCATTCAGCAGGCCGCCCAGTGTCAGCGCGGTATCGCGGATGAACTCGCCTTGCAGGCGAAAGCGGGGACCGCGACTGAGCAAGTGATTGTCGGGATCCGCCCGGTAGGCATCGGTTGTGCTGGCAGATGATTGACGATAAGTCCGCGACAGAACCATCTCTTTGAGAATCCGTTTTACGTTCCAGCCATTTTCTACGAAGTCCACAGCCAGCCAGTCGAGCAATTCAGGGTGCGTCGGAAAGTCGCCCTGTGCCCCAAAATCCTCAGGCGTGCTGACAAGCCCACGCCCAAACAGCATCTGCCAATAACGGTTAACCGCCACCCGGGATGTCAGGGGATGTTGCGCTGAGAACAGCCACTGCGACATGCCGAGGCGATTCTTCGGAGCGCCGTCGTCCATTGCCGGTAGAACCCCAAGAGTGCCCGGAGAAACTTCCTGGTCAGTGGGCGAATCGTAGGCGCCTCGATTCAGGATGAATGTCTTTCGAGGTTTGGGTTGGTTTCCCATGACCATGACAGTCGTCAGGGGCTTTTTGAGCTCCGTGATTTTCGATTGCAGGTCTTTCTGCTGTTTCAGTAATCCCGGGTATTCCTTGTCCTCCGTTACAAGATAATGCTTTTTGATGCTCTCTTTCTGTGCGTCGGTGCGATCCGACTCGGCAATGGCAAGCAGTTCAGCAATTGGGTTCGCGTCAGCAAGCAATTGGACCTGCCCGATGTCCAGTGCACGGTCGTAGATGCGTATGTCATCGACTTGCGCTTTCAGGCGTGAACCGGGGTGTCGACTGCCAACGAGAAGAGTTTTCTCTGTCTTGATTGTGTCTTTCAGGCGATCCTGTTCAATGTTCCATTCCCACTCCTGACCGTCCACGTAGATCTTGATGCCCGATGCCTTGGATGACCCATCATAGACTGCAAAGACGTGGTGCCATTTATCCGCCTCGAGTTTCTTCTTGGTGGTGACTTTGATTGCGTTGTCGGGCCAAGTGTGAATCAAGTGGACGGATACCGGGCTGTTACCCGCGTAAAGATCAAACCCACGGTACTTGTTGCCATCGTCCATTTTGGCAATCAAGGCACCTTGGCCACTGTTCTTGGACGGTTTGATCCAGCCGCCGTAGGAAAACGAGTCGCTGCGTTCGAAGTCACCGACCGAGCCCGCATCCACCCAGTTGGAGCCGTTGAATTTAAGGGTGAAGTCACTCCGGTCAGCAATCCATTCCGCCTTGCCCTTGATGTCTGCAGTGATCAGCCTGGAGGCATCTGCATTCCCTGCATCTTTTTCTTCGTTTGCATTCTTTGCATCAGCAGACTTGGATGTGGACAGGGTCAGCGCACTTTGGGTTTTGTTTTTGGAACCTTCCGTAAACGGCAGGTAGAGAATATTGCCCTCGGGAGACGCAACAACATCCTTCTCTTCCGACTTGATCTGCTCAAGCCACTTTTCGAAGGCGGGGCCACAGTTGGCCGCGACCTCGGTCAATTTGTTTTTCGAGGTCGCCAGTTGGTTCTCGACATCAGGAAGCTCTGCTTGCTTCGCGGGATCAGGGATCTCCATCGTTGGGGCAGCATTGCCACGCCGGGTTTGCATGCCCCCATCACTGCTGACGTTAAAGAATGCGAAAAACTTGTAGTACTCTTCCTGCGAAATGGGGTCGTACTTATGGTCATGGCATTGGGCGCATTCCATGGTCAGTCCCATCCAGACAGTCGAAGTCGTTTTGACGCGATCGACGGCATACTCGACGCGGTACTCTTCTGCAAATGCACCCCCTTCATCAGTGGTCCCATTGTTGCGATTGAACCCGGCAAGCACTTTTTGTTGTGTGGTTCCCTCGGGCAACAGGTCGCCAGCGATTTGCGCGATCGAGAATTCGTCAAAGGGCATGTTTTGGTTGTAAGCATTGACAATTGCGTCTCGCCAACCCCACATGTCCCGCGGTCCATCAGCGTGATAAACGCTGGTGTCGCCGTATCGTGCTGCGTCCAGCCAGGCGAGCCCCATGCGCTGCCCGTATCTGGGTGAGGCAAGGAGTCGATCGACAACGGTTTCGTAAGCGTCGGGGGAGGAGTCAGCCAGGAAAGCATCAACCTCAGCAAGGGTGGGTGGCATTCCAGTCAAATCATAAGTGACACGCCGCAAAAGCTTTTCACGCGTGGCTTCATCCGCCAAGCTACCCGTTGGTGTTTGTTTGGCAATCCACTCATCAATGACGTCTCTTGTCGTGGTTGATTTCGTGCTCGCTTTGGTTGGGGCTGAAAAAGACCAGTGTTGTGACCATTCTGCACCTTCCTGAACCCACCGCTTCAGGAGCGAGATTTCCTCTGATGAGAGTTCTTTCTTGGTTTCCTTGGGAGGCATCTGGCTATCGTCGGTTGCCAAAATTCTTTTAATCAATTCACTGGCAGCGGGATCCCCTGCCGTGATGACCGCGCGGGCGTCAGATTCGACATCAAGACGCAAATCGGCTTCTTGGTGTTCCTTGTCCGGACCATGGCAGAAATAACATTTGTCCGCCAGGATTGGCCGGATGTCCCGGTCAAACTTGATTTCCGGTGATTCGGCCCCTAACGAGGTGGTGCACGCCAGAAGCGCAAGAGCCAGGTAACACAGATAGCGGGTACTCTGATAACGCAGACGCATGAATCGATGCAACAGGTTGGACGGAACGTTCGGGCAGGAAACGATATTCTAGCAGCTTTCTTCAGTTGGCTGATGTGGTCAAACGTCGCGAGAATTGCCTTGTCTCGACACGAGGCGTGACTTCCCTGAAACGTCATTATGACTGGTTTTCACGATCATTCTGATCACAGGCACGCATTAAATAGTACATTTCACGCAGGTCCTACGCCAAATCGGCTCAATCCTGTTTGGCGCCACCCAGAGTGACGGTCAACTTGTACTTGTTTTGAAGGTGCGCGTGGGCTCGACTTGCATGCTGGTCTTTGGGAAAGAGACGACAGACCTTTTTGAATGCAGAAATTGCCTTGTCACTACGTTTTGCCTCTTCTTCCGTGTAGCCGATCTGCAGCATCGCTCCAGACGCTCTTCCCTTATCACCTCCAGCAATCTGGTTGTACAGCGTGATCGCCTCATTGTGTTGCTTGAGACGCAGGTGGCAGGATGCCATCTCCCAGTAGCTGTCCGGGAAACGCTCCGATTGGCGGAAACATCCGATCGCCTCTTTCCACTGTCCCGCGTCCTTGTGGGTCGTCGCAGTTTCCCATAACCAACGATCAGCATTGGCCGCGTCTTCCTGAACCAGTTGCTGGTACAAGGCAATGGCTTCGTTGTATTTGTTGAACTCGCGGTAGGCGGCTGCGCTTTCAGCTTTCCACTTGGACTGATTCTCGACGTCTTCAGACATCAGCTTGTTGTAGGTCTGAATGGCTTGCTTTGGGCCCAGTTGTGGATAAGCTTGTCCTCTTCGTATGAAGGTGTGACGCGGCAACTCATTACGCCAGGTTTCTCCCATGAAGCACGATCGCAAAACCAATCAGGATGACTATCAAGGGTGCCTTCATTGCGGTGCCGTTTTGAACGCCGGGGCGGACTTTTGCCGTGAATGTGGGAGCAGTGATAGCGATGGGTGGCGAGATGAGGTGGATTTCGGAGATGACGAGTTTGATTACGACGAATACGTGAAAGAGGAGTTCTCAGCGTCCGGTTTGAATCGACAGACACCAACCCTTTGGCGGTGGGTAGCGATGGGGCTGATCGTGTTGTTGGGGCTCGTGTTCTTGCTTGCGTTGCGTTAATTGTGGTGACTCATTCGCGAGTTCGAAGTGGACCTGTATTCCACTATCTCGGCGTTGTACCCTTGGTGACAGGCGGCACCGAGTCGTCGCCATTAGCGTCCTTGCTAACAGTGGCCATGATCTGACATGCTGTCAGTAATGGATAACCTATCCTTAAACTAAGGTCGGGACAGGAAAATGTTCATGACGGAAGTGCCCTCATCATGTCAACCTATTGAACGGAGATCCTGGAACATGTTTGTAGCGGATGGTGATGTTGAATTAGCAGGGATACGTGCCGTTGAATCGCTGATTTCCAATGAAGTTCTTGCCTCAGCAGATTATTGCGAAACGACAAGCTCAACCAATACCAGAGCGCTGGTTGATATTCGCAACGGCGACGTTGAAGAAGCTTTGTTGCCCAAGTGCTATTTGGCGGACGGGCAAACAGCAGGGCGAGGAAGACACGGAAGATCATGGCAAAGCGACGGTGGAACACTGACGTTTTCAGTTGTCATGAAACAACGCATGAGCGACGTTCGGCAGATGCAAATTTTGCCCTTGGCAGTCGGTTTAGGAGTCGCACGCTTCATTGATTTCGAGTACGCCCCGCTGCAAGCCAAATTAAAGTGGCCCAACGATGTGAATCTTGGGGGAGGAAAGGTTGCAGGTGTTTTACTGGAAACCAGCGGTGATGCGCCAGGATTGACCGTGATTGGGGTTGGAATGAATGTTTCATCGGAACCCGATTTGCAAAATAATGCGCAGGGTGTTTCGTTGCGAAGTCTGACACAGGTTGTGGGGAGGATAATTCATCGGTATGACGTTTTTGCTCCGTTGGTGGGATCAATCGTGCACACGATCAATGAGGCACGTACCGATTTCAACTCGATCATTGAAGAGTTTCGTGGTCGCTGTTTATTGACCGGGCAGGAGATAAGCTTTCAGTATCAGAACCGGGAATGCTTCGGGGTGTGCCAAGGTATTTCTGAGCACGGGGCTTTATTGGTGCGCACTTCGCATGGTGTGCAAACGATCAACAGCGGTGAAGCAAGGCTGGTTCGGATCTCAAAGGGATAGGCGGGGTGAGGCACTAAGATGGGCTAGAGTGATAGGCAATCAGATTATTGCGAAAGCCGTTTTTGATACGGTGAATTACTAAATTGCGTCAAAACTAGAGAGAGATTGTGAGATGAGTTCAAAAGAACGACCGGTAGCATTGGTAACCGGGTCTGCCACAGGAGTCGGGCGAGCGTGTGTGTTGCAGTTCGCCGCGCGAGGGTATGATGTGGTCGTTAATTATTCACGAAGTGCCCAGGAAGCGACGCAAACGGTGCTAAAAGCAAAGTCTCTTGGGGCCGAAGTTTTGCTTGTGCAATGTGACGTTGCTAACGACTCATTGGTGCAAGAAATGATCGAGTCCATCAAGTCACAATTTGGAAGGCTTGATGTGGTGGTGAATAATGCGGCGACCACTAATTTCATCGATCATGCGGACCTTGAGGCAATGACTGAAGAGATATGGGACCGTATTTTAGCGGTGAATCTTAAGGGAGCTTTCTTTGTAACTCGTGCAGCGGCGGCCCTATTGAAGAGTGGTGGTGGGTCCGTTGTGAATATCAGTTCGGTAGCGGGAATCACGGGCAGCGGGTCTTCGGTTGCGTATTGCGCTAGTAAAGGTGCGTTGAATACCATGACCAAGTCACTGGCGCGTGCGCTTGCCCCTGGAATTCGCGTCAATGCGGTTTGTCCGGGGCCGATCGACAGTCGTTGGATTCGAGAGGGAAATCCCGGTGCGAGCATTGAGTCAATGGTCGCTGATTACCCGCTCCCGAAAGCATCCACTCCTGACGATATCGCCGATGCGGTAGTCTTTTTCTCGGTCGGAACAAGCATGGCGACTGGTCAGTTGTTGAGTATTGATGGTGGGCAGACGCTGGGCTGATCGGCGTCTTGTCGGGGCACATCATGGCCGGAGATCGGCAATATTTCGGCTAGATCACAGTGGCGGTACAGATTGGTACGCCGCCAGCTGGATTTTCGGAGCGATTAGTAGACGGTGTGATCCGACAGTGATTAAACTGCTTCCTCGTTACGATTCGGTTGTAACGCGATTAGCCACCTCTCCCCCTACATAGTTGAGTGTTTTATGAAATTCAAAGTGTTTGGCGTGCTTGCTTTGGTAGCAATGATCACCATTCCAGCGTTTGCGGCGGATGATGCAAAAGAGAAAAAGAAAAAAGGAAACCGAGGGCAGTTTAACGCTGCAGGTCAGCTATTGAAGCAACTGAAGGATGTTGGTCTTTCGGACGAGCAGATTGCCAAAGTCAAGGAGCTTGGCAAGGACGCGACGGCGAAGATAAAGAAAATCAAAGACGACGCTGGCATCACAATGGAGCTGACCAAGAAACGCCAAGAGATTGCCAAGGCGATGGCCGACTCTGAAAAGAAGGGTGCTGAATTGGTCGCGGCGGTAAACAAAGAAGCGGGCTTAAGTGAAGCACATGCCAAAGCATTGAAGCTTGCCAATGAAGTGCGGATGGAATTTCACAAGTCGGTAGTGGCCTTGCTCGATGACGGGCAGAAAGAGAAATTACCAGAACGAATGAAGCGTTTTGCCGGCGGAAAGAAAGGTAAAAATAGAGGTGGCAAAGGCGGCAAAGGTGGCAAGGCTGGCAAGGCGAAACCAGCTCCTGCTGCCAAGTAGGCGTTTGTCAGGCAAGATCAGTCACGCGATCTCAATTTACCCGGCTCGAAGCAAGCTTTGAGTCGGGTTTTTCTATAGTCACTCCTCACTACTGCTCGATCAATCTGCATTGAGGCCAGTAGATCGCGTTGATAAAAATTGCCACTTCCCACTTTGTGGTCGGAGAGCTGCTTTCGTTCGGTCGCCGTTTCGTCGGTGGCGTGCATCGTTTTTGTGAGCTTACCGGCTTTGGTTCGCTCGTACGTTGCGTTCCAAACGTTAAATTTGATGTTTGGCGAGTACATCTGTCGCTTTGAAACGGGGGCAGATGGGTTTGAACACGATTTTGGGCGGGATGAAGGTGGGTGTGTGGGGTGTAGTTTCCCTTTTGTGTATCTGGGTAACAGGATGCGCTGCGGGTATCGGTTACAGTAATGAATGTTAGGTGAGTGTCATGATTGGTCCGTCAGCAATGCGTTTGTGCACAACATGGTCCGCAACAAGAGTTTGAAGATGGTGACCAAGGAGATTTGTGAATGATGAGTTCGCTTCCGCAGACGAAACCGAAAAAGATGCTTGCAGCCCTGAATCCAAAGGATGAGAATTTTGCCGTCGATGCAGTCAATGCTTTGTTGTCACAGGCGATTGATTGCTCAGCTTCGGATGTACATTTGCAGCCTCGTGCAGATGGCTGGGAAATTCTATACCGGATCGATGGTGTTCTTTCGGTTGCAGGGGTTTTAGCCGGTGGAGGCTCGGGGGATCCTGTTACACGTTTGATGGTGTTGGCTGGCTTGCCAACGTACCGTGCTGGGACGCCGATGGAGGGGCGGTTGGTCTGGGAAGCAGGACGGCAAGCGGGTTGTTCGAGCGACTGTATATCCATGCGACTGGGTGTGTTTCCCACGGTGCATGGACCTCGGGGCGTTGTGCGTATTTTGCAGCTTGAAGGATCCCACCAGAAAATATCGTTGTTGGGGCTCGATCGATATCAGCAGCAGGAACTGGCCGCTCTCTGTGATCAAACGAGCGGACTTGTCCTGCTATCGGGTCCCGCTGGTAGTGGAAAAACCACCACGATGTATGCACTCCTTAGGGAAATTGCAGCGAGCCGGCCCCGGCGAAGTGTAATGACGATTGAGGATCCCGTCGAAACTGTGGTTGATTCAATTAGCCAAAGTGAATTGGCTCCGGTTACGGGACTGACGCTCGCCAGTGCTCTCAAGAGTGCCGTTCGCCAGGACAGTGAAGTGCTTCTGCTGAGTGAAATACGTGATCCTGATACCGCCGAAGCTGCTGTGCAGGCCTCGCTGACAGGGCATCTCATTTTTTCGTCGCTGCATAGTACCGATGTGGCATCCGCTTTGCGAAGGCTTACACAATTAGGAGTGCCACATCACTTGGTAAGAAGTGGAGTGCGTGCTGTGATTAATCAACGGCTATTGAGAAGAATTTGTGAGGTTTGCCAACAAGGAAGCGGTAGCGGGGTGACCTCGGATTCAAATCAGGTGAGTGATTCAAAGGTGCCAGCGACAGGGCAAACAGAGTCTTGTTCAGCTTGTGCGGGCACTGGATACAAAGGTCGGTTTGCGATTGCACAAATCGTCCGTTTTGACACGAGCGATCCTGTGGGGGAAGCATTGGCAGATACACTGCAAGCTGGTGATTCGGTACAGAGAATGCGTACCTTGGCTCGTGAGCGCGGGGCTCTGGATTTGCATGATGTCGCGGCCTCGTACGTTGAACGCGGCATCACAGATGCTGCCGAGGTGTACCGCGTACTTGGGAAACGTGAAGAGGCGTTGGGGCACGGATAGCAAGCAGAAACCCGGAGCACGCATCGCAAAAGGACTTTACGTCGCGGGGTTTTTAAGCCGAGACATGGCATCACGTTGGTCAAGGTGTGACAGCGTCTGAACTGAATACGAAACTGAACACGGTGCTTGCTTGTCAGTGGGAAGCTTGGCGTCTAGTACTTTTAGGATTCAGTGCTTTCAGCATTGCCTTGCGTAGCGGTGCAGGAAAGCTGCAGCTGTGTCGGCAACAAATTGCAGGTCTTCGGGCGTTTTGGTAAGCAAGTGGTCCGAGTTTTTTAGTGCAATGAGGCTGGTAAAGTGAGGGACGCCGGGTGCGTTTTGGATCAGTCCCATGATTCTCAAGGCGTGATCGAAATTGACAGTTTCATCATGGGGCGAATGGAACAGGAGTGTGGCGGCCTTGATCGCCGGGATCATGGAGGGCAAGTTTTGAGCGCGGAAGTCCGCTAGCATCTGTTTTTCGATTTGCCAGCTGATTCCACCGATGGTAACACTGCCGCGCCCAACTTGTTCGATCTCTGGGTCCCGTCGTGACAATAAGTCCGCCAGATGTTTGGTGTCACTGGGAGCTGCCAGCGTGATGACGGCTTTGATGCCTTCCGTGTCTAGGGCTTGTCCCGCATGGGCAAGGGAGACGGCACCACCGAAGCTGTGCCCCATAAGTGATGTCACCCGCCCAAGTTCTGATTTCGCGAAGCGTATCGCTGCCGACAGGTCCGCTTGATTGGTGGTGAAATTGGTTTTTGCAAAGTCCCCATCGCTTCCTCCCAGTCCGGTCATGTCATAACGCAGCACGGCGATGCCATGCTCGGATAAAGCTCGTGAGATGCGGACAATCGCCTTCAAGTCTTTGTTACATGTAAAGCAATGACTAAAAACGACGGTAGGCGTGTGATCCTCGTTGAAACCCTGCTGATTAGGATCAGGGCGGTCGACGATGCCGGCGAGTTGATAGCCGTTTCCGCCGGGGAAAGTCACGCGATAAGATTTTCGGGCCACGTGTTGAAGTTCGGTGTGAGAATAAAGTTTGGAGAGTTACGAAAAGTGGCGTTGCTGAACACTTCGAGTCAAAATTCGGGATGCACCTTGCCGTCACACGGCTAGAAACCTGAACGTACCTCGCTGCTCCTGTGGGATATAAATGCGTGGGGCCTTCGGCACCGTCGTTGGCCGTGGGCCGCTACCGTCTTTTGCGACGGCGAGTGCGATGCGGCGTCCCTTTCACAGTGCTGCAGTTCTTGGGAACACTGCTGACAGCACATCTTGCGACGTTCAACCACCGCGTTTCGGTGTTCAGACGAGGTTCTGTTCGCTGGCACCAGTCAGCGACACAATAGCGTTGAAAGACGGTTCAATACTTCACGTGCGGTATCAGGTGGCGGCATCGAAACTGGGTCTTTTTTCTGCGTTCGACCTTTTCCAAGTTGGATCAGCCAGCTTCAATGCGGCCGGCCTTGAATGCCTCTGCCATTGCTTTCGGGACTTCAGCCTCAGAAAGCACAAATTGCGAGCGGTTTTCGGCAACTTTTGCCTTCATTTGCTGCTCCTCTGCTATGGCTTCGGCACGCCTTCGCTCCGCCTGTGCGCGTGCAACCCGCGTGTCCGCTTCAGCTTGATCACTTTGCAAGCGAGCACCAATGTTCTCGCCCACGTCAATGTCTGCGATGTCAATCGAAACAATCTCGAAAGCTGTTTGTGCGTCGAGTCCGCGTGACAGAACCACTCGAGTGATCATGTCCGGGTTTTCCAAAACATTGAAGTGCGTGCCTGCTGAACCGATCGAACTGATGATTGCCTCGCCAACGCGTGCAATGATGGTGTCTTCCGTGGCACCGCCAATCAACTGGGCGATGTTGGTACGGACGGTCACGCGAGCTCGAACACGGAGTTCAATTCCATTTTTCGTGATCGCGCTGAGTGTCGTCTTACCACTGCGACTGGGGTCGGGGCAGTCAATCACCTTGGGATAAACGCTCGTTTGAACTGCATCCAGAACATCTCTTCCGGCGAGGTCAATCGCGGCCGCCTGATCGAAATCGAGCGGGATTTCGGCGCGGTGTGCTGCAATGATCGCATGAATGACGTTCATCACGTTGCCGCCAGCCAAGTAATGGGCCTCCAGACGCCGGGTACTGATACCAGTGTCGCGGTTGGTGTCGAGCTCTGCCTGAGCAGACATCACCTTTGCTTGAACCACCACGTTGGGGTTGACCTTGGTGAAGTGCATCCGAATCAAGCTGTGCAATTGTATGTCAGCCGCGGACATATAGGCCTGAAACCAGAGTTTCCAGTACCTCGCGATGAAAAACAGAATGATGATCGTAAGGAAACCACCGATGCCCAAGATGCCTAAGAGGATGGGATTCATACCGGATTTGTCCTGTCCCAACAGGAAAAAACCGTTCGTGGCCAGATTCTCGTAGGCGGCTGAGTGACCAAGCAAACTCGGCTGATTGGTCAAGTCACTGAGGATCGATATCATGAGGATGCCTTTGCAAACGTGCGAACAACATTATCCAAGCGTAATGATAGAGGTGCAAAGAGCCGCTGGAAAGCCTGCCGCTATCCTGAGGACCACCAAAATAACAGTGTTCGCCGGCCAGTCGTGACACGCCTAGCCGTTCAGAGACGCTAATCGAGACGTTGGGTTGTGGGTAACGACGCGCGACGAAAGGTGACTCTGCGACTGTTTGCGATCGGAGGCCCTACGAAGGCAAAAATTCTGGAATGATCGAAGACGAAGAGATTTCAGGGCAGAATCTGAAGGCGGAATCGGGGAAATAGCCTGTGCTTTTTGGGTCAAATGGCTCCGGCAGTCCCCCTAGAATACATCAATCAGACGCTCTTTCGGACTCGCGCAGCACCCACGCAAACTGACTTGGAGTACCTGGGTTTGCGAGGCATCCAAAACCGTTCAGTGGGCATCTGGGAAGCGTAACCGATGGTATCTTGAGAAGGTACCAAAGAGCACGGATTGCCCACTCGCGGGTACCGGAGGGGGAGGCCGAGGCGGGGTGCCCGGCCGTCAGACCGCAAAACGTCTGCAGGCCGGTAAAAAACTCAGGTAGTCTGCATTTAATTTTGGTTGCAGGTGCGGTCATCGATCAATTTGCAGCTCAAAAGCCGAATAAAATCGATGACATGTGATGAACACACGATTGATTCTCAGCGATAATCCTGATTTTCAGACAAATTTTTCGAGAATATTTGCCACCAGCTCAGGATCATCTTTTTCCCGTAAGTGCTCGATTTGATCGGCAGGTAGCCCGACTTTTTCCAAGTGGCTTGCAAGCCGTTTCCAGACGGTTGCCCGCTTTTTCCCTTCACTGAGGTACAGCTCGGTGATTGCTTCCTGGGCTTTCTGAAGACCTATCGCATCTCGATTGCGATAGTAGTTTTTGATAATCTTTTCCTGATGGCTGCTACGTTCGGGTGGCATCTGGTGATTCTCGGCGAAGGCGGGTTGCGTATTTCTGGAACTGACCCGATTATCGGCTTCCAAGACGGGGATCTATAGTTGTGTTGTCGTGATTGCGTCCACGGCGCGGCCGATCGGTCTCGTCCGTCCATTTTATTTATTTATTAGTGAGCAGGGAATGACCGTTTGTCGTGGAGTTCGTGGTGCCACCACTGTTGAGGCCGACGATCGTGACCAGATCCTTCAGGCGACGCGGCAGATGCTGGCTTTGATGATCCGCCGAAATGAGATCGAGGCGACCGACGTCGCCAGTGTGATGTTCACTGTCACGCGCGATCTGACTGCGGAGTTCCCAGCCTTGGCAGCCAGGCAACTGGGGTGGCTCGAGGTGCCATTGTTGTGTGCCTACGAATTGTCAGTACCCGACTCCTTGCCGCTATGCATCCGTATGATGCTTCATTGGAATACCGACAAAAATCAATCAGAAATTCAGCATATTTATTTGCACGAGGCCAAGAAACTTCGGCCCGATCTGAATGTTTTGCCGCCAGTAGACTTCGAGGAGCTCGAGAGCTGGATTAACGATCACATGTGTGAAGGAGGATAGTTTGGCTGGGAACACAAAAATACAGTGGATCTCACATCCCGAACTTAGCGCTGCGCATGCTGCCTATCTGGTCGCTACTCGCGTTCAGTGCAATGATCAGAAAACCGAGCAGTCACTCATTCAGCCGGTGACGGAAGTGAACAATCGTTTGTTCGCGTCCGCAGTCGATGTAAGTCAGTTCTGGCAGCAGTACCTATTGCAAGTTCTTTCTGATGTGCCGATGGAGCAAGCTTGTGGCGTCGCATTGCTATCGGCTGGCGCTAACGAAATGCAGGTGGACCAGACCACCAAGGCGATCGTCAACCGATTGGGCGATGCGCGACTCGCTTTCAACCAACGGTACCCCAAGCTCGCGGAGCAGCTCGATCTGCGTGCGCGACCACTCAGGGAACGCTGGGAAACATATGGGCCAGGATTGATGAACCAAGTCGGGAAACAAATCTGGGGCAACAGTCCACCCGAGGAATGGTGGATGCCCAAGGTGACTGCGCTGATGGTGCAGCCAATTCGCGGTGGAGACGGTGGGTGTGATGCCAACGCGTCAAGACTGTGGCTGGAGGCTATGCTCACGGATGTTGACCCGGGTGTGCCTGAAGTGTTGAGAGTTGCCTGGCTGGTTACCAGCATGGCGATTGATCAGTATGCCAGAGAAACCTCCGGGGAGCTGCGTTTGATGCGGCCTTGGTCTCTCGTGTCGGTCCCGCTCGTGCTCAGCGCTGCAAGGGAACTGGAACTTGTCCGCGGGGACGAGCTTCCCACCAGCACAGCGATGAAATTGTGGCACTTTGGCGATGATGATATTGCGGAGACAGTATCACAGTGGTGGTCCGTCCAAGCATCTAGCACCGATCCGATGCCTGCACGCTTGAAACGGCTGGATGAAATGCTTCCCGAGACATCGAAGCGAGTTGATGTGGAGGATGCTGTTTAGAGATGTCGCCGGGCCGAGGCGATCGCAGCAGTACCGACGCGTCAGCATTACCGTCGCAACAATATCGGATTACCATCGCAACAGTAGAGACGCAGCAGTAGCGACGCAGCAGTAGCGACTCAACGCGTGCAGCTGTAGGCTGATCAAGAACCGTCTCTGTACGGCACAGGCGGCAATGCTTTGTGCGATACGGCATTCCTCAGTACGGCATTCCTCAGTACGGCATTCCTCAGTACGGCATTCCTCAGTACGGCATTCCTCAGTACGGCATTCCTCAGTA
>NZHC01000027.1 GCA_002689655.1 Rhodopirellula sp. | reverse complement strand
GCAACTTCGAACTGGCGGTGTTTTATTGGACTTAATGGTTAACTGCCCGCCCTCGAGATCCACGCACTCTTCCCACGTATTTACAGCTGTCTCGTTGTAGCGAAAACCACCAAAACGACAGAGTGCGAGCACCATTCTGGCATCTGGGCACTCGATCTTTCTCAGAATGCCATGAATCTTCACACTGGGCACTTCAACGTAAGTCGTCTTATTAGCAACGGACGCCGTCCTAACCTCATCGAGAGGGTTTTCCTCGATGTATTTGTTGAGTATTCCCCACTTAAACACCTGCTTCACTCGCGAGCATTTTTTTCGGACGGTCGCCTTTGCCAAGCACGGCGTTCTGCGATTGACCAGGTACCCCTCGAACGCCTTTGCATCACCACGAGTGATCTCATGGAGCATGGCATCAGACCGACCCTGAAGCCGTAGAAATGCGTTGAAGTCACGCTGGCATTGGGCATGCTGGAGTGCCGTCGAACGCTTGCCCGAGAACTCCTTGTTGAATCGGGACACCGCATCAAGCCAAGTGATCTCATGCACCTTGGGATCACGTGGAGCGACCAATCCTTTTTGGGCGATCTTGTCGTGGAGAGGATCCGACAAGCCAGCGAGCCATAAAGCCAGATCCGGCTCCATGGTCACACCTGCTGCTTTGCCAATGAACAGCCTCTGCAAGTTACGCTCGAATTGAATCGCTTGCTTCTTGGTGGCTTTCCCCAGGTAGATAACCAACCGCTGTTGGTTGTAGTTGATACGAATCTGAAATCCGCTGCGATCTTTCAGAGCTTGAATTGCCATCGCGTTGCCTCTTTGCTTTTTTGTGTACCTCGATGTGTACCTCTCAGCGAACAACTGACTGCTATTCTGTACTCGTTTGATCTCACCACACAAAAACAGGAAACCGCTGAAACACCGTAAAAACGCAGCAAATCACGTATTCAAACGAAAAAAGCCAGCGTTAAACGCTGGCTTTCGAAGTGACCCCTACGGGACTCGAACCCGTGTTACCGCCGTGAAAGGGCGGTGTCCTAGACCGCTAGACGAAGGGGCCGTCTAACTTGTATTCGACAATGTGGACCCAAAATTTGAGTAAACCTCACTGGCGAATGGGGGTTTTACCTAAGAGATGCCAAACTCGTCAAGGGTTCAATCAAAACATCTCAACTCGTTGGATGCCGCCCATCCACAACGAAACTCGCCAAGAAACCACACTGCAAAAAAAGAACCCCCGAATACCTGCCGAATTGCGGTGATCAAACACTCGCCGTTCAAACGACTATCGGGGGCGCAGAAGAGTAATCGCTGCCGGTCGCCAGTTCTCGTTGTCAATTCTGTTCGGCACTTCTGGTTGTCAATTCGGATCGGCAATTCTGCTGACTGCCAACCGCAACCGTCGGGTCTTCTCCCAACCGGCAAATTCCAACCGGCAAATTCCGACCGGCGTCTAGGACTCGACCGGCGCGTCACCAGACTCCAAACTTCGCTGAATGGCGTCGTAGACTTCCCGACGATGCACGGGCACCTCACGAGGCGCCTCTACACCTAACCGTACTTTGTCACCGCGAATCTCTACCACGACAATCTTGATGTCGTTGTTGATGACAATACTTTCGTTTTTCTTTCTTGATAAAACTAACATGTTCCAGTCCTTTCTAACCGGCCCGATTCAATTCGATTTCAATGTGCCTACAGTGTTCTAGGGTGGCAGGAACCGTACTGTTCTTCTGGTCCTGGAATCACCGCCACGTAGGCCGGTTGTTCTCGCGAGACATTTCCATTATGAACCCGCTCTTCCTTACACCCTCAACTCTATGCCAAAAAAAGTGCGCGTCAAGGAAATACGACTTGACAAGTAGCGATTTCTGACCTTTGAACCGGCATAACGGGCCTCCACTCTCCAAAAAAACGTCGTTTTGCAAGCATTTAGTGCAGTTGCTGTTTTTCTCGTCATTTCCAGAAGTATTCGCCCCCCCTCCCAAAGCGGGGCAAGCTTTGGGACTAACCGCTAAGCCACGACTGGACACTTGTTCGAGCTTTTTCGCAATCGCGCCACCTTGCCGCTCCTGCTCCTCGGCGTATCATCAAACATTGAGGCAACCGCACGTTTTGAGGTGACATTCCGAAATCATTCCGACGAGCACCCGATTGATAGAACCGTTTCCCTGTCACTTTCGTCCTATTGAAGGAGGCCTATAGTGCTATCAATCGCAGAGTGACGAACATGCGAGGTCTGTTCTGACAATCCATTGCATTTTCGGTTCGAAACGCGTCACGTACTTTATCCAGTCCACCCAGAATTTCTCAAGACTGTCCCTGAGCCAACTGAATTATTATGGTCCGCGCAATCCAGAACTCCGACGAACACTCGCCATCGAAAGTTGGTGAGCCATTCACGGTGGAGACAGCAACCGCCACGTTGCCTCTGGTCAGAAGGATCGTGGCCGACATGGAGCGGCTGCACAAAACCGTGCAGCGGCAACGCGAGCGACTGAGTGTGATCGATCAACTTCAGGACAGCACCGATCAGCCCGAGTATCAGGAAGAGCTAGCCGACATTCGAGGATCGATGCAGGGCGAAGAGCAACAGTTTGAGGCTTGTGTGCGGGAATTGAACGCGCTCGGCGTGGAGCCTCACATCCCCTTCAACGCTTCAGTCGATTTTCCGGCCGTCATCAATCGCCGAGCGGTCTGTCTTTGCTGGCACCCCGGTGACGACGGGGTCGAGTATTGGCATGAGATGGGCGAGCCTGCGTCGGCACGTCGAAAGCTCGAAAAACAAGTCACACGGTGAGCTGTGGTTTATCCCGCACAGTAAGACTTAAGACCACTTGAATGACGCCTTCGAAGCGTTGCCGGCACAACCGTGCAATTGGCCTTGCGCATCGTATTGACCTTCTGCATCCAGTTTTCTGCATCCAATTGGCATAGCGTGGCAAGCGGTCGGTTTGCTGGTCTTCAAACGGTAGGACCATCCCACTGGTAGCGACTGGTGCTTTCCGTTAACCGAGCCACTTCACTTGATCAAGTGTTTGGGAAAATCTTGCGTTCGCTCACAGGCCAGTTGTTCCATCACCTGTTGCACCTGCCGTTTAAGCATTGAAATCGTGTGATGCCCTCCATTCTTGCCGAGTGCCCCGACACCATACATAAAAGACCGCCCCATGAAACAGAATTTTGCGCCACTCGCCAGTGCGTTAGCGATATCCGGTCCTGATCTCAATCCGCTGTCAATCATCAGCGTTGTTTGATCGCCAAATTTCTTTGCCAACTCTGTCATCGGCTGAATGGTCGACTGCCCGTTATCCAATTGTCGTCCACCGTGATTGGACGCGATGATGCCGTCTACTCCCAGAGAGATCGCTTTCTCAGCATCTTCTTCGTTCACAATCCCCTTCACGACCAGCTTGCCTTTCCATCGTTCCCTGATTGCTTCAATCTTTTTCGCGTTCAGTCTGCCAGAAAACGTTTTATTCATAAAAAGTCCCAAATGCTTCATGTTGAGCCCCTTGGGAATGTAAGGCTTCATGGTTTTGAACTCCGGCACCCCAGCGGCTAGCTGCCCCAAAGCCCATGCAGGTCGAGTTGTCATCTGCGCAATGTTTCGCAAAGTCATTTTGGGAGGGATGGAAAGTCCGTTGCGGATCTCCTTGGGCCGCCAGGCGAATGTAGGTGTATCGGCCAAAATAACCAGCACCTGACATCCTGCGGAAGAAGCGCGATCGAGCAGTTTATCCCTCAATTCATCTTCTACCGGATGGTAAAGTTGGAACCAGAAATTCCCCTCGGTAATTTTGGACACGGTTTCGATACTCGCAGTCGCGACCGTGCTGAGGATGAAGGGCACATTCTCAGCGAAAGCTGCCTGTGCCAGATATTCAGTCGCTTTGGGCCACATCATTCCTTGCAACCCAATCGGAGCAATACCGAACGGCGCACTTCTGGTTTGCCCAAACAACTCGGTGTCCAGATTCGACCCCGCATAATCACGCAAGTAATAAGGCCGAAGTTGGATCTGGCGGATTTCATCGGTATTGCGTTGGAGATTCACCTCAGAAAAACAACCACCCTCAAGATATTCAAACGCAAAGCGAGGCATCCGCTTTCTGGCTCGTTGGCGAAGATGCTCGATCGAAGGATATCGGGAGTCAAAGAAATCTGTCATGACGGTTTGTTTTCGTGATCCACTCTTTTTCTGTCGCACCAAGCGTTCAGGTGCCGGCTCTTGTGATCCGTATGTTATCCCGCATCGGTGAAAAACACCACCAGTTACCCATGTGCTAACAACGCATGGACAAGTCACCGCACCTGTGATTGCTTCAGGATATGCCAGCCAACGGATGGACTCAGGAGTCATCATTTTCACCGGCAAACGATCCAAAATTTGAGCCCGATTTGGCGTAATTCCACAACCACCGGGTAGGGTATTTGCGAATCACCGCAGGTGTTCGACGCTTGCCAGGCATTTCTTCTTGATTGCGTGACACTATTTTTCCGGCCTGCCAGTCAGCTGTTTCGATTGGCTTCGACGCTCTAAGTTATCAGAACGGATTTCGCACCAGCGCACTACCGCCAACACGCACGCCCGAAAGGTAGATAACAATTCATGTTCGTCCACCAACCCGTCCCAAATGATGATCGTCCCAATATTATTTTCATTATTACGGACCAGCAGCGGTACGATACGATCGCTGGTCTGGGCTATGACCACATGGACACACCCAATTTAGATCGTCTGGTACGCGAGGGTATTTCATTCGAACAATGTCATGTGACTGCAGCATCCTGTGCAGCAGCCCGCGCCAGTCTTTTCAAAGGCTACTATCCCCATACGACGGGTATTCTGAAGAATGCCGATTCGTGGCGTCGAAGTTGGATTCAGTATTTGAATGATTCAGGCTACTACTGCACCAACATTGGCAAGATGCATTCGTGGCCTTTTCAAACCGAATTGGGGTTCCATGAACGCTTTGTGGTGGAAAACAAAGACCGTTATCTGGAAGGCCGTTACTATTTTGATGAATGGGATCGCGCGCTGCGTTATCGAGGCTTGGTAAAACAACAGCGCGAACAATACCGCAAGCGATCTGATTACGACTCCGCCTTGGGAGCTTTCGAATGGGAGTTGCCCGAGGACACACATCCTGATGTGTTCGTGGGCGACATGGCGACTTGGTGGATCGAAAACAAGCCCAAGATGAAACCCCTGTTTTTGCAAATCGGGTTTCCGGGTCCACATCCACCTTATGATCCGATCCAACGCTACGCAGAGCCTTACCTGCAGAAAGAGCTTCCTTTGTTGGAAGTGACAGAAGAGGAACTGGCCAGCCAGCCCCCAGCATTAAAGGAACTGCGTGTTCACAACCAAGAGATCGATCATGATTCGGTGATCATGGATTTGAAGCCTAGCCACGAGCAACGACATCGACAGCGGGCTTATTATCTGGCTAACGTCACGATGATCGATGAGAAGGTCGGTGAGATCGTTGATGCCTTGGAACGCAAAGGTTATCTGGACAACTCGATCTTGATCTTTACCAGTGACCACGGTGATTGCCTGACCGACCACGGGCATAGCCAGAAGTGGACCATGTACGAACAAATCACTCGCGTCCCGATGATCATATGGGCGCCAGGCAAATTTGGGGATTCCCGCGTTATCTCATCCATGGTTCAGCAGATGGACCTCGGCCCCACCATCCTCGAGTGGGCTGGGATCACACCACCGGACGACTGGGAAGCAACGTCCCTGAACCCCGCGCTAAATCCTAAAACGACAGACGATTTTGCGGGTCGAGAATATGTTTACTGCGAGCAGGTCAAAGACGCAGTACTGACGGGATGTGAATTCATGACGATGGTACGCAGTAAAACTCACAAGCTGGTTCATTTTCTAGATGAACCCCACGGGCAATTGTTCGATTTGGTCGCTGATCCCGACGAGTTGAATAACCTATGGGACGATCCAGCGAATAAGAACATGAAAGATGAAATGCTGAACGAGTTGCGAGAATGGCGGATCCGAAGTGGGGTCCACACAAAGGACTGGTGCAGCGAATGGCGATAGGACGGTAGACATCGCAGTGCCCAGCAGACGGATGCCCAGCACACGGATGCTCGGAACCAGGAGCATTGGCCGCGCCACGCCGACTTGGTGAAGTCACCCCAGCCATTCTGCCCTGCCCCCCGAAGCCGCCCATTCCCCCGGCAGGCGAATCGTTGCAACGTCGGAGATCAATGACTTCGGTCAACAATGAGCCAACAACGGTCTCTGCTGAAACATGATGGAGACGCATCGCCCTGACTCACTACTGCGTCTTCCGTTTGGGGACTGTTATTTACCGGGTATTCAGTTGATCCATCCGGTGTAGCCTGACCCAGCTTGCAGATAAAAAGCTGCCGCATGGGCGTGCTGGAATCCCGGGGCAAGCTTGAACGTGTCATAAGTTGCCCACCACACCCCCCGGGCAGTTAACACACCGACGAGAAGATCGTAGGATAGGGAGACGACGAGTGAGGAGTGAAGCATCCGCATGGCGAGCGTGGACGCTTGAATCACCAACCCGCTGGGTTTACTCACTTGGTCGACCAATGCTGTTGATACATTTTTGTTGACTTGCATTAGAAAAAGTCGGTTCAGCTGGTGAGGCGAACGCCCAGGGAGAGCAATGGCGGCCTGCAAATGCCAGCATTGATTTTCAGGCGTGGTCGCCGCCACTGTCCGGCAAACTTTCATCATTGAAATTTCAAACTCGACCTTTCAACCCAACCGAAGCATCGTGTTCAAACATTCTCTACTGATTGTCGCTTTGTTGACTTTCCTGCCACCTGCTGTGTCACGTGCAGCAGAACCCAAATCTGATGGCGGCAAAGTCTCGGGTATCGACAAGACCCTGTTCAGCCCCGAGATCGCGGCGGGCGAAAACTTTTATTGGCATGCCAATCAGAAGTGGTTGGACAAAACCGACATCCCGGGTGACAAATCGAATTATGGAATTTTCACGGTTTTGGATGACAAGACCCGCTCGGAAGTACGCTCCTTGATCGAGGAAGCTGCAGCATCGGAAGCCGAGCCCGGCACAGCGGCTCAAAAAGTCGGAGACCTTTACAAGTCGGTGCTCGACACGAAAGGCCGTAATGCAGCAGGCATCAAACCCATCCGCTCTTTGCTTAGAAAAATCAACAAAATCAAGTCGGTTGAAGACTTAGCAACGACCCTCGGTATCCTGATGAACTCGGGTGTATATGGTCCCCTTGCGCCGTACATCAATGCTGATGCACGCAAGAGTGACCAGTACACTGTCTATGTCACCCAGTCAGGGTTGACGATGCCCGATCGTGATTACTACCTCGAAGACGACGAGCGTTACCAAAAGCTTCGTACAGAACTGCTTGTCTACGTGGCTGATATGCTTGCAGTAGCAGGTGCGACCACCCCTGAGCCCACAGCCAAAGCAATCTTTGACCTTGAGCGAAGCCTTGCTGAAAAGCAGTGGACCAAGACGGAGAATCGTGATCCGGAAAAGACCTACAACAAAAAGACCCCTGAAGAGATGCAGGTCCTGCTGGGTGATTTCCCATGGACTGCATTCGCAAAAGCATCCGGACTGAAAAAGCAGAAAGAGTTTGTGGTCCGACAACCCAGTTACCTTGAGCAATTAGGCAAGCTGTTCACCGAGGTCGACTTGGAAACCTGGAAAAACTACTTACGTCTGCAAGTGATCGACAGCTACTCGAGCAGCCTCACAGAGGAGTTGGAGTTGCGACATTTCCAGTTTCATTCCACTGCCATCAGCGGCGTCACCGAGCAAGAGCCTTTGTGGAAACGAGGTGTCAATGTCACCAGTAGCGTCCTAGGTGAGTTGGTAGGCCAGCTTTATGTTGAAAAGTACTTCAAGTCTGCTGCCAAACAACGCATGAACGAGCTGGTTGAGAACCTCAAGAAAGCGTTTGCCGAGCGGATCACCACCCGCGACTGGATGGGCAAGGGAACTCAGAAGCAAGCACTCGAAAAGCTGTCGATGTTCACGACCAAGATTGGATACCCCGACGAATGGAAAGACTACACAGGCCTGAAGATTCAGTCTCCAATCCTTGCCGCCAACCTTTTGGCATCGGCGAAGTTCGAGACAAAAGAGGAGTTAAAGAAGCTGGGTGGTCCGATTGATCGCAATGAGTGGCACATGACTCCACAAACAATCAATGCTTATTACAACCCTGTCATGAATGAAATCGTGTTTCCTGCTGCCATTCTGCAGCCACCCTTCTTCAACATGGAAGCTGACGATGCTGTGAATTACGGAGCCATCGGAGCCGTGATTGGCCACGAGTTGAGTCATGGCTTCGACGACAAAGGCAGCAAATACGATGGCAAAGGCAATCTGCGAAAATGGTGGACGGAAACCGACCGCGAAGAATTTGAGAGACGAGCAAAAGGGCTGGTATCTCAATATGATGCTTTTGAGCCCGTGCAAGGAAACTTCGTCAACGGAAAGCTGACCTTGGGCGAAAATATCGGCGACCTTGGTGGCCTGGGCGTTGCCTACAAAGCTTACCGACTGTCTTTGAACGGCGAAGAAGCACCCATCATCGATGGACTCACAGGCGACCAACGCTTCTTTCTTGGCTGGGCACAAATCTGGCGAAGACTTTACCGGGAGCCGGAACTGCTGAAGCGTTTAGTAACAGACCCGCACAGCCCAAGCGAATATCGTGTGAATGGCATCGTGCGAAATATGGACGCCTGGTACGAAGCGTTTGGAATCAAACCCACTGATGCTTTGTATCTGAAACCAGAAGATCGCGTTCGCATTTGGTAATCGTTGGTCCGCGGACAAATAATGTTGCATTCTCAATCCAGACGGGAGCAAGCAACATCAGAAAAGCAGACCAAAGGGAGTTGCACGGTTTGTGCAACTCCTTTCATGCCAATGCACGAAGACCAGCGTCCTTGGTTTTGACAACTCCATTGAGTGCAGGCCACATCCCCGCTCTGGCAGCATTGACATTCGGGCGCAACTGCACCTAACCAAACTGATGTGAATCATTGGCTCACAGAAGTTTGCTTGTGTTCTTTCTTTAAACATGCCTACGGTTGAACGAGGATTTTTCATGACTGCGTGACAGCAGGATGGTACGATCTCCCCATCATTAATATCACTCGGCTGCATGTAGATCGATCAAAAGATAGATTGTTCGCACATGACCCGGGTTCGATTCGCAATCCAAACCGCACTCCATCGCCGACATGACGCAGGGAACACCGCAACAGCCCAAATCTGGCAAAAGCCGGATCCACACCGACGTTGGGCATCGTGCCGGCGAGACTGTTGAGAGCGTTACGTCACCGCATGCCGCACGCCGTACGACTCTGCTAAAGTACCGCAAGCTGTTGATTCTGATCATCATTGCCGGCATTGCAGGCGGATCAGCGTGGCAGTTTGGCGACTATTTGAAGCTGAACTACTTGGCGACTCAGGAGACCCAGCTTCGAGAATTCCAACAGCAGTACCCAGTGCTCGTGTTCGGTGTCGCATTCTTCATTTATGTGATGGTGACTGGCCTGTCTCTTCCCGGTGCGGCTCCACTCACACTTCTGTACGGCTGGTACTTTGGATTTGGTCCAACGCTAATTCTAGTCAGTTTTGCTTCAACAGCAGGGGCAACCATCTCATTCCTCACAAGTCGCTACTTATTGCGGGGCAGCATTGAGCAAAAGTTTGGTGATCGCTTGCAGACATTCAACCAGCACCTCAAGAGCGATGGAGCATTTTACTTATTTACGTTGCGTTTGATTCCCGTTGTTCCTTTTTTTGTGATCAACCTGGTCATGGGACTGACGCCACTATCGACGCGAACGTATTGGTGGGTCAGCCAACTTGGAATGCTGCCAGGCACAGCGGTATACGTGTACGCTGGGTCCAGTGTCCCGAACCTGAGTCAACTGGCAGAACAGGGAGCCGCAGCCGTGCTGTCACCGCAGCAGCTATTACAGATTTTCATTGCCTTTGCATTGCTTGGTACTTTTCCACTGCTTGTCAAACTACTCCTGAAGTGGATAGGTCGAGGGACAACCCCCTCGAGCCCATGAATATCACGCTCGGCTTCATATCTCAGCTCAAGATACACTAGACCGGGAGTGAAGCCCTGGACTAGAAGAACGCTACTGAGCTCGCCCCAACCCTAACTGAACCCAACCATGTCCAAGCTTGCCCAACTGCAGCCCTACGACGCATTCAATCAAGCATTGGAATCAAATGTACATCCGAAAGATTGGCAAAACCCGACACCAACCGGTCGATATAATCTGATTGTGATTGGCGGCGGTACTGCCGGTTTAGTTTCAGCGATGGGTGCAGCAGGCCTAGGCGCCAAGGTTGCGTTGATTGAACGTGAGCTCCTCGGCGGCGATTGCCTGAATGTGGGCTGTGTTCCCTCCAAGGCCATGCTCAGCGTTGGCCGCTTCGTTCAGAGCCTGCGACGAGCCGAGACATTGGGAATCCAGTTACCCGGCACACCTGAGGTCCAATTTCCTGAAATCATGGTTCGCCTTCGGAAGCTACGAGCTGACATCAGTCCTCACGACTCAGCAGCGCGTTTCAGCTCCGCAGGAGTCGATGTTTTCATGGGCCATGGTGAATTTCTTAGCGAGGATCAGGTCAAAGTCGATAAAGCCACACTCAGCTTCAGCAAAGCGGTAATCGCGAGTGGTGCACGCCCGGCCAAAATCGACATAGCAGGCTCAGAACATACAGACGTCCTGACGAACGAAACTGTATTTTCTCTCACGGAGTTGCCGCAACGAATGGTCGTGGTCGGAGGTGGCCCAATTGGATGTGAACTGGCCCAAGCCTTCGCCCAACTGGGCTCCCAAGTGACGCAGGTGGAACGCTCGGAACGGGTATTGCCGCGTGAAGAGCCCGATGCATCTGCCATCGTCAGTGATTCCCTGCAGCGTGACGGTGTGCAAATTTGCACAAACACAGCAGTTGTCGGGTTGTCGCAAGACGGTCGCAACAAAAAAGTATCGATCAAAGACCACAATGGCACGCGTACCCTCGATTGCGATGCAATCCTGAGCGCAGTGGGACGCGTCCCGAATGTAAAGGGCATGGGACTCGATGCAGCAGGAATTCAGTACGATCCCACCACTGGAATTACAGTCAACGACAAATTACAAACCACGAATCGCCATGTTTACGCTGCAGGTGACGTAGCATCAGAATACCAGTTCACGCACGCCGCAGATTTCATGGCAAGAGTCGTGATCCAAAATGCTTTGTTTCTTGGCCGCCAAAAAGTGAGCTCGCTTTTAATTCCGTGGGCAACCTACACTTCGCCTGAGGTAGCACATGTGGGAATGTATCCTCATGAAGCTGAATTTCAAAACATCCGTACCGACTGCTATGAAGTACGCTTTTCGGATGTCGACCGTTCAATCCTCGAAAGTGAAACCGAAGGATTCGTGAGAGTCATCGTGCCGCATGGTAAAGACACGATCCTTGGCGCAACCATCGTGTCACCCCATGCGGGCGACTTGATTAGCGAGATTACAGTTGCCATGAAGAATGGTATCGGCCTGAAAGGGATTGCCAGCACCATTCACCCGTACCCAACCCACGCAGAAGCGTTAAGGAAACTAGGTGATCAATTCAATCGTACGCGTCTGACTCCGCGGGTCGCCGGATTGATGGGGCAATGGCTGAAGTTACGGCGTCTTAAATTTCGGCGTCTTAAGTTACGGCGTTGAACAAGATCGACACATTCCGATTCCAAATGTCCGAAATCATATAACGGCCCGCGCAAGAATCGGATCACTCTTGCATATCCCGCGTGCCGGAATTTTTTCACGCGTTCACACTACTTTTGCGTTGCCCACTTGCGTTCACCATCAATCAGTCAAAGCGTGAGAAGTCCCCCCAACGAGGCTTAGCTCAGCCTCCGACATCCCGCTGTTAACGCAATGCAATGAACTAGCAAACGAAGTTGCCAGCAACGCCGGGAACACAACCATCACGCGGCGGTGAATGCGGGGAATTTCCACACGCGACCGTGAAACAACTAAGAGCCCGCGATCACCTCACTCGCACATTTTTCCATCAACAAGCTGGGCGATGCACACAAAAGCGAGTGAATTGAGGAAAACATTGTTAAAATAGTGACGGGGGTGGTTCACCGACGCAGTACTGCAGGGTGTTTCGACCGCCCAAGCAACCCGCCTACTTTATCCCCGGATAGAACCGGCGTCCTGCACTCGATACCATATTACCTCAGGCAGTACGGACTGCGGTGCGTGCATCGCAACCTGTGTATCTTATCTCACCGAATCTTCACCTCTCGAACAGGCTCGATTAGATCATGTCGCAGGATGCGTTTGAAACCTCACGTTTGCTGCAAAGTAATATCGAAAGCGTGGTGCTCGGCAAACCAGAAATTGTTCAATTACTGGTAACCTGTTTACTTGCTGGCGAGCATGTGTTGCTGGAAGACGTACCGGGTGTTGGAAAAACCCTGGCTGCCAAGGCGATGTCCCAAAGCATTGAAGGTTATTTCGCCAGGCTTCAGTTCACTCCGGATCTATTGCCCAGCGACATCACAGGCAGTGTCATTTACCGCAGCGACACTCGCGAGTTTGAGTTCAGTCCGGGCCCGATCTTCGCCAATGTCGTTCTGGCAGACGAGGTCAATCGTGCCCCACCACGCACCCAATCTGCTCTTCTGGAAGCCATGAGTGAGAGTCGTGTTTCTGTCGATGGAACCACCCACGAACTCCCACAACCATTCATCGTCGTTGCAACGCAAAACCCCTTCGAATACGAGGGAACTTACACGCTCCCCGAAAGCCAACTGGATCGCTTTCTGCTGAGAACATCGATTGGCTATCCCAAACGCGAAATTGAACGCACCGTGCTGCAGACGCACCGTGACGGGGAGCCTGTTGATCAACTGAAGCCAGTCGTTACCACCGATGCACTTTTAGCAGCCCAACTAGCGGCGCGGGAAGTAAAATTTGACGAAACTCTCGTTGATTACCTGCTCAATATTGTCGAGGCCACAAGGCAGCATGATGGTTTTCAAGTGGGCGTTAGTACCCGCGGCGCGCTGAGTTTTTATCGTGGATGCCAAGCACGGGCCATCACGGAGGGTCGCGATTATGTAACCCCCGATGATGTGAAAGAACTGACGATTCCTTGCCTTGCTCACCGAGTCCTTCCTAGGGGCATTTTCCAAGGCGCGAACCGAAGTGAAGTCGAAGCCGAGTTATCCGACGTCATCCAGCAAATCCCCATTCCTATCTAAACATTCAAGACTCCGTTTTCTCACGGGCCTTGCTGCATTCATCAATTCAGTCTTGGATCACCCGAACACTACTGGAACCCATAAAGGAGAAGTGTTTGCCCGCGACAGCCCAAAGCGATACCAAAAGGAAACACCGTCTCACGAAACTTGGGTTCCACTTCCTGTTCGTCGGTGCCTTCGCGATGTTCGGTGGTGCATGGCGTACATCAAATCTGCTTTTGATTCTTGCCGCCTTGATTTTCGGAGCTCTGTTGATGCAATGGCGATGGTCTCGCAAGTCAGCCGAGTGCGTGGGTATCCGTCGTCGGTTTCCCCGTGAGGCGTTTGCCGGGGAGTCTTTTCGGCTTCGTTATCGCTTTACAAACGTCAGCCGACTGATTGCGATCTGGACGTTACGTGTAGAAGACGAAATTGAATCTCTGTCCGGAAGTGCCAAGAGTGTTGCGATCAGTGGTGTAGGAAAGCTGAACCCAGAACAAACGCAGATCACTTACTGTGATTGCCTATTTACCAAACGTGGCCGCTATCGGTTCGGGCCGATAGCACTGATGACCACCTTTCCGTTTTCACTTTTCAGTTCACGTCAATACAGCGATGAAACAGACGAGCTGCACGTCTTTCCCTCACTTTTACAGCTTAGAAGTCGTTGGGAAACCCGACTTGCAAGTCGCAGCGGTGGGGAATCAACCACTGCGCGACAGAGTGGGTCCGTCGAAGGTGATTTTTTTGGATTACGTGAGTGGCAGACGGGAGACAGTCGCAAGTGGATCCACTGGCGCACCACCGCTAGATTGGGCGAACCAGCAGTACGCCAATTTGAGCAACAGCGTAGGTTCGACACCTGCATTTTGGTCGATGCATTTTGCGGAGATCAAGCAGCCGATGATAACGTGGAACTGGCAATCAGCCTTGCTGCCACTTTCTTGACACATCTATCCTCATCACCGTCCAATAGGATGGTGCTTGCTTGTGCTGGTACGGAATCCAGCGCTGTGATTGGTGGTGGATCAACGGCCGGAAAACGCCGTATGCTAGAGTTACTGGCCGAATTGAAACCCTCTTCACAGCCGGACATCACAGCGGCCATCGCGAAGTCAACACAAATCGTCGGACGTGGGCAGGACTTATTGGTACTCAGTCCCCGATCTCTGGAAGAGGCCAGTGCAGAAGACCATGGTTTACCAGGATGTTTCGCACCATGGATGCGAACAGGCAGCTTTCGATGGATTAATGTGAGCAGCCGTGAGCTCGATCGATGGGTGGCTTCCTCGCGACAAGACTCCCCCAAAGCGGCTCCGCAAATCGTAACGGATGACCCCCAACAAGTGCGGTCAGGATCGGAAGACACATCCGCGGCGACGATCGCGCAGAAATCCGGCATGACATCACAGTCTCAAAATGAGGAACTTGTCACGGCAACCGATCATCCGAGGGAGCGTCCTGACTCATGAGCGGAAAAGCATCGTTACCGGAGGGAGAATCCCAAAACGTCAATTACAAGATTTACGAACGGCTGAAGCTTTACTTTGCCGTGTTAACAGGCTTGGGCGGTTTGGTGCTGTTGTTATCCGGTGAGCACCAAACAACACCCGTGATCGCAATTTTTTTCGCAATCTTTGGATATATTTTCGTTGATTGGCTACGGTTGTTCTCACTGCCACCGATCATCGCCTACGCAGCCATGGCGGTAACAGCTGTCTACTGCACCAGCGACATCCTGATGCCGCTCAAATCGCCCAACGACGGAGTTGCAGGCAATTCCGATACGACCTTGGCAGCTGTTGCCGAACTGCTGGTATTGGTGCAAGCAATTCTAATGCTGCAAAAAAAGAACCGGCGTATCTTTGAACAATTAGGGGTTTTCTGCCTCCTCGATTTGGTGGTGGCTGCCGTGTTTGGGAACACCATTGGTTTTGGGATCCTGATGGTTCCGCTCTGCTTGACTGCCGCCTTTGCACTCTCGCTGTTGGCCGTCGTCTCAGCATCTGAAGGTCTCAGCAGTCTTGACGGTCTGAATCCTGAAACATCGCCTCCCAGTGGAAAAAAAGCCTTTGTACCTGAACCGAGCATCACGGTTACATCGCATGACGCCGCACAGTCATTGGCAGATGCCGCGGGACGCATGCCCACCTTGGCTATCCTGAGTGTTGGGCCGTCAGTGATTTTGTTGGCCGCAGTATTTTTTTACCTTTTACCGCGTACCACCAATGCTTCTCGAGAAACCAGCCGCGGGAACGCCTTGGTTGGGTTCAATGACCAAGTGAACCTGAAACAGATTGGCAAAATGCAACAAAACCCAGCAATTGCTTTGCGAGCGAAAATCACGGACCGCAGAACCGGCAAGCCGTACAAGATTGTTGGCGATTTGTACTTTCGCGGAAGAGTTTTGGAGCGTTACGACGTGCTGCCCAGTCGCCGCGGTGTTAATTCAGCGTACTGGTCCGCAGTACCCATGGGCCGTTTATCCAGAGGTCAACCGCTTCCTCCCGAAGCAAGTCCCACCAGAGCCTCCGAAACCAACTTTTACGACGTTACCGATTTTGATGTGACCTGCAGTGATATGCGATCGCCATCGCTGTTCGCTCCCGCGCCTTATCACCGCGTCGGGTTCAACCAGAAAGTTGCACATTTACCTGACCGCTGGACCTTGGTCAGAAAGTCCGAGGCCATACTCAAGCAGTATCCACGCATTCGTTACAAATTCGCAAGCCATACTTTCAAAGACGGGTTGCAGACGGATTTGCTGGCACGATTTGCCGTCGGCGACTCGGCCTTACAACCCATGCGAACGAGCAGCACGTCGACAGACGTGCTGCTAAAAGAAAGCCAGATTGAAGATTACGAGGCAATTCTTCACGAGTACGACATTGACGCAATCCCAAGTGCGGCTGTGCTGTCAAAGCCCTTTGCCAGCACAGATGCAAACACCCCTCCCAGCGATTACGAGCTCGCGAAATCACTCGAGCGTTATCTCGCAACGTCAACAGACTTTTCATACACGCTTGATTTGAATGCCGAATCCGTTCCCGGGCTGGATCCCCTCGAGCAGTTCCTTTCTGTAGACAAGCGAGGGCACTGTCAATACTTCGCTGCTGCCCTGGCCATGATGCTACGCAGCCAAGGTATTCCATCCCGGATTGTTGTAGGGTACAAGACCGACGAGTACAACGATATCTCGCACCAGTATGTGGCCCGACAACTTCACGCGCATGCATGGGTCGAGGCTCTTCTTGATCGTGGGGAATTGGATCCAAATCGTAATGTTTTTGGACAACCGTCGTCCAAGCAATATTGGCTTCGGCTCGATCCAACGCCGTCGGTCAGCGCCCTCTCCAATCAACCTAGCCGAGTCACGCAGGTTCTCGACGTAGCGCAAAATGTTTGGGATGACTATGTAGTCGATATGGATCGAAGCCGTCAGGAAACGTCGCTCATGGGGCGAGGCATCGCGCCCATGAACAGTTCCTACGACAAATTTGTGTCATGGCTCAGTACTACCATGCAAAAATTGCGAAATGGAACTCTGCTGTCTGACAAAGGCAGAAACACGAGCATTTTTTCAGTGCCTGCCGCCATCTTCGGTTTCATCCTTACCTTGATCGCCGTTATTTTATTCCGAGCGCCCGTGCCCAAATGGATTAAACGCCGCATGCAACGTCAACGAGAACGCAAAATCATGCGTCCCTCAATTGACTTTTACGCTCGCACGCTCGACCAACTGTTGCGTATCGGCATCAGTCGTGGTGCAGCACAAACTCCGGCTGAAGTGTTGGCTGAGTTTGACGCACGACCATTTGCATCGGGAACAAGCCAACAAACGGGGAACATTAACGAAACACTGACGTTCTTGACGCAGCAATTTTACTTGAAGAGGTTTCGCAACGCGTTCTCTGCTGAGGAAATCCGCTCTCCCCATCTTGATACAAGTACGAAGATCGTGGATGCTCCTGCCACACGGGAGTCGATTGACCAGGCATTGCGAGACCTGTCAAAGAACATCGACGAATTGATCCAGGAATCTTCTCGATCCAAGCCAACAAAATGATTGTGACCATCGATGGACCAGCGGGCGCTGGCAAAAGTACGATCGCGAGGCAACTTGCAGATACACTCGGTTTTCATTTTCTCGACACCGGTGCCATGTATCGGGCGGTCACTCTGGGGGCCATCCGAAAACAGATTGACTTTGCTGACACAGCACTTTTAATTTCCCACGCCCAGAGAGCCACCATTGAATGGCAAGACACCCGACTGCTACTGGATCGGGACGACGTGACGCAGGAAATACGTTCCCCGATAGTGACGGATTCCATTAAGCACATCGCCGATATCCCAGAGATCCGAGAATCACTGTCGGATCAACAGCGACGTATTGCCGAATGTCAGAACATTGTCACAGAAGGCCGGGATCAGGGCACTGATGTATTTCCTCACGCTGAATGCAAACTTTTCTTGACCGCATCGCCTGCTGAACGAGCCAAACGCCGTCACCAACAGCTTGCTGACCTAGGGCGTCCGATCCCCCTCGAACAGATTCTCGAAGCACAGAATCGTCGTGATGCCGAGGATCGAGGGCGGCCTCGGGGTACATTAAGGCCTGCCGACGACGCAGTTATCATTCACAGTGACGGCCTCACGTTCGAAACTGTCGTCGAAATGATGCTCGACACCGTGCGAAAAAAGATGCAAAGCTTACAACCCGAGGCGTCCGAGCATTAAGCTGCCACCTTCATTCCATTGTTATTTTTCCTCATTTGATCCCTCGGATCAGATTGCCTAATGCTGACCATATCGACAGGATGGCAGATTCGATCCTGGGGGCAGTCCCCAGTGCATCACCGACCCCTGGCATGGCGAGGATGAGGAAGACAGTCAGCAGCAAGCCGCTAAAGATCAAACCAGAGTGTCCAGATTCACGAACGGAGGTTGGTCTCCTTCGTGATAAAACAGACCCGGATGTTGAATCGAGTTTGGTCAAATCGCGGAGTCTTCGTAATCCTATCTGAACATTCCCATCCGGTGAATCACGAAACCACTCACCGTCGACTTCCACGGTTGCACCACTGTACTCGAGACGCCAAGGACGCCCGGCGGTAAGACGTTCTGCGTCTTGACGGCGGAGCAACACCGTGAATCCATCAATCGAAATCTCCTGCACGCGAGCATCCAGCCGACGCCGACGATTGCATAACACCGCCTCGGCATTATCCTCATGCACAGCGCAGCGATAAAAGCGTGTTTCATGGGTTTTCGTCATTCTGTCAGTCAATCCCTCTGACGCGTTCGCCGCGTTCTCTCGCGAGCCGCAATGAACGCGCCCGCGGCCCGCCCAAGCCGGATCATGCAAACAGTCCATCAAACCCTACCTCACAATTTCACCTCCGGCACCCAACCGGAGTGATTTAACGCGTTAATCACGAATCTGCCAGAACTCTTGCTATTTCAACGTTGCTATCTGCCACAGCAGCAGATGATCCCGGTGAACAGCTATGGACGCAACTGATGCGTCAACCGAAACCACTGGGAACTCTCTGGTAATCCCTTCATGATGAGGTAGCGGCACACTGCAATTTTGGCTCATCAATAAATGGATAGATGCAAAACGTGACATACGGGTAAGATCCTCCCAACAGGGCAGCATTCAATTTCATCCATCCCGCACCCCCATGTCGCTGAACGGACACCTCCATTCAAAGTTTCTGACTGGTCAGCATGCGTCTGGAGGCAACACGACTTTGCGAACGGACTGGTGACGGCACTGGAACCCAATCGAACCGACCATTCTTCACGTCATCACCAGAACAATCGAAGCTACCGGGCCGACTTCCAAAGTCGAACCCGATGAAAGCAAAAGTCCAGTATCGGCGGCAAATAGAAGCCAGGCTTAACACAGAGGGACAAACATTGCCTTTGGATACTCGCTCAGGCCAAAACACATCGTCACCGGCGTCCTCCACCGTTGCCCTACATCCCTTATTCCTTAGAACGGAACTGGAACTTAGCTAAGGCTGGGCAGGCCTCCACTGTGAAAAGAGCACCATGGCATCTCGTTGCTTCCGATTGCGTTCCAACGGCGGATGAGGCTACCAGTTCGCTGAAACCACTCTAGCCGAATTACCGCTTGGGGATCACTACTTGTATCGCAAGAGGCACTGACTCTCGGGTTTCTCGCAATGGCACCAAGCTCTGATCTCCCATCGGTGCACCCTGCAGGCAACAAGGGCTTCAGCGGCAACTAGCCCGCCCTGGTGCTGCCTTGCAACCTTCTTCGAGCTCCACCAATCCCACCATTTTGACACGATGTATGGCTGCTATTCGTTTTTAGAGGATGTCTATGGAAGGCGAATGGAGTATCGTTGTAAGATCGAAGGTTAATCCTCGGAGCTGGTTCACCTGCGGTCAACTCAACTCTTGCGTAACAATCAAAGTTACCGTGGATCGAAGCACCTCCGCAGCAGTCTCTGACCTTTCCTCTCCAGCGCCGCTTACAATCCCGACCAGGGACTTCGGCTTTATCAAGAAACACTTCATTAGCCATATGGCTTCGCTTACAAACGATCACAACCCGATGTCACCGAATCCAGATCGCACTCAACGCCGCCGCGAAAGTCTTCGACCAGAGGGAACGAATGTCCGTAGTGGTATTTACGACATTATTTTTGAGGCAGAGACCTCCGCGGGGCGTGGTTTTGACATCGGCTTGCTGGTCGCAATTCTAGCCAGCATTACGATCGAGTCATTGCAAACCGTTCCCGGCATCACTCAACAACCGCAGCTTCTCAAATATTTCGACATCGCGGAATGGATTTTGACGATCCTGTTCACCATTGAGTACGTGCTGAGACTGTATTGCGTGCGCAGGCCGCTCAGTTACGTCTTTAGCTTTTGGGGGTTGATTGACCTACTGAGCATCATGCCCTCCTACGTCACTTACTTCATCGGAACCTCATCACGTTCCTTCGTGATCATCCGAAGCGTGCGACTGCTCCGGGTTTTCCGTGTGCTTAAGCTCTGGCGGATGATGAACGAGGCTGACGAACTTGCTTCGGCGATTTGGAAAGTACGTGACAAGATCATCGTGTTCGTCGCCGTGGTTCTCGTAGCAGTGACCATCAGTGGCACACTGATGTACCACATTGAGACCTACTCGCAAGGAATCATGGACGAACCCGTCAACGACCTGGCACTCGTCTTGAACATCGATGCTGTATCAATCGAAAAGATCATTGACCAGGATGAATACGTTGTTCTGGATCGCGGCACGACTCCGCTGCCGCTCAACAAACTGCTTACGCCATCCGAATACCTGGCGGCTCAGGATGAATACAACGACAACGCCTTTTTGGCTGACACCGGCCCAGATGCCATTCTGAAGATGGTGGGGGCGGTCGACCTAAATGAGGTGGTTGACAAACTGCAGGATAAAGTTGAGACGGCGACATCCAGCAAAAGCAAGACGCAATTCCAGCAGCAGCTCGATGTCGTAACCTCGATTCGCGAAATTGCCAATCGACCAGAAAGCCAGTTCACATCCATCCCCCAGGCAATGTACTGGGCAATCGTCACGATGACCACGGTAGGCTACGGAGACGTTGTCCCCAAAACCGCCGTTGGCAAAGTCATCTCAGCTTTACTGATTTTGCTAGGTTACAGTTTGATCATTGTGCCATCCACATTCGTGAGTGCGGAATTCATCCAGCAGCATCAACGGGCAAACGAACAAGCCCCTCCCTGCGATCAATGCAACGCTCTGGGTCAGCGTGAAGATGCTGAATACTGCTACCGCTGCGGAAAGCGATTCGCAGCTTAATTGCCCCCAGATGCTCCAGGAAACCCTTTAATCGACGAGCGAATCAAGGCTTGTAAACCCACCGATCCGCTGTCGCTGAACCACCTGCAGACATGATCAGAAGGCCGCGAGAACAGCACGACGCCAGCCTGACCGTCGGTAGCGGCTCTGACAAACGCCGCTACTTACTTAGGGTGCTCTCGTCGTCAAGCGTTAGCTAGGCAAACAACGCACATAGCAATTGCAACGAGACTCACTCGCCGCTGTAACTCAAGACCGATCGACACCGATAGGGTTCCATCTTACGCTCGCCAGCCAGAGCAACGAGATGAATCAGAAACGCACATCCAACAATCTCTGCTCCCGCCTTTTCCAATAGCCGGCAACACGCTTCCATGGTTCCCCCGGTCGCAAGCAGATCATCGATCAGTAGAACGCGTTGCCCCTTCTGCACTCCATCTGTATGGATCTGCAACTCATCACTGCCGTATTCCAGATCATAGGCATAACGATGCGAGTCGTAAGGCAATTTGCCTGGCTTGCGAATCGGCACAAACCCGACGCCCAATCGCAATGCCAAAGGGGCCGCAAATATGAAGCCACGTGCTTCTGCAGCAGCAAGCACATCAATTTCCTCTCCCGCAAACAACTCTGCCAAGGCTTCCGTCGCTGTTTCCAACGCCGCTGCGTCTGCTAACAAAGGTGTAATGTCACGAAACAGGATTCCTGGCTTGGGATAATCCGGCACATCACGGACGTATTTCTTCAAATCAACCATGGATACCTTCGCTGCATTCAACAGTGGAAAGCGGAATAAACTCGCTCATGCGAAGTACAAACAGTAGAGTACACGACCCAATCAGGGAAGTAGCGGTCAACCACCAAAACAGCCCAAACCTGGCATTTGGACTCGCAAGGAAACCTATCTTGCGAACGAATCCGATGCACAGGAGTTAAACCATTGTGCTGCTCCTTCAATTTCCCAACGGAGCAAAGTGGTACAGCAACCTGGAATCGAAATTCACCAAATTGACGCGGGGCGGATCCTCGTCAAAGCGGGTCCCGACCCGGGTCAAAGCGGGTCCCGACCCGGGATGATATTCGCACCAAACCATCGATAATGACAACCCAATGACTTTGAGTCCCAGCCATCCCTACGCGAAGTAGTATCAGTATCCTTGCACAACCCTCACGCATCGCGTTTTGTTCACCAACCACTAGAAAAGGTGCCCACGCCTCAGGCATGGCCACCTTCGGTTCGAAACTCCACACACTTGCCCTGTGAAGTTTGGTTCCCGCGCATCGTAAATCAAGGTAACATGGGCGGCATGAGATTCACAAAAATGCACGGGACAGGCAATGACTACGTATACGTAGATTGTTTCACCCACAAGGCACCAGACAAGCCTTCTGAACTGGCACGCAAAATCTCCCATCGCCATTTTGGCGTTGGCGCAGACGGGTTAATTCTGATTCATCCAAGCGAGATCGCTGACGCACGCATGCAAATGTTCAATGCGGATGGCAGCGAGTCGGAGATGTGTGGTAACGGTATCCGTTGTGTTGCCAAATACGTACATGATCATGGCATCGCTCGGAAACCCACGCTTACGATTGAGACAGGTGCCGGGATTCTTGCAATCGACCTCCATTTGGGATCCGATCAGAAGGTTTCGCAGGTCACCGTCGATATGGGAACTCCTGAGCTGGAGGCTCCCAAAATCCCTACCACGCTCTTGAATGCTGGTCACGTGATCGATCTGGAAGTTGAATTCGCAGGGCGACCCTTCAAAGCGACCTGTGTTTCGATGGGCAACCCGCACTGCATTGTCTTTCTGGATGACGCAAGCGATGACGTTGTTCTTGATATCGGCCCTCAGATTGAGTGTGATCCACGGTTCCCGAACCGAACCAACATCGAGTTTGTAGAAGTTATATCGACAACCGAAGTGCGTCAGCGGACTTGGGAGCGTGGCTCGGGAGAAACATGGGCCTGCGGCACCGGTGCCTCAGCTGCGTGCGTTGCTGGCGTATTGACGAATCGAACCGAGCGACGAATCACGAACCATCTACTCGGGGGTGACCTTGTGCTTGAATGGAACGAAACCGATAACCACGTCATGATGACCGGGCCCGCGAGTGAAGTATTCAGCGGAACATGGGAGTGCTGAGTGGCCACGTATTCCTTCCCAAACCCATCTGAATTGTTCCTCGACGCAAACAAGAACAGCGACGCCAATTCATTCGGATTGCTCACCCAGAACCTGCCCTGCTCGATTGGCTATGATTGATCCATCCCGAGCCACCACTGACTGAAAGAAGATGCGTTGAGCTCTGCCCCCCCAAGACCGGTCTCAGTCAGTGAATTGACGGGCCATGTAAAAGCGATCCTCGAAGGCACGTTTCCCTCGATTTGTGTGGAGGGTGAAATTTCAGATCTTACCAGACCACGCAGCGGACACATTTACTTCACTCTGAAAGATGAACATTCACAAATCAGGGGTGTAATTTGGCGTAGCACCGCCGCCCGGATGACCACGCAGCTAAAGGAGGGTCAGTCAGTACTCTGCTTCGGCGATGTGGAAGTCTATGCAGCTCGCGGATCCTACTCTCTGGTTGTGCGTAAGGTACAGACGCAGGGCCTTGGCCCATTACAGCAAGCATTTCTTGAATTAAAACAGAAGCTGAACGCGGAGGGGCTATTCGCTGCCGAACGCAAACGACCATTGCCACGATTCCCAAGGCGTCTGGGCGTGGTTACCAGCCCAAGCGGTGCTGCCATCCGCGACTTCCTGAAGGCAGCTGCCCAACGCTGGCCGGGTGTTGAAATCCTGATCATTCCAACTCTTGTTCAAGGTCAGGGTGCGTCCGCCTCCATCGCCAAAGCAATCCGCACCGCCCAAAAGATCACCCCACGGCTTGACACCTTGGTTGTCACTCGCGGCGGTGGAAGCCTGGAAGACCTTTGGTGTTTTAACGAGGAGCCAGTAGTTCGGGCTATCGCCCAGTGCAAGATCCCGACGGTCTCTGCAGTCGGGCATGAAGTAGACATCACACTCTGTGACCTTGCTGCCGATGTGCGGGCTTTGACACCGACCGATGGTGCCACCTGCGCATTACCAGACCGGGACCTTATTGTCCGAAGCCTGAACGACATGCGAGCGAGACTGGACAGAACTGCCAGAAACGCGATCAACTCGCGACAAAATCGTCTCGATTCATTGCAGACACGGTCCATTCTCAAACGCCCTCATGAGCTTGTGCAACGCAGGTTCCGTCAACTCGATGAACTCGACGCCCGAGGCAGGAAAGCGATGTTTACTCGGATGGCACTGCATAAAGCCAAACTGGGAAAAGCTGCAGCGACACTCTCTGCCTTGTCGCCTCTGAACGTTTTAGCCAGAGGCTACAGCGTTACTTTGGACTCTGATGACCAAACCATCCAAAATCCAACCCAGGTGAGCCCCGGAGACATCATTCGAAGTCGTGTCGAACACGGCGACATTGAGTCCGTGGTCAAGACAATCAACACTTACGACGACTGACCGTTCGTTCTTGCCAATCACACATCACCCCCTCGCTCTCTCAATGCCTCACTTCACGCCATTTCTTATCGCTTGCATGTTCGCGTTTATCGTTTCTGTGAACGCTCAGGAAAACGCACGACCCACCACAGCAGAAGTTTCGAAGCGAATGAGTAAGCGGGTTGGTGATCAACAACTGGATTACCTGCTGCAAGAACCCTCGACTACGCCCCCCGAGAACGGTTGGCCTCTGCTGCTATTTTTGCACGGATATGGCGAGTGTGGAGATGAGTTGCCAAAAGTCAAAAAGCACGGACCGCCAAAGCTGATCCAACAGTTTGACGAACTGAACCGCTGCATTGTGATCTCGCCTCAATGTCCACGTGACAGTTGGTGGCGCACCGAAACTCTCAAAGCTCTCGTCGACGAAGTCATTCAGAAGCGAAAGGATATTGATAAGGATCGTCTGTACGTAACAGGGCTTAGCATGGGTGGCTATGGCATCTGGAGTTTTATTTCTAACTACCCTGACTACTTTGCCGCAGCGATTCCAATCTGTGGCGGCGGCAACCCATTCAACTTGCCAGCCAACCGCCCGGGACGCAAACGTGGCATCACCAATGAGTTCTCCCCCGCAGGCCTGCGCAAAGCAACGTCGTTACCGATTTGGACCTTTCACGGCAGTCACGACAATTCCGTTCCCGTTGTTGAGACCGAAATGCTGGTAAAATCGCTGCTTGACGCCGGCAGCCAGAATTGCAAGTTCACCATTTACCCAAATGCTGGACACGTTGCCGCGTGGGAAAAGGCATACAGCGATCCCGACACATGGGAATGGCTATTCGCACAGTAATGCCGCGACGGCGGGCCGCCCCTCTGCTTTCAGGGCATGGTTGAAAACTCCACCAGTCCCGAGTGCTGAGTAACAAACAAGCAGCGTCCCATTCAGTTACGCTCACTCTCACTCTTCACCGGGGCCAGCGTGTTGCGTTCAACGCGTATCTTATCAGCTCCATCGCTACCAACATCACCACCTAAAACAGCGTCACCTTTGCTGCCACTCGTCACTTGATTACCCGAGATCACGCTGCCTGGCTTCAACTTTTGCAACTGGAACGCATATCGATGAAATTCAGAAACGCGATTTTCTTGCACATTGACGATGGCCTCTGAGGCCTGCACTGCATGTCGCCACTTGCTGAACTGATTGTCCCGTAAAGTGACATGGGATCCACCAAGAGCCCAGACTCCGAAGTTTGGTGGCCCTGCGGGTCGCATTTTTTTCCCGACAAATCGATTCCCATCCATGACCACGGCGCCGGCAACTCGCACGCCTGCGACCCCTTGCCCTGAAATCACATTGTCACGGAAAACTGCCGTGGCATTTTTGAACACCATCACAATCGGCGGCAGTCCACCTGTTCTTTCGAACTCATTCGACAGAAATGTCACGTTCCATCCTGCCTCGATACCGACAGCCACTTTTCCATTCTCAAGAATGCGATTGCCGATCGCAATGCAAGAGCCTTCCTTGCAAGCGCTGAACCCCAGCCCGGATAGCTTATTGTGGTGGCTGTGATTATTGATCAGCGTTGGTTTCGCGTTACCTTCCTGCCCAATCCCTGACATCTCGTTCTCGTAACACTCATTTCCCACAATTGTCGGAGACGCGTGTGCTCGCGAACCGATCCCGGACATTTGATTCTGGTAACACCTGTTTCCCCAGATGGTGGGCGCTGCTTTCTCATCGGCACCAATGCCCGCCATCCCGTTACGGTAACAGTCATTGTCCTCGATGAGCGGACGCGTCGCTGAGCCGGTTCGGGCTCCAATGCCCGCCCGCCGATTTTCATAGCACCGGTTCCGCATCACGATGGGACAGGCCCCCTCACTGATACCAATCCCCGCCCTGATATTATTCCGACATGTATTCTCGATGATCGTCGGACTGGCATTTTCATGTCCAATCCCTGCATAGAAGTTTTCAAAGCATTGATTTCCCTTTACCAAACCACGTGCCTGATCCATGAAGCCGATACCTCCTCCCATGTTTCGGTAGCAGAAATTGTTTGTGATCATACAACCAACGGTTTCCGGACCGCGAACGGCAATCCCTGTGTATCCAATGTGGTGCACAAGATTATTGACCACCTGACAAGCAACATCATCCACCGATATACCGGCGATCCCTGGGGCACCAATCAACGCATGTTTTTGCTGACTCCCCGAACTTTCATCATGCTTTTCCCACCGCAATGTATCAAAGGTGCCGACATTAGTTACCGTGAACCCATCCAGCACACTGGCACTTGCCATTTGCACCCCTGGCAACCTGTTTGAGCCGCCTTCACCATCGAGTATGGTTTTCTCTGCGCGCTGAAGCCCCAACACGCCCCTATCTTCCCCGCCAGCACTTCGCACGATCACGCCAGCAGCAAGTACCAGACGCTCGCTGTAACGTCCCTGCTGAACGAGTACGCAGTCGCCAGGACTTGCCTTATCAATTGCACTCTGGATCAACCGAAATTCCTCCGGCACATGCAGAATTTTTCCGTGGCAGTAGTGAACTTGCAAGGTCGTTATCAGCATGAGGAGTGTTACCCAAACACCCAACCTTGAAGCCACTCCATTACAAGGACGCTCTATCAACTCAGCGATCATTTATCAACTCCCAAACGGCACACACTGACTCACCCTGCATCACACGAATCCCAGCACACTTGCTTTAGCTGCCTTCTTCAAATCACTACCGTCGAAGACCAAAACTGTAGCTTTCCAGTCGTCCAGGACACCTTGCAGTTCTTACAGGCACGTGTGTTGGGATCCTGATCTCGGCAAAACAACAGTTTCTTCGTCAGACCAATGCGGACACCAGCCCCGAATTCCTGCTTATCCGATCCGTCTTTATAGTACTGCATCGCCCGGTGCCGGGTTGATTCCCCTGCGCTGGGCTGATTCCCCTGCGCTGGGCTGATTCCCCTGCGTTGGGCTGCCCCTATCACCGAAGGCTTATGTCGGGTACTTGAGCTGTTGTTTGCATTTGCACGGGACTACCCGCGACTGTCCTTGTCTTCGTCACCGTGTTATCGTTTTAGCTGATGGAGATTGAACAACTGCACGCCCCTCATTCCGCATCAGTCCAAAGCCATTTCACTTAACGAAAAACGCCCCCAAGCGAGTCCCCTCCGTGAATCACAGCCTTGCACGTCCGACACGCCGCATCCTGACACTCTCACTGCTGGCGATGTTGTTCAGCACCGCCGCACCAGCTGAACGTCCAAACATCCTGTTTTTATTTTCGGATGATCATGCGATCAAATCCATCTCGGCCTACGGTGGTTCACTCGCAGCAGTGGCTCCGACTCCCAATATCGATCGGATCGCAAGGGAGGGTGCGATTTTCACCAATTCCTTTTGTGCCAATTCCATTTGTGGTCCATCCCGAGCGACGATCCTGACTGGCAAACACAGCCATAAGAATGGCTTCATGCGGAATGGAAACACGTTCGACCCCAACCAATGGACGGTCGCGAAATCACTGCAAAAAGGTGGTTACAACACCGCCGTGATTGGAAAATGGCACCTCAAAACAAACCCGGTTGGATTCGATCATTGGGAGGTGTTTCCAGGGCAAGGCAGTTACTACAACCCAGTCTTCATTCAGATGGATGGCAGTAAACAGCGTTTTGAAGGTTATGCCACCGATCTGACAACCAAGAAAGCCATCAACTGGCTGGATGACCGTGACAAGTCAAAGCCTTTCTTTTTGATGTGCCAACATAAGGCGCCCCATCGTACGTTTGCCCCAGCAATACGGCACTTAGGCTCATTCGACGAGGTAGAAATCCCAGAACCCGAAACGCTGTTCGACAATTACTACAATCGGCACTCGTCCCTGGCTTCAAATGAAATGGAGATCGATCGCCACTTTGACTGGGCCTACGACGCAAAGATCAGGAAGGACGAACGTGGAGACATCCGGCTCCCCAAACCTGATCGGTACGGCACCCCAGAATACAATCGCATGACAGCTGCTCAAAAAGAGCAGTGGGACAATTATTTCTCACCACACAACCAACGATTCTTGAAAGACTACGCTTCAGGTGGGATGAGCGACGAGGATATCGTTCGCTGGAAATACAGACGATACATGCGAAATTATCTCAGCACAGTCAAAGCTGTTGATGAAAGTGTCGGACAAATGCTCGATTATCTGGATGCCAATGGACTGACCGAAAACACCATTGTGATCTACTCTTCAGACCAAGGTTTCTTCCTTGGTGAGCATGGCTGGTACGACAAACGATGGATGTTCGAAGAATCGTTTCGTATGCCTTTCCTGATCCGCTGGCCGGATAGGGTCCAACCAGGGTCACGCCCTGCTCAACTGATTCAAAACATAGATTATGCCCCCACCTTCTTACACGCGGCTGGATTGCCGACTCCCGAAGAGGTTCAGGGAAAATCATTACTGCCACTATTGGAAACGGGCCCAAAAGCTTGGCGGCAGTCACTTTATTACGCCTATTATGAACTTGGCGAACACGCAGTTCCCCAACACTTTGGCGTCCGCACCGACACCCACAAACTGATTTATTTTCCCAAGAGCGAGGACTGGAATCTCTATGATCTGACTGAAGATCCACAGGAAATGAAGAGCGTTCATGCTGCAGAAGAATATCAGGTCATTCTCAGTGCCCTGAAGACTGAATTCAGGCATTTGCGTGAAAAATACGAGGCTCCCCCGTTCGATTCCTCCCGAAGGTAGATAGCCCCAACTCAACCTATTGGCTCGACCAACATTGCTAAACACCACGTTCGGACGCAACACTTTGAAGGACGATATCCACCCTGAAGGAATCACTTGTCCAACGCCGCCCTGATCTGCTCGCCACTAGCAACTCTCGAGTATCCCCTTCGTGCGAGGTCACCCATCCTGTGGGGCCAGCACATTCAATCCTTGTTTCCCATAAGAATAAGACCACGCAAAAAAAACTGCCAGCAGGGAGACTGGCAGTCGGCAATGGAACCCTTACAGTTGGCGGACCCGATCTACTTCCACTGATACACTTTCAGGGCTTTCAAGTCTCGCACGATCACCAAATCGTCTGTAATCGCGATATGTGCCCAAGAGTCTTCCGCCACTTTCATTCGATCGTCGATCTCCAAGGCAATGCTTGACGGAGTGACGAGGAGCAACTCACCCGAGTTGTCCAAAGCCAGAATTTTTTGACCGTTGGTAGCCATGCTCCAATACTTTCCAAATGGTGAACTAGTCCAACGAACCTCTCCATCCTCAGTTCCGAGAGCAGTCGCACGCTGATTCTTCTGGTGAAGATAGATAGTGTCGCCAATTAGCACGGGCGAAGACATATAACCCTGACTCTTTTGACTCCAAAGTTCATCAACTGACCACTCGCCATCGTCACCTTTTGCTATCTCAAAAAGTTGGGCTTTTCCGCTGTGCGCGGTGTTGAAGATCCGATCCCCCTTGATCACAGGGGTCAGGATATTCATTCCTCGAAAAGACTCAATCGGCTGCTGCCACAAAAGCTTGCCGGACTCAAGATTCACACCACAGAGTGCTTGCCGGGTCTGAACCACCAGTTGTCTTTGGCCAGCCAATGTCGCAATTACCGGGCTTGAGAACGACCCGCTGCTCATCATCCCCTTCGTATCTTCTAGCGATGACCATAACACCTTGCCGTCATCCATCGATACTTTCACGAGCGCGCCACCCGACTGAACATAAGCGACGTCGCCATCGATCAGCGGTGAACAGACTGCACCGAATGCAGGCAACGGCGAACCGGTTTTGGATGGAAAGTCAAGCCTCCAGTTCTCCTTTCCCGTCTTCGTATCAAGACAAACAAGCACATCTCGCATTCCGAGGATCAACAGATTGTTTCCGGAGACTGCTGGTGTCGACCGAATCCAATCACCGTTGGACGCTGCGAAGAAAGGAACAGCCATGGCTCCGGCCCACTCCTTTTCCCATACCAACTCACCTGTCTTGAGATTGTAGGCTGTTACCTTTTCAGTCTTTTTCCCGATCGTCTCCGTCGTGAAGACGAGGCCGTCCTGGGTGATTGGCCCGCTGTAACTTGGCTCATGCGGCTTTTCCCAAAGGAGCTCCATCCGGCCGTTGAGGGCGTCGGGCCATTCGCTTTCGGTCAGCGCACTGTCTCGGTTGGGGCCACGCCACTGATTCCAGTCAGCTCCAATGGCAACGCTGGGCAGTAAACCTGAGAGTGCGAGCAGAGCACAACACAAAGAAGTGAAACGCATTGGTAAACCTCTGAAACGAGTCTTTTGAAGTGATCGGTTATTATAGGGCAGAGGAAACCCCCTGCCCTGGACGGGCGGCATTGGCAGGACGGCGGAAAGCCTGGGAAGTTGGGAAGGTTGCATTGAGTTCATCCCGATGCTTGCGAAACCAGGAGGCAACTAATTGCAAAGTGTGAGGATGCTCGCCGTGTCCCCTCGCCAAACGTTCAGAGGTCGCAGCTGACCAATGACCAATCCTGCGCCTCAACGCGTCATACTCGGTTTGGTTCCTCGGAGCTGCCACCACATCAGCGATCTCGCCACAGTGAATCAGGTACCAAGCCCCACATCCGTCGTAGCCCGGCACCGCGTAGATGAATGTATATCGCCGTCGTGCACGAGCAAGCATGACGAGCTTACGATCGATGTACTCAAGCGACTTGCTCGTTTCGTGCGCTCGCGCCGCGAGCTCATACTGACGGTTGGCGACCGCACTTTTCATCTGCTCTCGGATTTTCAGCAAGGGCTCATGGTTGAACCCATCTAGAAAGCTCTCAGCAGCACTCACCAAAACGTCATACTCACTACGTGTGCACGCTGCCGCACACGGTCCAGCGCACGTTCCGACCTCGAGCCGCAGACAACCTGGTCGGTGTTCAAGATCAAACAACTGCAACTGTTCGGCAAAATGAAACACTTGCTTTTCACTGCAATCTCTGAGACGGAACACCTTATTGAGACAATCCACAGCGCGTCGCATCCTCACAGCGCCAAAAAATGGTCCTTCCACCCCAATACAATCAGCTGGAGGAACCGCGGCTAGAAAAAAGTACGCTGGGCTCCTGCCGAGGCACAGATAGACCGGCCGCTGCCGCTGTGGAACGCCCTGAACATTCCAACGAGGCGTAAATTTGCGAATCAAATGCTGCTCGCGAACAAGAGCAGCAAATTCACTGGGCTGGGTTTCCCACTGAATCGCCCGCGCATTCTCGATGATGCGTCCGCCCTTCTCGCGGGAATTCGAAGCGGCAAAATAGCTCAACAACCGAGACCGTAACGACTTACTTTTCCCGACATAGATCAAGCGTCCCCTGCGATCCAACATGCCATAGACACCAGGGACTCTCGGACAGGACTCCATGACCCGCGTCTTCAATTCCCCAGCACTGGTTCCGCCCACTACCTCAATGGGACGTGCCTTGTGGGGATTGAACGGATCACCACCGAAGCCTATTTCAGGTTCCTCCCGCAAGATTTCATCCATTTGTCCCGTCCTTGAAACGATTTCCCACGGCACCTTCAACGCTGTCAGTACGTTTTCTCTTACTGTAGCTTTCGGCTCAGCAGGGCCCCTCGACCCATTTTCCTGCGGTTGCCCGCATGCTGTGTCTGTCGCGGCGGCAAGTGAAACTCGACTTCTCTGAAATTCTCTGCGATCTGGTCGATTACGATGCGTTTAATAAAATGTGGTTGATTCATAGGGTCCATCAGTAGCTTCTGCCGAATCCAGACGAGATTTCATGCGTCATTCATCCCGAGGATCTTTCCATTCCTGATCCGGTCACTCCTGAACCGGTCACTCCTGAACCGGTCACTCCTGAACCGTTCGATTGGCTCAGTCCGCCCGCTGATCATTCTAGCAGTTGATCGATTTTCGCTGCCAAAATAAAATCATTCTCACTGAGGCCGCCGATCGCATGCGTCGTGAGATCAATTTTCAACTGTCGATACCCCGTGACATGCAGATCTGGGTGATGCCCGTCAGATTCAGCGAGCTCCGCGACCTGATTCACGATCCCCATGACCTCGACGAAGTTCTTGCAGACGATTTTTCGTGACACCCACTTGGCGTCGTCAGACAGCTTCCAATTGGGCGTTGTGTTGAGGTAGCTCGCCGCCTGTTCCGGCTCAATCACGGGTACTCCTCCCTCACAAGGCAAGCATTTTTTCTGTCTCAACGATTCGGTAGTTGGTTCAGTCACGCGATCATTTCCGAGTTAAAAAAAGGTGCAGCAATCCTCAAAATACAGTCCACATCTGCGTTCATTGCCCGATCTGGTCAGCCAACGAATCGGCATTGTAAATTGCCCGCAGTGCCTCAATGATACCCACGCCAGCCACGCTGACTGCCCGCCCTTGTTCATCGCTGTAGAGGTAGTCACTGGTCAAGCTTTGAATGTTTCCATCAAAGATCAAGCCAACCAATTCTCCATCGCGATTGACGACGGGGGATCCACTATTGCCCCCAATAATGTCGGCAGTGCAGACAAAGTTCAGCTGGGTCTTCAGATTCACTTTTGACTCAGCATCCAGCCATGACTTGGGCAGGTCGAAATCCTGCTGCCCGGCATGATCCAGAGCGTGTTGATAGGCACCCGCGAAATCGGTGGTGGCGGGGATCATCTTGCCATCCTCAAGGTAACCTTTGACTTCGCCAAACGCCAAACGCAGCGTGAACGTCGCGTCGGGGTAACCACCCGTTCCTTCGATTGCGGTCACGGCTTCACTGACTCGTGCATATGCCTGTCGTTCGCTTTCGTTGATTCGTTCATTTTCACTTCTGAGTCGTCGATACTCTTCTTCGACCGCACGTGCCAAGACGATCATTGGATCGGCACTGTGCGAAATGGCCTGACTTCCACCGTCCACTAATTTCTTTCTTTCGGCCACTGTGCCCATCTTGGTTCCACTCACTAGTTCCGCGGCACGTTCCCGCGGACTTTTGCCAGCGAGCACCTGAACCACCAAAGGGTTGTCCGCACCCTGAGTTTCAATGAAACGCGACAATTCATCTGCCAACTTCACCTGTTCCAGATCATCATAAACGGGAGCAGTACTCAGCAGCGACTGCAGCAACGACTCGCGTGCGGCATCGGTGTATCCACGCAAACGTTCTTCATTGGGTTTTTGATTCTCCGCCGCCAGGAGGACAAGTTGCAAAGCATACCCAAACAGACTGCTGCGAAAGCTAACCGACTTCCCCAACATTTTTGCTTTTTCCTGTTGAATCGCTGCGATCTCGGGCCATGCCTCCGCCAGTTGACTAGCGGTTGGATCCTTTGCAACCGCCGCCAATAAAACATCCTCACGTGTCTGCTTGTTCTGCAAGGTGAGTGGGTTTTGCAAACCTGCCAGCATTCCAGTGTATGCCTTTCGTGAATTCTGTATCCCAAACAACTCATCGCGAGCGCGACGGGATGCCTCTTGCCCCTCCAGACTAAACTGCTGCATCAAAATCTCTTTGCGTCGCAGGTAGTCAAGTAAATACGGGATTCGCGAGTCACGTAAGTACTTGAGCGCAGCAACTGTGAAAATTCGTTGCGTGCGTCCCGGGTTTCCACTAACAAAAACCAGTTCGCCCGATTTAAGCGGATCGGCGTTCCACTTCAGAAAATTCTTCAACTTCGCCGGCTTGCCATCTTCGTAAACACGCATGATGGTGGCATCGAGGTTGTATCGTGGATACTCAAAGTTATCCGCGTCCCCGCCAAAGAATGCAGCCTCAGTCTCAGGAGCCCAAACCAAGCGCACATCCGTGTACTTTTTGTACCTGTATAGATGATACTTTGCCCCACCGAATAAAGTGACAACATCACTGCGGTAACCAGTCGCTTCGAGTGACTCCTTTTCGATGGTTGCGATCACTGCCCGGCGTTGTTTTGCTGCCTCGGCCGGCGCTGCCTCGGCATCAACCGCCTGCTCGACGCGTGGTGTAACGTCTTGAATCGATACCAGTTGATTCAACTCCAAGTCGGGGGCCTTGAGCTCCTGGTCCATCGACTTCGCCAAATAGCCATCGTCAATCAGGTTGCGTTCTGGAGTGCTTAATTTGTGCAACGTGTCACTGGCAACATGATGATTGGTTAGCACCAAACCGTTGCTTGAAATAAATGAGCCTGACCCGCCACTGTTGAACCGTACCGAACTGAGCCGCAGATGATTTGCCCAAGCCTCAGTGGCAGTAAAACCATACCGATCCTGCAAAACCGTACCCGGCAAATCATTGAACAAGTACATGCCCTCATCACCCTTCACTTGAGGTGCTGAGTACAGAAAAGCGAATTGCAACATCAGAAGAGAAACCAGTTGTAATTTCATTTGTTTTGAAACCAAATCGGGGAAGCGAAACAAAGACTGTTTGATAGCAAACAGGAAGGCCACGTCCGTACTTCACTAAGACGCTAGTTTTAACGTGGAAACAGCGTTTTCACAGTGCCTAGTCACCTTGAAATCGGAAAACTCTTACAGCTGAGATCGATTCACAAGATCAGCTCCGAGCAACTTCTTCAGGTCTTTGCAAAGCCCGAAGAGTGGCAAAACGCTCTGGCAGTATGGGAATCGGGCCGCTTAAACTAAAGGTCGAATCAGCCCAGCCTCCGCGCGAAGGATCGCAACGATGTCGAATGATGCTGCCTCCAGAATCCTCATCTGCCGCATGAGTTCACTCGGGGACACCGTTCTGAGCATGCCAATCGCCTGTGCGTTACGAGAACGATTTCCCCAAGCCCATCTGGCATGGCTGGTAGAGAAGAAATCAGCAGCCCTCATTCGAGACCACCGGGCACTGAATGACGTGATCCAACTGGAAACTGGTTGGTCAGACTCATTGAGCGGCATCCGAACGACGGCGAGGATGCTGCGAAGGCACCGCTTTGACGTCATGATTGATTGTGAGGGAACCACTCGATCCGGTTTCCTGGGTTGGCTTGCAGCGATTGGTCAACGAATCGGATTTTCGCGACCTCACAGCAACTTGTTGAATCGCTGCTTCACTAATGAACACGTGACATCGGTCTTCGACCACCTGACCGATCGCTCATTGGAGCTTTTGATCCCATTGGGCATTCACTCGCCCAAAGTTCGTTGGCATCTTCCCCTTCCACCCAACGCTCGCGCGTGGGCGATGTCGTGGATACGAAATAGCCCAACCCCCAAACTGGCCATCCTCGATCCAGGAAGCGAGCTCAACTCGAAGCACTGGAATCCCAGTAACTTCGCGAAGCTCGCATGCCATCTTCGCTCATCCTACCAGTACCGCAGCATTATCTGCTGGGGTACCGAACTGGAACGCGAGTTCGCCAACCGTATTGTTGAACAATCCCGTAACTCTGCCGCGCTGGCACCACACACTGACCTGCAACATTTAGCCGCCTTGTTGGAACAGTCAGACCTGTTCATCAGTGGAGACATCGAACCATTACATGTTTCCGTTGCCCTTGGCACCCCGACCATCAATCTCCAGGCAGGAACGACTAATCGACAATGTGATACCTATCGGCAATTGAGTTTCCAACGAGGCGGCAATCATCGAACGTCGCACCAATACCTTGGTCCCCTGCAGCGATCGAGGATCAACCGAAATATGCCGACCACGCGCACCATCACGTTTGAGCGAGTATGCGCTGCTGTGGAAGAAATCGAGTCCAAGCAGCGTCTGCTTCGTGCAAGTTGACCCCCTGAGGTACCTAACGCGTCAACTACCTTCGCGAAATGCGTCAACATCGGCATCACTGGGCATTCTCCAATCGCCACGGGGTGAAAGACTGACAGATCCCACTTTTGGCCCATCAGGAACACAGTTCCGTTTGAACTGATTCGCAAAGAACCGTGCGATAAATTTTTCAAACGTGGCCGCGATCACTTCAGCAGAGTAGTCGCGAGTGAATGTTGCGTGTGCGGCCAAGTAAAGTATTTTCTGCTGACTGAACCCGTTGCGGACGAAGTGAAACAGAAAGAAGTCGTGCAATTCATAATCCCCGATTTCAGCTTCGGTGCTTTGCTGAATCGACCCATCTGCGGCAGGCGGGAGCAACTCAGGTGAGATGGGAGTTTCGGCGACACGATGAAGAATATCTTTGAGTTGTCCTTCAAAATAATGCTCTGCAGCGTAACGCACCAAAAATCTGACCAGTGTTTTGGGAATTGACGTATTCACGTTGTACATGGAAATATGGTCCGCATTGTAGGTACACCATCCCAATGCTTGCTCACTCATATCGCCGGTTCCGAGTACAAACCCGCGGCTCATCAGCAGCATGGTCCGCACACGGGCCTGCACATTCTCAAACGTGAGATCGGGGGTACCAACCGGAATTTCCGCCAACATCTGCTGAAAACTGTCTACAGTCGTCTGCTTGTTGACTTTGATGCCAAGAGGGTCGTGTCCAAGTGAAAGGAAAGTATCCAAGCACAAGGCGCGAATATCAATACACTCACCTGTGATCCCGGTCACGGCGATCAACTGATCTGCGCTTTGTCGTGTGTGCTCGGTGGTCCCAAATCCTGGCATGGTGACCCCGTAAATCTCAGCCGGAGACCTGCCTGCCACCTCGCAGGCCCGGATGGCCACCAGTAAGGCGAGAGTACTGTCGAGGCCCCCGGAAATCCCAATTGACAGTTTGGTTGCCGCGGGCAGACGAGACAAACGTTTGACGAGACCAGCAATCTGGATTGAAAAGATTTCGCTACAGCGATTCTCCAGCTCTCGTTCTCCGGATGGGACGAACGGCTGACCAATCACCGATCGTTTCAGCTCGGACCGAGGCGTCCGCTCGGAGATGCTTCCCGGATTACAATCAATGATTCGGAATTCGTGTTGCTGTGTCCTCGCATCATCAAAGGATCCGGTCACCTGTCGGTCATGTTTCAAACGCTGCAAATCAACATCGCAACAGACGCTCGTGGACGGCACCACCACCGGATCGAGCCCGTCACCAATGCGACGCGACTCACCGAGCATGACTCCATTCTCAGCAATCAAGCAGTGGCCCCCAAATACCAGATCCGAGGTCGACTCACCTGCACCGGCTGATGCGTACGCATACGCAGCCAAGCATCTGCCTGATTGGCTGCGAACGAGATCCCGTCGCCAATCGGCTTTACCAATCGTCTCATTACTTGCCGACAAATTCACCAATACATTCGCACCAGCGAGTGCAGCGTGACTGCTTGGAGGAATCGGCATCCAGAGGTCTTCGCAAATCTCAATTCCGATCGTTGCTTGACCCCGAGAGAACAACAAGTCAGTACCAAATGGAATTCTCTGCCCCAGCAAATCGACAAAGCTCGGATCAGTCGCAGATGCCGCGTGAAAATGTCGTTGTTCGTAAAACTCACGATAGTTCGGCAGAAAACTCTTGGGAACCACACCGTGAATCCGCCCCTCCGCAATCAATACAGCGCAATTCATCAAAGCACTCTGAACAGACAGCGGCAGCCCGACGACCACCAGGTTCCCATGACCCGCTGTGTGCTCGACAAGTCTCTGCAATGCGTCTAGGCAAGCGCTCAACAAACCCTCGGTCGCAAACAAATCTCCACAGGTGTAACCCGAAACACCAAGTTCGGGTAACACGATCAAATCAGCATCCGTCTCATCGACCATCCGCATGGAAGCCCGCGCATTCTCCAACGGGTTGGCGACAGACAAGAACGGCGCCGCAGCAGTGATTCGGAAGATGCCGTGATCGTACAATGGAAAGTAAGTGGAGATAGGAAACGAATAGGTTGAGTTTAAATCACAACGATAGCTTCGCGTTGGAGACCGCACATCGCCAACGCCACTTGTAACACGAGCAAGCTCGCAGGTGCCTGCGAGGTGATCAATCTCGAACCCGCAAATGCCTGCAACTGTTCACTGATTTGCCACCCGGCCAAAGTATTGGAGGTGCTCTAGTATAACCGAGCAACGTCAAATTGACGGCATTTCCGCCCCAATCCAGATCTTTACGCCATGGATGGCTCGATTGCGACCATCACCATCCGATCGCTATCGTGATCTCCAAGCGGATATTCGATACATCCACCCCAGACATCCACCCCAGACATCCACCCAGCCCCTTCCCTGTTTCCAAAACCCTCATGTCGCCGATCAACCCTCAACTGTTTCAGTTTCTCGTTGAACTATCCGAAAACAACCGCAGGGATTGGTTCAAGCCACACAAGAGACGATACGATTCCGAAGTGCTTGACCCCGCAGTGGAACTGGTAAGCCAATTGGTGAGTCCACTCGCCAAGCATGCCCCCATGCTGATTGCGTCTCCCAAGCGTCACGGGGGCTCTGTGATGCGGATTTACAAAGACACACGTTTTTCGCGGGATAAAACTCCCTACAAAACAAGTGTCGGGATCTCATTCCGTCACGAGGCGGACGGGACGATTCATGCTCCGGGAATTTATCTTCATTTGGATCCCCATGCATCATTTCTAGGCGTTGGTTGTTGGAGGCCTGAACGAACTGCCCTCGCCGCGATCCGGTTAGCCATCCAACAGCACGCCCGGACATGGAAGAGTGTTTCGAGCGCCAAGCGTTTCCGTCAGCACTACGATCTGGCGGGGGATTCTCTGAAGACAGCCCCTCGTGGGATACCGCGTGATCATCCGCAAATTCATGATTTAAGGCGAATCGATTTCATCGGCACCGCGCCCCTCGAAGTGTCAGAGATTTGCGGTCCCAACTTCATCGATGAATTGCAAGTCAAAATGAAGGCCGCCATACCGTTCATGACGTTTCTATGTGACGCGTTGGATGTGCCGTACTGAGGAATGCCGTACTGAGGAATGCCGTACTGAGGAATGCCGTACTGAGGAATGCCGTATCGCACAAAGCATT
>NZHC01000026.1 GCA_002689655.1 Rhodopirellula sp. | reverse complement strand
CCGGTAGAAAAAGCTACGCCTGAATATCAAGCTACGCCTGAATATCAAGCTACGCCGGAATATCAAGCTACGCCGGAATATCAAGCTACGCCGGAATATGAGGTCCAGCTCGGAATCCGGCTTGACTCTTGTCGTGACGTTGATGCGAGCACCACCAATGGGCGCTCTTCGCCTGAAAGGGCGGCGAGCCGCTTTTCGGTTCGCGTATATCCGAGCTCAAACGCCTGAATACAAACGCGAGATGAGCCTGTTGCAATTACTTGCGGTTGAGCTTCTCTTCTGCTCGAGCAGCCTGCAATGCAGCGGCCTCGCGAGACAGTTTGAATTCAGGCCCTGCGGGGAAGTACTGAATGTCGTCCTGCAGGTAGTAAGGGCTTGGCAGTGTCTGACCGTTGAGAGACACCTGACAACCTGTTGTAGCTACAAGACACATCCCAACCGCGAGTGTCAGGAAAATGCTTTTGACGGCACGTTGATTGATTGCTTTGCAGTTCATCTGGGTTGCCTTCGAGTCCAGGCCAGTTCTGGGAGGTTCGCTTTTGATGGGAGCAGCATATCTGGCTACTCCTCGTCACAACCGGTATCGGCCTGACAACCGTTACATCTTCACCTTCCTCTGTGGAAATCGGAAAATTACTTCACCCCCAGGCATGTTGAGTACAGCGAAACACGCTAAAACGCGGGGGCTATCCCTTCTGAATAGCCCCCGCACGCTGGAAAAAAACGACTCTCCACCGGGGGAAACGGTCTGGCTGTTGTCCCTGGTGGGAAGAAAGATTGTGTTTCACGCACGAACGCAGTTGTTGGAATCTGGAGCTAAGGTTGCTGAGTTGGAACCCTGATTTGACGCGAGATACCCGGCGGTAATCTCAAGAACATTCGGCCGACGCGAATCAGTCGTAAAGATAGGGGCGGGAGGCAGTTGTTTACGATCCTGCCGAGCCGATCCTGCCAAGCCTCGGCCGTTCATGCCGGCGATGTGGGGGCGAGGCGGGCGGCATGTACGGGCTTGTCAGGAGTGTGCGTGGAAGGTGCGGCGACGTAAAAGCTCGGAAAACAACAAAGTGTTGCAGCAAAGAAATAAAACAATGAGGAATACATCAGCATCCAAGTTTGAACGCACGCGAGGCTGTTTGACGCTGGAAAACCGAGGCAGAGAGGCTCCGTTTTGAGGTGAATGGGAGGAGGCCATCGCATGCAAAGTATCAGGAGTGGGTTCGCTGAGAGTCTTTTTAGCGGTGTTTGTACGGAAGACTGGCAGGATGAAATCAGCTGCTGTGACGGTTTGGGACCAAGGCTGGCTGTGGTTCATGAAGCGGGTGCACCAGGATATGACAGCTTGGGCCGATATTCCGTGTGGCGTGGCTCAGTTCGGTGCGGGTTATCCGAAGTGTTTCGCCCACGCCCGGTCGTGCGTGATGAGCCTGTAGTGTCGGTCGGGGCCGTCCACGACAGGAAGTTCGCAATATAGCTATTTCGACTATCAATCGCCGTGTATGGCGCTCTTGAAGTTTATTCGTATGGGACGGGATGCCACGACGATGTGTTTCTTATCCGACCAGGAAACTAACGAAGTTGGCTCTCTACCATTCACTTCTCCCAACTTGGGGATGGTTGCGAGAGTCCGAGCGTCGACGTGATTCGGTCCTGATATTTCCCCGCAGTCGCTGCCCCTCCCTCGGCGATGGCTGCGCTGAAACTGCGTCACCGCTCGGTACTCTCGTGCCAAATTGGCTTTGTCAGTACTTGCGTCGGATCCTCCAAACCCATCCATGCTGACTCCTCCCGAGGCACTTATGGCTAATAAAGACACCTTTCGCATTGTCACGCGTGGCAGTGACGGGTCGCTGTTGATCCGAGATTACCCTAATTGTGACCCCATTTCTCAAATGCATTTGCAAGTTGGTACTGACGATTGCAGTACTGACCTTGCGATTCGCGGCATGCCCGTTTTTCGCGGGCTGATTGGGCCGATTCCTGAGGGTAACAACATCGTTCGTTACGAATCCCCCGAAGTCTTCGAAACGCTTACCAAAGAGTGGATCAACAAGACCCCGAAACGTCGTCGTCGGCGTACCGCAAAGAGCGAGCTGGCCAAAGCGGAGGAAGCAGCTGGTGACAGCACGAGTTCCTCAGCAGCAGACGTTGCTGATGCAAGCATTACAAGTGCCGGCATCGCAGCCAATAGCGTTATCGCTAACAGCGTGATTGATAACGAGATGAGCATGAACTAGTTGTCGTAGCTCCACGATGTTGAGTCGCTCGTGTACTGAGTTCCTCCAAAGGGGCTCGTGTTGCCGTTTTGCGTGCGATTGTGCCGGCTCAACATCCATCTTGATCACCCAGCATGTTGGTTAGCAATGTGCGCGTTGTTTGAGATGAAAGCTCTCGATTGCGATCCGTTTGCTTTCAAAATGCGTTTTTAGTGGCGACTTTGGCGAACTTTCACAGATCCACGGCTGTCCCCGATTCACAAGCTGCGGTTTCCGGCGTGCTCGTGGGCGGTGACTTTCGTGCGATCGCTGGTGGAGTTAACTCAACAATGAAGCTCTCTGAGATGCCACGAGGTGGGATCCTTGGTGGCTTGTAAGCTCTAATCGGGGTTGCGTTCGGGGGGCGTGAAATGTTAGCCGAACGGTGTGAGTTGGTTTCACCGACTTTGTCCCACCGCATTCCGTGAGCTGGATCCCGAGTTCATGCACCGCCTCCCCATTTCCCGCCGATATTATCTGCTCGCCCTGATTCCAGCGTTAATTTTGCTGGCGGGTTGTGGTACGACACGATCTTATACCGCGACAGAGCAGTTGGTCATGAGTGATGCTGTGGATCGAAGCATTGGGCAGCTTGATTTTCGTCCGCTCAGTGGCTGCAAGGTCTATTTGGACACCAGTTATCTAAGGCACGTGAAGGGCGAAGGCTTTGTAAACGCTGAGTATGTCACCAGCGCCTTACGTCAGCAGATTGTCGCGGCAGGTTGCTTGATCCAAGATGCTAATACAGAAGCTGAAATCGTCATTGAGGCGCGAATTGGCACTCTCGGGCAGGATGATCATCGGGTGACATTTGGTGTGCCCGAAACCAATGTGCTGGCCAGTGCAGCGGCCTTGATTCCTGGAGCCCCGTCAATTCCAAGAACCGGTGAGCTTGCGTTTGCCCGTCGTGAGGCGCGTGAAGCTGCTGTTAAAGTTGCTGCGTTCGCTTATGACCGTGAAACGAGAGCACCCGTTTGGCAATCAGGTGTTGATAGCTCGGTTGCCACGGCGACGGATACTTGGGTGATGGGGATCGGGCCATTTCAAGGTGGTTCGGCGCGTGGGCAAATAAAGTTGGGAGGAAGTGACTTCAGCTTTGGAAAGACGAGCGACACGGGGTCATCGAAAAAGTTTTTTGATCGTCCTTCTGTCGATTACACGGCGGAGATGCGTTTTCTAGACGGTGATCCTGTGCTTGATGATGGTGGCATGAGCGACGATATGGTCGGAATCAGTCCAGAGGAGATCGCCAAGCTGTTGGAGCGTTACTCTGCTGATCTGCAGATTGCAGCAACCGAGTCCGCAGCAACCGAGTCCGCAGCAACCGAGTCCGCAGCAACCGAGTCCGCAGCCAAAGAGGGAAGCACGGCAGCCTCCGAAGCTGGTGGAACGCCCAGCAAGTCTGCCCAGTCATCGACCAAAGTTGCCGCCATTGAAAAAGTCGACGCCGCTGTGGCACAAGCGGAGAAGAAAGCGAACAAGGACGCAGACGCAGACGCGGAGGCAAAGGTGGCCAAAGCCTCGAACTTGGTAAACAAGAAAAATTTAAAATGACGGGTGGATGAATTTGGTTGATCGTCGTTACCAGTTAATCGACTTTGGCATGGGACGCAAGTTGGAGTCGTTGGCAGGGTATGTGGTTGATCGTCCTTCGCCAGCGGCGGTGGGAACCGTCGTGCGTAATCCGGCAAGATGGAAGCATGCTGACGCGACCTACAACGCTGAACAACGCGTCTGGGCATATCGTCAGTCATGGCCGGCTGGGCTGACGATTGATTGCGGGGCGTTTGGAATGCCAATTCGGCCAACACCTTATGGGCATATTGGACTCTTTCCCGAGCAGCAACAGAATTGGTGTTGGTTGGGAAAATATGGTGAGAATGACGGCAACAGGTTGGGAGAGGCCAAGGCTGCACTCAATCTGTTTGCTTACACCGGTGCAAGCACCATCGCGTTGGCCCGTGCCGGTTACGCTGTGGCTCACGTCGATGCCGCCAAACCCAACGTTCAAGCCGCGCGTTTAGCCGCCGATACAAATGATCTCGGCGGGGCTACCATCCGTTACCTCGTGGATGATGCTGCCAAATTTGCAGCAAGGGAAGTGCGGCGTCAGCGGAAATATCAAACCATCTTGATGGATCCCCCCGCCTACGGACATTCGCCCCGAGGCAAGGCATGGCGTTTGGAGCGTGATTTGTGGCCGCTGCTTGACGACTGCCTGAAGTTGCTGGATGAGAAGTCGTTTCGTTTATTGATAACGGGCCATTCACCGGAGGTTGGGCATCAGGAAATTCTGCAGTTTTTACGTCAAACCGAGTTTCTGAAACCGTTTCAGGGTTCGTCCCGTTTGATTATTGAGGCGGGCAGGTCACAATTAACGGATGAAGAAGGTCGGAGTTTGGATGCTGGCTTCTTTGTGAGAGTGCAAATGCCCTGAAATCATCCTCGCCTTCCGACAAAACGTGCCTTCGTGAATCGATCGATTGAGCAACATGCTGAATCTCTGGTTGCACTGCTAAGTGGCTATCGACGCGTTGCGGTAGCATTTTCAGGTGGAGTCGATAGTAGTGTGGTCGCGGCTGCCTGCCAGAAGGCCGGGCTTGAATTTGCCTGTGCGGTAACCGCAAAGTCACCAAGTGTTCCGGCTTGGCAACTCGAGACAGCGGTCACCGTTGCAACCGAGATCGGAATTATCCATCACGTCGTGCAGACGGGTGAGGTTGAGAATTCTGATTATCAACGAAATGATTCGAATCGCTGCTTCTACTGCAAAGACACACTCTACGCATCCATCGCGGAGGTGATCGGAAAGCTCTTTGATAATCAAGAGCACGAGGTGACTGTGGTCTCGGGAACAAACTACGATGATTTAGGTGACCACAGGCCTGGGATTGCGGCTGGAAACCAGCGACAAGTGGTGGCACCGCTTGCCGCATTGGAACTCGGCAAGTCAAAGGTGCGTGATCTGGCCCGGTACTTCGGGTTATCAAATCATGATCTACCCGCCGCACCTTGTCTGGCAAGCAGAATCGCGTACGGGGTTGAGGTTACCCGCCAAAGACTAAGGCAGATCGAGAAGGGAGAGGCTTGGCTGCGGTCCCATGGGATATCCGAGTGTCGTGTGAGGTTGCAGCATGATGGGCTTGCCCGAATCGAGGTGCCGCGGAACCTGTTAGAATCGGTTCTCCGGTTGGAGTCCAAGGAACAGCTTGTAAGCCACTTCAAACAGCTCGGTTTCAACTTTGTCACACTTGACTTGGAAGGTTTTCAGTCTGGGAAGTTGAATCGGGCAATCGTTCCACTTGAGTTACCGAAGCCGCGAATGGAAAAAAGGAAACCGCATCATGAACAGGGATGAATCCGAGCAGTCAGGCGACGAGGTTAACACCGGTAAGGGATCTGAATCAAGCAACGCGGGCGCGGGAGGTGAGACCCAGAATGGTGAGGCCACTGTAGGTGAGGCCACTGTTCCTGATACCAATGTCGTATCTGCGGGCAGCACACGTGAAGTCGCTTTCCCAAGCCTGGTGGGCAGTCGCCTTGGTGATTATCAGCTGCTAAGAAAACTGGGGCGTGGGGGGATGGCTGACGTTTATGCTGCGCGGCAGCTATCTCTTGGACGCGAGGTTGCCCTGAAGGTGCTGCGTCCCGACTTTGCACGCGACAATGATTACATTCACCGGTTTCGTCGTGAGGCTCGTGCTGCAGCCAAATTGAATCATCCGAACATCGTGCAAGTCTATGAAGTCGGGAATGTTGAATCCGTTCATTACATCGCCCAGGAACTGATTGATGGAGAAAATCTTCGGCAATTGCTGGACCGACGCGGTGTGATCGGGACGGAAGACGCGATCGAAGTATTGGTGGGTGTAACAGCGGCACTCGAAGTTGCATCCGAAGCCGGGATCACCCATCGCGACATTAAACCTGAAAATGTGATGCGTAATGTAAGGGGTATTATCAAAGTTGCTGACTTCGGGTTAGCAAGAATTGGCACTGACGTGGATGCCACTCAGGCAAACTTGACTCAGGTAGGGCTGACTTTGGGGACGCCACGCTACATGAGCCCCGAGCAGGTGCAGGGAAAAGCGGTTGATACTCGCAGTGATCTTTATTCGCTGGGAATCACCGCCTACCACCTGCTGGCTGGACGGCCACCTTTTGAAGCTGAAGATTCATTAGCGCTGGCTTTGATGCATCTACACGAGACGCCGGTACCACTGGATCGGAATCGCGCACGCTTGAACTCAGCTGGGGACCCCGATCTGCCCGAATGGTTGATTGCAGTCATCAGTCGTTTGATGAGTAAGTTACCGCAGGATCGATTTCAGTCGCCGAGTGAATTGCTCGATGCAATTCGCAACGAAGCGGCCATCTCTAGCTTGGGAGGCCTGGGGGTCGGAACAGCAGCAGCAACCATTCGGCTGCAGCGTGCAACCGACCGCACACGCAAACGCATGGGAAGACGAAGCGTGACGATTGCGGTGGGCATGGTGTTGTCGGTCCTCGTCGGGGGATTGGTGTGGTGGTTGGCCAACGCCAGACCAAGAAAAAGCGTTAATGATCTTCTCAGTCCTGAGGTAGTGACGAAAGCAGAATCAGTTGACCAACAGTACATTGCGGCGATGTACCGAAATGATGAAGCTGCGTGGCGGTCTGTGATGGAGTTCTTCCCCATGGACGATAACGCTACCAATGCGGCATACCATGCCAAGGCGACGCTGCAATTGTCGCGACTTTTCAGCAGTGATGGCCGACTGAGTGAAGCCAAGGCCTTGCTTGATTCCTTGTTGCAGGAAGCCAATATTGATCAGGTTTACCAAGTTCTGGCGTTAGCGCAGTTATGCCAGTTGTTGAATAAGTTGGATCGCGCAGATGAGTTTGCAGAGTCTCGGCGTGAGTTCCAAACCATGTACAACGAATTGCAGGTCAATAATCCTACAGCCGAACGGCTGATCGATCAGACGCTACCCTCTGAAATGCGATTGACACTGGGGATCGACGATTTTTGAGGCCAGGCCTTTGGAGATCTCGCTGGACTGCAGGGCTGCATTCCCTGCTCGCAATTGCAGAGGAATGCCCTTCACGTCAGCTCAGAACCTGTCCTCCAGAGCCCTCGATGCTGCCCTCGATGCTGCACTCGCTGCTGGCAAGTGTTGGCCCGTCGCGGCCGGAAAATGTTCGGCTCTGGGCGTTAAACACGCGAAACACGCGGAAAACGAGTGCCTGGCGAGCGTTCAGATGAAGGGTAGAAAGTGGTAGAATTCACAAAAATTGATTCTGCCCCTTCGTTGAACTATTGTTTTAGCTGTTCTGAATCTATCTTTCATCTTCTGTCTTGAACCCCTCTGACTGACATGCTTTTCTTCTCTCTCTGGGTCGCGTTCATTTGCTTAGCCATCATTGCGATTCCCGTAGCCGCCACCTTGGATAAACGCAAACTGCGAGCCGAGCTGGCTGCGGCTGAAGCCGAAGCCATGGGTGACGTTGATCCGTCACTGGAAGAAGGGGGCGAGGGAGAAGCGGGACAGGATGAAACGATGACCTCGCTCTTTGATATTGAACGAGATGCATCGGAGACGCGACAAGCAGATGCCCTGGACGGTTTGGGCGGTGAGGAGATGGTCTCACAGTTCCCTGACTTTGATGTCGCTTACTTGACCGCGGCCTGTCCAGGTGGTGCTGCCGAGGCAGGGACTGCGAATTTGACCCTGTTGAAAACCGGCGTGAGCTCCTGTGTGCGAAAGAGTTGGCTGCTGGGGCGAATCTCTTCTTATTGGCTGGTCAAAGGGGATGCGGAAAAAGCGTTTCAGTTCGGGGTTCAGTCTCTGCTGGCAGCGGATGACGTCACCGCGCAGGACGTCGCTGGAACGATCCACTTTTTGCAGCCAGTATTTGCAGCGGTAAAACAGAAAGATTTGGCGACAAAGTTGGAAACGCTTCTGCCAGGAACTGATGGCCCTGTCGATGCCAAGCAGATGAAAAAGCTGGTTAAGAAAATGGGCAATCGAAAAAGCAAAGCGGCTGTATCCGAAGCAGCAGCATTGCTGTTCTCAAAAGGTCTGTAAAGACAGTAGGTGTCTTGGTTTGACCGGCAATGGCAAGATCACGCTGTTTCAACGGCGCGGTTGTGTTGGCCTGTGCTGATTTGAGAGTGCCAAATCGATGCGTCTTTGGGGCGTCATCAGGAGATGCTGCCTGATTCGATTGCCAGTTGGTCGATCGCGTTGCACAATGCAGGTGACAGTGGTCGAGCCAAGGCGGTTTCGCGAATTTGGCTTGGAGTGTGTCCACCGACCAAAGCCATGCTTACCCCCGGTTGCGACAGCACCCAGCCGATTGCCAACTGAGCCGTCGTCAGATTCGCCTCCTCTCCCAAACGACTCATTCCATCCACGATTTGGTGTGCTCGCTCACGGGCCGTGCCTTGAAATATCGGATAGCCGGGGCGACTGTCGCCTTCAGCAAATTGGTGGTCGCGACTGATCCTACCTGCCAGCAGGCCCTTCATGAGCGTCCAGAACGTGTAAATGTTCACACCAGACTGTTGACAGTGTGGAACCAAGTGTCTGAGCGATTCTCGCTGCATCAGATTCAAAGGGCACTGGATGGCGTCACATCTCAATACGCTTTGGAATTTGATTAGCTGCTCGGTATTAACGTTGCAAATCCCAACGCGCTGGCAAAGACCGCGTTTTTGCAGACTTGCGAGCGTTTCCGCTGACTCATCCAATGCAACGTTGGGGTCAGGGCTGTGCAGCATTAATAAGTCAAAGTATTCCACCTGCATGCGTCCCAAGGAAGTCTCAGCATCCGCGATGAGCGATTGTCTTGATCCATCGATGATGCGTTCTCGCTGGCTGTTCCAGCGTTGCCCTACTTTACCGATCACTGTGTACTGTTCACGCTCCCGTTTGATTTGATTGCCCAGGATTCGATCACTTTCACCCTCGTAGCCATAACTGAATGCAGTATCAAAAGTGGTGATGCCTGAGTCGATGGCGGCGGTCACCGTTTGCTCTGCGTCTTGGGCTGATACGCCAACTGTGGTGATGCCGGCGATCGGCCACAAGCCAAGTGCGATTTGAATGTTGGGCATGCAGTGCTCGAGTTAGGCCGGATGTTGGATTGGACTTAGGCTGACATAAAAAAACAGCGTGAAGACCAATGTCTCACGCTGTTGAAGGTTTTTTTCTTGTGGGGCTTGGCGATAACGCAAGCGGCGTATGCAGTCGGAACGGACAGATTCAGCAGCTTGTGTTCAACTGCAGAATCAGATTGCTTTCGTTCCTAGAAGTCCCATCGTAGACCGAGGTCGAGACCCTGAACCCACATTCCAGAATCGTTGAATTTGAAGGCTGGGTTCGCCGCGAATGGTGGAAACGGACCTGTGAGAACTACAGGGTCGACGATGCGATCTACTTGCCCTCCCGCCAGAGCGACGTTATCAAAGTACAGGAAGCTGTAGCCAATGCTCAGGCTCACATTCTCTCGGAGACTGTACTCAACTTTCAGATTCGCCTCGGGAATGAATGCGAATTTGTCTCGCTCGTAATCTCCCTGGTTACCTGCGGCAAGGAAGCCACCGTCTGTATAAACGACAGGGTCGCCGAGGTTGTAAAAAGCGTGACTTCCATCGATAGAAACCTGCTGGTTCATATTCCCAAGGTGCACTTTGGTCATGGAACGGAATGTCCAACGCCCCTCGTTTAAGCTGATTTCAAAGCCAAGTTGACCACCATTGAACTGATTGCTGGTCTCGAATGCATCGTGGAATTCAAACGTCTGCCCTGTCGTGTCAATGATGGATTCACTGCTTATTCTGAGATCGTCGTCTAGATTCAAGTGCGAGTACCCGGACAGGAAATCAATCCTGCAATTATTGTGACAGTTAAGTCGCAGACGTGCGTAGGCTTCTGCTGCCCACATATTTACAGCGCTGTCGGCTACGACCGTACCCTCGAAATTGCCTGGTGAAGGAAGGTTACCGCCGATGCCGCTGATCGTTAGCGAATCCTCGACCCCGGCGAGTGGATAAAAGAATGGGCGGCCCATCGAGATCTGATTTGGCCGAGCATCGGCGAAAAATGAATCGTTGTTGTTCGCAAGAATCCAGAAACGGACACCCACACCCAGGTTTTCGGTGAGATGTTTTCCGGCGTCCAGTCGAAAACCACCCGAGAACTCTCCCTCAAGGTTGTCGCCGAAGACGACTTGAGCGTTCGGCAACACGGGGAATGTACTTGGGGGAGCAGTCGCCACGAGTGCAGGCGATTTTCGATCCTGCGTGTGCCAAAGAAGAAATTCCGTGCTCAGCCAACTCTCTTTGGGAGAACGGTTCAACAATTTGCCAATGCGGGGTGCGCGTTTAGGCTCGCAGGACGTTTCGCATCCACCGTCGCAAGTCTCACCCTCGCCGCAGTCACAGTCTGTTGTACTGTCTGCCTCGCTCTCAAGGGCGATCGCCTGAAACGGTTGGACCTCGACATTCTGAAGGCCATCAGGAGTCGTTGTTTTCTGTTCCACTTTTTGAGCGGTCTCTGTTGCCTTGGCTGATGCCACCTTTGCGTCTGCAGAGTCGATCGCGTTTCGCACCTCGGTCGGATCATTGAGTGCTTCCGAAGCCACAGTCGTTGGTGGCGCGATGATCGGTAAAGGCACGGCTTCAACGAAGTTCGAACGGGCGCTCTCGGGGAGTTCCGTGAGCATGCTGGGAGCCAAACCGATGACAACGGTACCGCGTTCACCGCTGGGAATGAAGCCTGGGGCGACGTCACCAACGACGTTTGAACCGAAATCCGAGACAACATTGGAGCTGTCGTCGCTGACGTAGTTGGAACCCAGGTCTGACACTGTGTTGGGGTTGCCCGCACCGATGAAACTAAGATCGCCCACGCGGTTTGCTGAGGGGCCGGATACCGGCAACGCGGGAATTACCTCGGATTTTCCATTGTATGCTGGTAAATCGCCAACGGCGCTTGCACCATCCTCTGCGAATGTCATGCTGGTATTCGATAGGAGGAGGGCGGCGAAGAGTAGCCTTCTCAACTTGCTTTTCATAGGACGGTCCGTGCAGTCCGGGTACGTATAATGACTTATACGTTTGAATCGACCTATTTCATCGGTAGATCGAGAACCATACGAATCGCCGGAAGAGTTGGCGCATCTTACCTAGTTTGTTGCCGGTGGCCGATTTACAGGCTCCTGAGGAACGGGCAGTGTCGTTAGAATGGTTTTTCCGCACGGCGTCTTGGGAAGCATTTATCGCGTTGCACCGTGAAACACAGCACCTCGTTCTTCACTATTTTGAAATAACCCCGATGTCAGCCGAAGAACATGGAACCGATTCGGATGCAAGCCCATCCGGAGCAGAAGATCATCCGGTAACCGATGCCCAGAAGCAGCCGGTGTCCCCGCCCGAAACACGTGACAAGATCGAAAAAGTTGGCGAGCTCAAAACGGCTTTGCAAAGTGGCGATGGTCAGCGACCCACTGGCCAGCGACCCACTGGCCAGCCAGAAGCCGTTTCACCCAAGGGTGAAAAAATGACTACCGAGAAGGTCGTTCAGGAAGATGTTGATACATCAGCTGCTGGCGGGGCAGTGCCAAGTGATCTACCGGCTATTCCCGGGCAAAATTTTGACTTAACGGATGCCGGTTCCGCTTTGGGGGCAGGTACCACAGAGGTGGTTAGTAGCGGCGGTCGTGGTGAGTCACAGCGAGCCCTGTCGGTGGCATCGGCACACGGGTTTCGGCTGAAGATGCTTCGCTGGCGTCGGCAGCTCGCAGAAATATCGGCGATGGAACCAACTTTGATGACAGAGAGCGATGCTCTGTTGCGCAAGCGTTCACTCGCACTTCGTTACCGTGCAATGGCAGGTGAGCGACTTGGTAGCTTGCTGCCTGAGGGATACGCGCTGGTTCGAGAGGCCGGACGCCGAGCGTTGAAGATGCGTCATTATGATGTGCAAATTGTAGGTGGGATTTCTCTTTTCGAGGGCTGCATTGCCGAAATGCAGACCGGTGAAGGCAAAACACTCACCGCGACGCTACCTCTTTATCTTCATTCATTGCTGGGAAAGGGCGCGCATCTTGCGACAGTGAATGATTACCTTGCTCACCGTGACGCGGAGTGGATGCGTCCCCTGTTTGAGCGGCTAGGCTTGACGGTGGGAGTGATTCAGACGCCGGATGATCAGGGAAGTCGACGAACTTCCTATGCTGCTGATGTCACGTACGGAACTGCCAAAGAATTTGGCTTCGATTTCTTGCGTGATCGTTTGTTGTTACGCGCTCAGAATCGCGTCGAGACAGAAATGCTGGGTGACGGTGGCGGTGGTTTCTCGGGGGCAGGTGATCAAATCGTGATGCGCGGAATGCACTTTTGCCTTGTCGATGAGGCTGATAGTATTTTGATAGATGAAGCGCGTACCCCGCTTATCATCGGTAGCATTGAAGACACCGTCCGCGATCAAATCGTGGAAACCTATCGGTGGGCAGCTGAGCATGGTGCAAGCTACGTTAAAGAAGAAGATTACACCATTGATCCTGAGACAAAGCAGTACGAACTAACTGCTCGTGGTAGGCAACGGGTTCGAGCACTCCCCAAAAGTGATCTTGTTCGCACCATGGGGCTGGTTGATCTCTACGAGTACAGCGAGCGTAGCATCAAGGTGCATGAAGAATTTCTGCTTGATCGGCAGTATGTCGTTCGACCCGGTGACAAAGGCGTTGACGAGATCGTCATCGTGGATGAATTTACCGGACGCCTGGCAGAAGGACGCAAATGGCGAGACGGGATTCATCAAGCGATCGAAGCCAAGCAGGATTTGGAAATCAGTGTGCCCACGGGACAGGCTGCGAGGATTACCGTTCAGGATCTGTTTTTACGTTATCCCCATTTGGCGGGGATGACAGGTACAGCTGCGTCCAGTGCAAGAGAGTTGAAAAAGATCTATCGTACGCCGGTGATCCGCGTTCCCACCAATAAACCTCCTAAGCGAGTGCAACTTGCAGATCGCGTGTTCGGCACCATGGAGGCTAAATTCGAAGCGATTGTGCAAGAGATTCAGGAGGTTCATGACGCCGGTCGTCCTGTGCTGGTAGGTACCCGTTCGATCGACAAAAGTGTGATCCTTTCACAGATGCTGGAGGAAATCGGGATCGAACATCAGGTTCTCAATGCCAATAACGTTGAGCAGGAAGCTGAGATTGTGGCTGACGCGGGAGGCCATGGCAAAGTGACGGTAGCCACCAACATGGCAGGCCGCGGGACTGACGTGAAGCTGGATATGCAAATTGAAGCCTCGGGAGGCATGCATGTGATTTGTACGGAACTGCACGATGCCGCTCGAATTGACCGACAGCTGATTGGACGGTGTGGTCGACAAGGCGATCGCGGCTCCTATCGACAGTATCTCTCGCTTGATGACGATATTCTCAAGGGCGGCATGGGCCCCAAAAAAGCAGAACGCATGAAAGTGCAGGGCGCTCAGATTGAGGGAGCGGTGGACCGCTATGCAGGTCTCTTTCGAAAAGCGCAGCAAAAAGTCGAAAAGACTCACTTTCGGGACCGTATGATCCTGTTGCACCACGAAAAAGAGCGAAAGAAAATGCAGCGTGAAATCGGGCAAGATCCCTATCTCGATACGCCTGATTGAGTTTAGCGGCCACTTCGCTTGGCGTGCCAGATTAATCACCCGAACGGCGGTCTTTCTGGACTCCCATTTCCGCAAACGCAGCATGCTCTGTGAGGCAGCGGAGACTTTTTTGAGGCAGTCAGGATGGCGACTCCCGGCACTTGATCAGTCCAGCGATGGCTTGCCTTGTGGGCGTAACCTAAATTTTATTACACGCTGATCATGTTTTGGGAGCACGCCAACTTGCGGTATCAGCTGGGTAAACGAGCATTCGAAGGCTTGCGGTCGATCACCTCAACGAAGTGCGTCAGAGCCTTCGCAAGTCTCAGCCTCGTCAAGTGTTTTAGGAGAACGCGAGGATTGGCGTCTGCCGCGATGCAAAGCTCCCAAGGCGAGGCCTGATAAAAACATTAAACAGGTAGACGGTTCCGGCACCGCGGCGGGGGAATTCAGCGTCAGACTCACACCACCAATGTTATAGGTGGATCCTGTGTTGTTTCCGGTAAGACGCATCCCGAACAGGGCCTTATGATTCGTATCAGCATCGAGGTACTCACCGAGAGTAAGATCCTCGCTAGCAGCCTGATCACCATCAAGATTTGTTGGGACGGCAGAACCTGTGAACACCGCGTTGCTGTCAGTGACGTTGGTAATGCTCGAAGTTAGAGACCAGGCGTCGGCACCGGTTCTCGTCAGAGCGAGGGACACTGTGAGTTCGTCGCCCAAGTTTGTAAGCAGTGTCAGTGGCCCCTCCAATCGTCAGCGATGTAGAGCCATCATGGATCAAAGACGCAGCCACCTGAGGAGTTTGTCCACCAGTATTCTCCACCGATGCTGCTATCCCGATGCGGAAATCCTCGGAGTTATTACCGACCGAAGTGGTGATTGAGAAATTATTCAGAGTGATGATGACCTCGTCACCAATTTCGGGGCGGAATGCGCCAAATCGTTGTGCGCGAGCAAATACACTCGGGCCGCTGGTAACAACCACACTTCCACTTGCTACCTCAAAAGCGTTCTGGCTACCCCAGTTACCTTGACCATTAAGCTTGCCATCGGTGAAGCCGCTGAACGAGTCGGAAAAGATAAGGCCTGCATTAGCGGTTGTCGAAAGAGAGGCTAAGGCGATGCAGGTGATGATTTTTATGTTCATGGAACCGTCTTTATCCGTTTTGAGGGTGGGGGCCTTCTCTGAACGCTTTGTCTTTTCTCTTTACTCGATCTTCTCTTATCTCTTCTCTCTTCCTTCTCTGAGTGCTCTGGGGGTAATCCAATGCTCACAGTAGCGAGAGCAGTAATTGAATTGTTTTTGGAAATCCAGAAAAATCCATCAGAACAGTATTTTTATTAGAAAGCTTCGGGAGAGCAGCGCGGGCCAGTATCCTAAGGAGGCCGACCAGGCATCGCTCCGATGTCCGCCCGCTCCAACAAAACGTACGCCAAACATAGTCAAATGTTGTTCTGGCTCGTCAGGCACTTGCCAGATGAAGTGGGCTTTTGTTCACTTGGAAACGCGTGAGGAGCCTCTGAGGCCTGGCCAGCTTGCTTGATTCCCGGCCAATGATGCGTTCTGACTGCGTTTTCTTGTTAGTTACGACCAGAAGGAAGTGCAGCTTGATCGTTGGCTCATGAAGTACAAGATATGACACCCAGGATCTCAGGATTTGCGGTCAAGTGGTTCGGGTAACGCCTAGGAAGTAAGTGCGAGGTGCGAGATCGAGAGTCGTTCTGTAAGTCAGTTCTTCAAAGATGCATGGGTAGACGGCGAGTTCGCTGGCGGTAACCCAAATCGCTCTCTTGTGCTGAAAGACTGATTAATGGATGGCTTCATAGAAGATCACGTGGCATACAAGCTATTTGAGGAAGCGTTCTGCGTTCAGCCTGATGTTGAATGTCTCAATTGTGAATCTGCTTTATTGTACGACCAAGAACGGGAAGTTTATCTGTGTGCCGATTGTCGTGGTGAGTTCGAAAAATGCTTTCGCCGGGCAGCGTCTACACGCTTAAACTAATCCGTTGCGGCCACGTGGTTCCCCAAGGGCTCCAAGCGGCATTGGCCGATTCTCAAGAAGCAAAAGATGTAATGAATCGTGAATTCCGGACCCTACAAGAAACAAAGGCTTGGATAGCCTATGAAGGCGTGACCGTGATTGAAACGACTAGCGGGACGTTCCACGTGGTCCCTGCCGGTGTCGACACAGAACCCGATCAGCTGATTGACAACTGCTGCTTGATTGCACAAGACACCCCGATGATTGGTACGTTGTAAGCCATGCACGCCAAGGGTGTCTCGGCTGCCGTCATACAAGATACCGCTGGCAAAAAAAAGCCGTGATTGTCGGCGTCATCACCGATCACGTAGTCGCGAGTACGATGAGGCAGGCAGCCGAACTACACTAACCCCTGATTGAATTGCCTAGCGCTTTGACTTTTGGCTCTCTAGTTCAGACTAAGGTGCCTACACCATTAACAATCATGGCTGTTTGCCGTGTCTCTTTCTGATTCGTTTAACGTTATAGCGGCCGTTTCAAAAACCGAGCGATCCCACCAACGTAGGGAGCTTGCATCATCGAAGTATGGCTGCCTTTGATCACTTGGATTTGAGGGGCCGGATCACAGAAATGCTGCCAGCCCAACGCGCCGACCGGTGGTTTCGATAGGGACTGAGCACGGGCGCGAAAGACAATTACCGGACCAATGAAATGCGCGGGTTGGTGGCTTACATAGGCACGATACTTGGCCTGAAAATGTTGCAATTTAGCGCCCGTCGGCCCCGAAGTGCCAAAGTATCGCTTCAGATTGGGTTGATCGGCTCTGAGTTTACCGCGGGAAATACGTTGGACGATTTGTTCGCAAACCCCCCTCACGCGAGTCCTATTTTCCGCAATCGACGTGCCTAATAAATCGTAACGTATCCAATGGGGTAGATTGAGAATCAGGCTACCACCGCGAGCCAGCCAGCTCGACTGAATGGGCAGTGCAGACTGGGGTGCTGGTGCATCAAAAATAGCCAACAAGGAGACCGGAACCCCGCGACTCATTAACTGGCAGGCCATTTCTTGAGCGACCAAGCCACCCCACGAATAACCACCGAGGACCACGGCTTCTCCGTTGGTAATAGTGAGCATTTGTTCCACGAATCGGTTCGCTAGGCCGACAAGATCAACCGCTTCTCCTGGCTCGAAAGAAATTTGCGATGTTTCAAATACGTAAACATCCAAATCATGACCTTCGAGTTCATTTGCCAAGGCTTTAAAAATAGATGCGTGTCCGAAAATCCCCGAGACCAAGAACACAGGAGGGTGGATTCTTGGTCTTGGACCTTCGCACAACGTTACCATGGAAGAACTTTGAGACGAGTTACTGAGGAGGCGACTCAACTTTTCAATCGTTGGATGCTCCCGAAATTCTTGATAACTCAGTGCACGCCCCAAATCTCGAAAAATACGAGCCAAGATCGATACTGCCAGCAATGAATCACCACCGAGGCTGTAGAAGTTATCAGTCACCTGGACCGGCTGTTCGAGCACGTCCGCCCAAATGTTGCTCAACGCGTCTTCGATCGAAGCGATCTCGGCAGGCAGCTGCTTATCGGCCAAAACGGGTTCCACATCAATTGGATTCTTGTCGACGATCATGTTTCGTAGTTTTTGTCGATCAATCTTACCGGTTCGAGTTTCCGGATACGAATCCAACAGAAGGATCTTCTGCGGCATCGCGAAATGAGGGAGGCATTTGGCTACATCTCGTCGCAGATCATCGATGGCGACAGCCTCGTGAGTCATCAGGAATGCGGCCAGTCGCATCCCCCCATCGTCTCCAGGATACGCCATCAGAACGGCCCGTTTAACCTGAGCCAATGATTCGAAACCTTGTTCCACCGAGTGCAACTCGACCCGATGCCCGCGGATTTTAACGATCGAGTCACTTCGTCCAAGACAGATCAGGCGACGTTGCGGATCGAGATAGCCGCGATCACCCGTATGAAATCGCACGGAACCATTCGGAAGGGTTTCGAACCGCTCGGCCGTCAAAACGGGGTGATTGACGTAGCCATTAGCCAGCCAAAAACCATCGACCGTAATGGCACCTAGTTCACCATCCGGCAACTCCACCCCCAATTCGTTCTCGACTCGAATCTTTCTATCTAGCACTCTCGAACCCACCGGTACCGGATCAGAGACCAACGTGTTATGAGAAATGAAGCATTGTGCGTAAGTCCGCGTTTCGGTTGCAGCCATGGCGTTTTGTAGCCAACACCCCGGATGGACCTTTGTTTGAAATGCCTGGACATCCGCCGCCTTCAATGGCTCACCCCCGACGGAAAGCAGCCGGAGTGAGTCGAAATGGCCACTCCCTTCTACTGAACTGAGTAAGGCTCGCATCGTGGAAACGGACATATTGGAGATCGAAATACGTGAATCTTCCAACCAACCTGCCAGCTGATGGATCCCTCTCTCCGCCGTATCGTAAATCCATAAACTAGCCCCATTAAGAAGGGCTGCAAAAACAGGAGCCAGTGATGCGCTGAACACAGGCGAAAAAAGAAGATCCAAACGATCCTCTGGATGAATTGCCAAATCGTTGGTTTGACGTGCTATGTCAGACATCACAAAACCATGATTCATCGAAACGCCTACCGACTTTCCAGAAGAACCCGAAGTGTAAAATACGCACGCTGGTGTCTGTGAAGTGATCGGAATTGGCCGTAACGTAACGACGGCGGAACGATCGCTGCCGAGTGCCTCAATCGATTGAACCTCGATCAACTCAGAGCAGCACTCAAGGAGTTTCTCCGCCTCTGGCAGCAGGTTTTGTGACGCCAAAACCCTTCGACAGCCCATCTCATCAATCGTACGCGCCCACTGCTTCTGCGAATCTTGAATATCCAGTGGCAGGTAACTGCCACCGGCAAAGAGCGTACCAAAGATGGCGGTTACCATAGGAATGCCGGTAGACGCCAGAATGGCGATTGGGGCCTCCTGATCTGCCACTGGACCCGATAAAGTACTTGCCAGCTGTTGGGACTGAGTGAGCAACTCGGCGTAGGTCATTTCCCATTCAGCAACAATGGCGACGCGATCACCCCAATCCTTGCAAATCGTCAGAAAGCGTTCTGTAATCGTCTGCGAAAACGCATCGTCGAGCACGGGACGAAAGTCTGTTGCGTCAATTTCAGGCCACGATGGAACACCTGGGGAACGCGAAAAGCTTTGAAAATCAGCCGCCATTAGCAACGCTTCCAAGCTGCCAGGCCTGATCCACTTGAACCGTCTCGAAGCCCCGCGCTACCATGTTATTGTGACTGGCGCCGCCAGCAATCGCCCATGACACGACCGCTGTACAGCCTCGCTCCAGAGACGCTTGGAAACGCCTCTCGATCAACGCCTGATGGCAACCATGATTACGGAACTCCGGCAACGTTGCACCGCCGCAGAAATAAGCGAGACCCTGTTGCTCAAAGAGCATCCCAATCGCCACAGGTTGTTGGTCAATCAAGGCTACCCAAAAATCGATCGCCGGATCCGTAAACAATAACCTCATATTGGCCTTGGCTGCGGCGTCGTTGGTAACGGGAGCGCCGAATCCACGTAGGTAAATATCCAACACCCGTTCGTGTTCACTTGGAAGTGGAGGGCGAATCTCGATTCCAGAAACGGGAGGATCGAACTCGCAACTCCCAAGCTTCTTCACCATTCGAGCGTACCTTGTTCCAGGAATGTATCCGCTGGCGGATAACACAGCCGCATGGTCTTCGAAATCAAAACCAGCTGCCGCAATCAACTCAACCGAAAACGGACCGTCCTGATACATGGCTCCAATCACCGGCAATGACGAGAGAATCTTTTCATCACAGTGATAGATTCGATTAAAATAATTGACCTCACTAAATTGCAAGGCAACGCTTCGGCCGAAGTTTTGAATGACGATTCGATCTGAATCCCCTCGAGACTGATAGAGACGCAAGCGTCTCGAATCGTAATCGCAAAAGAGGTCCATCATTCGCTGCAGATCGTGACGACACGCAGGCGTTTCTTTAATAGTGGAGACAGTGCGCAACGTAATTCCTTCAGGCGGTTTTCGCACGGTTAGCGCGACGCGTTCAAACGATTGAACCGTAATTCAGATCCGTCTGATTGAGAATAATTCGAGGAACCGGTCCAACAAGCGACATTCTTCGACAAAACAACCTTCTTGAACACAACGATCTTCTTCACACTCCGCATTTCGCTATCGCCTCTCGACAACCCACGCACGTTCAACCGAAGATACTTAATAATTTGATTCAAAAAAGTGATGGGAATGCTGTCACGTTTCCAGACGATGAAACACACCTCTGCAGCAGTCGTTGCTCTCGTGTGTGCCGGTTTTCTAGGCTTGATTCACCGGAGGCTCAGACTCTTCGGCTGAGGCCACTGTTCTCTGCGGTCTGGTAATCCGGTTGAATTCAACCGCACCTACCACCGTCCCCACAGTCGCCAAGGCGGCGCAGAACAAGGGAATTCGAGCCGGTTGAAGCGGGTTTTCATTGCAATGGTCGTCAGCAACAGCAACTTTTCGGTGCAGCCTACTTCACAAGTAGTCGATTAGGTCGATAATGCGAGCGTCAAATCACACATGCGGATGTGGCGGAATTGGCAGACGCGCTAGATTCAGGTTCTAGTGCCCGCAAGGGCGTGGAGGTTCAAGTCCTCTCATCCGCACT
>NZHC01000025.1 GCA_002689655.1 Rhodopirellula sp. | reverse complement strand
CTCAGAGAGGCGGACTGGAAATCCAAACGGTTGCGTGAGCGGTGGATAAGTATCCTGTTGTTGTCCGTCCGATGGAGGAATGTACCGGTTCAACCTCTCTTGCTGAACTGTGTCGGCTGCAAACACATTCAGCTTGGTCCAGTTGAACATCCACCCGTGCTTTTCGCCAGGCAACATGAAACCTACCTCGTACCGGTTGCCCCAGCCGCCATCGAGTCTATTTTCGCCCGTATCGGGTTTGAAAACGTCAGGCCTGCCGGCGTATAGGTTAAGTCGGTCGTAGGTGGCGAACCAACCAGTATGAGCCCGCTTTTCGGGTTTCATATCCAGCAGATCCAGATCGTAGACTGGTTCGAACCAGCGGAAATCCGGGTCAAATTCGAAGGGGTCGACCATTCTTATTGGGTCTTTGGCGTCCGTCATTGCAGCCCCGCCCAGAAGAGCTAGTGCTGCGAGTACGCCTGAAGCCAGCTTCCTTACCGACATCGCTTGTTCCACCGTCTTGCAGTTAATTTTGCGATAGAGTCCGGTGTTGAACCGAGCACTACCTCCCTACACACATCACCCAAGCGGGTAATTCCCGTGTGCCCCGAACAAGACGTCGCCAGGTACGATGCATTCGCTTCGCGCCACGGTCTGCTTATTTCGGGTTGTGCGGATAGTATCGGACCGTTTGGCATGCGAGGGTTAGCTTCTTTGGAAGCTGCAGCAGTAAAAGTCCGAGAATCTGCAGGACCGGCACAAGTTCACAAGCAACAGGTAAACTCATCGCTTCTTCAATGCACGCTTGGCCCGAAAGAAATCAGTCAGAATCTGGCCGCACGGCTCAGCAAGCACCCCGCCGGTCACCAAGCACTGGTGATTCAGGCGATTGTCTGCTAGCAATTCATAAAGACTGCAGACTGCCCCCGCTTTCGGGTCAGCGGCTCCAAACACGACTCGGGGAATGCGGCTTTGCAGGATTGCCCCGGCGCACATCACGCAGGGCTCAAGCGTGACATACAACGTGGTGTGTTCCAGCCGCCAGTCAGAGATTGCGGCTGCGGCCTGCGTGATAGCGATCATTTCTGCATGTGCAGTGGGATCATGGAGCGATTCACGCTGATTCGACGCGGCAGCGATGATTTCATGCTCACGGATGATCACAGCACCCACTGGTACCTCGTCCGCCGTCAAAGCTTCGGTGGCTTGCTCAAATGCTCGCATCATCCAGTGGTGGTCAGCGTCGTGCAGCTCATCCTGAATTCCCTCGTTCATGCTCGGTTCTCACTCCGTTGGTTTTGCAGCTTCTTTGTCAGCAGCCTTGATTTCTGTTGTCGTCAGTTTGCGTATTCGGATGTTTCGCACCTCGGATTTGCATTGAAATGCGGCAACACCCAGTGGAACACACTGATCCATTTCATAGCGTATGTCGAATTCATGACCTTGACGGATCTGCTCGGCGGCGGGTTTATTATCGATCCAGCATTGAATCTGGTGGGCGTCAACTCGAGCACGGACCTTATACCAGCGATCTGTTTCAAAATTACGAAATGAAGTCGTTTCATTTTCACTGGCATCAAAACCATCAACACTGCTGATTCCAACGACGCCACCTCCCCATCCGCCGAGGATGAAACTGACGTGCTTTTTGCCGACCGGGAACGTCAGAGCGCAAAAGAAATCGAATCCCTCACGTCGCCGAGCCTCAAGTTCAACTTCGTAGTTCTCCTTTGGGAGCTCAGCTTCCCAGCGAATTCCCGTCAATGGATCTCCCAATCCCATGGTGATCAGTTTGTCTTTGATCACAACAGGCCCATCGCCGCCAAACTGGCTCACCACCCATTTGTCTTTGAGCGACTTCCAAGCTTGTTCCTTGTTTGTTTTGCCAGCATTTTGGTTGTCCGCAACTTTGGGATCCGCTTTTTTCTGGGCGGGCTTGTCTTCCGCTGCAGGTTGAGCAGCAGATTTTTGTTGGGGAGGTGTGGCTGCAATCAAGGTTGCAGACAGGCACGCACTGAAAATCAGTGTTCCCAAGGTCAATGACGCAAAACGCACGGAATTTGACTGGCCAATCAGCTTGAGAATCACGATGCATACCTTCATTGGATAGTGGAGTGGGATTGTCGTTGTTGGGGAGAAGCACAAAGTGCAAAGTAAAGGTGAGTTTCGGGGCCGGAAGCTTGGCAGCGTGAAACGACACTTCATGAGAAACGTCTTTGTTCAGGCCACTCTCCCAGCCTACTCGATGGAGCGAGCAGACATGCGTCCCGTAACCAAGATAACCATTTTTGGATTTCGTTTGGCGATCGTCGTGCTCTCTGTGTACTGGTTGTGCTTATTCGTGGGCACTCACTTGCCGAATATGGGAGAAATCCTTGATTTGCGTTTTGGGATGAATCACGGAGTGAATGACAAGGTCAAGCATTTTTCCGCCTTTTTTCTTCTCGGTGGGCTGTTGTGTTACGTCACAAATTCCCCTCACTGGTTCAAGCGTTTTGCCATCATTGGGTTGGTGGGGATGACGTATGCAGCTCTTGATGAGATTACGCAGAACTTTATCCCGGGCCGATATCCAGATGTGCTCGATTTCGCAGCCGACACCGCGGGTTTATGGACTGCGATTGCACTCTATGTGGCAGCGAAGTACGTCTACCTGTTGTTTAATAAGCCATCATCAGAACAGCATCACGCCTGAGACGCTTCTCGTTCAGCGAGGACATCCTCACTTCACTCTGACGAGTCTTCTGAGCGTTTGCCTGGGGGCCGCTTTATGAGCTTTCGGCCCGCGGTAATTTTGATCTGGCTTCGGAAAGACGTCTCACCACAGCATCACGGTCATGTCCCGTGATCGTCATGTGTCCCATTTTTCGTGAGGGTTTGGCTTGTCCTTTCCCGTACAAATGCAGGCTAACACTTGGATCGGCAAGTGCGGCAATCCAGTCCGGGTCTTGGCCATCGGATGTCCAAAGATCACCCAGCAAATTCGCCATGGCCGCCGTAGGTGTGCGTTGCTCAGTGCTTCCCAGAGGCAGGTTGCAAACCGCACGAACGTGCTGCTCAAATTGACTCGTCTCACAGCCCTCAATCGTAAGATGCCCCGAGTTGTGGGGTCGAGGAGCGACTTCGTTGATCAGGATGTTTTGACCAGAAACAAACAGCTCGACACATAACAGACCCACCACATCAAGGATTTCCGCTGCAGCGACAGCAATTCCGCGGGCGTCTTGCGCCATGTTATCCGTCAAGTCGGCAGGGGCGACTGAAATGTCGAGAATATGGTTGGTGTGCGTGTTTTCAAAAATTGGAAAGGTTTCGCACCGTCCGTCGGGGGTTCGCGCGACGATGACCGAAACTTCTTTTTCGAAGTGGATGCATTTTTCAGCAATCCATTCCGTTGCCGCCGACCACTGAACCTGGTTCGCATTGTTTGCAGATTCAATGCGATGTTGGCCCTTCCCGTCATAACCGCTTCGCGCGGTTTTGATGATCAGTGGCCAGCCTAGTTCTTCCCCCACCGTTTGCAGCGAATCGCAGTCATGTACTTTTCGGAAGGGTGTGACAGGCAGTCCGGCATCGTGAAACGTTGTCTTCTCGATCAGTCGGTCCTGTGCCGTGGCCAGTACCGAAGCGGAAGGATACGTGGGGGCGAATTTTCGGCACCGGGCGATCGTAGTGGCGGGAATGTTTTCGAATTCCAGCGTTATCACATCACATTGTTCAGCGAACCGATCGATTGCTGCCTGATCATTTAAATCACCGACAACTGTTTGGGCAGCAACGTGCGATGCGGGTGAGTTTTCCGCGTCGGTAAAGATGACGACTCTGTATCCCATGGCAGCAGCTGCGACTGCAAACATGCGTCCTAATTGACCTCCACCGACCATTCCGATCGTAGAACCCGGGAGATGTGCATCGCAAATGACAGGGGCCTTGACGTTCATTGGCGGGGGGGATTTGTCAGATTGAATTTCCATAGCGATCATGCATTGCTTATAGTTCGGCTGATTCCAGCACTGCATCTGTCTGCTGCTGGATCATTGTTACAAGTCTGGATCTAAGGTCTTCGTCAGATAACGCGAGGATACGTGCAGCCATGATTCCAGCATTTTTCGCTCCAGCGTTCCCGATCGACATCGTTGCGACAGGGATCCCACCGGGCATTTGAACGATCGAAAGCAGCGAATCAAGGCCCTGCAATGCCCGACTTTGCACTGGTACCCCGATCACGGGAAGCGTCGTTTCGGAGGCGACCATGCCAGGCAAATGGGCCGCACCGCCGGCTCCTGCGATAATGACTTTGATCCCACGTTTTTCAGCTTTCTGCGCATAAGCGAACATGCGAGCCGGAGTACGGTGTGCTGACACGACGAGGCGTTCGTTCTGGATTCCCAAAGTGTCAAGAACGTCAGCTGCATGTTTCATGGTTTCCCAGTCGCTGCGACTGCCCATGATCACGCCTACTTGGGCGTTGGTAGAATCGAATTCGGTGCCGGACATCGTTGCCTCATGAGCGGGATGGTACGCGGTCGCTGGAGTTGAAAATGGTAAGGTGAGTGAACTGTTTTGAGAAGACGACCTAATGGACTTCTCGGCTGACCGAGGGCGGGGGAATGACAGGTGGACTCGGTGTTGGTCGCCAAAATGCCTTTTTATCGGCTTGTGACGGTAACATCAGTGAGGATGGCTTGCGTTGTTAGTCTTTCAGAACCTGCAGGTCTGCGAAGGCGAGGCGGAAACTGCGTTCCTCATCTTCGAAACGCACGCGGGCGATGCGTTTCGGGCCACGCCCCGTGATCGACACGATAGTCCCGTCACCATGCTCGGTATGCCTTACCAGCATTCCCTCTCTATAGGCACGCAGTGGGGTGGTTGGATTTGAAAGCAGGTCGGCTGCCGTTTTCAGGCTCGAAGCGATTGAGACCGCAACAGTTTGCTGCTTCTTTCGGGCCGCGGCTTGGGCAAGTTCTTCCTCCGTCAGCTGGGTGGTTTCGTCAGGAGCCACTTCCGGCGGGGCAGTGGCGAAATCAGCTTCCGGCTGGGCGCCCGATTCGGGTGAGGGGTCGTCGGGAAGATCCCATGACTCCGGATAGCTTTCGTCGATGGAATCATCATTGGCGTACGGATCCTCGTCAAACCAGTCCTGTTCTCTTGAGGTTTCGATGCGTTTCATTTCCTCGAGAGGCAGCTCATTCAGAAATGGGCTGGGGATCACCGGACGGACGTCACCTCGCATGGCTCGTCGTTTGCAGCAGCTCAGTTGTAACCATTGTTTCGCCCGCGTGATTCCAACAAACAGCAGCCTGCGTTCCTCTTCGAGTTCGGCTTCGCTTTCTTTGGATCTTTTGTGAGGCAGCATGTCATCTTCGACACCAATGATGAACACGTGTGGAAATTCCAAGCCTTTGGCCGCGTGCAGGGTCATCAGCGTCACACGCTCGGTGCTGCCGTCAAATGCATCACTATCAGCGACTAATGCGACTTGCTCAAGAAACGCTTCGAGAGATCCGTCGTCGGGGTGCTGGCGATCAAACTCAACAGCCGCAGAGATCAGCTCGTCAACATTGGCAAGTGAGTTTCCGTCCTGCTGATCAACGGACGTTTTATCGAGATGCTGTTCGAACCCAATTTCCTCGATCAGATACCTTAGTAAGTCCTCAAGCGGTGCTGTTGCTTTGATGCTCAAATTGTCATAAATCTTGATGAACTTGCGCACCATGGTAGCTGAACGCTTTGCAAGCCCTTCGATGTGGTCTGCCTGTCGGGCAGATTCCAGCATCGTAATCCCCTGTTTGTCGGCGTGGTCGCGGATACGCTCAACGGTTTTTGCTCCGATCCCGCGAGTCGGGACGTTGATGATTCGCGTCAATGCAACATCGTGATTCGGGTTGTTGATGAGGTGCAGGTAAGCAAGCAAGTCCTTGATTTCACGCCGCTGATAGAACTCCAGACCGTTCACGATCTGATAGGGAATGCTGCGATTTCTAAATGCGTGTTCCAGCGAACGTGTCATCGCATTCATTCGACAGAAAATTGCGAAATCACTCGGCCGCAAACCTTGCGTCATGACAGCGTTGGAAATTTCGTCCACGATCGAGTCGGCTTCCTGATAGCCATCTTCATAGAAACGGAGGATGACGGCCGCGCCTTCTTCGTTGTCCGTAAATAGCTTTTTAGGCTTGCGACGCCGGTTGTGTCGAATCAACTGATCGGCGACTCGCAGAACATTTGGCGTGCTGCGGTAATTCTGTTCCAAACGGACAGTTTTGACGTTTGGGTAATCTTTTTCAAAGTCCAGAATGTTGTTCAGGTCGGCGCCCCGCCAGCCATAGATCGATTGATCAGGGTCGCCGGTGACAGCGAGATTGGGAGCATCGATCGATAAGGCGCGAACAATGGCGTACTGAGCCAGGTTGGTGTCCTGGTATTCGTCCACCAGAATGTACTTGTATTTGTGATCAAGCTCGGACCGGATCTCAGGATTCTCTCGGAGTAGTCTTGCGATGTGTAAAAGCAGGTCGTCGAAATCCACTGCATTGGCGGTCAGTAGCTGCTTCTGATAAACGGGGTAAACACGCGCGGCGATCGCATCCCGTGGCTTCAACGCGTGCCCCTGCATCATCTCCGGTGTAGTCAGGCGATTCTTGGCATGACTGATTGAAGATGCGATTTGCTCAGGGGATGCATGAGTTGTGGAGACCCCCGCGGCGGCAATCGCACGCTTCATTGCCTGTTTTGAATCAGAGGTGTCGTAGATGGAGTAGTTCTCGGAAAGACCGACCATGGTTGCATGGCGGCGGAGTAGTTGAGCACAGAAGCGGTGGAAGGTCCCCATCCAAACTGGCTGACCCGGGGAAAGCGCATCGACCCGCATCCGCATCTCGTCGGCGGCTTTGTTGGTGAATGTCAACGCCGCAATTTGCCACGGTCGCACCCCGCTGTTGAGCATGTTGGCGATCCGGTGCGTCACGACACGCGTTTTGCCAGAGCCTGGGCCCGCGAGAATCAGCATTGGCCCATCCAAATGTCCGACAGCTTCACGCTGCGCTGCGGTCAAATCACGGAAAATTGCATCCATTGCTTGCGTCTCGGATTGTCCTTTGGTGGCCAATTATCTCAGCTTCGAATTGCCCTGTACGAAGATCACGGCTGACTGGATCTGCAAGCTAATAAGCACGGACGCTCGAATCCTGCTGCGAGGATTGTGCGAGGATTGCTCGTCTACAGTTGCACCCTGCAGCTCATCACGCAGCTCATGGCTATGAACTTCGCATTGGTCACGCCAATATAGCGGATCGGCGGGAATTGTAATGGTGCGTTGAATCCGTCCGGGAAAACCGGTTTCACGAGCAAATCGATACCGTCGCTTGCGACTTGGCTGCCAGGGCGGGGTTTAGGGACTCCACTAAATATGAAAAGTGGCGTCGCCCACTCGGTCGATTCTTGGGTAATTGCAGTTTGTTGGGGTGATTGCCAATTCGACCTGTGACATGGGATACTTTGATACGTTAAGCAGAACGTTTATGCGAATGAGGGACGGTTATGGCAGGTAAGAATGTTTTGGGAACGGAATTAGTCGTGTGTGGTACTGATCCGATGACAGGGTTCTATCGAGACGGCTGCTGTAACACGGGTGCACAAGATGCTGGGCTGCATGTTGTTTGTGTTGAGGTCACCGCATCATTTCTTGAGTTCAGTAAGAGTCGTGGAAATGATCTGACAACTGCGAATGCAATGTATCAGTTTCCCGGTCTGGTGCCTGGAGATCGGTGGTGTCTCTGTGCCGCGAGATGGAAAGAAGCCTACGATGCAGGTGTTGCTCCGCCCGTTCATTTAGCAGCATGCCACATGTCGACACTTGAGTTCGCATCGCTGGAAGAGTTGAAGGAACACGCAATCGATCCTGATTCGTGATTTCTCCGTATGACCAGAGAGTGCCACTCTTGCTCTCCAGCAAGTCGCGAGGGAGATTTTGTGGCAGGTCTCAAAAGACCCATGACTTCTCTTGCGCGTTGATTTATTGACATTCGATGCTGGACAGATTTGTTGCAATTCAGCGCAGCTCATATGCTCAAGTCGTCTGTAGTGTTGCGACTACGGGCCGAGGATTTTGCGTTGGGCCTCAGTCGCCGCAGTGTTTCTTCTGTTTGACATCACGGTAGAGAAAACGTGGTCGTTCCATCACCAGTATCCTTTCTGGTGCTGAATCGATTCTCACGTTTTTCTCATACCCGCGACGAAGGGTCTTCGGGCGACGCCTTTTTGGGATGTCTGCAACTCTGCGTAAGGCTTACTTACCTTGCCTTGATTTCGTCGTTCGCGTCTGCCAAGACCATCGTCGCCTCGCTGCCACAGTCAACTCCATCCAGTCGTTCGACTGGTATGTAATTGCCGATTGTGTTTTCCTCGATTACTCCGGATTCCAGAACGCTGGCTCGACTAAGCAGTTTGGCGCCAATGCGGCTTTGAAGCGTTGACCGAGCGGAGGACGGCCAATTCAAGGCGATGCCGGCAACGCGGCGGCCAAGCCACTGACTGGCGTTGACTGTGTAGGATCCGAGGAGCCTGCCTGCGGTGCGACTGGTTTTTTCCATGACGTTGGTCAAGTTGAACGCGTGGGCGTCTGGAAATTTTTCAATGATTGCCTCAAGAGCAACGTCCGCGGGGCCTGCCTTGGCTGTCCTTAACGCATTTTTGTCCTCTCGGTTGACGGCTGATTTGTGCGTCGCTTGAGTTGCCGTGGTTTCCGGAACTGGGGAGAGCACAAGCGTTTCAGGTTTCGTCAAAATCACGAGCGTGTCATCTGCCGTCAATGCAGAATCTTCCTGGCTGGGTATCGCCAACGACTCACCGGTTGCATGATCACTCGGCTTCGAGGCTTGATACCTGACCGGGTTGGATGGAATCTCTGGAGTCAGAGGCAAGTTACTCGGTGAGGAGGGTGAGTGGACCAGTGCTGAACTCCTGTCAAGCTTCGCTTTACCGATGCCATTGAGCTCACCAGGGTCCGATGATCTTGAAAGTGCCATGGCGATATCAAAATCATCCCACAGACTGGCCGTCTGCTGATCGTTGACCTGAGACTCAGCATTGAAAGAAGGAGATGTAATGGGGTAGCTGTACCAGTTTTTTAAATCCCCATCGGAGAGATCGTACGGCATGTAATCTTCTTCAATAGTTGCGATGATCGCTGAACTACCGATGAGCGGGTTGAGTGCCGCGATTTCGATTCCGGTCATGCTCGGGGGAGGATCCTCGGGCAGGAGAACGCTTGGGCCGAGATTCTCGCTGTCGATCGGTTCCTCTCCCGCGAGTTCCTGAAGTTGCAGGTCAAGCGGCGTTAAATGCGTTGCACGTTGGGCGGGTTCCGCGTCGCTGAAACTCATCTGCCATGGACTTTCGGCAAGGCCTGACTTCAGTGCATTGGGCGTGAAGGGACCTAAAGCAAGGAACGGTTCCGCCACTTGCTTGACGATTACTTTGCTCGTTGTCTTGTCGTGGTGACGATCGAGCCTCGCCTTGGCGATCAGGACGGGCGGGGCGGGAGTTGGCAGGGCCCCGGAGTCATGTGTGCCTAGGGGAGCCCAGTTGGTAATTCGCTGGCGCCTGCTCGGTAACGATTCGAGCTGGCCGTCGGAACGCAAGGGGAGGATGTCAATCGTAGCATCGAATTTTTTTGCAAAAACAGCTGAAGGGGTTATTGCGATGGTAAGGGTGAAGATCAGTGAAAGGTTGAAACGTTGCAGTTTGGAGGTGCATTGCACGTTCATGATTCGGTGGAACTCCTTGGTACCGAAGGACGCGTCCGTGAGTTGGTATTCCAGAATGTCAATTCGGAAAGTACCACTCATGAGTGTCAAGTGAAGGGCAGGCTTGTCACCGGTTGCCGATGTCAGCATGCCAAGCGTGGCGTGGCTGAATTTGGGGAATGGGGTGACAATTAAGCTATCGGCGTGATTGCTGCTCAGGCTTGCTTTGCGGCGTAGGAAACTGGTGCCGATTTTCCATCAGTGGTCAGGTTGCGCCGAATAGACACAGCATCGTGTGTTGTGCGGGTTGAGACTAATCAGCCGAGAATGTACGCAACAGAAACTTCTTGCATCGCGAATGAATGCCAGGCGAAGAACTCTCTCGGGGGCCCGCTACGTTCAGTATTTCTGGTGCCTCAATGGCAAGCCATTCATGCAACGCATCAATCATTTGCTGCCCGATTTTCACGGTGTAATACGGCTTTTGCCGCTTGTCGCAGAGACGTCTCGTGAGCAGTGTTCCGCCTTTCAGTTTTCCCTCGTGGAGGATCAGGGTTGCCGAGCTGTCAGCAATGTTCTGTTCGGTACGAACCGGATATTCATTTGATCTGGTTTCCTGAAGTGCGTAGCAACTTGGGATTGGGCCATCTTCCGCCAGTCTTCCGGCAGGACACCAGCCACCATGTTCAATTTTAAGAAGGATAGCGACGTCCAGAGCCGCTCGGTCAACTCCCGTTTGTCCGCCGGACACAATGCGTCTCGGTATAAAAAGGGGGACGTTGCCAAACAGATTCGGCATCACCGTATCTCCGGTGGGCGTGGTGGAAAGAACTGTCTGGTCTGCTGCCGCAGGGTTGCTTTGGAAGGCAGTTCGTTTTGGAATTTTTGCCAACTTGGCGGTAGGCGAGCTTCGAACCACATTGGGACGCGTTTGGTGGGATGTTCGATTTGTAGACGCCAACTATGCAATGCGATGCCAGTCTTGAATTTGATTTGTGAGCCATATTTACGGTCACCCAGGATTGGATGATCGCGATCCGCAAACTGTGTTCGAATCTGATGTTTACGTCCCGTCAGTAATTCTACGGCAATAGTGGTACTGGTTCGACTTACCGCAAGACTCTGGTAACGAAGCTCGGCAGTCTTGGAGTCATCTTGAGGCGTTGAACTCAAACGCATGCGATGAGCCGACTCGTCTTTGCGTATTTGGTCGGTCCAATGATCTGCTTCAGCATCAAGGTTACCCTCCACAACAGCGAGGTAAACTTTTCGGGGTGAGATGGTAACCGCTTGATCGGATTTGGTTTTCTGCTTGCCAATGTTTTCCAGGTCTTTGCTGGCTTCCAAGGCTTTGCTGGCAAATTGTTTCGTTAAACGTGACGCGGCCTTGCTGGTACGTGCTAGCACCAGGGCACCGCTGGTCATTGCATCTAGCCTGCTGACGATCCCGATAAAGACTCTTCCAGGCTTGTTGTACTTCTGTTTGATGTACTGGGCAGCTAGCGAATGCACGGTATCGCCTGACTCAGCACCCATGGTTGGTAAGCCCGCAGGTTTATTCACGACCAATAAGTGGTTGTCTTCGAATAGAACTTCCAGTTCTGGCATCAGCGATCGCCTGATTTGGGTGGGGCAGCGGGCGCGGCCGGACGCTGTTCTAGGATTTTATTCATCAGAGCGGGAGCAACACGGTCAGCATACACGAGCGTTTTGCCACCCAGGCTCAGAATCACCTCGCTACGACGCTTGCAGATCGCGGTGAATGCTTTATTCGCTACTCTTTGTGGTGACCAAGGGCCCAAGCTGCGTGATTGCTGGTTGGGATCTGTTTCAATCAGTGAATCAAAAAATTCACTCTTGGTGGTGCTTGGGCTCACAAGTGTGACTTGGATTCCATCCGGGGCAAGTTCCGCTCGCAGGGAGTCGCTCCATCCATGCAGGGCAAACTTGCTTGCACAATACTCACTCTTTTCAGGAACGGCACGGTGCCCCAAGACGCTGCTGATATTACAGATGACTGGGGCAGAACCAAGCTGGAGTGACGGTAACAGGATGCGGGTCAGTTCGGCGGGAGCGAAAAAATTGACTTCCATGATCTGTCGCAGTCTGTCGGGGGTCGCCTGTGAGAACCTGCCGATGCCGCCGATTCCAGCATTGTTGACCAATAAATCGAGTTTGCCACCATGGTGGGTTTCGATTGTGGAACGAATCGTAGATCGAACTTCGCGTTTGGTGATGTCTCCAGCGATCGGTGTTACCCCACCGAAGCCACTCAGGGGTGATGAAGCGTGCCATTGATGGATGCGATCGGCCCGTCGTGCGATTGCGATGACATGGCAGCCATTGTCAGCGAGCTGCTGCGTCAAACATTTCCCAATCCCACTGCTGGCACCGGTTACAACGGCGACCGAATCCTTCGCTTTCCACGGCATATGACTTCACCTGTAGCGGTTCACGAAACGTGTTTATGCAACTTCCGTTGAACTGTCGCTGACAGGATTGTCAGGTACGGGAACGGCCTCAGTTGCTTCAGAAGACATGGAATCGCCATCAGCAGGCCGAATTGCGAGGGCGGATCGGTGCACCTGACCCATTGCACCGGTCGGCATGCGTACCCGAACCGTAATGGTGGTCTCGTCACAGGTTTGTGATACGACTTCACCTTTGGCCGCAAGAAAGGCGAGTAATCGCCCGTCAGCTGCATCGACATCGATCTCCAAATCCAAAAATTCGCGGCCGAGGGCTTCTCCAACTGCTTCCGTTAGCAGGGTCAGCCCCTTGCAGCTCCGCGCACTCACTGTGATTGCATTTGGGTAGCGGTCGAGTACACGGTTCAGGGTGGCTGGATCTCGAATCGCGTCAATTTTGTTGAGTATCAAGAGGGTGTCTTTTTCTTCGATTCCCAAGTCTTTGAGGACACTGTAAACCGCACTAATTTGATTGAAGACAGTAGGGCTGCTGGCGTCCGCAACATGAAGCAATAGCTCTGCCTGACGCGTCTCTTCAAGGGTGGATTTGAAGCTGGCAACCAATGAGTGTGGCAAGTCGCGGATGAAGCCAACGGTATCGCTGAGCAGAACCGTACCCCAACCAGGTAGCTGCCAGCGACGCGTCCGCGTATCGAGGGTTGCAAAAAGTTTGTCCTCTGCAAGCACATCCGCTTCGGTCAATGCGTTCATGAGCGTGCTCTTGCCAGCATTGGTGTAGCCCACCAGGGAAACTGTAGGTGACTCTTTGCGGGCCTTCACTTGACGTTCACGTCGCTGCTCGACCTTTGACAGTTCCTGCTTGAGGTCGTGAATCCGTTTTTGAGCAAGCCGGCGATCCACCTCGAGCTGTTTCTCACCCGGGCCTCGCATGCCGACGCCCATCGCTTGCCGAGATAGGTGGGTCCACATTCGCTTGAGCCGAGGAAGGGAGTACTCAAGCTGAGCCAATTCAATCGCCAGACGCGATTCGTAGGTTCGTGCTCCGGCGGCAAAAATATCAAGGATCAATTCGGTGCGATCCAGCACTTTTGCACCCACCGCTTTTTCAAGGTTGCGTGTTTGCGCGGGGGACAAATCATTATCAAAAATGACCAGGTCGGCGTCATGTCGCTCGACCATCAAACGCAATTCCTCAACCTTGCCTTTTCCCAAGTACGTGGAATGGTCTGCTGAAGGTCGACGCTGTACCAGCTCGTCCATCACTTCCGTGCCTGCAGTCGTTGCTAAGCCATGTAGCTCTTCCAGTGGATCAGCTTCTACTTGTTGATTCGATAAGATCAGCCTCGCCAGAATACTGCGTTCCGGCGAATCATCCTGGACCTGATGTAGTTCACGCACGATTGGGTAGGGTCCTCCTCCGTGTTTGAAAGAACGGGTTGTGATCGGTATCTGCAGGTCAGGCAGCACGACGAATTGCAGGAATAGCTACGCCCGGCGATCCAATGAGCAGCGACCTGCACACATCATAGTATAGTTGCGAGGGGAACTGAGCCAAAGGACGGTAGAAGCAGGTGCCCGGTCTGTGCGGGCGTCGCTGAGCGGAATCATTTCATTGCGATTCTTCGTTGAACTTAGCTTTCGGTAGCTAGCCCTCTTTAGCCGCACCGGCAAGACAGTTGGGCGTAGCGAGCACGTAGAGCCAAGAGCGGAGGTTTTGCTGTTCACCGTCGCATGTAGCGTACCCAAGAGGGACAAGCAGGTTTTGCTGCGGGTTCGGTAAAGCGGAACGGAATTCGTCTATCGAGGCCTCATCCCGGTCAGCCTCTCGGAGCCGAAGACTGAAACTGGCAGGCAGCGAATTGGGAAAAATGCTGTATCACAGCCGTGTTACGTGGTGGCAGACTCAATAGTAAAGCAGAGAGCCCGCTTCAAAAAAGGACGGTCTGAGGCTTTGGGGTTTGAGGTGACGGTGCGGGGTGACGGTGCGGAGTGACGGTGCGGAGTGACGGTGCGGAGTGACGGTGCGGAGTGACGGTGCGGAGTGACGGTGCGGAGTGACGGT
>NZHC01000024.1 GCA_002689655.1 Rhodopirellula sp. | reverse complement strand
CAGTTTGGGCAGGGTCAGTTTGGGCAGGGGCAACTGTCCTTCTTGTTTCCCTCGGGTTCTTTTGATTCTGTCGGTCTCGCCCGCATGTACCTCGCTCGAGTAGGGACGGAGCTTCACCCCTTGCTTCCCACCTTTGGCTCGTGGCTTACCGCCAGTTCCTGTTGGATTTGCTGCAGTTGATTAATCGCCTTCCGCATGGTGGTGTGATCAATTTCGTGGACGTCAATCGGATCACCGACGCCACGTAGCATCGTGATGGTCAGACGACCCCCGAGGTGCTGTCTGAACTCTTCCAGCCCCTGCATCAAACGCTCGATCGGTGTCAATTCTTCGTGCCACAACTGGATGCCTAAACGATCCAAGCACTTGCAGACGGCTCGCATGTCCTGCTCGGGAAACCCGAACTTCAATGACGAGTAAATAGTGTCAATCGCGACCCCAATGGCCACTGCTTCGCCGTGACGGATCCGATAGTGGGTCAGTGGTTCAAGTCGGTGCGCTGACCAATGGCCGAAGTCCAATGGCCGGGCTTCGAGCATCTCGAAAGGGTCACCCCCGTGGGTGATGTGTTTCAGATGCAGCAGACACGACCGATGGACAGCACGCTTGGAAGCAACGGCTTCTCGTTCTCGAATGGCATCAGCATTTTCACACAGCCACGAGAACTCTGCCTCGCTTTTCAGCAACGAAACTTTGACCGCTTCACTGAATCCACATCTGAAATCACGATCGGGCAACGTCTGCAGCAAAGACGCATCGTTGATAACCGCCCATGGCACGGCAAAGGTGCCAATCCAATTCTTCTTTTCGAAGTGATTGATTGCGTTTTTGACGCCCACTCCTGAATCGGCTTGGGCTAGTGTTGTGGTGGGTAAGCGAATCAGCCGGATGCCGCGGTGGGCCACAGCGGCTGCGTAGCCAACTGCATCCAGCATGGCACCGCCGCCGATGGCCACCATGTAACTACGGCGGTCGAGGTTGAGCTGGTTGATCTGCTGCAGGATCAGATCAACTGTCGTCGACGAATTCTTGATGTCTTCCCCACCGTCAACCAAGACTGGTGCGTCAACCAAGTCGATCCGATTCGCTTGCCCAAGCTGGTCCGCTATGCGGGTGGTCGGCTCGGCTAATGAACGCTCCGCAATCAGCAAAACCTTGGCTCGGTCCCCGGACCCAGCTTCAATCACGGACAGCAATTGAGGCAGGTCTTCCCGTGACACGTCATCGGTGACCCTCAGACGATGCACAAATGGCACCGAGAACTGGATGTCGAGTGAGGTTTCGGACGGGTCGGGCATGGGTATAGAGAGCTGCTCTGGGCCGCTTGGTATTGGAATAGGGGGCAGGGGGGGTAAAGGATAACAGCAGTGTCAGCTTCGATCGGGTCGAAGCCAAGGCCAGTACTGGATTCCGGGGAACTGCTTTTCCTGACAAAAGTGAAATTGGACAAAGTGACAACCAGGGTCACGCGGCCTTGTATTACCGCTCGCTCATGGCATTAACTGCTCCCAGCCTGCCACAGCCACTGTAGGGAATCTGGGAAGATGGTTCCGTCATCTTTTCCATTGTGCCCTCCAACACCAAATACGAGTTTGTAATCGTAGTTCTGGTATGACAATGACCGAGCCATTTGCCGTTTCGCCAAGGGCCAATTTCCAAAGCGGTTGTCCAAGTCGTTTTTACCATCCTGCAGGAGAACACGAAAACGTTTTTTTTCTGTTTTACGGATCATCGGAGGGTAGTTGTGACCACCTCGTAGGTCGACAAAGCAGCCAATGTGGCTGAGTACTTTGCAGAATTGGTCGGGGCGGTGCCAAGCAACTGAAAAGGCGCAGATCCCGCCGGAACTGTTGCCGTAAATCGCTCGCAATTCAGGGTTTTGGGTAATCCGGTAGTCCGACTCGATAGGTGGCAAAAATTCCTCGAGTAAAAATTTCGCGTAGTCACCACTTACCGTGTCATACTCAACACTTCGGTTCGCAGGCCTCGGTTTCCAACCGCGTTTTTCAGGTAGTTCATCTTTGTGGCCTGGATCGATCATGACGGCGATTGTGACCGGCATGACGCCTTTCGCGATCAGGTTGTCAAAGACGATCGGGACCCGGAAATCGCCCTGTTTGCCTAAGAATGTGTGGCCATCCTGAAAAGCCATCAATGCCGCGGGCCGCTTAGGGCTGTACTGGGCCGGAACGTAAAAGCTGTAGTGTCTCCTGGTTCCGGGGAAAACCTTGCTGTCCGAAAGCATGTGCTCAGTCAACGTCCCACGCGGATTGTCAGAGTTGAACATGGATTCCGGACCATGCTGATACGGACCATGCTGATACGGCCCGTCTGCCGCTTTGAGAGTTTGTGGCTCTTGCGGGGACAGGACGACGAGCAGGACAGTTGTGAAAGTAAAAACCGCTGCAAAAGAATGGGAGATAGACACAGGAAAGAACACGCAAAGTGAAAGATTGAGGAAGGGTAGGAACCTACAGTCTAGCGTGGATTCGGAGCAAGCATGTTTGCGTCCACCAATTTTTGCCAAGGGAGGCTCTGACATGTGATGGCGCATCGCTCGTGGTGTCTGCCAAAACAAATGGTGTCTGCCAAAACAAATGGTGTCTGCCAAAACAAATGGTGTCTGCCAAAATAAATGGTGTCTGCCAAAATAAATATTCGCTGAAACGTTTGTTTGCGGAAAGGTATGGGCTTCTTGAAATGCTCACGGTGCTTGGCAATCACAGTTCGACTGCTGATGATGTTGGGGCAAGGGTTACTTGGCCCAAAGTTTTTGGACCATGTATTTGCCAGGGGCTCTTCCATGGATGCTGTTTCGCAGTTTGCGTCGGAGGCTAACGTCAGGCGTCGGAGGCTAACGTCTGGTTTCGGAGGCTAACGTCTGGATGAGAAGGAAGGACGGAAGCGATGCGAGTCGCACGCTAGTTTAAGTTGGTAAAATATTGAGTGTGGGGATGCAAACGGGTGTCATGTCGATACTTACGGCTCGGTGCTTGCCATGGGATGATTGATACACAATTGGGATTACTACGCAACTGGAGAGATGCAGGCGATGGATAGGCGACGTTTGGGGACGAGTGGTGTGGTGGTGTCTGATATTTGCATGGGAACGATGACCTTTGGAGGGCAGTGTGACGAGGCGACCAGTCAAGCAATTTGTGATCGAGCTTGGGATGCCGGGATCGATTTCTTTGACGCAGCGGAGATCTACCCCGTTCCACCGACAGCTGAGCTTATGGGGGTGACCGAAGAGATCGTCGGTCGCTGGATGAAAACGAAACCGCGTGAGACGGTGGTAATCGCAACCAAAGTAACGGGGCCGGGGCATGGTTGGTTCGTGCCTCCCGTTCGCCATGGGAAAACAGCTTTGGATCGGCGGCAAATCGTGGCTGCTTGTGACGCCTCTTTGACTCGCTTGGGAACTGATTACATCGATCTCTACCAAACGCATTGGCCAGATCACGGGATGCCTTACGAGGAGGTGCTTGGTGTGCTTACGGAGTTGCGTGATGCAGGTAAGGTGCGAGTGATCGGCTGTAGCAATGAGACTAGCTGGGGGGTGATGAAAAGTCTTTGGGCTGCTGAGAAGTATGGCGTTGCTCGTTATCAAACTGTTCAAAACAACTTCAGTTTGATTAATCGTCGATGTGAAAGTGAATTGGCGCAGGTTTGCCGTCGAGAGCAGGTGAGTTTGTTGCCCTATTCGCCTCTGGGAGGGGGAGTTTTGACGGGTAAGTATCAGCAGGACCGACCCGCGGGAGCAAGGTTCAGCGGTTATCTGGTGGATGGAAATGAGAGGCAGAAAAAGATGGCGAGGAGATTTGTTAATCCAAGAACACTGGAAACCACTCGGCGACTCGCTGAGGTTGCCCAGTCACTGGGGATTACTCTTACCGCTTTAGCTGTCGCTTGGAGCCGCCAGCATGATTTCGTTGCCTCAACCATCATTGGTGCTACCAGTTTGAAGCAGCTTGATGAATCACTTCAGGCACGTGACTTGGTGTTGGATCAGGAGACGTTGGATCGGCTGGATGAGTTGGAGGCTGAGGTACCCAATCCCATGAGTGAGGACGGGTTGCGCCGATTGTAGGGGCATGGCGGTTTTTCCCGATTTCAGCACATTTGGTGATTGCACTCATCTGTACTTCAAAATAATCTGGAATCCACGGGGAGATTTCAAGCACGTCCACTTTTTGGAAGTAGTTTGGCGCCCATGCGAATCGCAATCCTTGTTCTCACCGTCATTTTCATTTCGCCGCTTTCTCAAGCGGCCGATTGGCTGACGCTACCAGCTCGCTACAGCCACGACCCGGGTACTGGTGAGCGCGTTGCACAGTATGCCAAGATCCAGGCGCCGTCTGTGCCGCAGCCATCTAATTTTCGCACCAGTGGTTATACCCACACGCGTAGTTCTTTGAACTACGGCCAATCGGCAGACAACTATCACCGCGTTGAGCAGTGGGGCGATCCGGTGCGTCCTTACGGCGAATGGCGATTTCCTTATCGACCGTATAGCACGCCGTACCCAAATTGGGGTCCGCCATATGCCGGTTTGAATTTGGGGCTAGGCTATTACGGGCCGTATGGGCCTACGCCTTACGATCCCTACCGAGGGGCGGGCGTGAGCCCTAATGGGCGGTACCCGGCGACATCAACTCGGACTGGTTCCGTTCCTGCAGGTGGCGTTCCAGCATTGGGGGGCAGTGGAATTCCCGGCGATGGCTTGCTTCCACCCTCAGCAACCATGTCAGCCATTCCCGATAGCGACGGTCTTGGCATGCCTGTGGATGGCATCATCCCCGAGGGCGAATTGTTGCGTGCACGAGGACAAGGTTCGGTGCGTGATCGGCGTGCGTTGGGTAGTGGTCGTGCGGAAGGTGAGCAAGCGGTAAATCCTGCTCCTGGTTCTACTGACATGCCAAACGCAACTGGCACGAATTACCCGGGGCAGCGGTATGATCAGCGACAGGCATTACCAAACAATCAAGGGAATCGCGGTCGATACCGTCTGACTCCGCAACCGAGTCCGTTCAACCCTTATCCTTCCGGCCCGGGCACGCCCTACCCTGTGGCTCCCTACTATGACGGATACTATCCCGTTTACCGCGAATGATGCCGCCGGGCGGTGAATAGACTCGGCTGTCTCTTCGCGGAAGATCTTGCTTAAGGCTTCCGGCTCGTCGGGCTGCGATGGATTTTGCGTTCAAGTTGCTGACGTCACCGCGCGCTCGGCGACTCGTAGTTTCGCACTTCGGCTGCGCGGGTTCTGTTCCACTTCTTGTTCACTGGGACGTAGAGGTTTCTTTGTTAAAACGTTCCATCTTGGATCGTCCCGAAAGGTGTTTTTAACGATGCGATCTTCCAGTGAATGAAAGCTGATGATGGCTAAGCGACCCCGTCCAGAGATCCAGTCGGGCGCTGACTGTAGAGTACGTTCAAGAGCCCCCAGTTCATCGTTGACGACAATTCGTAGAGCCTGAAAGGTTCGAGTTGCCGGATGGATGTCATGGTTCTTGCTGCGTGGTACGCATCGTTTGCAGACCTCCACCAAATCCTCCACCGTTTTCACGCTGGCTTCACGTCGGCGTCTGGCAACGATTTCACGCGCGATCCGGCGGCTGTATCGCTCTTCGCCGTATCGGTAAATCGCATTAGCGATTTCGGCTTCCTTGTTCCAAGCCAGCCATTGCGCTGCCGATTGCCCTGATTCAGGATCAAATCGAAGATCCAGGTTGGCGGATGCACGCGTGAAGCTGAAACCGCGATGGGGATCAGCTAATTGATCACTCGACAGGCCAAGGTCCAAGACGGCACCGTCAGCGACTGTTAGGTCAAGGGCTGCCAACGCTTGCGGTGCTTTTTCGTAACTGCCAAGAAAAACATGGAGTCTTGGGTCGTGTTGTTCTGACTCCACGCGCTCGCTGACCGCGGGATCACGGTCGAGGCCGACAAGGTGTCCCTGTCCTGTCGGCAGCGTTTTCAGAAGCAACGCAGAGTGGCCGCCACCTCCATAGGTGCCATCCACGATCACGCTGGGTGATATTTCACCCAGCCAATGAACGATTTCGTTTGGCATCACAGGAACGTGACATGTCGCGATTGGCTCACGATCGTGAGAGTGATTTTCAGCCGGCACCGGCAATGCTCTTGTTGCAGTTCAGGGATTCGTCCATGTGGTCACTGACTTCTTTGAGCCGTGCCAGATCACCGCCACCGACTTCGGCAGCAAGCCAACCGGTGAATTCGACATCACGAAGAGCCTTCTCAACTGATGGCCAGTTGATGTCGCCTTCGGTGATTTTTGTGAACTTGCCTTGCTCCCGCGAGAAACCCTTGGTGTCGAGCTTCTTGATCCGCTTGTTCAGCGTGCGAATCCACTCTGCGGGATCGCCGTATTTCCAGTGGTTGCCGATGTCATACTGAACGCCGACCAGGGGCGAATCAAACGAATCGATGAAGGCAGCTAACCGCTCGGCGGATTGGTCGTTTCCACCTTCGTGGTCGTAACAGAAGTCGTTCCAAACATTTTCGATCAGAATCGAGACGCCTTGTTCTTTGGCGACGGGTAAAGCAGATCGAATGGCCGTCTGAGCTCGTTCCATGACTTCGGCATCACTGCCGTCTTTCCCATGACCGGGTACTAACAGCATCGTATTGCCGCCAACCGCTGCTGTTTCAGCCAGTCCCTGCTTGAGTTTCTCGAGTGCAACTTCTCGAACTTTGGGATCTGGGTCGGTATGTCGTTGGCCCCAGTGATAGCCACCCACGGTTCCGTCAATGATGATGCCCGTTTCCTTGGCCGCTTTCTTAGCTGCTTCGATGTTGATTCCAGGAACATTCAGTTCCACGCCTTCGAATCCGGCTTCCTTGGCAATATTGAACTTGTCGGTCAGTGATCCCTTGGAGCGAACCATTCCAATCTTGAGTGTTTTTCGCAGCCACGGCTGCTGCTCTGATTTGGTGTCGGCGTGAGCTGTATGTCCATGGGGTTCCAGTAAACTGCTGCACGCAATGCCGGCTGCGGAAAGTGTCATGAAGCGGCGGCGGCGAATCTGTGCATGGTCGGTCATCGTTTCACCTGCAATGGATGGGGTTGAGAAGAGAGGTTGTGTGTGGAGTTCAGTCGCACTGTAAATCAGAGTTGGTGGTTGTTTTCTTCGAGGCCCGCCAGAGGAATGACTCCAGAGGAGCGGACATCCAGAGCATCAATGGGGCACAGGGTAAACGTGCGGGGACACCGGTCCTGTTGGCTCGGGATTTCTGCAGCCCCGAGTCTTGTGATCGGTAGGCCGCACAGTATAGCCACAAAACCGCCGACTCAGGCGAGCACGTTTTGAACAACTTTGCCATGCACATCCGTCAAACGGAATTGACGACCCTGGTGTTTGTAAGTCAGCCGTTCGTGATCGATTCCCAACAGGTGCATCAGGGTGGCTTGGAAGTCGTGCACATGCACAGGATCATCAGCCACATTGATCCCGAGATCATCCGTGGAACCATGGCTGATGCCCGATTTTGCTCCACCACCGGCCATCCAGATGGTGTAGGCATAGGGGTGGTGATCGCGTCCCCAACGGGGGCGATTGTTGATGTCCCCCTGCAGGAACGGGGTTCGTCCAAATTCTCCACCCCAAATCACAAGGGTGTCTTCCAGTAATCCACGTCGTTTCAGGTCCATCACCAATGCAGCACTGGGTTGATCGGTGTCGCGGCATTGATTGTAGAGTTCTGTGGTCAGGCTGTTGTGTTGATCCCATCCTGCATGCATCAACTGGACATACCGACTGCCGCGTTCGACCAGTCGTCGGGCCAGGAGGCAGTTGTGGGCAAAGGTGCCTGCTTCTTTTACGTCGGGACCATAAAGGTCAAGGGTTTCCTGAGACTCGTCCGAAAAGTCTGCTAGCTCCGGAATGCTGGACTGCATCTTGAAGCCCATCTCGTATTGGGCAATCCGCGTTGCAATTTCCGGATCGCCAAATTCCTGAAGTTTCAATTCATTGATGGCGGCAATGTCATCCAGCCAGCCACGGCGTACCTCTCGGCTGATGCCATCAGGGTTTGACACATACAGTACCGGGTCCCCGCTGCCTCGAAATTTGACACCCTGGAAACGGGAAGGCAAGAAACCGTTGCCCCAGTAAAAGTCATAGAAAATTTGGCCGCAGCTTGTGTTTTTTGTGATGCTGGTCATCACGACAAACGCAGGTAGCTCATCGGTTTCGCTACCCAGCCCATAAGACAACCACGCTCCCAGCGTCGGTCGTCCCGGCATCTCGCCACCGCTCAGGTTGAAGTTGATTGCCGGCGCGTGATTGACCTGTTCGGTGTGCATGCTTTTCACAAAGCACAATTCGTCACTGACCTTTGCGGTGTGTGGCATGAAGTCACTTACCCAGGCGCCAGATTGTCCATGTTGTGCGAACGGTTCTACGGGAGCCAGCAGCAGCTTTCCATCCGCATTCCCGGTCATGGTGCTGAATCGCCGATCACCAATGTAGGAATTGGGAACCGGTTCAGAATGCCGCTTCTTGAGGTTGGGCTTCCAGTCAAACAGATCAACGTGAGTGGGAGCACCATTTTGAAAGAGATAGATCACACGTTTTGCTTTGGGAGCAAAGTGTGGCAGTGAGGGCAGGCCGCCGATGCGTGTTGGTGGTGATCCCTTTGGTTGCCCTGCCTCGTTATCTCTGTTTTCCGCAAAACCATCGCGTTGCAAAAGCGAGGCAAGAGCAGCGGTTCCGATCCCCGTCGCGGATCGGCCGAAGAAATGACGGCGGTTGAGGTGTTGTTGGTATTGTTCCAGAGGATTCATGAGCCGAGTCGCTTTTGTGGGTCATTCCCTGTTCAGGGCTTCATCCAGATTCAGAATGGCAAGGCAAAGGTTCGTCCAAGCTGCCAGTTCGTTCGGGCTGATACTCTCATTGTGCTGCGATGCACCGACCGCAAGTAATGCCAACGCATCCTTCGTGCCCTCAGCGAATTGAACGCGGGTGCGATTTAGGCCGCGAAGCAGGATCGTCTGTTCCGGAGGGGAAGCGGGACGCGCCAGAATGTGTTTCATGACGGTGTCGATGCGAGCTGAATCGATCTCTTCCAGCTTGGTTTGCCGGGCAGCGTTGTCAGCGGGATGTTCTAGCAGGGTCTTCTGTGCCAGAACGCGGGCGGCTTCAACATAGGCCGTGTTGTTGAGGGTCTGCAACGCATGCAGCGGTGTATTGGTTCGACTGGTTTTGACCGTGCAGGTCTGACGTGAGGCGTTATCAAAAAACATCGTTGGCGCGATGATCCGACGCCAATAGGTGTACAAGCTGCGACGATACAGCTTTTCACCGCTGTCCTGGCTGTATTTTTTCTTTCCAAACGAGGCTTCTTCCCAAACGCCCTGGGGTTGGTAGGTGTTGACCGATGGTCCTCCGTCAACAGGTGACAGAAGTCCGCTGGCCGCGAGAGCTTGATCACGGAGCATCCAGGCCGGCAGGCGATGACGTGAGGCTCTGGCAAGCAGGCGATTGTCCGGGTCGCGTTGATACGTGGCCTGATCACGGATCACGGATGATTGCCGATAGGTGTGGCTGGTGACGATGGTTCGAATGAGTTGTTTGACGTTCCAGCCATTTTGTTGAAATGTCCGGGCCAGCCAGTTGAGCAGATCCATTTGCAGGGGAACCTCGCCCTGTGTGCCGAAATCCTCCGTCGTCTTTACCAGACCAATCCCAAATATCTGCTGCCAAAACCGGTTCACCGTGACGCGGGCCGTCAGTGGATTGTTCGAATCAACCAGCCAGCGGGCAAGAGTCAGCCGATTGGCCGGCTGGTTTGAGTCCTGATGGGCCGGCCTGGGGAGAAAATCAGGTAAACCAGACTCAACCTCGTCGGTGGGTTTATTGTAGAGACCTCGGTTGAGCATGAAAGTCTTGCGAGGTTTTGGCATGTCAGCCATCACCATCACCTTGGGAAGGCTGCGATTCAAGGCGTCACGTTCCTTGATCAGGGCGGCTTTTTTATCCGTGAGGTTTTTGTAGGCCGGTGTGGATGCCTGATGCCGACCGATCACGAGTTGCTTTTGCTCAGCGGAGCGTGTTTCAACTGCAGTTTCCAGCGCCAACACAAGAGCTTTACTGCTATCGTCAAGTTGTGGATCGGGGACGCCGGTTACCGAAAGCAGAAAGCGGCCCAGATTGTGCTTTTTGTGCACAGAATCATGCCGAAGTGTGACTTGTAATTGCTGATCCTTTTCAATCACCAGCGGCTTCTGAAAACGGAAAATGGCGGCGTGATCGCGGTCGACATGACGACCTTCGTAAACTGCCCAGCCGGTCGTGCTGTTGCCGTCAAATGAATTGGCCACACCATGGGAACCCTGCTCATAGGTTGCTTCTGCGGTTGCGATCTTTTGCGGTGTGCTGGGATCCGAATCCGGGTTCCGATTGAAAATCTGAATTTCGATTTCGGTCAGGACAAAGTTTCCACTGTCAGAATAAGACAGACTGTTGCGAGGAAATGACTCGTGTCGCAGTGCATCAATACGTAACGCCGTGATCGCCTTGATCGGTGAATCTGCCACGATCGTGTAGGTGTCTTTGTCGGGAGCAGGACCGCTAGTGAGGATGGACTGGTCGGGCAGCATGGAAAGGGTAGAACCGGTTGCCTTGGCTTGGGTCGGTTTGGCGGTGTGCCAACTCGGTTCCGTCTTCAGTTTGGCAAGCTCATGTGCTTCCCATGCACCTCGCTTCGATGCAATTTGAGCTGACAGCGCCGTGATTTCACCCTCTGTTTGTCTGATTTGATCCGCAAATGCGTCGAGTTTTTGCGATTGCTGGGCGGTTGGAACCGCAAGGTTCGGAGCGGTTTGGGGATCTCCACCGCCGCCGTTGACTGGTGTTTGATTGAAGAACCCAAAGAACTTGTAATATTCGCGATTGCTGATCGGGTCATACTTGTGATCATGGCAACGACAGCAGTTCAATGTCAAACCGAGCCAGACGGTGCCGACGGTTTCGGACATGTCCATTACATACTCGACACGATTCTCTTCCGCGATACGGCCGCCCTCGCCATTGATCATATGATTGCGGGAAAAACCCGTCGCCAGTTTCTGTTCCAGGGTCGCGTTGGGCAGGAGGTCCCCAGCGATTTGCCAGATCGTAAATTGGTCGTAGGGCAGGTTCTTGTTGAAGGCATCCACGACCCAGTCACGCCATGGCCACATGGTCCGTTCACGGTCTCCCTGATAGCCGTTGGTGTCGGCATACCTGCTGGCATCCAGCCAGTTCCATGCCATCCGCTGTCCGTAGGCATCTGAGTCCAACAATCTGTCAACAAGTTTTTCATAGGCATTGGCCGATGTATCATCCAAAAATTGGTTGACCTCTTGCGGTGTCGGAGGCAGACCGGTCAGGTCCAGAGAGAGGCGGCGTATGAGAGTTGCACGTGTAGCTTCGGGTGCCGCTGTCAGGTTGTGGTCAAGCAGATTTTGTCGTACGAAGTGGTCGATCGGATTTCGGAGTGGAAAAACCGACACGTCTTTCTGCAGTGAATCGACCGTGGGAACTTCAGGCAGGCTCAAAGGACGGAAAGACCAATGGGTTTGCCATTCCGCCCCCTCGTTGATCCAACGCCCCACGAGTTCGATTTCCTCTGTCTCCAACGATCGATTGGAGTCGGGCGGAGGCATGACCTCATCCGGATCTGCGGAAGTCAGTCGGCGTATCAGTTCGCTATCAGTGCTGGAGCCTTTTTCAATGACGGATTCAAGCCCCTCCTGCGTGTCCAATCGTAAATCTGCCTGGCGAGTTGATTCGTCCGGGCCATGGCAAAAAACGCAGTTCTCGGAAATGATCGATCGAACGTCCTGAGCGAAGTCAACCTTCGCGACAGGTTCGTTGACTGGCTCAATTGCGTGGACTGGCGTGACAACCCTCAGCAGGAAGACCAGCAGGATGCCCAGTGCAGGAACGCATGGAGCGGTGGGGTGGGGTTCAAAGCAGTGCATGCGACTATTTTAGCCAACAATCCACGCTGCTGGGCAGCGTGGCACCATCTGGTTCATGTTTTGGCAAGGATTTCATACGCCCAGCATGGGGGAATTGCCGTGGAAAAAGATGGTTTTCAGACGCGTCGTGAAGATGCCGTGGATTGACAGGAGGTTGTCGTAAGTCTTGCACGTGGAATAGCGGGTAATCTCAGCTTTCAGCATTAGTTCGCCTGAAATGTCATGTTGCTTTAGAACGGGTTTCGCTATCTTTTTGATGAGGGCGGTTCTGAAAGCTGAAAAGTTTTCGTCAGCAGATTTGATTTCAGTGAGAGTGATGAACGCGACGCTGCGGCAGCGAAACGACGATCTACGCCAACTGCAGGTCGAACTGCCCGGCAGTATCCCCTACGACAATGTTCGGCCGATTAATGTGCCAGCTCGATGTGATGGGAAATCCTTGTCTGAATGCCTCAACATGGTTTATCCCCAAGTCAGCGAAGCTGAGTGGAACGTCTGGTTCTCTGAGGGGCATATCCTGTTCAGGGATGTCCCTGCTGACCCCAATGTGCGAGTGCGGGGCGGGCAGCAATTTAGTCATCTGTTTCCCAATACCACCGAACCCGATGTGGATGCTGCGATTGAAGTCGTCACTGAAGATTCGGGGTTCATCCTAGTGCAGAAACCAGCTCCCTTGCCGGTCCACCCTTGTGGACGATTCAATCTCAATACATTGACGTCACTTTTGTCGACGGTCTACCCGCAGGACGATTTGAGATTGGTTCACCGACTGGATGCCAACACGACAGGATTGATGGTGCTGGCACGAACTCGTGAGGTGGCAACTGATTTGCGGCAACAATTTGAGTTGAACAAGGTTCAGAAACAGTACCTCGTTCGTTGCACGGGACATCCGGTGACGGACGAGTTTATTTGTCATGAGCCCATCGCAAAGGAAACGTTTGCGGGTGGAACGCGTGAGTTGAGTCAAGACGGTCGGGAAGCCCGAACTCGTTTTCGAGTTCTTGACAGGTGTGATGATGGCAACACTCTCTTGCATGCATTTCCTGAAACAGGACGAACAAACCAGATTCGCGTGCACTTGTGGGCGGTGGGGATGCCGGTGCTGGGTGATCCGACTTATCTTGCTGGTGGCCAAAGCGCTGCCAATCAGACGCTGACACCGGAAGATCTACCGATGTGTCTGCACGCGCAACGTCTCTCGTTCACTCATCCGCGTACGGGAGACGCGTTGCATTTTCAAGCTAGCAATCCTGTTTGGGCTGGTGATGTGGGAGACTCGTCTTCATTCCAGTGACCACGACAGAATTAGCCACTCACTCCTAGAAGGCTGTGCGCAATTAAGACTCTGCCGAGTTAAGCTTCTGCGCAGTAAGTGTTCTGTACAGCGAATATTCTGTACAGCGAATATTTTGTACAGCCGAACCCGAGTATTTGTGCATCTGAGTCTCTGCACATTTGCTGGAAATGCTACAGCCTTCAGGAGGCCTTCAGTTTGGCTGCTTCTTCTTCAAGGCTGGTGATTTCGTCTTCCAATGCTTTCAGTTCTTCAGCATCGTCAGCTTGCTCACGTGACCCCGATAGCCGTGGTCGCAGGGTTTGCAGTTTCTTGTTGATGACATTGAGCCGTTTTTTTGCTTTTTTATCCATGCGCTGATTTCCTGAGGAGCTGAGGCGAGTTGCTAGAATTCGATCAATGCAATGATGAAGTGAACCAGCAATACATAAAGGGTCGTCCATAGTACTGTGGACGTGATCGCGTGACTTACGTCACTGGCGGATTGCTTGGGAGCCAAACCTCGGTAAAAACCAATTGCACCGGTTCCAACGCCACACGCCAGATTCTTTAGCATCACCCATCCCCAGCCTTGAGGCCAGCCCCCGTCTGAAGAGAGCAGGTTGCGATAGAAATGCTGTTCCCAGAAAAAAGGCCCAACATCTGGGTGAGTTGCTGTGAAGGTGAGCATGCTGATGAAGCGAGCGGAGGTGAAAGCCATCCATTCCAGAATGGGCGTAGCCAACATGAATGCCAGTACAATTGGAATCAGTAGATAAAGTCTGGGTTTGACTCCGAGTGTTCGCATCGCATCGATCTGTCCTCCATATTGTTTCACACCGACATCAGCAGCGACAGCTGCTCCACACCGTGCCGCAATCAAGATGGTCGCCAGTACTGGAACGAGAATGCGGTAGAACGCAAAACCGATTGATGAAAGTAGTTCATCAATCAATAAAGGTTGGGTGTAGAGCCGAAACGGTAGGAATCGAAACGTGAAATAGGTGCCTGTGAATCCAATGATCAGCCCCGCGAGAGTCAGGTAAATCCATGCGGAAACACCACCTACCAAACGCAGGTAATGCGCGAGGAATCGCAATCCCCAGCGTGGACGCGGGAACATTGGCAGTAGGTCATAGGGCAGTCTGATTGCTGCAACGACGGTGGAACCGGTTTGCCCGAAAAAAGCGTCGATTTTTTGTATGCTTTGCTCAGCCAGCGTTGCGGGACTGCTTGGTGTTTCCGAGAGTTGCACGGGCCGCATCCGCTTTGGGATTTGCGGCCAATCCTGTCGGGGTACGGGAACGAGAAGTCGGGTCTCACTGTCCAGTAACAGGACTTCGTCAGCAATTGGAATCAGAGTCTCATAATCATGGGTGACGATGATGCTGGTTCGGCGATAGGTGTCATGTGTGTGGCGAATCAACTCAGCGACTTTTCCACCGCTGGCTGCATCCAAACCTGATGTTGGCTCGTCATACAGAATAATATTTGGGTTGGCGGCAAGCGTTCGAGCGATGGCCAAGCGTTGTTTTTGACCTCCGCTCAATGCTGCGACCGGAGTTTTGGCAGGAACCCCCAAATCTTCCAGCCATCGTCGTGATGATTGGCCTGAAGTCAGTGCTCGATCGTTGCGATGATCAAGTGCGAATTGAACATTTTCGGTCGGTGATAGTTCATCAAACAACGCAAATTGTTGAAATACGATGCCGATGCGCGGTTGATCAGTCAGACTCGTTTCTGCTGCGAATGCTTTGTCTTTTTGAGCTTTGCTTGTGTCGCTTTCGTCGTCGATTTCGGACTGGGATTTCGCTTGGGAAGCATGCTCACTTTCGATTTGCCCGTCCCACTTGATCACTGGTCCATGATTGGGAATCAGGCCAGCAAGGGTGCGCAGCAAAACGGATTTTCCAGCTCCACTTCCGCCCACGATTACGGTGATCTTACCCGCTGTGATCGTTAGATTGGTTTCAGCTAATAGTTCACGATCACCTGCTTTGATTGTCAAGTGTTTCAGGTGAAGCGATTTTGGAGGTGACGGTTCATCGCTGGATGACTGAGGTTCAGAAGCGGGGGCAGTTGTCATTTCGTGTTTGTCTCCGCGGAAGTTGACTCTTTGCTTGAATCCGCTCCGCCAGCGATATTCACCGTTGCGTCGGTGACTGCGATCTGCAAGTTCTCGGGATTGGCAAGATAGACAACCGGATAGGGCATCACTTCCGTCGAAGTTTCGACTCGGGCCAGTTGTGTGCGTGCGTCTCGTTGATTGGGGACAGCGACGATCCATTGCCGGTCCTTGCCCAGAATCTGACTTCTTAGGACTCGGGCAAAGTTTGGGTTGATACCCAGTTCGCGAGACCCGAGAAGGTCATCACCAATGTTCCGAATTACAGGCTCAAGCCGATCACCGGCTAGGTCAAAAGCTTGGCGTGCCTGGTCACTATTCCACACTTTTTTCCATGAATTCTTGAGTCGTTGATTATCGACCAAGGACTCTTTTAGTATTTGTCGAACCAGGATCCGTGCTTCCGGATCGTTTGCGATCACGATCGCAACATCAGTTAATTCCGTTCGGACTTTCGAGTTGGCTGCTACGTCAGCGACGATTTTCTGAATGCTGGTAACGATGTCATCCATCCGCTGCTCAAAAATTGGGACCGCCTCATCCTCGACGAAGCGTCTCCACTCTTCTCGCACCAGATCCTTACGTGGAACGAGAGGAAGTCCGTCGTAAGCCGCACGCCAGCCGAACGACCAGATCGATGCGCGGTCCCACAATTCACGGCCAATTTCCTCAGCAGTGGGTTCGCCGTGTTTTCTGACAATGGGAACAATCTCGCGGCGGGCAAGAGGAACCAGTCGTTGATTAACCACCTCGTCGTTCCAGCGGTCACCTAATGCTTCAATTTCGCTGCGATGTCGTTGGACAGAAAGGCGAAGTTCAGTCTCGATGATGGGCAGGGCCTGCTTCAGGCTGTCTTGAACCAATGGCACAAAAGCCTTCGACAATTCCTCGCCATGCTGCTTCATCGTGATTGCTAAACGCTGCTGGATCTTTGCCTGGGTTGCGGGTGGAAGCAGGGTCGCTATCACATCTTCAAGTCGCCCGCGGTTCCGGTGCAGGATAAAACGGCAGTCGCTTGCTTGAACCCGAGAGGAATGCCAATTCAAAATGGCAGATGATGATGAGATGCCCGATTCAGGTGGACCAGGCTCAATCGCCTGTACAAAGCCAACTTGTACCCACAATCCATTTGCTTGCTGGAGAAAAACGGGATCGTGCAGTCGTAACACGCCGGTGGGGACGCTGACGGGAACTTCATTCTGGTTGCCAAACAGGTAGTTTTTAAGCGATTCGTCGGATCCAGTGGCAACTTGTTGATGCTCATTCAGCAACCCTGCGACCAACAGGCCGATTAGAATGACCCAGGTCGTGAATCCGATGATCCGCAGAGTCGTTTTTTTCATGGTGCTTGACCCCTGTTTGAGTTCTCTACTGCTTCTGATCCCACAATCCTGTGCTTTACATGTTGCGGTCATTTTCCGCGTTTGAAAGGTGTCAAAGTTGCACCGCTTCATGCGTGCTGCTTCGCGTCCATCATTCTTCTCCGCCTTTTGAGACGAAACAAAATCAACCAGAGAATCAAGACGAAAAATCTTTGCCGTGGAACTGCAGCATAGGCTCGTTCACCTCGTTGAGTGGGCGCGAACTGGTGTAGTTTCTCGTTTGGAACTTGGTAGATGCCGAGCTTCTGTGTTTAATTTTTGGTGGTGGTTGTGCTGGTTCTTGTGGAACAGCATTTTATGTATCAACGAATCTTATTTTAGCCATTTCGAAGCTGCTTGGTGTTTTCGTGTTGGTTGAGGGGGCTGGGACCAGGCGTGGTAACGATATGGAACACGCTAGGTTCTAGCTGCGAAACATGCGAAAGAACCACTCAGGTGACCCGTGCCTCAACTGGTCAACAATTACGGCGATAATGATGATGCAGCCAATGATAATGTGAGTGTAGGTATTTGGGATGGACAGTTGGCTGCAACCGCTGCGAATCGCAGTGATGATTAGGGCCCCGACCATGGTTCCGAAGATTGATCCACGTCCGCCGCTGAGGCTGCCACCGCCCAGAACCACTGCAGCGATGATTTCCAGTTCCTTTCCGGTGCCGTCGCTGGGGTTTCCGTTCTTGACATCTGCAAAATAGAGCAGTCCACCGATTGCCACAAAGAAGCCCGCGATAGTGTAAACAGCGATCACAGTCCCTGACACATTGATGCCGCAAAGACGAGCAGTTGATTCACTGGATCCGATCGCAAAAACATTCCGCCCGAAAACGGTATAACGCATCATGGTGGCAACACCCATTCCCATGATGGTCGCGATCAAAACACTCGTGGGAATCTTTGGGATCAGGTATTGCTCGTTGTTGCTGCCTGTGTAACAGAGACTTAGCCAGTCAGGAATGTTTTCCTTGGGTGCGTAAACAGTGGATTCGCCGGAGATGATTTGCCCGATCCCCAAGAAGATTGTCATGGTGCCAAGCGTTACGATGAACGGGACAACTTTGGTAGCACTGATCATGACGCCATTTGCAAATCCGCAGAGACACCCGGTGATGACCATGAGTAACAAGGCATTCTGTATTGGATCACCTGCCTTAAGACTGAGGGCGAGGGCAGTTCCGGAAAGTGTCAAAGCGGTCCCGGCTGAGAGATCGATACCACCTGAAATGATGATCAATGTCATCCCGAACGCCGGTACGGCGATCAATGCTGCGCTGCTGCTGATGACGCGCAGGTTTCGCGCAGACATGAAGTAGCCTTCGCCCCAAATGCTGTCTGCAATCGTGAAGAAGAGCATGATGACAAACAATGCGACCAGTGGGCCAAGTTGCCAGAGTAACTTTTTCACCATGAGAAAATTTTGTGCTTAAACTTGGGGGGAGGGCAGGGGAGATTCGTCAAGTGCCATGGCAGTGGCCATCACTTCGTCTTCGGTCCATTGCTTGGCGTCGCGGATCGCACGCATTTCACCACGCGACATCACGCCGATGCGGTCACAGACTGCCAGAAGTTCAGGTAAATAGGAGCTCACAAAGACCACCGTTTTACCCTCTGCTGCCAAGGTTCCCATCAAACGATAGATTTCAGCCTTGGTGCCGACATCGATTCCCTTGGTGGGCTCGTCCATGAGCAGGATTTCGGACTCCTGATGCAGGATTCTGGCAATTGCAACTTTTTGCTGGTTACCGCCAGAAAGTTCCGACACTCGCTGCTGGCCGGAGTGCGATTTGACTTCCACTTGTTGCATTAGCTGTTGAGCTGCCTTGTTCCTGGCTCGTAGATTGATGAGCCCCAAAGTGGTGTATTTACCCATGTTTCCGAGGGTTGTGTTTTCGATGAGCGATAAATCTTGCGCCAAGCCCTCCTGTTTGCGGTCTTCTGATAACATTCCGAAGCCTGCTCGCATTTTTGATCGTACCGAATGCCGGATTCTTGCTTGGTCAATCTTGATCTGTCCGGCTGTGATAGGGTCGAGTCCAAACAGGGTTCTTAATAGTTCAGTGCGGCCTGCTCCCACCAGACCTGAAATGCCAAAGATTTCGCCGCGACGCAGGTCAAAGGTGATTGCGTTGGCAAGTGAATCACCTTCGAGTCTGTCAATGCTTACCCATGGATCTCCGGGTTCGTGGGGAACGCTGGGGAACAAGTCATTGACATCTCGACCGACCATCAGGGACACGATTTGTTCGTCAGTGACATCGTTGATCGTGCCTTCGCCCACGTTCTCTCCATCTCGCAGCACACTGTACGAATCAGCCACCGCACGCACTTCCTCCAAAAAGTGGCTGATGTAAACCAGTCCCATGCCTTGTTGTTTCAGACGATGAATGATTTCGAAAAGGCGTCGCACATCTTTTTGTGGCAGTGAACTGGTTGGTTCATCAAACAGGATGATGTTGGCTTTGCTAATCAAAGCGCGAGAGATTTCGAGCAACTGCTGGGTTGCGACTGATTGCTCTCCCACGATAGCGGAAGGGCTGAGGGAGTTCAGTCCGACCATGTTCAGAGCTTCCTGAACTCGATCACGTTGTTTTGATCGGAAAAGAAATCCTGCACCAACATTGGAATGCCCAAGCAACAGATTGTCTTCAACGCTGAGGTCGGGGGCCAGATTTAATTCCTGATAGATCATTGCCACTCCGGCGGCTCTCGCATCCTGAGGGCCCCGGGGCCGATAAGGTTTTTTGTCGATTGACATGGTGCCAGCGTCAGCGCGATGAGCACCGCTGAGTATCTTGAGCAAGGTGCTTTTGCCAGCACCATTTTCGCCAATCAAAGCGAGAACTTCTCCGCTTTGAACAGAGAGTGATACGGAGTTTAGCGCGCGAGTCGGGCCGAAACTCTTGCAGATCGAATTCATCGTCAGCAAGCAGTTCGAGAGCAGGGCGGCGTCCACTGCAGGCCGGTATGGGTTCGTGTTGCTACTGTTTTCAGCTTGCGCGGCATTGATGCCGTGATTCCCATTGTTCGACGTCATGTCCGAACGCGCCTATTCCAGAATTGAAGGCTTGAGCAGACGTAACGATTCCTCGTCGTTCATGTTTTCTGGCGTGGCAACATATTCTCCTGTCGAGATGAATGCCTCAGCCTTCTCGCCATTGATCGAACCGACCATCGTCTTGACCGCCTGATAGCCCATCTGGACTGGGTCTTGGATAATGATCCCGCTGCACGAACCATCTGTCAGTGCTTCTGTCAGTGCATCGCTCGGATCAAATGCAATCAGTTTGACCTTTTTGTTCAAGCCCGCGTTCCTGAGTGATTCAAGGGTACCATTCGCGTTGGGTTCACAGACCGCGAAAATGCCGGCCAAGTCATCGCCGTAGGTTTGCAACAGTTGATCTACCTTCTCTTTCGATGAAGTTGTGTTATCACCACCTCTTTGGTCCGAAGAAACCACTTTGATGTTCGGGTAATCCTTGAGCCCTTCGAGGAAACCCTGCTCCCGTTGTTCTGTGCTTTCACTGCCTGCAATGTAACGCAGTAGAATGACATTTCCTTTTTCACCAATCGCAGTTGCCATCTGTTTGGCTGCCATCTGGCCACCCTTGTAGTTGTCGGTGGCCACATAACTGACGATTTCGGGGCCTTCATCGAGACCGCTGTCAAAGATCACAACAGGGATTCCTTCACCGATGGATTCTTCGACGGCATCCACCAGTCCGCCTTTTTGATTTGGGGCAAGGACGATACCGTCTACTTGCATGGTGATCATGTTCTTGACCACTTCAATTTGGCTGCCTGTATCACTTTCCACGACAGGACCACGCCAAATGATTTCGATGTTGCCCAATTCATCTGCCGCTTTTTGTGCGCCAAAATGAACGGACTTCCAAAATTCGTGGCTGGTGCCTTTCGGGATGACGGCGATCCGCAGCGACTTTGTTTCTCCAGAACTTCCATCGCTGTTATTCGCTATGGGTTCAGCCGAGGGGCCACATCCAATGACCAATGCAACCAGTATTAAACCCAGAACAAAAACGTTTGCCTGTAGAAATCGATACACCGTTTGGGCACTCCATCCAAGAAATCCGAAAATACAACGCCGACAGTGTAACGATTTGCTGACTCGCAGGGGCACATGTCGTGCATTTCCTGAATGAAATCAGTGCTTTGGGAAAGGCGAAAAGGGCGGAAACCGTAATACTGATTGAATCAACTGTTTTCGACACGCCATCCCGGACGTCCGGCAACGCAACTCGACTTGTGAGTCGGATCAGCTCGGTTTTGGGACCGTTTGATTGAGGTTTTGCGTGGATTTACAGGTTGGACTGGAACTGCTGTTGCAACGCTCGGTACGTTGGTCCTGCATTCCCGTTGCCAATCGCGTTTTCATTCACATGGTTGGCGAACCACAAGCCGCCATCTGTACCCATCAGTAAGATTTCATCAGCATCATACAGATCGGTTGAGGTGATAGGAGAAGTCACCCAGTCGATTTGAATCTCATGTGCCAGTTGCTCAACGAATGCTTGCGTGATGCCCTGCAGAACTCGATCTCGCGGGGGAGACAAGATTTTTTCGGCTTTGACGATCGCGATATTCGAGATGCTTGTTTCGGTGATGGTGCCGTCGTCGTCGATAAGCACGCCTGAGGCAGTCGGATCTTTCTGTTGTGCCACTTGATCTGCCAAGTGGTAGTGCAGACGCGATCGGACTTTGATTGTTCTTGGCCAGCAATGGGGTGAGGGTTGTTGGACGTCTGTGACCACGAGGGGTTGCCCGGATTCCTGTCTCTGTTTGATCGTCCTGAAATTGAGACGATTGACGTGCATTCCAAACGTTGCTGGTTCAGATTTTGCCGTTCCCGGAGTTGCAAACAGAGTGATACCCAGTTCTCCTTCGAAGTCGAGAGTCTTTTGATTTCGGGAGAGCAGTTCCTGCAGCAAGGCGTTGATATCAGCCAAAGCAGGTAGGCCACTAATGCCCATCTGTGATGTGCTGTGTTGCCAACGATTCAAATGAGCATCGACCTTGAAGATTGCTTGACCATAGGTCCGCAAGCGTTCGACAGCAGTAACGCCCTGTCGAAAGCCTCCATCGTCAACACTGATTACCATCTGGTCCTGGGGCAGCCATGCCTTCCCCAAAAAACCAATGGTGGTCGAATCAGTTGATTCACCGGGCTTTGGTGTCGTCGGTTTTGGTGTCTTCGGTGTCATTGATCAAGTCGGCCATGATATTGGCTGTGTGACGGGACTTGGTGTAGTAGTCCAATTCGTCGTGACGTCGGCCAATGGAAGATGAGTAGTCACGAGCAACCACGGGAAGTTCCGTCCCGTCTGCACGTGGGGCAAACGAGCTTGGTCCTGTGTAGCCCAGTGCTACTCGACCGCGGGCCTTGTTGAGCAGCCAGTATCGTTTCAAGACCGCATCGCGGCGATTGTACAGCAGTGCCAGGCGATCAAGGTTTTTGGTTGCCATCGCATGATAGCCCTTTTCTGATAGCCAGTTGCTATCGATTGCTGGAGCAACCAAGCCGACATCGACTGTCGCACCGGTTGTGGGTGTTCCTGGGAGAAGACGTCCTCCCAGTTTTCCCCCGGCGAGAGAATGCAGTGCCCCCGTGATGACTCGACTGCCAAAGCTGAAACCGATCATCTTCGTTGAGTCCGCCTGCTTAACTTGCTGCTTGAGCAACCAAGCGAGGTAAAGTCCCTGCGCATCAGTTCGAGAAGCTTTGCGTCGGGCATCATGGATAAGCGTCCCTTGCTTGGTGCTGGGCCAGCTGAAAATCACCCAGTCCATCGGGCGTTTCTCATTGCAGCGAACGATATTTCGGTAGACAGAGAAACTGCGATGAACAACCTTGTTGGAGGCCATTCGATTTCCGTGAACGTAGACCACAACCTGACGTTCAGGTGTCAGCGAACCCAAATATTCGTCAAGAGTTGCTGGGGATGCTTTGCCTTGAGGGTCCAAGCGGTGAACTTGCAATTGCGGTGAGTCCAGATCGACCTTGCGGGTGGAACTGGTGAGCGAGCGGGTGCTGATCATCCAAAATCTGTCCGCTACATTCGGAATATTCGTCAGGCTGATTTGTTCCCGGGCTGCTTTGATCGCGGCGTCTGTGGTGCTTTCCGTCAGTTCGGGTAGTGAGACCTGAGGAGGTGATGGGGCCGCGTTGGTCAGCAGTGAGGTGATTTCATTGGGTGCTGGAGCTTGTGGTCCTGGCCATGGAAGCAGGTCTTCGGCGTTGGTTTGGCGAGACACGCAAAGAGAAACCAAGGCCGCGGCAAATGCGGCGGCGGGCTGTTTTCGAGTTTGGCGGGAAGGCTTCATGGGGAACAACGCATCGGTGGATCTTGTTGGAAGTTCACTTGAGTCACCACATTGTTGCAGAAAAAAAACAATGTTGCGTTTGCACATCATTGTCTGTGGCCTAATTTTCAGTGGTCTCGTCTTTGAGACTACCGAATACGCTCGCTATGCATATGAAGGAAGATAACATGAACACTCGCATTTGCTCGGTCATCGCGGTTATGACGCTCGTGACCTTTAGTTCCGGATGCTCCGGAGTTAAAAACTTTCTGTTCGGTCGTGGTGCACGATGCGGACTCTGCAGCGGTGGCTCAGCAGCACCCCTGTTTGGAAATACAATGCAGGCTCCCAACCCGGGGACCTATCAGCAACCTGCTGCTGGATGCAATGGGCAGGTTTACTCGGCACAGCCCGGTGGCGGCTGCGGCACAACGGTTCCCGATAATTGCGGCTGTGGACCTTACGGGAACGTTGATCCATACCAATCCGGTCAGGTACTTCCGCAAAATGGCCAGATCATGGGAGGCACGGGCGGCCCAATGCAAACTGACAGCTTCAATGCGCGTAAGTTTGATACGGATGGAAGCAGGATTCTGTGGGAAGAGTCCGCTGGCGGCAACTCGCTATAGGACTTGCGGTGTTTGGGCCATCCGTTGGACCTGTTCAGACCCAGTCAGTTAAACTGATTTTATCGTAGCGAGCGACGGTCGGAGCAAAGTTGCCCAAGGCAATGCTTTGCTCCGACCGTTCGGTTTTTGTTTCACCCCGTACTTTGGTGCACGGATATGAGAGTTCGGATGAGTGTGTTGGATTCCACTGGGCTGCTGAACCGTCGCCATGCATTGTTTGGCGGTATGGCATCGCTTGGAATGTGCGCGTTGCCGAGGGTGACTGCTCAGGATCAGAGCCAAGAAAAACCAGAACAAGAGGGCGGTACACGCCTGAGTTATGAAACCCCACAGGTGCAGAACTGGCGAATCGGGCTGGTTCTAAAGACGCCTGTGACCTGCACTGATGTTTTTGCCACTTTTCCAGTTCCAATGAATTGGCCAGAGCAAAAGGTTACCGTCACGGGGCGTACGATCGATCCGCAAGTCACGGGTTGGGATACTCGCGAACTCGGTGGTGGTGTGAAGCAGGTGATGCTGAAAATGGCCCGCGTGACCGCTGGGTCTACCGTGGAAATGACTTTCAATATTGCCATCGAGCGATCACGTATTGTTGGGCCAACTCAAACAGAGGATCTCGTTATCCCGGCCAAGATAGGTCGCGACTTGCGATTCTTTCTTTCCAGTAGTCCATATATCGACAGCAGTAATGCACGTATCAAGGCAGCTTGGCGAGGGCTTGCTGCAGAAGAGGTCCCCAATGCATGGGCACGCGTTGAGCAGATTTATGACTTTGTCCGCGATAAAGTCAAATATGTTGAAGGGTCATTGAAGAACGCTTCTCAGGCGCTGCGAGAGGGACGCGGTGACTGCGAAGAAATGACGAGCCTGTTTGTAGCCCTGTGCAGAAATGCAAAAATCCCCGCCCGCATGGTTTGGATTCCCGAACACTGTTATCCCGAGTTCTATCTCGAGGATGCTTCCGGTAAAGGGCATTGGTTCCCCTGTCAGGCCGCAGGCACACGTCAATTCGGGCGGATGGATGAATACCGCCCTGTGCTGCAGAAAGGAGATCGCTTCAAGGTACCGGAGAAACGCACGATCACTCGCTACGTGAGCGAGTTTTTTAAGTGCGATAAGAAGGGCAAGAGTAACCCGGATCCAAATTTCATACGTGAAATCATTGACGTTTGACGAGCCTGACGTTTGATTCAGTCATTTCGTTGGCCAGTGAACGCGTTGCCAGGGGGCATGCCGTTCTCTGCTTCGGGATTGCCCGCGGCAGGCTGGTTTTTAATCCTTTTTCGTTTCACCTTTCGACTTGTCAGCGTTTGGTTTCGAAGCTTTGCTCTTTTTCGCGTTCGGATTTTTTTGCTGTTTCTTATTTTTTGAGTCGTTCTTTTGCGACTCTTCTTTTTTTTGCAACGTTGGGTCCTCAAGGGTTGCCAGTTCCACCTGCAGCATGATTTCTTTGCCTTTGCGGTAGACTTTGACGTCTTGGATCGAGCCCACAGGTTTGCGTTCAACGATTTCCTGGAAGCTGCTCGGGTCGCTGACTTTCTCGCCAGCAAATTCAAGTATCACATCCAGCGGTTTGATCCCAGCTTTTTCTGCAGCAGAATCCCTTGTGATTTGGTAAGCGAGAACGCCCAAGCCGACAGGTAGTTTGAATTTGCCGGCGATTTTTGGGTTCAGTTCGGCCATGCGAATGCCAATGGCGGCGCGACGTACTTTGTTGTGCGCTGCAAGCTCATCTGCAATCCATTTAGCCTGGTTGATTGGAATTGCGAAACCAATCCCTTGATAGGAACCGTTCCGCGAGGCGATGGCAGTGCTGATTGCGATGGCACGTCCATCCAGATCGACCAGTGGCCCGCCAGAATTGCCCGGGTTGATTGCAGCATCGGTCTGCAGCAGGCGGCCGCGGCTGATACGTCGCAAAGCGCGATCTTTGGCGCTGATGATACCTGCGCTGACAGTCGCTTCCAGGCGGAAAGGACTTCCAATTGCCAACACCCAGTCACCAATTTCGAGCAAGTCCGAATTGCCCAGTTCCACTGCGGGAAAGCCTCCTTTGCGTTTGATGTTGAGTGTCGCCACATCGCTATCGACATCGCCACGAACTGCCGTGGCTTCCACCTCGGTTTCGTCAGCCAGTTTCACCACCACTCTTTTAGCGCCTGTGATGACGTGGTTGTTGGTGATGATCATTCCATCCTTGGAAACAATCACGCCACTACCGACTCCCGTCAGTTGGTTTTCGTCAGGTTCTGGGCGTTGTTCGGGTTCGGCGTCACCTTCCAAGGGGTTGGCGGGTGCGGCTGGCGGATTTTGATTCGCCATCACATTGACTTGACCATAGGAGAGAATAGTGACGGTCGCGGGGGTCGCCTTGCGGGCGGCATTGCGAAACGCCCGTGATAGCGCACGGGGTCCAACCAATAATTCCAATTCGGCAATGTCCAGATCGGTGATGTCGATCTTTGTTTTGCCAGCAGGTGATTCCGTCGGATTGACATCTGCGCGGGAAGAAATCGGCTCACTGACGGGCGTACTTCCCAGCTCAGGGTCATCCGCGGAGACAACGCTCACGCAGGACGCCATCCATAGCAGGAAGACACGGAAACCGATCAGGCTTGCCGTCTGTCCGCAGTCCATCACCGGTCGATTGTCAGCAGTAACACTCGATATTCCGTTGGAAAATGTACCATTTTCCAAGCAGCTCTTGCGACAAAAGTTGTACATGCTGAATCCAGTGGTCGGTTTTTTGCGGTGACTGCGAGAGATCCTCTTGAGGGAAGCTCCAAATCGAATCGCCTTTTCTTCCCTCATGCAATATAACGGGCATTCAAGACTTTGCATGGTCTGTCTTCCTCAAAACCGCCGCGAACACATGTACATTCCGAGCCTGTTGGTCAAGAAACGAGAGGGTCAGGCTCTGACCGACCAGGAAATCCACGTCCTAATCGAAGGGTTTTGTAACGGAGATGTCGAGGATTATCAGATGTCTGCTTTCGCGATGGCTGTCTGTCTGCGTGGCATGAATCGTCGGGAAACGACAGCTTTGACTCGGGCGATGTTGGATAGTGGAGACCGGCTTCCTCGGAATCAGAGTAAGCATGAGCGTTTGCGGGTGGACAAGCATAGCACGGGGGGATTAGGGGATAAGACCTCCATGGTGTTGGCACCCACCTTGGCTGCGTGTGGATTTGATGTTCCGAGAATCAGCGGTCGCGGCTTGGGGATTAGTGGGGGCACACTCGACAAGCTGGAGTCGATACCTGGATTTACCATTGATTTGTCACCCACGGAATCCGCAGCGGTGCTGGCAGATACAGGCGTGTTTATCAAGTCGGCAAGTGATCGAATTGCCCCTGCTGATCGGAAACTTTACGCCCTGCGAGATGTGACAGGAACGGTTGAATCTATTCCGCTGATCACGGCAAGCATCCTTTGTAAAAAGTTGGCGGAGGATCTGGATGCGCTGGTGATGGATGTCAAAGTTGGTGCGGGTGGGTTCATGAAGGAACTGGAGGCCGCGCACGAGTTGGCCGACACGCTGGTAGGGGTTGGGCATGATGCCGGGTTACCGACTTCTGTTCTACTAACCGATATGGATCAACCTCTCGGGCAGGCCGTGGGCAATGCGTGTGAGGTCAATGAGGCTGTTGAGGTATTGCAGGGTCAGAGAGGAATTGTGCGGGATCTTGCGATTGAGTTGGGCGCGACACTGCTCCTGAAATTGTCAGTGGTCGACGAAGTGGGACTCGCAAAAATGAAGCTCGAGCAAATGATCGATCAGGGATTTGCCTTTGAGAGGTTTGAACGCATGCTTCACGCACAAAAAGGAAAGTGGCAAGGTCCGCTGCCACTCGCAGAATCGCACGTCATCACTGCTGAGAGTGCTGGGTGGATCGCAGGGTATGACTGCCAGACTTTGGGGCGTGCGGTTGTTTCCATGGGTGGTGGACGTAGAAAGAGGGGAGATCAACTTGATCATGCTGTCGGCTTGAAAGTACATCGGCGTATCGGTGATGCAGTTGAAAAAGGGGATCCGCTGCTTACGCTTTACTGTGATCGGCATCGAGTCAGCGAGTATGTTGGGGAGCTGCAGACCGCAGTCGATGTGGTCAAGGATCCTGTTGCTGCAAGGCCGCTGGTGTTGCACAGACAAATTGCGGATGTGTAGATGTAATTCGAGCAGCAACAATGAATCTTAAATCCAGCATTTGGCCTTTGGGTATCGCAAAGTCGTCGCCGAAGTTCCGCAGACGCCTCGCGTTTGCTCCCTCGTCACCCTCACGGATGTTTGCATGTCCAGTTTAAGTAATCGAAGAATTGAACAGCTTGCTCTTTCTGCTGTGGACGCATGCGGAAGAGCGTACGCTCCTTACAGTAAATTTGAAGTAGGGGCTGCGATCCTGATGCAGGATGGGCAAGTGATTACCGGGTGCAATGTGGAAAACGCTAGTTATGGTTTATCGATATGTGCGGAAAGAGTTGCTGCAGCGGCAGCCGTCTCCGCCGGCTATCGGAAATGGCGGGGGGTGGCAATTGCAAGCGTTGGCGGAGTTCCTCCGTGCGGGGCATGTCGTCAGTTTCTCGCCGAGTTCGGTCTCAATACGCCCATCATCCTTGTCAACCTGATCGATGGCGCCCGCAGCGTCTGCAACCTGTCTGAGTTGTTGCCCCGCTCCTTTGGTTCTGGTGATTTGCCTGAAATCACTTGAGTCGGCGACCTGCCGCGAATGTAACGACTGTCGAAAAATCGAGGGAAATGTCTGTTGGGTTTTGCCGCCATTTGTTCTGGAACACTTACTTATCGGTCATTTCAGTTCGCTTAATCGCAATCAGCGATAGCAATGCCCGTTGTGGTTTTACGGATTTCCCACGACCTGTTTCATGAACACATCATGCATCTTCTGCATGTTCATCTTTGAGTCACTTCGAATGCTGTTCAGTAGAGATGTCACGAGATTCACCGGGAAGTGGAGCTTCGCACAGCATGGAAAACAAAACCTCCGGCCAGGATGGTTTTACGGTTGATGTGGGATCCATCAATGGAAATCGGATCAATCCTGTCGATGTTCCATCCCGTAGCTTTCAGGTCCTGTTTGAGTTCTCGCCTTGAAAAGCGATGCATGAACATGCTTTGCAGTCCTCGGTAGGCGTAGGTGCAATCACCAAACTCACTGTTTCGGTCGCGGATTGAATTCCACCAGGATCGGGCAAGTTGTCGTACACCTTGATGCTCTTGCAGGGCAGCCCAGCGGTGGTGAACGTGTAGAATGAAGGTCCCACCGGGCCGCAGGAGTTGGGAAAGGGTTTCGAGCATGAAGCGACGATTGGTTCTGCGGTGGATCATCCCCAGGGTGCTAAACAGGCAGACGGCATGATCCACGCTTTGTTTGGCAAAGCAGCCCAATTCCACCAAGTTTGCGTGAACGGGAAATACTGTGCCAGCAGTACAACCGGCCATGAATTTGCTATTCATGATTTCGAGCATGGCGTGACTGAGGTCGACCCCGATCACGTCATACCCGCGTTCTGCCAGCGGCAAAGCGGTTCGGCCGCTGCCGCATCCGAGGTCCAGAATGATCTCTGAATGAGGGCGATCTGGCCCGGGGAGTGACTCCTGCAGGATTTGCTGATCGAGGCCGCATAGCGGTGTATCTGCCACAAAAGCGTCGTAATGGTTCGCTATCGACCTTTGGTGAACATATTCCCAAGTGCCAGGAGCAACACCGCGGGGCCGCCGCCATTGTGGAATTGGGGGGTCAGCTGGCCTCGGTGACGTGGGCTTGGCCTCTGAAACTTGTTCTGGATCCGGGCTGCTGGCGGTCTGTTGGCGCGGGGGCTGGTTCATTTTGAGTTTGCATTCCTATAATCCGCCTCACGGAGTGGGGGAACGAAGGTTGCCACTCCACCACGATTTCAACAATCTGGTTTCACGACCGCTGTTGATTTCACCACGATTGTTGTTGAAGTGCCACCACTGTGGCAAGGCATCGGTGAGTCGTGTCTGGTGGCTGAGGTCACCGGAAAACGCGACTGGGGTTGAACGGTAGCGACGTCCATGGCGTTCTCTGCACGACGACGCGACGCAGCGGCTCCATCACCCATCAAGACATCATCAGCAATCGATCCATTCTGAATGTTAGAAGAAATGCCCGGCGTGCTGAGTGTTTCTTGTTGCTCATTTACCACTCATAACTCTCACAGAAACGCCTTAACAGCAAAAGGAAACAACAATCATGATCAAGGTCGGTATCAATGGTTTCGGTCGCATCGGCCGCATGGTTTTTCGAGCGTCAGTAGCTCGCGACGATATGGAAGTTGTAGCAATCAACGATTTGTTGGAAGTTGATTATCTGGCTTACATGCTCAAGTACGACTCCGTTCACGGTCGCTTCCAAGGTGAAGTTTCCACCCAAGATGGCAAGTTAATTGTCAATGGTAAGGAAATCCGGGTCACTGCTGAGACAGATCCTTCGAAATTGGCATGGGGTGATGTGGGTGCTGATGTAGTCGTCGAGTCGACTGGCATCTTCTTGACATCTGATTCTGCACAAGGGCACATCGATGCTGGTGCGAAGAAAGTAGTCATGTCCGCACCATCCAAGGACGACACTCGCATGTTCGTGATGGGCGTCAATGACGACTCTTACGATGGGGAAGTCTTTGTCTCCAATGCTTCGTGTACCACAAACTGTCTTGCTCCTCTCGCTAAGGTGCTCAACGACAACTTCGGTATCAAGCGTGGTTTGATGACGACTGTTCATGCAGCCACGGCAACTCAGAAAACCGTCGACGGTCCATCTAAGAAAGATTGGCGTGGCGGACGCGGTATCCTCGAGAACATCATTCCTTCCAGCACTGGTGCTGCCAAAGCTGTTGGAAAAGTTATTCCTGAGCTTAACGGCAAGTTGACTGGGATGGCTTTCCGAGTTCCAACATCCGATGTATCGGCAGTTGACCTCACTGTCGAACTGGACAAAGAGGCCACCTACGAAGAGATCTGCAAGGTCATGAAAGACACCTCCGAAGGTAGCATGAAAGGTGTTCTTGGCTACACCGAAGACAAGGTTGTAGCAACTGACTTCCGCGGTGAGTCTTGCACTTCCGTGTTTGATGCCGGTGCCGGAATTCAGCTTGATGGAACTTTTGTCAAAGTTGTTGCCTGGTACGACAACGAGTGGGGCTACTCGAACAAGGTTCTCGATTTGGTTGCCCGCATCTCGTAAGAGCCCCAACTTTCGGGACCGTTGAAGACGTCTATGAGTCATGATAACCGCATTGCAGAATGCTCGCGGTGTCGAAATGAAGCCCGTCGGGATTGATGCCCGGCGGGTTTTTTTGTGAACTCAATACAGTTAGCTGCTGGTAGGCTTGCCGTAGAAAAAGGGTCATTCCCGATCAACTTCAATTGCTAAGGCCCGGCCTTAGTTGACTATCTCGTTGAGGACGGTGTTTGCACCTTCGCCGGTTGACCCGTTCGCAGTTGACGATTTTTCGGAATCTTGCACTTTTGTCCAGCAGTCGAGTGTCCAGCAGTCGAGTGGCGAGCGTCGATCCAGCCAATTTTATCGGCAAGCGGGTGGATTGACTGGCGGTTTATTCCTGCGTCTCGTTGTTGTCGGGGCCTTCGGTTTCAGTCTCTTCGTTACCTGCTTCCGGTTGGACGTGATCCTCACCGGACGCTGGTGTTTCAACATTTTCGCCGGTGGCGGTCTCGCCATCGGGTTGTGTCGCTGCGTCGGCAGCTTCTTCTTCGGCAACTTCTTCTGCTGGAACCCGAACAACAGCGATCAGGCTATCGCCTTCGTCAACATTCATTATTCGCACACCTTGTGTGTTGCGTCCGATGACATTGATGTCTGCGGCCTTGATGCGCTGCAGTTTGCCTTTGGCGGTCATCATGAAAATTTCATCTTCATCATTGACGCGTGCGATGCCAATCACTTGGCCGTTTCGATCGCTGGTGCGGATGTCTCGGAGCCCTTTTCCGCCGCGTTTCTGAGTTCGGTATCGGGCGCTGGAAGCGAGTTCCTCGTCGCCCTCGCCAGTATCCGAGGCGGATGCGTTGGGACCGAACTTGGTTCGTTTTCCGTACCCGTTTTCGCAAATGGTAAGCAATGAATCGCTTGGATCTGCGACCACCATTCCGACAACATGGTCATCGCCCATAAGGGTGATACCTTTGACTCCAGAAGTGTTCCGACCCATTGGGCGGGCATCAGATTCACGGAAGCGAATGGCCATGCCTTGTGCCGTCACAAGTACCACCTCGTCTCCGGGGCCGATCACGGCTGCGTCAACCAGTTCGTCACCTTCACGCAGTTTAATGGCAATGATGCCACCGCGTTTCGGCCGGCTGTATTGCTCCAGCGGTGTCTTTTTGACGAGGCCGCTGCGAGTCGCCATCACCACGTAATAGCCGTCCTGATCAAAATTTCGGACCGCCAAGCATTCTGCGATACGTTCTTCTTTTTCGAGGTTGAGCAGGTTGACGATGGCACGCCCGCGGCTGTCTCGTGGTAATTGCGGCAGATCGTAGACTTTTTGCCAACGCACTTTACCTGCTGTGGTCAGGAACAACAGATAAGCATGAGTGCTAGCGACAAACAGATGTTCGATCGGATCAGCGTCATCGGTCTTGGCGCCTTTGAGTCCTTTACCGCCACGTTTCTGCGTGTTGTAAATACTTGAAGCCGTGCGTTTGATGTACCCGGAGTGACTGATGGATACCACCATCGTCTCTTCCGTGATCAAGTCTTCAATATTGATGTTACCGAGTTCCATCTGAGAAATCTCGGTTCGGCGAGTGTCACCGAATTTGCGTTTGATCTCTTCCAAGTCATCTTTGATGATCTGGTAGATCCGCGTCTGATTGCCCAAAATATCGAGGTATTCAGAGATCTCAGCGAGCAACTCTTGGTGTTCCTTGGACAACTTCTCCTGCTCAAGGTTGACTAATTGTCCGAGACGCATCCGCAGGATCTCATCGGTCTGCACGCTGGTGAGCGTATACCCCGACGCCTCGCCGCGTTCCAGCACGAATTGCTGGAAACCCTCGTCGCCCAAGGCCCGTTGCATCATAGCCGCGGGGCACTCGATCCCCATCAATCGCTGTTTGGCCTCGATTTGAGTACGGCTTTCACGGATGGTCTGAATGATTTTGTCGATGTCTGCTAACGCTAGCAGCAGGCCTTCGACCGTGTGTTTGCGCCGTCTGGCACGATTGAGAAGGAACTGCGTACGGCGACGGATCACGTTCAAGCGGTGGCGAATGAACTCCGTCAACATCTCCTTCAACGTCAGTTCTCGCGGTTTCCCGTCGACCAACGCCAGGAAGATCATCGAGAACGTGGTTTGTAGAGGCGAGAATTGGTACAGCTGATTCAGTACCACATCGGGATCAGCATCACGCTTGAGTTCAATGACCAAGCGAACCGGTTCCTTGAGATCGCTCTCGTCCCGAATGCCCGAAATGCCCTTGATTTTATCGCCGTTGACGAGTTCGGCGATCTTTTTGACCACACCGTCTCGAGTTTGCTGATAAGGGAGTTCGTTCACGACGATACGTGATCGATTGCCCTTCATTTCCTCGATCTGACATTTGGCGCGTAGCACGATCGTACTGCGGCCCGTCTGGTAGCCACGCCAGATTCCTGAACGCCCACAGATGATTCCGCCCGTTGGAAAGTCTGGTCCAGGCACGATTCCGAACAGTTCATCGACGGTCAGGTCCGGATTGTCGATCAAGGCAATCACTGCATCACAAACCTCGGTTGGATTGTGAGGCGGAATGCTCGTCGCCATTCCAACCGCAATACCACCAGAACCGTTGATCAACAGATTGGGGAACTTGCTGGGCAGAACCGTTGGTTCGTTTCGGGCTTCGTCATATGTCGGGGTGTAGTCAACCGTATCCAACTTGATGTCATCAAGCATGGTCGCGGCCACTGCACTCAACCGAGCCTCGGTATATCGCATCGCAGCCGGTGGAAGGCCGGCAATGCTGCCAAAGTTCCCCTGCTTGTCGATCAGCATTCGCCGCATGTTCCACTCTTGAGCCATCCGAACCAGTGTCGGATAGATCACGCTTTCACCGTGGGGGTGATAGTTGCCCGAAGTGTCGCCGGAAATCTTCGCGCATTTAACCCGCTTGCTTCCTGGGCCTAGGTTCAGGTCGTTCATGGCGACCAGAATTCGCCGCTGGCTAGGTTTCAGCCCGTCACGAACGTCTGGGAGGGCGCGACTGACAATCACGCTCATTGCATAGGTCAAATAGCTATCACGAAGCTCGTCTTCGATCGGAAGGTCTATCAACCTCAAAGCGCCCGCGCCGGTTCCACCTCCAGAATTTTGGTCTTCGGGCGTGATGTCCGAACCGTTTTCGTTACCGTTTTCGTCTTCTGCCAATGCCCGGATTCCTAAGAAAAGTCACGTTTCAGGTAGACGCCATAATGGCCTTGAAAAGGAACGCAGATTGTAGCGAGTTCCGCTCTGCTTAACAACGACCCAACGGTCTTTGGATGTTGCCGCAAACCTTTAAATCACCAATACTTGCGACGGTCCCCTTGTGAACTCCAGTGCCGTTTCCGAGATTCCCTCTACATCCCCCGAGACATTCGATGCCGATCATCATTGAGAGCGTCCAGATTGGAAAGGTTTTGACTGAGGGCAACCCCGACAGTCGTGACCCCGCCGAGCACCAATGGACGACTGGCTTTTACAAGTCACCCGTTGAACATCCGGTTGAGATGGGGTGTCTTGGGATAGGTGGGGACTTTGTCGCAGATGCTCGCCATCATGGTGGGGTCGACAAAGCGGTGCTTTGCTACGCCGCTGACCACTACCTGCGCTGGAGTGAGGAACTGCCGGATTTAAAGATGGGGCCGGGAGCATTCGGGGAAAATCTGACGATTCGCGGAGTTGATGAGGAATCCGTCTGTATCGGTGACCAATTCAAAATTGGCCCGTGCCGTGTTGAAGTCAGCCAACCTCGACAGCCATGCTGGAAAATTGCTCGTCGCTGGGGGCTGAGTACTTTGACCAAGCATGTGACGCAGACGGGGCGAACGGGTTGGTACATTCGCGTGCTTGAACCGGGCCCGATTCAAGCAGGGCAGGAAATAGCTTTGCTCGACCGACCACACCCTGATTGGAGCATCGCCAAGGCAAATGAGGTCTTGTTTGGAAATAGCAAAGAGCAAAAAGCGGTCAGCCAATTGATGGACATGGACGAACTGGCGGATGCTTGGAAAGCCGACCTGCCCAAGATATGAGCGGCCGCTGTCTCTGAGTGTCAAGTTTGGGCATCATAGGCTTCGGGATGGGTAAGCCTTGGCATGAATTTGGATGGGCTGGGGTATTGCGAAGATCTGGTTGCTTGGTGGCCAGCAATGTCTCTTTTGGTTAGAGGGAACAGTTGGCCCTTCGTTTCAACCCAGAACGTTTCAGCTCAGAGCTTGCAAGTTTGAAGGGCGTATGCATGGCTGGGCTCCGAGTTGCTCAGCGACCGAATGTTAGCCAGTAAGGTTTTGAGGTTGCAGTGTTGTTGTTTAATATTGTTGGAAAGTATTTTTAAACTTCGGCTTGCCATTTCCAGATAGTTGCTCGCACCAGGAGGGTTTTGATGCTCAGACTAATGATTTTTGCCACCGCTTTGGCTGTCCTGGTCGCAATGATTTTGGTCATTGTTGACGCCTCCTTGCCGCAGGCTGTCATGGCGGACCAACCCGCTGCTGTTGCAGTGGGTAGACAGGCAGGGGCATCCAGTTGGCCCAACTGGATGGGGAAGCGGCATGATGGAATCTCTCTCGAGGCAGGCTGGTCGGTCGATTGGCCCGAAAAAGGCTTGGAAGTGATTTGGGAACACGAGATTGGGATTGGTTTCAGTTCTGTGTCGATTTCGCAGGGGCGTCTCTTCTCAATGGGGCATGAGGATGGAAACGAGACCGTTTTTTGTCTCCACCAAAAGACGGGTAAGGCAATTTGGTCACATACTTATCCGTCAAAGGTGGTTGATAATCTTTATGAAGGCGGACCTGGAGCGACACCAACGATCGATGGCGATCGCGTCTACACGGTTGGCAAAGAGGGGCAGTTGATCTGCTTTCGTGCGAACGATGGCAAGATCATTTGGCAACGTGATTTGCTGGCTGATCTCGAAGTTGATTTGCCGGAATGGGGATTCAATGGCTCACCGCTTATCCTCGGTGACCAATTGATTCTCGAGGCCGGACGCGTCGTGTCATTTAACAAGACTTCTGGCGCCGTTGATTGGCAAACAGACAAGCATACCGCCGGCTATGGATCAGCTGCGAGCTTTGATCATCAGAACGCAGGCTTGATTGCAACGCTTGACTCCGATGCCCTGCGTTTGGTGCAAGCTGATGATGGGGTGGAGGTTGATGCGTTTCCATGGAAGTCCCCATTCAGAACCAATTCCACGACACCCATTGTCCATGAAGGAACTATTTATGTTTCGACTGGCTATCAGGTTGGCTGCGGCTTGTTCCGTTTAGCTGATGGAGAGTTGGAACTGCTCTACGATAATCGAAAGATGCGAAACCATTTCAATAACAGCATCTTGTATGACGGCTATCTTTATGGCTTTGATGGGAATTCAAACTTCGGAAGGGTCGTGAACCTCACCTGTATGAAACACGATACTGGCGAGGTCATGTGGACAGAGAGTGGACTGGGATGTGGTTCATTGATGATTGCCGATGGTAAACTGGTAATTCTGAGTGATGATGGCCGACTGGTGATCGCCAAGGCCACTTCGCAAGGATACGACGAGGTTGCTTCGGCGAGGATTTTAGAAGGACGATGCTGGACAGTGCCGGTCCTATTTGAGGGATGTGTGTATGCAAGAAACGCAGCGGGCAGACTGGTTGCAGTCAAGTTGCCGTAACTAAACTCTCTGTAAGGGCGACAGTTATGACTGGGGCAGTATCCGAGGCCTTGAATTTGGGCACTGGACTTGGCCTGTTTTCACCAATGTGTCGTCCGTCTCAATACGGTGATGTGATCCGAAGCATGTTGTACGTTTTTTTCGTTAAGATGGCGTGACCTATTCTTTCTGGCAATGGAACTCTTCTGCTCAATTCATCATGACACGACGCACTGACGACCAAATCATTGAAACGATTCGTCTGTATCGCGAGACTCTCCGCGAAACCCAGGCCCTGTATGTAGAAAGTGGCAACTTGGTACGTGGTTCCTATGGGTGGTTGACGGGAGGGGAAGATCCCACCGCCGCGTCAATCGCAGATCAAATGGATGATCTGCACCAAGGGCTGCTTATGAAAGTATTTGCAGCCGTGGTTCAGGGCATCGACGCGCGTAATATCGGCCAGCGTCAGATGGGACGCGTGTTGCTCGAGCACATCTGGGGAAAGTCGGTGATGGGAAGTCAGCTTCAAGAGGCCGTTGCTTGGTTGCTGGATGCTTCGAATGATTTTGAGTGGCGAGAACTTGTCAGGCCATTTGCTGAGATTCCCGCGATTCGAGATCGTTGGGGTGAGCTGGAAACACTGGCGATGCGGATGGCGAATTTACTCGCCTCGGTCGATGGTGACGTCTCGGTAGCAGACAACGCAAGTCTGCAATCAATGCAACGACAGTTCGATGAGTTGCGAGGCCACGCGCCAGAGCATTTGGCAAGCGAGAAAGATACCGATAACGCACGTGATGCCCTGATGTGGCTGCGTGGTGAGGCAAAAAGATTGCGGGAAGGGGTTGACGTGTCGGCGGCAGAAAAACCGACACCGCTCGCCGGGCCCGGTGGATCTGGGCAGCCGATCTCGAAAGTGAAATCGGAAGCTGGCGCGGTCGAGAAAAAGAAATCTCAGGAGCCCGCCGATGATCGCACTCCAGAGCAGCGTCTGGCGGATGCCCGGCAAAGCTTGGACCGACTGATTGGGTTGGACGCCATCAAAGATCAGATTCAAACGTTGACCAACTTTTTGAGCATGGAGCGGCAACGTGCAGATGCGGGCTTGCCGACCACCAAGCCAAGTCTGCACATGGCGTTTGTTGGGAACCCCGGAACCGGAAAAACCACGGTCGCTCGTATCGTCGCGGAGATCTACGGTGCACTTGGGGTTCTGGAAAGTGGGCACCTGGTCGAAACAGATCGTAGTGGACTGGTCGCTGAGTACGCCGGGCAAACAGGCCCTAAAACCAATGCTAAAATTGATGAAGCACTCAATGGAGTTCTGTTCATTGATGAAGCCTACACGCTGATTGATGAAAGTGGCCAGGATCAGTACGGTCGCGAGGCTGTTCAGACCCTGTTGAAACGCATGGAAGACCAAAGGGACCAATTGGTGGTGATCCTGGCGGGGTATCCCAATGAAATGCAGGCCATGATCCGTAGTAATCCAGGTCTGTCATCACGCGTGGGTACAACCATGCATTTCGATGATTATCCACCAGAGGCACTGTGCCGGATCTTTGAGTTGATTGCTGCCAAAGCCAAGTACACCTTGCCAACTGAATCACGCCGCCGGTTGTTGCGAGGCTTCACGTTCCTCTACATCAGCCGGGACCAGCATTTCGGAAATGGACGCACTGCACGTAATAGTTTCGAGCGAAGCGTCAGGCGAATGGCAAACCGCTTGGCAAAGCTGAGTGAGATTGATCACGGAATTCTCACGACACTGGAGCCTCAGGACATCGAGGTCGCAGGTGTCACGGAGAAGCATCTGGCTAAGTTGGCCGAAGAGGCCGGTTCCGTACGGGTCAAGTGCTCAGGTTGTCAGGCCGCCCAAGTGGTCGATGACCAACTGCTGGGAACGGCATTGAAGTGCGATACTTGCGAAGAGTCTTTTACGGCAAGTTGGGGCGAGCCCGTCATGACCATGCCTGAGTCAAGTGATGACTCAGGCGGCGCTTCGAACGAGTCAGTTGCCCTGACGCAGAGTGCTGATCCCGAGGTAGATTGACGGCCCTGAAGTGGCTTTGTGGTAGCAGCTGTTTGCTGCCACCACGAGACTAACAGCCGAGTCTGACTTGCATGCGATCCTGCGATTCAACTCTGCGTTGTATTTCGTGGATCACAATACTTTTAACGTTTCACGCGGGCATTTCCCTGCCAGATGCTCCAGACTTGATCTTCGTCTGCGGGTTGTCCGTAGTCGGTGTACATGGTTGCTGCGAGTGCTCCGGTGGCCCAGCCGAATTGGGTGCATTTTTCTGCTTCCCACTGCTTGAGGACTCCGTACAGTAAGCCACCCACGAAACCATCGCCACCACCAATTCGATCCAGCACTCCGATCTGTCTGGGTTTGACGACATGCCAATCATCGCCGCTTGAAACGATGGCTCCCCACATGTGGCTGTTCGCGCTTTCCACTTCTCGCAGCGTGGTCGCGAACAGGCTGGCACCTGAGTATTCCTGCTTGACGCGTTGGATCATCTCCTTGAAGCCGTCGATCTTGGCACCGATGTCCTCTCCTCCGGCTTCTGGCCCAGCGATATCAAGGCAGAGTTGAAAGTCTTCTTCGTTGCCAATCAGGATATCTGAAAGGCTGGCAATCTCTTTGAAGGCAGCTGATAACTCAGCTTCACGTCCACTCCAAAAAGACGCTCGATGATTGAGATCAAATGAAATCCGTGCTCCATGCTTTTTTGCAGCGCGGGCAATCTCAAGGCAGAATTGGCTGGCGTCTTCTGACAACGCTGCAATCAGACCCGACATATGCACAATCTTCGCTCCGTCTTGGGCGAAGATGCGGTCCAAGTCAAAATCTTTCACGTTCAACTGGCGTCCCACTTCGCCAGCACGGTCATTCTGAACTCGTGGTCCACGAGTTCCCCAACCGCTGTCAGCCATGTTGATTTGGTGCCGAACACCCCAAGGTGTGTCTTGGTCAAACTCCGGACCTTCGTAATCCATGTGGCGTCGAGCAAGGTCGTCTTTGATGAAACGAGCCACGGGACTGTCTTTGACAAAGGCGGTCAGGATCTTTACGGGAAGACCAAGAAAAGAGGAGACGCTGCCGACGTTTGATTCAGCGCTCGTCGCCTGCATCTTGAAGGTGTCGCTGCAGTGAAACGGCTGGTGGTCCACTGGCGTCAAGCGTGTTCCCATGCTGGTGGGAATGACCAATGAGTATTTTGCGTCGTTACGAAGTTCCATCATTTTTCTGTTCCTGTGTTTGGATTGATATCGATTGAAGGTTTATGTTTTTTTGGAGTTGAGGGGCAACTGGAATGCCTGAGTCGGGCTGAGGTGCAAATCTGCGTGCAGTATTTCCACGCCGCGATTTGAATTGCGTTGTCGGATCATGGCATTCGTGCCGATTCCGCGTTGGCTTCGTGATCGCTTACGCGGGTTCATGCTGCTATCTTCCGTGGGGCAGCATTTAGATCGTGACGGATGCAAATCCGCCGTCCACCGCGATGTTTTGTCCGGTAACGAAGGAGGCCGCTTTGCGGCACGCCAGCCAAGTGACAACGCCACCCAACTCTTCCGCTTTTCCGAAACGCCCCATCGGTGTGTGCCCAATGATCTGTCCGCCTCGTTCGGTGTAGCTGCCATCATCATTGAATAGCAACTTGCGATTTTGTTCTGCCGGGAAGAAACCTGGGCTGATTGCGTTGACTCTCACGCCGGTAGTGGCCCACTCGCGTGCCAGCCATTGGGTCAGGTTAATCACTGCGGCTTTTGCTGCTGAATAGGCGACCACGCGTGACAGTGGAATCATGCCGGACATGGAGGCGATGTTGATCACACTGCCAACGCCTGCGTCGATCATGTCCTGCCCGAAAATTTGGCTTGGTAGTAAAGCACCGCCTACCAAGTTCAAGTCGAATACATCACGCCATGCATCCAGCGGTAATTTGCAGTAGTCGCCTCCCGGAGGAATCGTCGCGTCGGGTCGGTTGCCACCCGCCGCGTTCACCAAGATGGATGCAGGGCTGCCTGACCAGTTAGCGATTTCCTGGCGGGCTTGATCGAGAGAATCAGCGTTGAGGCCGTCGGCTGCGAAAAATTTGGCTTTGCCCCCGTTGTCCGTGATGCGATCCGCACGTGCATTGCCGCGATCAGCGTTGCGTCCAACAACAGCCACCTTCGCACCTGCCGTTGCAAGTGCTTCTGCCATGGTGCCACCAAGTTCACCTGTGCCACCAATCACGACAGCCACGTCTTCATTGAGGTTGAACAGTTCTTTCATTGCAGATACGTCTTTAGGGTTGAAGCGGGGAATGGTGGAATTGTGGAAGTGTATCACGCCGGATCTGGATCGATTGTGAACACGATTTCTGAACGTCTTGGACGGGCAACCGTCAGCGTTCTTGTGGTGTCTCGATCAGAGTCAGCCCGCGTAATCGGTGGGCTCGGCTCTCATGTGTTGGCCACAGCAACGCATGCCGTGGTTCTACGAGGCGGTTAAGGCCGGGCACGGAGTTTGGAATGATGCCAATTCCTCTACGCGGTGACGCTGATTTTTTCTGTTTTTTCAGCCATTTTTCCGCTGAGAGCGTTTTTGTAATGACATGTCACCTTGCTCTGCCTATGGGTCCCAGTTTATTCGTTGGCGTAGGATCACAAAAGGTGTGGTGCTGTTGGGGGGCTAGATAGGCAGTGATGCATCCCCCCCAAGGTCCGTCAGGGAAGTCAGCTTTGTGCTGGCTTGGTGGCATGCTTCGGCGTTGTGACCGGGCCTTGAATTGCGTAGTTTATCCATGACGCAGTCATGAACATCAGTTTGGGGAAGCGATGACGACTAATAATCCATCTGAGTCGACGGGTGCCGAAGGCACAGGGGAATCCTTTGATTCACCAGTCATTCGTCGAGGTCCATATCCCGAGTTTACTTGGACAGCGGTGTTCATTGGCTGGGCGATTGGTGCTTTGATCGCCGTTTCTATCGGGTACGCCGCTTTAATTCTTGGTTTTGCGATCGAAGGCTCGGAGTTGGCTGCCATTTTAGGGTGGGGCCTTCTGCGAGGTGTGCTGCGGCGTACCAGCATCGTTGAAAATAACATCAACCAAACGATTGCTTCGTCCGTCAACGGAGCCTCCTCTGGGATCATGTTTTCGGTTCCTGCTCTGTTCATTCTGAGTCGGACGCAGGGATTGGAATCTGTAGCAGATTTCAATGTGCCGCTGATGAT
>NZHC01000023.1 GCA_002689655.1 Rhodopirellula sp. | reverse complement strand
CCAACACACACACATTCCCATGAAACTTTCTGAAGGCGATGCCGTTCGCCCCTTTCCTCCAAAACAACAGGAAATATTCACGCGTTCGCTGACATTTCCTACATGGTTCGCCCGACTCATTCTGCTGAATTTTGATGCCCACGGGTTGCACCACATGCTGCCGCGAATTCCGGGCTACCACCTGCACCAACTTCAGGCTCGCGAAACGCTGAACTGCATACGTTGGTGGAAATGGATACTAGCAGCCAAAGCTGTCCCAGGTGAAATCCTGCTATTCCAGAATCAGGACGATACTGAATTCCGCTTTTGACACACCAATCGCTCGCCTAGCACAGATGCCAGACCCAATTCACTGCACCGTTTTTCTTTTCTTGTCGCTTCTGCTGGCAGGTGTTGGCCAAACGTTGTGGATGCGCACTGCTTTTTCCCACCGGTTCAATGGGGCCATCGACCGTGGGTATACATTGAGGGGCAAATCTGTCTTTGGTGAAAACAAAACTTGGCGAGGCTTTGTGTTCATGGTCCCAGGCACCGGGATGTGTTTTCTTATCGTGTATGCTGCGATGCGAATCGTGTTAGCAGAGCAACTACATTTATGGCCATTGACGCTTGCAGAGTATTTTCTGATTGGTTGTTGGACCGGCTTAGGTTTCATGATGATCGAGCTTCCCAACTCATTTGCCAAACGCCAACTCAACATTGCTCCGGGTGCACCCGCAAGAAGCCAGCAAGCCCGCAGCATCTGTTTTATCGTTGATCAAATTGACTCAATCGCAGGCGGACTGCTTGCGATCTGGATCTTTGTTCCTGTACCGCTGAGTTCAGTCGTTTGTTTGCTAATTCTGGGCGGTCTTACGCATTACCTTTTCAATGTTGTGCTGAAGCATCTGGGGCTCCGGACTCGGGCTGCATAGAAGTAAAAAAGCAAACCAATGAATACGTATCAGCCTCAGCCGCCCTTCGTTTCTATCGCCGATTGTTGCATCGTGGCTTTATTGCATGTCACCGAAGCAAGCGAGCATGGTGAAAAAGCGTGCAGACTTGGGGAAATGACACGTCTTGGGTACCCCGTACCTGATGGAGTTGTGATTGGAGGTAGCTTCTTCATTGAAACACTGTGTGAACATGACACACAAAATTTCATCAGTGCAAGAACCCGTGGCCTGGCCGTCGAAAATCTGACGGAGGTTTCAGATGCTTCCCGTGACATCGAAGCACGCATCATGGAAACCAAATTCCCCGCAGCTTTCACAGAACACCTTAACGAAATGGCTTCCCCACTGCTCAAGCATGGTCCAGTTGCCGTGCGTAGTTCTGCCTGCGGTGAGGACTCTGGCGAGGCGGCATTTGCCGGACAACTTGACACATTTCTCGGTATCAACACTTTGCCAGCCCTCAGCAATGCTGTCTTGCGATGCTGGGCATCCTATTGGTCGCACCGAGCTTTAGCCTATCAACTCGCCCGCAAGGTAAAGCTGAAATCAATGGGTGTCATCATTCAGAAGCAGGTTGATGCACGTTATTCCGGTGTCATGTTCACTCGCAATGTCCAATCACCCGCAAAGGACGAACTGGTACTGGAATATTGCGAAGGCTTAGGTGAACCGTTGGTATCTGGTGAAATCACTCCAGCCAGCCTGAGGCTGGCCCCAACTGGCCAAGTCCTCCACGAAACCCCAACCATACACCATGCCGCGATTCAGCAGATTACCTCACCATACGATTCGCACATGAGTCCAGAGAACAGGGTGGTCGCCCAATCGCCCAAAGCAGGTGAGGCAGACCGGTTGTCCCCGTCCCTCATTCGACAACTGGCCCGGAAAGGGCGTCAACTGGAACAGCAATTTGATCACCCCCAAGACATCGAATGGAGCGTGGATCACGCAAATGCGGTCTACATTCTTCAAAGCCGCCCCATCACAACGATGGAAAAACCCAAATCACGTCTTATTTGGTCCAACGCCAATGTCAACGAGAACTTCCCAGCCCCAATCTGTCCGCTGCTGTACTCAATCGCTTCTTGCGGCTATTACCACTACTTTCGAAATCTGGCCATTGCTTTTGGCGTAGCGCATGCTCGCATTGATTCAATGGAATATCCCTTGCGAAATATCATCGGTACGCACGCCGGACGATTGTACTACAACTTATCCAACATTCACGCCGTGCTGCGGGCCGTTCCATTCGGTGAATTCCTTGCAGAATCATTCAATCAATTTGTCGGTTCAGAATCAACAGCCAAGAGTCATGAAAGCCCGTCCTGGAAGTCACTTTCACGAGGAAAATTTTCCGAGTTAGGAGAAACGTTTTTGATTGCACGCCAAGCTGTGAAACGCTTTCGAAACCTGGAGCGCGGAGTAATTCAATTCGAGCTGACCATCGATGAATTCGCTGGAGATTCCGACCCTGCACAACTTTCCAAACTTGATACTCAGCAATTACTGACGCTTTGGCGGCGATTCATTTCGATCCGCAGCAACTGGACAAATGCCGCCATGGCTGATGCTGCCAGCATGATCTATTATCGCCTGACAGGGAGCTTCCTAGCCCAAGAATTCACAGGCGATGACGATCGTGCAATGGTCAACCGTTTGCTGTCGGGGCTGTGTGACATTGTCAGTGGATTGCCGACCGAAAAATTGTGGGACATTTCCCGATCAATCCGGAAGAATGAAGCACTCAGCAAAGCATTCGCGACAGAATCACCAGAGCGATTATGGCAACGCATTGAAACAGACGATTCCCTGCAACAGATTGCATCAGAACTGAAGGAATTTCTCGATGATTGGGGATTCCGATGCTCAGGCGAGTTGATGCTGACTACCGCGTCTTATCAGGAAGCCCCCGAAACGTTACTTCCGGTGCTGGCCAGCTATGTTCAGCTTGAAGGCCCATCACCGCGTGAGCACCTTCAAACCCAGCAGCAACTGCGGGAACAAACCACTCAACGCATCCTGAAGGAACTTCAATCCAGATGGGCAATTCGGTGCTTTCCTTATCCAAGAAAAAAACACATCGCGAACTGGCTGTTGCGCGCGACACAACGCAGCGTTGCCTGCCGAGAACGGGCCAGATTAAAACAGGCACTGCTTTACAGCCGTGTTCGGCGGATAGCCCTTGCCATTGGTGACAAGCTGGCAAAACAAAATCGTCTCGACCATGCCAATGACATTTTCTTTTTAACCTATCAGGAAATCGAAGAAGTACTTGCAGGGTCAAGCATGCTCCCCAATCATATTGGCGATCTTGCAGGCCTGCGGCGTTCAGGACTCGAGTCCATGCGTAAATTCACTCCCCCTGATCGTCTGGAAATCCCCGCGGGCGAGTACTGGCAACCCAACGCAACGGATCCCAACGATCAACCCAAGGACGGAAACTGGAATGACGGCATTGGTGTCAGCGGTGGCCGTATCGTTGGCCGAGCCGTGGTGCTGACAAGCCCTGATCAGTTTGCCAATGTGTCTAAGGGAGACATTCTTGTGACTCGACAGACCGACCCCGGCTGGGGGCCGATCCTTTTTTTGGTGCGTGGATTGGTGATGGAGCGAGGTGGCATGCTTTCACACGGGGCAATCTTGGCACGCGAGTACGGCATTCCAACTGCGGTCGCTATTCATGACGCCACCAAGCGAATCAAGACGGGTGACACCATCGAAGTAGACGGAGATCGCGGTCGTGTCGAAATCTTATCCTGAGGACCTGTGGTTCTATCTGCACAGCCGATTGCTCACGGTGCCGATGCTGCTTCTGCTATTTCTTTTGCTTTTAGCTGCATGGTTACCCTCAGCCCCAAGCCATGCGACGACGATAGGAATCCAGATTCTGATCACCACCAACCTTTTGGCAATGTTCCGTCTTTGGGATGACTTGTCTGACATTGCAACAGATCGCACCAAAAAACCTGATCGGATTCTGCCCCAGACTTCACATCAAGCTTCTTTTCGATGGACCTGCGGCATCCTTGGAATCACATCTTTCAGCATGCTGGTGCTAACCAATCCAAGAAACAGCATTGGCTTTCTGTTACTCACTGCGTTCTTCATGATTTACTACAAGCTGCCATGGCGTACATCGTGGCCTCGGCTGAGTTACCATTTGCTGATATTAAAGTACCCATGCTTCATTGCACTGATCTGCGTCTCGCATGACGAGGCCACCCGTCCTTTGCATCTCATGCTGATGCTTCTGACGTATTTGATCCTGTGCATCTACGAAGTGGTCCACGACGCGCAATTGCGAGCTGATGCGGGATGCAGAATCATAGCCAAAGTTGAATTGGTCTTTGCGGCCCTCACCGCAACGTGGATTACCAATGCACTTTCCTGACTTTCAATCCTTCACCAGAAGCCAATCCAAACGCGAGACACATCGATGAATAGCGTTACAAATATCGCGCCCACTGCGGATAAATTTGAAGCGGTCGCTTGTTACAACTGCGGTGAAACCAAGAGCAGCAAGCTACTGATTGGACAAGATGACCTGTCTGGAAAACCCGGTAACTTTCAGTTTGTCACCTGCAACCAATGTGGCTTGGCCTATCAATCTCCCCGACTTACCGTTGAAAACATCATCCCCTACTACGACGAAGAATACATCGCGCACCGAAAAGAGACCAACTGGGGAATTTTGACTTGGTTTTACGAGCGTGCGATGGGCAAACATGATCGCGAAAAAGATAAATTGGTTTCACGATACGTTGACATGAAGGCTGGCACAGAGGTGCTCGATGTTGGATGTGGTTCGGGGTCTTTTTTACAGCGTTTACGCCAACAGCATCAGGTTCAAGTCAGCGGAGTCGACTTCAAGAACCTGACTCATCTGCCCTTCTTTGAAGGGGTCACCTTCCACGAAGGCCTTTATTATGAACAAGCACTGGCCGAGAATTTTTACGACGCTGTGACGATGTGGCATTTCCTGGAACACGATTACGATCCCATGCGTACATTGGAAACGAGTCGGCGAGTTCTCAAACCAGGTGGTCACCTGATAATTGAAGTACCTCGCTTAGACTGCTTGACCTATCGCATGTATGGAAAACGATGGCCCGGGGTGCAGGCCCCACAGCACACGGTGATGTTCACTAAAGACATGCTGCTCGAATTCGTTGAGCGTTCTGGGCTTGAACTCGTGGACTACCTGCCATACGGAGCCTTTCCCCCCTACTTCTACATTTACGCAGGGTTGGCGTTTCACTTAAAAAAAGGGAAGGGCCTGAATTTGCGGCGATCCATTTACCCCTACTTTGCCGGGCAGTTGCTACTGGCTCCTATCCTGCTTTTTGAGCGACATCTAAATCTTGCAATGCAAACAGTGATCTGTCGCAAGCCTTCAAATTCAGTGAAAGCTCGAGCCTGCAACGTAAAGATCACCAATTGACTCGTTCACCTTCAACTGACCGCAAGCAAACAGACTCGTGATTTGAGATCCAGCGCTAACTCAGCCGGCCTCTTCGCCAACTCATGTTACTAATACGTCCAAACTGGGCAGGTTATGGTGTTGGTTGATCTGCCCTATCAACAAACACCAGGGCGAAGTCTGGCACTGGTATGAGAGCAAGCATTCAAACGCTAACCATTTTTCCAAGCCGCTCTGTCACAGCATCCGAGTGCTGAGTCAATTTCTGAAAATGGCGGGCGGAGTGCCCGGCATCAACGTAAACGGAGCCTCGATATCGCCGCAAAGGGAGCCTGAAACTCCGTGAAATTCCCAGCGACTCCATATCGCCTGATTCGCTTTAGCCAGCTTCCGCCAGACGCTTCACGCGAGCCGGATCGTCGTCGCTCTTTGCTTCCTTTTGGAAATCGATTCGATGAACTTCAATTTCCTGAAACCCAGCATTGGTTTCGAAGTCGTTGAACAAATCGATCACATCTTGGTCAATATGCACTGTATCGGAACCATCGATGACCAGCTTCGCACCCGGTTCGATTTGTAGCAGGGCCGCCTGAATGTCGCCCTTGTTCAGGAAGAAGACGCTTTCTGCTAGCGTCATCCGGTGAACGGTTCTGCCGGCTTCTTCCATCGTAGTCATCCAAAAGCTCTTAACGTAATTGCTTTTCAAAATGAAAAAGATGGAAGCAACCAAGCCGATGCCAATCCCACGCAACAGGTCAGTGAAGAGGATGGCGGAGATCGTAATCAAGAAGGGCAAGAACTGATTCCACCCAAGTTTGTAAATCGCGAGAAATTTAGATGGATGTGCGAGCTTGTATCCAACAATAAACAGGATGGCAGCGAGACTGGCCAGTGGTATGAGGTTTAGCACAAAGGGAATGGCTACAACACAGCCGATCAAAAACAGACCGTGAACGAAAGCTGCAAGCCGCGATTGTGCGCCGGATTGAATATTTGTCGAACTTCGAACGATCACCTGCGTCACAGGCAAGCCGCCGATCAGCCCCGACACGAAGTTCCCTATTCCCTGAGCACGCAATTCACGGTTCAAATCCGTTTGTCGTCGCTGTGGATCGAGTTTGTCAGTCGCCTCCGCACACAAAAGCGATTCAAGGCTGGCGACAATGGCGAGCGTCAGTGCTGTAATAAAGATTCCAACAGCAGCTTGAAAACTCGTGATGCTGGCAGTCTTGGCATCTTCAGATGACACCGAGGTGTCTTCGGTGTTGATTTCGGAGGGATCGAAGTGTGGAAAGGTCAGCTCGACAGGCTTGTCATATTGATAGAGAAAACTGTCTTTACCACTGAAGTCACCGTCGGGTGTGTAGGTAAAGGTTCCATCTTTGTTTAATTCAACCTCGCCGCCTGATGGACCTTCGACGAGCGTTACGTTGGATGTCGCCACTTCATCAACGTTGATCGTAAAAACGTCACCGCTCACAGGAGTGGTTTTCGCGGTTTTTACCGAATTCTCATCGACCTCCAAACCCTCATTCTTCTCATCGTCAGTCACGACGATTTGGACACGGGCTTTTTGAGTTCCGTCGGGCAAGGAAACAAGATGGTCGGGGCTCAATCGCATCGAATCGACAGATGAGAAGCCTAATCCCAGCAAGATCCCCGCCACCACCGCTACCAAAGGTCCTTGAATGATTTTTGAGAAAGCGAATTTCTTGACTAGCTTTGTTTCCCAAAGAATCAGGATGGCAAGACATATGACGCTGATAATGATCGCGGTTGGCGTACTTGCTTGGATCGCATGAGTCAGCTCCGAGAATGTGTTGTGTCCATCAGACTGCATGAATGCCAAATCGCCTTCGTAGTCTTTGTCATAACCGAAGGCGTGAGGAATCTGCTTCAATATGATGATCAACCCGATCGCGACCAACATCCCTTTGATCACAGCAGTCGGAAAGTAGTATCCGATCGTGCCTGCTCGGAAGCAGCCTAGCAGGAACTGAATGACACCACTTAAAAGGACAGCCAGCAGGAAATTCTGAAATCCCAGATATTGAATAGCTGGCAACACAATCGCAACCAAGCCGGCCGCCGGGCCACTGACCCCGAGCGACGAGTTACTGAAAAGTGTGACAACTAAGCCCCCAACGATTCCCGCGATGATGCCGGAAAGTGCCGGTGCGCCCGATGCCAGAGCGATTCCCAAACACAGGGGGATGGCTACGAGAAAGACAATCAATCCCGAGGGAACATCGGTTTTCCAATGCTTTAGTTCTTTTCGCATGGTTCAATTCTTAAAAATTACTGAGCCGAGTTAGAAGAAACAGGTGCGAACTACCCTGTCTGGAAATGGTAGTCCCATATCAACCCTGCCTATGGTTTGAGGCATACGGTGGTGTTGGTATTCAGTTTTGATAGTCGTGTCTTAACTTGACCGCTATAAAGTACCACAACCCATCCTCAGCCGCTGGTGACTTGAAACCATCAGCACGCACAGCTGAAAACAATTTTTTCCCGTTGTGGGTGGCTGAGGTGCGATATTTGCATGACATATGGGTGCCGGACTTACCACGTCAGAATGGAACACAAATATGATTATTGCAAGAGCAATTCAGTACAATAGCATACGCGTCTGGAGATTCTAGATTTGTCTGACCAGCTAAATT
>NZHC01000022.1 GCA_002689655.1 Rhodopirellula sp. | reverse complement strand
TCACGCAACTTTTTGCCTCTCGCCACGCTCGATCAAGAACAGCAGGATCGGGCTCGCGATGAAGATCGAACTGTAGGTACCGGCAATCACACCAACCACAAGTGCGAACGCGAACGCATGGATGCCCTCGCCGCCAAACCAGTAAAGCAACATCACCACAATCAGCGTGGTGATCGATGTGAGCAATGTCCTACTCAATGTCTGATTGATACTGACGTTGATCATCTCACCCGTCAGCCGGGGCGCTTTACCCTTGGTCTCACGAATACGGTCGAACACAACAATCGTATCGTTGAGTGAATAACCAATGATGGTCAGGATGGCTGCTACCACCGTCAAACTGATTTTAAACTCATCAATTTGAAGAAATCCCAGGGCATCCGCAACATAAGCACTGACAGCGATCGCCCCCAACGTAATAAGCACGTCATGGAGCAGAGCTGCCACTGCGGCAAAACCATAGATCACACGTTGGAACCGGAACCAAATGTAGGCGATAATGCATAAGAAACTGGCGAAAAGAGCACCAAACGCTCGCCCAATCATATCCTCGGCAACCCGAGAGCCCACCGAGCTACTGCTGATCCAGACTGGCTCCTGCCCCATATCCTTTTTGAGTTCCTCCATTACCTGACCTGCTTCAGTCGCCGGCAGATTCAACACCACGCTCCACTTGGGAAATGGTAACTGTGAGTCAGCTTCCCAAGCCTCTGTTCCATCGCCCAGAGGAGTAAGATTGATATTTGCTTCCGTCAAAACCACGTTCGCGTTCAAAGCAGCAGCGAGTACCTTCTCTTCGAGAGTCGTACGATTAGCCCTTGCGCTGCCCTCACCATCACCACCCCCTATGCCCAAGGTGATCACCGCTGCGCTCTCCACCACATCCTGAGCGTCGTCCCGAGGAGTTACCTCAGCAGATGGCGTGGTTGCAGCAGCAGGCTTGGTAGCCACATCATCCGAATCAGGGGTATCTACAGTGCTCGACTCCGCTTCACCGCTCTCAGCAACAGGAGCATCAGACTTTTCATCCCCGGAATCCTGAGCCGGCTCAGCGGCTTCCTCTTGAAGTGGAGCTGTAATGTACATCAATCCATCGCCGAAACTCTTTTCCGCACGGGTTCGCCAAGATGACTGCTTATCAACGTCATTGCCGCCCGAGTTAATCGTGACGCTATAAGTCACCAAATTGATGGTGTTATCCTCAAAGGCGTCCGCAATCAACTGCTTCAGGTCGTTGACTTGCTCTTGTGAAGTATCAACCTTGTAAACCGTTTGCTCCGGAACACCGTTGACCGAAACACCGTTGACTGTGAAAGGGATTTTCTCCTGCCCCTCTTCCGCCATGTGATCGGCGATAACCTTGCGAATTTCTTCGGTTTCCGTTGGTTTGCTCACACGGAACTGCACTGAGGAGCCACCGGCAAAGTCGATATCAAAGATCCCTTTGCCCCGCGTGTAGAGAGAAGCCACTCCGACAACGATCAGAATCCCCGAGATCGCGAGCGTCAACTTACCTTTACTCACAAAGTCCAAGCCACTCTCTCCCGAGAAACTTGCACGTATTTTGTTGACCGTATCGGCCATACTGAGTGAGACAAACCCGTGTCGCTCAGCGATATCGAAGATGGTGCGGGATACATAGATCGCCGTGAACATCGAGAACAGAATTCCGAGGATCAACGTGACAGCGAATCCACGAATCTGGTCGGTACCAATCGCATAAAGCACAAAGGCCGTGATCAGCGTGGTCAGGTTGGCGTCAACAATGGTTACGGTTGCCTTTGCGAATCCATTTCGAATCGCCATCCGGACAGCGGCCCCTTTCTTGAGCTCTTCCCGGATGCGTTCAAAGATAAGCACGTTTGCATCAACCGACATACCCACGGTCAAAACAAGACCAGCCAATCCAGGCAAAGTCAGTGGCTGATTGATCAACACCATCGTGCCAAGAATCATGCCAAGATTCATGACAAGAGCAACGCAGGCGACGAAACCTGCAAATCGGTAGTAGACCAAAATAAACAACAAAACCAGAACGAGCGATGTGAGAATCGCGTTTACACCTTTAGTGATGGTGTCTTTACCCAAGGTGGCGTCGATCTGGTTTTCAGCGATGGGTTGTTTCGTCAACGCGGCAGGCAATTGACCGGCCTTGAGAATCTGCACCAGCGAATCGACTTCCTCTCGTGTGAAGTTACCTGTGATTCGCCCATCTTTCCGAATTGGCTGCAAGATATTCGGCGCAGATAGCAGACTGTCGTCCAACACGATGCCCAGTTGCGACTGATCGTTACCGCGAGGTGCGTTGTTGGTGGTTAGAGCAAAGAATTTTCCTGATCCGATATCGGTCAACGTGAACGCGACCGCAGGCGAACCATTCTGATCAAAAGTGCTAGCCGCGAATGCCAAATCGCTACCTGTGACATCCAGCACTTTATCGTAGATCATGAGCACCTCGAGATCCTTGATCCCCTCGGCCTTTGCCCAGTCAGCCAGAGCCTGCCCGTCACCACCAAAGTTGGGCGGCGTCACAATGGCCCCAGTTTTCCCGTTCCGGAGCGTGCCGTTACTCACGTCCACGCGAAAAGGATCCACTTGGCCTTCGACATTTTTTTTCTCACGGTCAACGCTGGCCCAAATGGCAACTTGGACTCCTGCACCATTCTCGACGCTGGCACGCGTTGCCTGCACACCTCCATCAAATGCCTGCTTTTCGGCGAAACCGATCTGCCCCTGGTGCTGTTTTGAGTTCGCAACAATGGCGAAACGCAGAACCCCCGCCTCTTCAACCAGTCCTTTGATACGATCCACTTCCAATTGATCGACTTCCGGAACGATAATCTCAATTTGCTTCTCGCCATAAGGACGAAGAACAATCTCTTGAGTACCGCTGGGATTGATCCGCCTTGTCAAAGGCTCGATGAGGTCCTCAGAGACCACTCTTTGCTCAAGCGACTTCAGCTTTTCCGGGTTGAGTTCATAAACGAGGATTGTCCCACCGCTCAGGTCGACACCAAGCCCGGGTAGTCTGTTCGTGAGCACAACCACACTCGCGGTGATCGCAAGCAATACCCAGCCGAACCGCGTGCCCGCAGTTGGCATTTTCAGTGACTTCGACAGAAAGTTGCCTAACACGAATGGCACAATGAGAACTGCCAGCACGACACCGAGGGCGATGAGTGATCGAGCGGGAATACCGAACCAGGTATCATCCAGCCAGCTGGTCTCCACCGCCGGTGCCTCAGCTTGGGCAAGTGTCAGGCAGTGAAACGCAATATTGGTCAAAAAAGAGCAGTCCATCGTTATTTTCTGAATCGAGGATTCGTGTGTATTTTATTTCTCAACTGCCGCTCAGCTCGCTTCTCGCAAAACAAAGTGATCGAGCAGATTTTGGCTACTAAAATCGGCTTCACTGCCGTTTTTCATGCTAACTCAATCATCATCTTCGCTGCTGGAACTACCATTATCGGATTGCTCCGTTCCCACATCACCGCCAACCCTCGCAATGGCTGATCGGTTAACGCGAATGCGAACGTTCTGTTTGTCGTCGATGCGTATCGTTACCACTTGACTCTCTGGCCTGGAGGAAACAACAACACCGTGAATTCCACCAGCAGTGACCACGCGGTCATTTTTACCAATTTGCGACAACATTTCCTGCTCTTTTCGTTTTCGCTTCTTCTCGGGAGCGAGCACGATGAAGTAGAACAGAAAAAATAGAATTCCAATCGGCAGCAATGGATTCTCGAATAGAACTCCGAGGCCACCAGGATTCTGTGCAGCTCCCTCCGCTCCAGCACCCGGCACTCCGCCAGGCGGCGCAGCAGCACCATCTTGGGCAAGAAGCCCCAGAAATTCGATTGGCACCGATAAAACAGTCTCTATGATCAAACGTCAGCCTTCCGCGTTGATGCGGCAAAATTGGCATGGAACGACCGCTTGTCTCGTAGGCTCGTTTCGGTCCATGAACCCACGACGCCCCCGGCATTTGGTCGCACGGACCGGTTACAGGGCCCTTTTTGCGAATGGAGCATGATATGGAAGGTAAAAAAACGTCACAAGCCCAGCAATTTGAGCTAAGGCCTTAAAATCGTCGGCAGTGCCAACCAATTCAGCCACGGCAACTACCCAATCGCCACATTTTGCCGTCGCCGGTTGCAGATGCAATCACCGACCTGCTGGATTGGGACGAACGGCAAGGGCCAGCCGAAATTGGCCCCGAACACGCCAATTACACGTTATTACTGTTGATCAATGCCGTTTCAATGCCCCAACTGGCCACCTGATTGGCCATCCATCAAAGCCGCCGCGCTCGCTGCGATCCAGTCCGGGCAATGGGGGCAATACCACTCAGCTCTCACAAAAACTCTTGAGAAAAGATTGGTCACCTATCTGAATTCTGGCCCAGCTCGGCTGTGTTGCAGCGGGACGGCCGCTTTGGAAATTGCTTTGCGCAGCTGCAAAATATCCAAGGGTGACGAAGTAATCTTGGCAGCCTATGACTTTCCTGGCAACTTTCGGACGGTTGAGTTACTAGGTGCCACGCCCGTGCTTGCCGATGTCTCTGCACCGAATCCCTTGAATAAGCCAAGCGAGATTTCTCCTACGATCTGCCCCGAACAGATTGACGCCGCCGCCACCCCGGGCGTACGAGCGGTCATCGCCTCGCATCTCCATGGCAGCCACGCTGAGATGAAGCTGCTCCGACAAAAATGCGATCAGAATGACTGGGTCCTGATTGAAGATGCTTGCCAATCAATCGGGGGAAAAATTGGCGGGCAAGCAATCGGCTCCTTTGGACATCTTGCAACGCTGAGCTTCGGCGGCAGCAAACTCATCTCCGCTGGCAGCGGCGGAGCGATCATCGCAAATGACCAGCGACTCGCAGCCCGGTTAAATGGCTTGCTAGATCGCCCCGGTGACACCTTTCCACTAGGCCCTCTGCAAGCTGCCGTCATTGCCCCCCAATTTGATCGACTCGACGAATTGACCCAAACGCGAGCTCTGACAGCAAGCTTCCTGAGGGAAAAAGTCTTTCCGAACATGAGCGACTGGAACCTGCTGCCTTTCTCCGAAAATGACGCGTCTGCGACGAAAACGAACAACGCGGAAAACACGAAAACCAAGACTGCCCAACACACACACTCACCCAGCACAAGCAACATTCCGGCTTATTACAAATTTGGTTGGCTGGCACCATCGTCTGACATCCGCGAGCAAACCATCGAGCATGGCCGCAGACTAGGCATACCCCTGGGTGAAGGCTTTCGCTCCATGTCTCGCTGCAGTGCGAAACGATGCCGAAAACCAGTCCCCACACCTCACGCAGACGCGTTGGGGGAAAGACTGGTCGTGATGGACCAGCGCGCCCTGCTCATCTTACCGAAACAACATTCTGAACTTGCCGATGCACTTCATGAACTACACCATGAAGTCAATCAGTCAGGATGATCATCTGACAGCCGTGATTGATTCACCCTGAATTCCAAGCCACAGTCATATTGCTACCTTCGTGACCATCAATCTGTTTCACGGATAAAACCACTTCAAGCACGCTGAACGCTGGCTAACTGCCGGAGACCTCGCGGCTTGAAAACCTGCAAGCTGAGAAACCAAAAACAGGGGCTCTAGAGAACTAAAACACTTCTGCAGATAGAAAAAAACGCCTGCACCGGAAATCTCCGGTACAAGCGTAATGAAGGTCGCATGGCTCGCTTTCGCGGAGCGTCACTAGCCTGCGAGTCGGCTAATACGGTTATGGGGTTGCGCCAGCTCTTCGTCGCTGGGCTGATAACGAAACTGCATCAAATACGCGTCTTCAATGGTATCGTCATAGAAGTCCCGCAGCACTGATATCGCACGGAAGCCGACTGACTTGAAGAATAGCTGTGCTTCCAAGTTGGTCTCGCGTACTTCCAACATGATCCTATTTCGTCGCTCGTGAGAGAGTTTCCCCAGCAGCTTGGTCAACATCGCGTTGCCAATCCCCGCTCTTCGGTGCTCTGCGTGAACAGCAAAGTTGAGGATGTGCAATCGATTTTTGTGCAATTCGTAGATCATGAAGCCGACGACTTGATCGTCTTCCTCAGCCACCATGCCTATGCAATTGCGCTGTCGCAAACATCGAATGAAGTCGTCTTCATTCCATGCGAACTCAAAACATGAGTTCTCAATGCCCAACACGGCGGGCATGTCCCGACGGATCATCCAACGGATATGAACACGGACAGAAGTTTGATTGGTTTCCACGTTGGACTCCTTTCCAGCGAAACACCACTTCTCAACAGGCAGTCAGTCTAGCCTGATGTGCCCACGTCTAGATTTCACCGCGGGCGAAGCGGAGAGTAGCAGAAGCCTGTTTTCTCACCAAGGCGAAAAATCCAGACGCGAACAACAAGTTCCGTTTGAGTGCGATCGTGCGGTTTTCGCGTTTCCTCAGCCTGCTCAGGCACACCGCTACCGACCAGTCTTTTGCATCTGCAGAGAGCACCGTTTGCTACCTGTCGGTACAGCCATTTGCACGCCGAACACTCATCCTGTCCTGCGTTATCGAAAGCCTTCCATATCGGGAAAAATAAAGCAAATCTCCTCGCAATGCATCGCTTCAAAAACCAAAAACCAGGGCTCCAAAAGCACGATTAGCTGCGTTGCAGCGCAAAACTCGCTCAAAAGTTGGACTTTTGCAGTTCAATTACGTACATTCTGTTACATCTATTCTTCAATCTATCCTCCAGCCTTTTCAAACATGAGGATTTCGATGAGCTACAAATTTGTCTTGGTCAACTCCGACAGCGGAATTCCCGAACAAAGCTGGGTCCTGCCCACCCCCATCGTCGTGGGCCGTTGCCCGACCGTCGACATCACGTTGGACGATGCTTCAATCAGTCGCCGGCACTGCCAATTTTTGATTGATCCCTACGGAGCACTGATCGTGCGTGACCTCGGCTCCACCAACGGTGTGTACGTGGACGGCCGAAAAGTCGACAAGGCCACCCTGTCGATGGGAACAGAGGTTCGCATTGGCGTCCTCACAGTACGCGTCGATCTTACCGACGATGAGATGGATGAAATTTCACAGGAAAAATCAGGAGCGGTCTACGACTTGGTAGACACTGAGCGAGTCCAAATCGTCCAGCCTGAGGAAGAGCGTTACGAAATCGGCTGAGAAAGACAGTTTGGCTGACCGCAACACAACGTTGCTGAGAAATGTTTAATTGCGTCTTGCTGAGCTTCGAAAGATAGCGTCAGACCTTCCCAAGCAGCAACAAAAAAGTCCGACGAGTATTACTCGCCGGACTTTTTTTGATTTGTTTTGCCGCATATTTGTGTTGCCGCGTGAGGTGCAGACGCCTCAAGACAATCTGCCGTTAAACAGGCTGCCTGTAATTTTACTCCGCTACGATCGCGGGTGATGCGATGACACTGCCTCCGCCATCGTTGATCGCCGCTCCGGCAGCTGCTGCTGCAAGGATGGCTGCCGCAGCACCACCACCGCCTGTACCACCGCCACCACTACCGCCGCCAACTCCTGCAACCATTGGGACACGCGTGGGCTCAGCCGGAGGCTCGCTTGCCTCATTCAGGGTGTTGGGTGCAACTTGTAAACTCAAGTTCGCGTTTTCACCCTCTTGCAGCGGCAAATTGGACACGAACCGATTCTCGCTATGCGTGCCAACATCTGCTTGGCCACCATCAGCATTGCGAAGCTCGATTCCCACCACAGCAACACCCGATTTGCCTTGAGCTACGAATGCATATACGCCGGCATCCAAACCCGC
>NZHC01000021.1 GCA_002689655.1 Rhodopirellula sp. | reverse complement strand
TCTGATCTTCACCCCAGCCTCGCTTTTTTTCCGTAAGGAAGTCGTTGAATCGGTCTGACTCGATCGCTGCACGAGCTTCAGCCATCAGCCGCTGGTAGTAGGTGAGGTTGTGAATGGAAAGCAGGATTGGTCCCAACATCTCCCCTGCAACAAACAGGTGGCGGAGGTATCCGCGACTGTGTCGGCAGGCAAGGCAGGGGCAGTTTTCTTCGATAGGCCGGCTGTCTTCCCGGTGAATCGCATTACGCAGCTTCAGATTTCCTGCGTCCGTGAATGCAAGACCATTGCGTCCATTACGCGTAGGCATTACACAATCAAACAAGTCGATTCCTCTGGCAACACTCTCAAGCAAATCAACGGGTCTTCCCACTCCCATAAGGTAGCGAGGTTTTTGCTCCGGAAGGCTCGGGCAGGTTGCTGCCGTGATGCGGTACATCTCTGCAGGAGCCTCACCAACACTCAATCCGCCCACTGCATATCCATTGAAATCCATTGCAGACAATTCACAGGCGCATTGAACTCGGAGCTCTGCATCAAGTCCGCCCTGGACGATTGCGAATTTGGCCTGGTCATCACGCGTCGATGCCTCCAGGCAACGCTTGGCCCAGCGGATCGACCTTGCCATCGCGTCTTCGACCTCATCATGCGTGGCCGGAAGAGCGATCACGTGATCGAGAACCATTGCTACATCACTCCCGAGAGCTTCCTGAATTTCAATGGAATGCTCCGGGGTCAGTCGGATAGTCGCACCATCGATGTGGCTGCGGAAAGTTGCTTCATGCTCAGTAATCTTGCTGATTGCTTTGAGGCTGAAAATTTGAAAGCCCCCACTGTCGGTTAGGATGGGCCCTTGCCAGCCCGACATGGCATGCAGGCCACCCAACTTTCGCACTGTTTCGTGACCTGGACGCAACGCCAAGTGGTAGGTGTTTCCAAGGATCATGTGGGCACCAGTAGCCGAAACCTGATCAATGGTCAGGCCCTTGACCGTGCCTTGGGTACCGACCGGCATAAAGCCAGGCGTCTGTACAGGACCATGCGGCGTCAAAAAAACACCGCGACGCGCCGAGGTGGCCGCGTCGCGGTGTTTGAGTTTGAATTCAAATTGGCTCATCTGCCTGCTGCTTGCATTTCAATGATCGGGCGCCGCTGCCGAGAAACGGCATGCGACCGACTTGCCTGAACGTCAGTCACCACGCAGCTTGAGACCAAGATCAGTCAGCTTTTCCCGCACTTCATTGAGGCTTGTCACACCGAAGTTCTTGCTCTCCAGCATGTCGTCACCCGTCTTGCGGATCAACTCACCGATTGTGTTCAACTGCAGTCTAGCCATGCATTTGCGGGCACGAACAGATAGGTTCAGGTCCGAGATCGGACGATCTAGGAGAGCCTGCTCGTCTGGCGACATGTGGCTGGTGTCGATGGGAGGCTCGTTGCTCTTCTTTTCGTGGGCGAATTGTCCCAACGACAAACCTTTGCTCGTCAGCATCTCGCGGATTTCGAACAGGCTGGTTTCGCCAAAGTTCTTACTGCTAAGAAGCTCTGCTTCACTCGTGCGAGTCAAATCGCCAATCGTCTCAATTCCCATCTTCTGGAGGCAATTTCGACTTCGGACGCTTAGTTCGAAATTCGTTACCGGCATGTTGAGGGTCTGAGCCAAGCGATCGTTGCGTCGCTGTGCTTCTTCGTCATAGAGCATGTTGCCAGTTGCGGCCGCATCCTTCATGTAAAGAAGAGTTTGCGGGTGGTCTGGGTAGCAATCCAAGATTCGCTTGTAGCACATTTGTGCCTTGTCGAACTGGTTGTTGTCCTCGTAAATCAAGCCGAGATTGATCAAAACACCAATGCCGGTCGGAAATGCTTTTGCAGCACGTTCATAAAGGGAGAGACTTTCTTCGTCATTCCCCATTCGATCGTTCTCCAACGCCAAGCCGAACAGAGCACCAGCGTGATTCTCATCCGTTTGGACCGCTCGTTGGTACAACGCTAACGCCTCGTCCATGCGACCACCCACAGCAGCGACCGTGGCAGCTCGTTGGTACATGTAGTCAGCAGTTTGCTCTGCCGGCCCGAAGATATTGTCCAGAATCGCCAACGCTTCCACGATGCGGCCAGCGTAGCGATAAGATTCGGCAACGCCGATCTTACATTGATCTTCGTTGTATCCCGACGTTTGGGCTTTCTCGTAGACAGCAACAGTGTCGTTGTAGCTGCCAAGTTCGAACATGCAACGTGCCTGATAAAACAGTGCCATTGCACTGCCATCAGCGGATTGCAGCGTTGTCAGGGCATCGCTGAATTTCCCCAGCAAAAACTGACAGACGCCCATCTTGGTCTTACCAGCGGGACTGATTAAATCATCAGCCTCCATCTCGTTGACCGCGTCTCGCAGTTCACCAAAGTGACCGTAGTTCTCGGAAATTGCAGTACGTATCGAACCGACGTCCGAGGGGCCAAACGAATTGTTCGAAAGGACCACTTCCTTCAAGTCGATAACTTCAAGTTCGACTTCACTCATAGAGACGAGTCTCCTGCCCAAGGGGCTATCAAGCGTTTGTGGGATTGAATCGCTGCGACTTCAAACGACATTCGCAAAGATTGATTAATTCTCTGTCAGAATACCAAGCACGAAAAGAGCCAGCGGTGGGATTTGAACCCACAACCTCCGCATTACGAATGCGATGCTCTGCCAATTGAAGCTACGCTGGCCTTTGTTCTGGTGACACGTGAACCGATCGATTCACACGTTTGAACGGGACTTTCCTCGCTGATTCCTGACCAAAGCAGCCTTTGAGCTGCCTCAGGAACTTGAGTCTTTCCTGTACGCCCTTCAACCACCGTGCCAAAATTGCGAAACCGCCCGAAAAAATACGCTAAATTGCTAAATATCGTCAAGAGGCTGTTACCAGAGATGGGCGATTTGGTGCAATCTTCCGAAAAAAAATCGTTATCGGGCGACCAAAAGAACAATTTGAACACGAAAAAGGCGTGTGACCAGTTCCATGCCGCGTTGGGGGCAAAAATCCGTCTAGAACAGAAAATGGCACACACCCCCTCTGCAGGAGGGTGCGCGATTGCCATATTGCGATCGATCACTGTCCATTTGATCAACTCTAACGCTTAGCCATGTTACTTCTCGATGACCTTGGCAGACTTAATCGTGACTGCCGAGACAGGCACATCTTGCATGGGTAGCCCGGGGCGATCTCCGCTCTCCTTGGTGGTGGTCTTCACCTTTGATACTGCGTCTACGACTCCGAGGCCTTTGACAACACGTCCGAAGACAGCATAGCCGGCGTTTCTGCCGCTTCGGTTGAGGAATCCATTGTCTTTCGTGTTGATGAAAAATTGACTGGTGGCGCTATTGGGATCGTTTGTGCGGGCCATTGCGATGCTGTATTTCACGTTCTTCAGGCCATTTCCACCTTCGTTGATGATTGGTGGTTTTGTCTTCTTCTCCTTCATTTCTGCGTCGAGTCCACCTCCCTGAATCATGAAGTCCGGGATGACGCGGTGAAAGATCGTGCCGTTGTAGTGTCCGCTTTTGACGTAACTGAGAAAGTTCGCAACCGTCTTAGGGGCTTTCTCTGCATCAAGTGCAATGACGATCTTTCCGGCTGAAGTGTCGAGTTCCACTTCGGGCGATTTGTTTTCAGCGGTGGCCTGAGCTGCCAAGGGCCGGCATGTCAGGTGGGACATGACTGCAGTCACGCAGATCGCCGCGGCGAAAATGCGAAAATTGGCTTTTACGTTGACTTCTTTGCGATGGAAGTTGGACGATAGCATAAGCGGAGGGCTCCGGGATCTTAGGGGATTGAATTTACTATTGAGGGAATTGCAGGCGAGGCTGTGGAAGTAAAAAGTCTTTCAGAATGTTCGGACGTGAACAAGTTGGCTTCAGCACTAGCCTAAGCGAGTACGCGTTCTGTTGGTCCTGCTCCTGCAACAAGGTTGGGCGTTTTTGGCACCAGTTCTCATCGGCTCCCAGCTCAAGACTTACCCTGAATTTAAAAGGTGCCCTCGAGTAGGTGTCACCTGATTCGGTCAGAGGAGTCTAGCAGTCCGGTTGATTCGAACTGCTCGGTCTTCTGTGGGAATCGTTTTTCTGAACCGGCGTGGCTGACGCCACGATTCTGCCGGCAACATTATTCTCTATTTTTTTGTGTTGCAGGAGAAGGGCAACCGCCTCTTCGCTGAGATTACATCCGTTTGCCGGGTAGGGTTCGGTTCCCAGTGCTTAAAATCCCGGCCCAATGTCAGTTTTCAGTATTGCCAGTGACGGTTCAGATATCGAACAGATTCTTGGCTGAACAGGACATCCACGACAGTTGGATGAGTGCCAGGAGCTCTTCTCTTGTCTGCCGGTAAGATCAGCATCGAGTTGTGTCTGTCCAATAAAATTGCAAGCCACCTTGGGGGCACGTCTCAGGCTGAAACCAGCTCTGCCCCCCGGTTCGCGGCTCAATCCATGCCGTGGGACGAGGGGAATGGATGGTTGCGGGGCTGCATAAGAGTGGGACTCATGTTCGGCAACGTGTTATCCTCAAGCTCTGTTTGTTCTGTAAGACTCCTCCGATTGACCGCGCGGTTCTTTGATGTCCATTTCACGAAGATTTCCATTTCTTCTGTTGGTAGCAGCACTGCTGAGTGGGCAGTTTGCCCGTTGCGACCATGCGGCTGCCAAGCAGCCAAATATTCTGTTCATCTATACTGACGATCAGTCACATCGCACAGTCAGTTGTTACGACGAAGCATTTGACTGGGTGCAGACTCCGAATATCGACCAGTTGGCCCGTGAAGGGGTTCGCTTTCGACGTGCCTATATTGGGGCATGGTGCATGCCATCACGAGCCACTTTGTTGACGGGGCATCATCAGCATGGAATCGAGTCGATGCGGATGGAGGGTGCCTACCCAGGGAGTGCTTATGATCCAGCTCAGTGTCGTTTCTGGCCGTCCGCTCTCAGGCAGAGTGGTTACTCAACCGCGCACATCGGCAAGTGGCATACCGGCGTCGATGCTGGGTTCGGACGAGACTGGGACCATCAAAAGGTCTGGAATCGACCGCGTCATCCAGACAATGCACCCAACTATTATGACAACCAGCTGATCTCGACCGATGGTGGTGAACCGGTGATGGTCGAAGGTTACACGACGGATAACTACACTGACTGGGCTATCGATTTCATTGAGGGTGAATCGCGTGGCGAAGAGAAACCATGGTATTTATGGTTATGTTACGGTGCGGTGCACGGCCCATTCACACCGGCTGAACGCCATCAGCAGGATTACGCAGGAATTGATGTGCCGGTTCCGTCGGACGTCTATCCGCCCCGTCCTGGTAAGCCGGCGTATGTTCAAAAGATGGAGTTCTGGGAGCCTGGTAAGAGTGGGGGACCTGTTGAGCGAAAGGTTCGTGACGCAAGCCCCGTGGGTATGAAAGATCGGCCAGGGCGTCCGCTTTCAGACTGGATCCGGCAGTACCATCAAGGTGTCTTGGCCATTGATGAAAATGTAGGGCGATTGATGAAGGCGTTGCGTGAAACAGGTCAGCTTGAAAATACCCTCGTCGTTTTCACTTCTGATCAGGGATTTGCTTGGGGGCAGCATGGAATGAAAAGTAAGGTTGCCCCTCATGATGCGGCTGTTGCAGCACCACTGATCATTCGCCCTGTCGGGGCTGCTTCATCAAGTGAAGCTCGTGGCGTGGTTGTCGACGCACCGGTCAGTGGCGTTGATTTGCCGCCTACCTTTTTTTCTCAAGCTGGAATCAAGCTTCCGTGGAAAATGCACGGGCGTGACTTGAGCCCCCTGTTGAAGGGTGCAAAGAGCAAGTGGTCACATCCTGCCATGCTGGTACACACGGCCAAGTTGTACGGTTCTGCAACCAACACGATTCCCGGAAAAGACGATTCAGCGTTGTATCATGGGCCCGGCATTCCGTGGTACGTGATGTTGGCTCGCGGTAATTACAAGTACGTTCGTACGCTAGTCTCGGGCGAGACAGAAGAACTGTACGACATCTCTCGCGACCCTGCAGAGTTGATCAATCTTGCGGCTGAATCCAAGCATCAGCAGAGGTTGCGGCAAATGCGGCAAGAAGCTGTAGAAGAGCTGCGAAGGACAGACGCCGGATTTGTTGATGACTTGCCAGCTGTTGCAGATCAGCCAGCGTTTGAGCCGCTTTCGAGTAAAGCTGAGCCATGGCGTAAGCATGTGATCACGCGAGCCACGGGAGCCGTCAATTCCGCGGTGTCAGCGGACTTTGATGATGATGGGCATGTCGATGTGCTGTCGTCCTATGATGGCAAGGTTGTCTTGCATCGAGGGCCAAGTTGGGATCCCTATCAACTGCATGCCTTTCGTCGAGATAATTCTCGCAATAAGCCGCGAGCTGATTGCATTCATAGTTGCCTGCTTGATGTTGACGGCGACGGCGATTTGGATTTTTGTGGTTCGAGCAACACTGTGTTCTGGCTTGAGTGTCCTGATGATCCATTTTCAGGACAAGCATGGAAGTATCGCACGATCGATGATGAAATCCTCGGAACTCACTGTTTGATCACAGGAGACGTAAATCAGGACGGACGCCTCGACTTGATTGCAAACTCGGGACGTGGGCCTGCTCACACCACCATTCCCAATTCTTTGACTTGGCTCGAGGTTCCAGACAACCCCAAAGCTTCAGAGCCATGGAAACGTCATGTTTTTGCCGATCGTGATGCACCTGGCGGAAACCACTACACTGGGATTGCCGACGTGAATGGTGACGGTCTGCCTGATATCTGTTGTGGAGCCAAGGGTGGGCCGGGGTTTGATGGTGGGGAATGGTTCGCATGGTGGGAACAATTGCCTGATCAGGCCGAGCCATGGAAAAAACATCTGCTTGCAACGCACCAGCCCGGTGCAACAAATATTCATCCATGCGATGTCAATCGTGATGGAAGGATGGACTTTGTTGCCACGAGAGGCCACGGTCGGGGCGTGCTTTGGTTTCGTGGGCCTGATTTCACCATGGTCGAAATTGATCCGGAGATTGTCGGGCCACACTGTTTGGTGACAGTTGATCTTGATCAAGACGGAGATCTTGATATTGCGACTTGTGGAAAAGAACCTGATGGGGAAACCGTCTGGTATGCCAATGATGGCAGCGGTAGCTTTGTTCGGCGTGAAGTCGGCAGTAATCAGGGAGCATACGACATACGCGCCGTCGACATGGACGGGGACTACGATCTTGACTTGTTGATTGCGGGGCACTCAAGCCAGAATATTGTCTGGTTCGAAAATCCACTGCCTTGAAATGCGCCAAGTGGAGTGGTAAGAACGCTCGGGTGCGTGCATTGGATCGTGTCTTATTTGTAGTGAGCAAAAATTGGACTCGGGTTCATTCGAGTATGCTGGTATGGGGTGGCTTGGCATCGCCGTTGGTCATCTCCTTGTTTCCTTGTTTCCTTGTTTCTAATACTTTCTTGTTCCTGCCTACCCCCGGAAAATATTGATGTTCATGGGTGATCGTCGTCTGCTTGCAATCGTGTCATGCTTCGTTTGGGTGGTGGTTTGTTCTGGGAAAGAAACAAAACGTCCCAATTTCTTGTTTGTACTCGTTGATGATCAATCTCCTTTTGATTTGAAAGTCTACAACCCTCGCTCAAGTCTTGACTCGCCAGTGATTGATAGAATTGCTTCCGAAGGCATGGTTTTCGATGGGGCGTATCATATGGGTTCTTGGGCTGGCGCAGTTTGTACTCCTTCGCGGCACATGATCATGTCGGGCCGCACTGTTTGGCATTTGCCGCGGCGCGGGTCCAGGAAACAGGAGGCGGATAGCAGCCAATCCTTAGCGCCATCAGATCTTGCCAACAACACAATGGCCGCCGTTTTTAATCGTGCGGGTTATGACACGATGCGGACTTGTAAAAATGGCAACAGCTACGCCGCAGCGAATGAAAAATTTACGGTCAGTCGCACTGCAACCAAACGAGGTGGCACCAAGGAGACTGGGAGTGCGTGGCACGCTGATCAGGTTCTGGATTATCTGAATGGACGCAAGAGTGATGCTCCCTTTCTCATTTATCTTGGTTTTTCTCATCCCCATGATACGCGTGATGGAACAGAGGACTTGTTGGCAAAGTATGGGGCAGTGAATCATAGCGATCGAGGATCGTTACCACGTGGTAATTCAAGGCAGCCAACCTTGCCCGTGAACTATTTGCCTGCACATCCTTTTCATCATGGACATCCCAAACTGCGTGATGAGGTCAGTGTGAGTGGGGTTTGGGAGCGGCGCGATCCTCGGACTATTCGGAATGAATTGGGGCGGGAATTTGCATGTGATGAAAATATAGATCGGCAAATTGGCCGAGTTCTGAGTCGGTTGGAGTCGCTGGGTGAGTTGGAAAATACTTACGTGATCTACACTGCTGATCACGGTATGGCGATTGGACGACATGGTTTGCAGGGCAAGCAGAATCTTTATCAGCATACCTGGCGTGTGCCCCTCATCGTCAAAGGTCCGGGGATTGAGTCGGGCAGTCGCGCCGAAGGCAATGTTTATTTGCTGGATGTTTTGAGTACGCTTTGTGATCTGGCCGATGTTCAGCCGCCGGTTACGAATGAGGGGAAGAGCTTTCAGTCTGTGCTTGAGGGTGAAAGCGAAACGATTCGGGATGTTCTGTACGGTGTTTATTGCGGAGGCACAAAGCCGGGCATGCGTTGTGTCAAAAAAGGTGATTGGAAGTTGATTAAATATGATGTGATGGATGGCACTGTCCAAGAAACACAATTGTTCAATTTGCGTGAGAATCCATACGAATTTCTGTTGGAGCATCATGCACCGACTGTGACTCATTTGATGAACAGCGTACCCAAGGGGAATCAACTGAATCTTGCTGAAGATCCTCGGTATGCTGCAAAGCGGCAGGAATTGGAAGCTCTGTTGCTCTCGGAGCAGCGCCGGCTGGATGATCCGTATCGCTTGTGGGATCAACCGCAGAATTGATCACGTTGTTTCACTCCAGAGATGAACTGAATGAGGCAAGCATGTACGTACAAACCCGAGGGAATTTGATGAACGTTTTCGCATCTGTTTTTGGCGTTCTTCTCGCCCTCGCTTATGGCGTGTGCTGGGCTGATGAACAGCCCGGTGTGATCGAACAGACGCGTTTGGCGACGCAGCCGAATATGATTTTCATCATGGCTGACGACTTGGGCTACGGCGATGTGGGGTGCTTTGGCCAAAAAGTGATCGAAACTCCGCGTCTTGATCAGATGGCCAACGAGGGAATGAGGTTCACGCAGTTTTATGCGGGCAACACCGTCTGCGCTCCCAGTCGCAGCGTGCTGTTAACAGGGCAACACATGGGGCACACGCATGTGCGAGGTAATGCAAACAGTGACACAATGCTTGAGCAGTCTTTGCGTGTACAGGATGTGACCATTGCAGAAGTTTTGAAGACGGTGGGATACACCAATGGTCTCATTGGTAAGTGGGGCCTCGGTGAGGTGCATCAGCCAGGCTTCCCGCTTCGAAAAGGATTCGACCGCTTCTTTGGCTATCTGAACCAAGTTCACGCCCACAACTATTATCCCGAATTCGTTTGGGACAACGCAGACAAAAAAACGCTGGCAAATGTTGTTGAAGAGTCAGGTGGCTCTTACGGCGGGTTTCGTGGTGGTGCTGCAACCAAACGTGTCGACTATTCGCATGATTTGTTTGTCACTGAGGCTATCAAGTTCATCGATGGGAACCGGAAAGCCCCCTTTTTTCTCTATCTGCCTTTGACCATACCTCACGCAAATAACGAAGGCACCAGGATGAATGGAAATGGCGCAGAGGTTCCCGAATATGGCATCTATGCGACCAAGGATTGGCCAGAGCCTGACAAGGGACAGGCTGCGATGATCACTCGAATGGATCGTGACGTAGGCCGAATACTTGATCACTTGAAAACCGCAGGTATCGATGGAAATACGCTCGTGTTATTTACGAGTGATAACGGTCCGCATAACGAAGCCGGGCATCAGCTAAACCGATTCAATCCATCGGGGCCCTTGCGAGGTACAAAGCGAGCGCTTTATGAAGGCGGGATACGAGTGCCGACCATCGCGTGGTGGCCCGGGACGGTGAAGGCTGGAACCACGACAGAACTTGTGGGCTATTTTGGAGATTGGATGGCAACCGCTGCTGAATTAGCTGGTGCCTCATTGCCAGAAAATATCGATAGCATCAGTTTTGTGCCCACGTTGAAGGGAGAGCCACAGGAGCAGAAAAAACATCAGTATTTGTACTGGGAGTTCTACGAGCAAGGCAGTCGCCAAGCCGTTCGGTTTGGTGATTGGAAGGCGATTCGCCAGCCCATGTTTAGCGGAATAATTGAACTGTATGACCTGAAGAATGACGTCGGTGAGACGGAAAATGTAGCCAGTCAAAATCCTGATCTTGTGGACGCTGCGGCCAGAATGATGAATGAAGCTCATGCTCCCCACCCGACTTGGAAAGTTCGCGGCAGGGCACGCCGGTGAACGTCCAGCAGCGAGTCGATCGTGGGCAATTGTTTCAGAGGTGTCGTGGTACTGGCTGTTTTGGGTTTGTAGTCCCTGCTGGTTTGGAGTGAAACGGTAAATGGCGAAGCAGGAACAGGATCGAGAAGATCTGCTGAGAGACGGAAAGCAGATGTTGCTGAGGGCGGAGTGCGTGATCGATGACGTTGTCGTGGTGATCGGTTTTCGATCACAGGGGCAAGTCAGTGTCTATGTCGGCCCAGATCCTGTTTTTCAATTCAATAGCTCAGTGGAGTTGCGGCGAGTGTTTTTTAATGGCAAGCGTTATGCGGCAATTCAGGGTAGACTGTGTGAGTTAATGAGGTCGGAATCGAGCGACAGAGTGCGTTTTTCACCGCAGGCCATTCTCACCAATGTTGAAACCGAGATAATGGCGAATCTTGACTCTGAATTGGCTCGGATTCAAATAGCAATTGAGTCTCCAGAGACCCACTGGGGACTGGCGGGTGGCGAGTTTTTGGACTTTCAAAGTCAATTGTCAGAGTGGCTCGCAATTGTTCTCGATAACGTGAAGATTGCTGAAACGCCCAATGTCTGATTCGTTCTTGATGTGCTTGTTGTCTTACCTATGTCGGAACAGCGTTTATGAGTGAAAGAGTAAAGATGAAGTCATTTGTTTTGATTGCTGTCGGTTTGTTGGGGGTCGTATTCACGCCCAGTTTGCGTGGTGCCGAGACCAGTGATCGAAAGCCCAATATCATTTACCTGATGCTTGATGATGCTGGTTACGGTGATTTCAGCGCATTCGGTTCGCCGCATGTCAAAACACCCATTTTTGATCGTATTTGTTCCGAGGGAATGAAGTTTACAGATCACTATTCGGGTTCTGCCGTTTGCGCACCAACCCGATGCGTCTTAATGACTGGGTTACACACTGGGCATTGTCGGCGTCGAGACAACACGGCAAAGGCATTGGTGAAAGAACTCAGTGCCAGGAATGGGCGACCGCTCGTGTTCCTGGAAGACGCTGACGTCACGGTGGCTGAGTCGCTGCACAGTGCAGGTTACTACACCGCAGGTGTTGGTAAGTGGGGACTTGGGAATCCCGGGTCCACGGGAGTTCCAGAGAAACAGGGGTTTGATTACTGGTACGGGTATTTGGATCAGGTGCATGCTCATGATCACTTTCCCGATGAAATTTGGGATGGTGGCAAGATGGTTTCACTACTCGGAAACAAAGGTGGAAAAAAAGAGACCTATATTCCCTATGAGCAAGAAGCAAAAGCTCTGCAGTTGATACGCGAGCACCAGAACGAACCCTTCTTTCTTTACCTTGCTGTCACTCCGCCACACGGTGCTTATATCATCCCCACTGATGACCCTGCCTTTGCCATGTACGAAGGGATTCCAGGAGGCACTCAAGTGCAGCACTATGCAGCGATGGTAACCCGAACGGACCAGACCATTGGCAAAGTGATGGATTTATTGCAGGAGTTGGGGATTGATGATGAAACGATTGTTTTCTACACATCTGATAATGGCCCCAACCCGCTGTTTGCCAAGGCAATTGGGAGCGCCGGCGGATTGCGAGGAGTAAAACGAATGCTCTATGAGGGAGGCATTCGTGCGGCCATGGGAGTCAGGTGGCCAGGGCATGTTCCAGCGGGCAAGGAAAGTGATTTCGTTTGGGATATGCGAGATGTTTTCCCAACGCTTTGTGATTTGGCTGGTGCTGAAATTCCCTCCCATCTTGATGGGATGTCTGTCGTGCCAACTTTGATGGGCAAGACACAACGACCCCGGCAGATGCACTACTGGGAAATACACTCGCCGTTTCAGCAGGCTGTCAGGTTTGGTGACTGGAAAGCGATTCGATTCGGGACAGAAGAGCCACTGGAGTTGTATGATTTGAAAAAGGATCGGAGTGAAAAGCAAAACGTTGCGCAAAGTAATCCTGCTACGGTCCAGAAAATTGAGGCGTTTCTGGCTTCGGCCCGAACTGATTCCCCCTACTTCCCTGCCAAAGCCAAGCGTGTCGTCCGACGAAAAAAGAAGAACAAGTAGTTTTCGCCACGTTTGTTTCCATTCAATTTGAGAGCCGAGTTTAAATGCTTGTACGTTTGCTACTTGTTGCCGTGTTGGTGTTTTTTCATATCCTCGTCATGGTGCACAGCAGGCTCGCCAATGCTGCGGAGGTGAGTCGCCCGAATATTGTGGTGATCATGCCCGACGATCAAGGGTATGGCGATCACGGAGTTACTGGTAATTCAGTCATTCGAACACCGAACATTGATGCTTTGGCTCAGGGTAGTGCATCCATGTCAGACTTTTATGTTTGTCCGGTGTGCTCGCCGACTCGTGCGTCTTTGATGACCGGAAGGTACCACTATCGAACACGTGTTGTAGATACCTTCAAGGGGCGATCAATGATGGAGCCCGAGGAGGTAACTGTTGCGGAGGTCCTGCAGGACGCCGGTTATGCCACGGGAATATTTGGTAAGTGGCATCTGGGTGACAATTATCCGCTGCGACCTGATGATCAGGGTTTTGATGAGTCTTACATCCATCGAGGTGGCGGTTTGGCCCAACCATCAGAACCGATTGAGAATAACAAGCGATATACCAATCCAATTCTATTTGAAAACGGAAAGCAAGTCGAAACAGACGGCTACTGCACTGATCTGTATTTTGATGCAGCAATCCGGTTCATTGATCGTTGCAAGCAGAAGGGGAAGCCGTTCTTTGTCTACTTGCCGACGAACGCACCGCATGGGCCCTATCATGATGTGCCGGAAGAACTTTATGAGTATTACAAGACCGTTGATCTGAAATCCATCATGGTGGGCAAGAAGGGAAACGTTGATCAGTTGGCAAGGATTGCGGCAATGATTGAAAACGTAGATCAGAACATCGGGAAGTTGGACCAGCACCTTAAAGAACAGGGGCTGTTTGATAATACGATGGTTGTCTATCTAGTTGACAATGGTCCCAACTCAATGCGTTTTGCTGGTCCATTCCGAGGTATGAAAGCGACCGTGCATGAAGGTGGTATTCGCAGTCCGTTCTTTGTGCGATGGCCTGATCGACTCCGTCCGGGAACTGTCAGTGATCGAATCGCAGCGCATATCGATTTGTTGCCTACCATCGCTGATGCAGCCGGGGTCAATGTTCCTGCACGTGAAAATGTGGACGGTCGCAGTCTGCTGCCTTTGTTGGAAGGCAAAAGTCCTGACTGGCCAGATCGCCACCTTGTACTGCAGGTACACCGTGGTGACCAACCCGTTCGCTATCACCATATGGCCGTGAGAAATCAAAGGTGGAAATTGGTGCATCCAAGCGGATTTGGCAAAGAAAAAATGCCTGAAGGAGTTCCGTTTGAGCTTTACGATATGGCGTCTGACCAGGGAGAGAAAGTCAACTTGGCTGAGGCAAAACCCAAAGAATTTAAAAAGATGCTAAAGGCCTACGATGCTTGGTTCGACGATGTCTCGACTACCCGAACTCATAATTATGCTCCGCCGCGAATGGTGATCGGCTCTGATAATGAATTAGTGAGTGCATTGACACTGCAGGATTGGCGGGTCAGCGATTCAGCGGGGTGGGGGGTGTCCGGCGTCTGGTTGGTTCACGTGGAGCGTCCATCTACGTTTGATGCCGAGTTGGTATACAGTCAGCCTGTTGGTCCCATGGAACTGAGTTTGCGGATCGGCAGCGTGACGCGTAAGGCGACGCTTAAGGTAGGGCAAACACGACTAGTGATTCCGGGTATCTCGGTGCCTCAGGGCGATGCTGATGTGCAAGTGCAGTCTTCCATGAAAGGACGCAAGGGCGACCCTTATCATGTGATCTTGTCTCGCGTCGATTGATTTCGAGCTTGCGGCTTCATTCGTAAGCAAGTTTTGCGTGTTTTTGTCGGCATCTGCCTGTCTCGCGAACTTTCTGTGTTTGCAATCTGGCAGCGCATTGATTCTGACCGCTCTGTAGTCGACACTATTGCCCAAGCCCACCCAACATGGTGTGGTTCTAGGGACCTGCTCCCTCGCGACGTTCGCTTTTAATTTCACTCCTACTTTGAAATAGCACCATGAAGAAATTGCTCGCTATTCTCGTCTGCTTTGCTTTCCTTGCCAGCAGTGCTCAGGCTCAGCGTGTTACAGATTTTGACGCGATCAAACTGTACACATTCAAAAATAAGTCTGGCATGCAGGTGAAAATTACTAATTATGGCGCGATTGTGACCGCCATTCTTGTGCCGGATCGCGATGGAAAACTCGGTGATATAACCCTCGGCTACAATCGTGTTGAGGATTATATCAATGCCGTTGATAAGCCATACTTTGGAGCAATCGTTGGACGTTATGGCAACCGGATTGCGAACGGCGAATTCACGATCGATGGCGAAAATTATTCGCTAGCTACGAACAATGGACCAAATCACCTGCATGGTGGAGTCATCGGATTCGACAAGGTCGTTTGGGATGCTGAACTGGTTGGTGGTGAGGGATGGTCTGGTCTGGAATTGAGTTATTTGGCCAAGGATAAAGAAGAGGGTTATCCCGGTAATTTATCAATCAAAGTCACCTACAAGTTGACCGACACCAACGAATTGATCGTGGATTATCTGGCGACCACTGACAAGGCAACGCCCATCAATTTGACCCAGCACTCCTACTTCAACCTCAAGGGTGAAGGCGAAGGAGATATTCTTGACCACGAACTCATGATCAATGCGGCCAAGTATACTCCTGTTGATTCCACTTCGATTCCCACCGGTGAGTTGAAAGCCGTGGCGGGCACCCCATTCGATTTCACTATCGCAAAATCAATTGGACGTGATATTGGAAAGAAGGACGAACAACTCGAGTTCGGGCTCGGATTCGATCACAACTTTGTGCTCAATCGTAAGGGTGATGGGCTCTCTTTGGCTGCCATGGTTCACGAGCCGACTACAGGACGTGTCATGGAAATCACGACAACAGAGCCAGGTATCCAGTTTTATTGCGGGAATTTTTTGGACGGTCGCTTGAAGGGTAAGTCCGGCAAGCCTTACGTGCACCGGGGTGGCTTCTGCTTGGAAACGCAGCACTACCCTGATAGTCCGAATCAGAAGAATTTCCCGACAACGATTTTAAAGCCCGGCGATGAGTATCGCACGACCACCGTGTTTAAGTTCTCGGCAAAATGATGCTGGCTTCTTATGAGTCACATTCAAGCGTGAAGCCGCTGCCTTGGCAGCGGCTTTTTTATGCGCACTTCATGGCGGGATGAGCTTGATTGTGCATGTGCCAGATAGCTCACTTCTTGTGTTTTGCGTAATTACGATGATGCATCGGGCCTTTCGCGGTACTCGTACGGACACTCCGGTTCATTGGTTTGTCTTGCTTCTTGATGTTCCTTGTTCGACTTCCGGATGAGCGAGCCAGCAAGTCACGCTCTGGCGGTCTGGGCACTGCTCGCAAGTACCAGTGGTTGCCTGTCATCAAATTTGTTTTGCCGAGGGCTGAGTTGGCTGGGTTTCTCGGTGTCTTTTCTTAGGGTTTCTCAAAATGCTTCCCTGCCCGAACCACTGTTTTGGCCGGCAAAGTCCGTCTGAGCGACCATTCATACGTGGGAAGCGGCTACCATGTTGTCTGGATTGTGGAGCATCACATTAGCAGCAAGAAATATACTGCGATGGACAATGGTTTGAACTTTCTGAAAAACACGGCAGCCCAGAGCGAGTTGCCGTGCAGCTGTCTTGGGTCGGCGGTAGTGCGTTGTGGCTTGGCGTGCTTGCTTCGCCGGTGCTTTGCTCTTGTGATGATTTCACTGGTCGGATCCGGTGCTTCGCTGAAGGCAGATGAACCGTCTTTGATGACGCTTTCGCAGTCATTCGAAAATCAGGTTCAACCGCTTCTTGTCAGGTCCTGTGGAAAGTGCCATGGAGCGAATCCCAAGGACAACGATCTCGACCTGACAAGTTTTCGTTCAGTCCGTTCGTTCTTGGATCGACCTGAAGTACTTCACAATGTCGCCGAGCGGGTACGTGGTGGCGACATGCCGCCCAAGGGCGAGCCGCAGCCAGAGCATGCTGAGCGGGAACAGCTGTTGGAGTGGATCACCGCGGCACTCGATGCTGAGGCGGACGCACGGGCTGGTGACCCCGGACCGGTGACGCTGCGTCGGCTCAGTAACACGGAATACGACAATGCGATACGCGATCTTACCGGTGTGGACATGAAGCCAACGCAGGCTCGTGAGTTTCCAGTCGACAGCGTCGGTGGCGAGGGTTTCGCAAACGTTGGTGAAGCGATGCCGGTGACACCCGAGTTGGTTCAACGCTACCATCAGACCGCTCGCGATGTAGCCTCGCACGCCGTGTTGCTGCCACAGGGGTTTCGCTTCTCTCCCTCTCCGGACCGGCCGACCTGGACCGCGGAAACATTGAAATCGCTCCGCAGCTTCCACGCTCGGTACGCCGGACCTGGCGGAGAGCCACCACTGGCGTTGCACCTTGAGGCTACTCTCCGCAATCGGGAAAGGCTCCTTCGCGGTGGACCGTCCGCCCTTGCAGCTGTGGCCAACGAAGAAAAACTCAACCTGACTTATTTGACCGCGCTGTGGCATGGTCTCAATGGCAAAACCAGCTCATCGTTAGCATCATCTGCCGTCACTGCTCGTATTCGGCAGTGGCAAGAAAAAACAGATGCAGTTGCAGCGTTGAAGCAACGACGGCAGGTAGCTTCCCGTCAGATTGAGTCCCGCTGGGCATCGTCGAAACAGGTTCTGGCGGGCTCCAATGTAGCGGAAGGTGGTTCCGTACCATTTGAAAGCACTGTTTCGGTGCGAAAGGGTGAACTGCTGCTGTTGACGGTGCGTCCCAATGCAAATCACGGCGCTGACAGCACGCTGGTCGAGTGGACAATTCGTGAAAAATCTGGTGATCAGCGCGTTTGGAGCGTCGCCGATCTGGTCCCCCATTTAATGAATGGGAACTCGTGGCGAGATAAGGATGGTGCCCGCTGGAGCTTTTTGGAAACGACTTCAACTCCGACTTTCCTTACCGATCAGCGCGACAGCATCGCTGGACGGTCTGAACTGAAGTCTTGGAGCCTCGGGTCCGAGCCCTCAGTGTTTGTAAACGTTGGTGAGGAAGATCTGTCGGTCTGGACGACGTTGCCTGGGCAGACTTTCTTTGTGCATCCGGGGCCAAATCGGCCAGTTGCTGTGGCTTGGACAAGTCCTATTGCTGGCGAGTTGCTGGTTTCAGGCCGCGTTGCCGATGCCCACCCAGCTGGGCTCGATGGTGTCGCATTCGAACTGTCGCATCTGGCAGCTTCGGAACTGGGGGAGGCCTTGTCCGAAGTAGGCAGTACGTCCACGGACTTAACGGATCCCGGACCACATCCTGCACCACTCGATCACGTTCGAGAAAAGTGGCGGGCAGAGGTTGCGGATCCGGCACCGATATTGACAGCGATCAAGGCCGCGCAGGATCAGCTGTTTCGAAGCAACTACATGCAGCATTCTGTCATTGCGGTGGGAAACGGGTTCTCTGCATGGGGTGAATTGCGCCGTGTGGTCGCTCGTGAGCGGGTCGAGGGTGCCGCGCGGGATCCGGTCTTCCAGTTGGTCGCATTGCCGGTGCAGCCTGATACCTTTGTGGTCTGGGACCGGTTGCGGCTGGAGGGAGGCGACGGCCAGACTCTTGTGTTCGCGGAGCACCCGGAACTGAAAGCAGCAGTCGAAGCAGCCTGTGGGCTCAAGTTCGGTCATCACCCGCTGAATCGCCCCGTCCCCCGATCTGCGTTGGTAACGGCTGCGGGCGAAAAGGTCGTCATCGACATGAAAAACCTGCCGGCCCGACTCATGCAGTTGCTCAAATTGCCTCGGTTTCTTCGTGCCGACGTCAGTCTTGGCGAAGGTAGTTCTGTAACTGCCCAAGTGCAGGCGTTCCTGGTCGCCGCGACGGGTGGTGGCGGCAGCTTGGCCGAGCCGGTTGCCAAGCCAACGTGGGGCGATCCGCAAGTCGCCAAGATAGTTCATCCGCAGGTTGCTGCGGAATGGTCCAGATCAGCCTCGGAGTTTCGTGACCTTTTTCCACCGGCGGTCCTGTTCGAGCCGATTATCCCGCGAGACGCTCAGGGAAGTATTTTTCTGTACCACCGCGAAGACGAGCCTCTGTGTCGACTTCTGCTCGATGAGGCTGGTCGAGCCGAACTCGACCGCTTGTGGAATGAGCTGGACTTCGTCAGCGAGCAGGCGTTTGCCACCCCGCGTATGTACGAAGAAATATTGCAGTACTACCGCAAACCAAATGATGGCGCGCGGATCATGTTTTTCTATGTTCAGCTGTTTGCAGAGCAGGTGCAGAAACGGGAGAAAGCTCTGCGCGCGGCCAAGGTCACCGCGGAGACGACGCACTTGGAGGCATTGCTTGCCTTCGCCTCGCACGCCTGGCGCAGGCCGCTCACCGGAGCGGAACTTTCTGCCATCCTTGAATCCTATCGCACCGATCGTGCCGATGGAATCAAACATGCGCCGGCATTTCGTGCTGCCCTCACCCGCATTCTTTCATCACCCTGGTTTATCTACCGGGTTGAGCAGCCGGCAACCGGAACGCGCTGGCAGCCGGTCTCTGGCGACGAACTGGCGACGCGGTTGAGCTTTCTCTTGTGGGACTCGATTCCCGACGACGAACTTCGGGCAAAGTCAGCCCGCCTTCATGAGCCAGTGGTCATGGAGGAACAGCTGCGGCGCATGCTGAAGGACAGCCGGATGCGTGGCATGGCTCGCGAGTTTGGCGCCCGCTGGTTGGGTGTGCGGGACTTCGTCACGAACCACGGTCGGAACCTGAAGCAGTTTCCCGAGTTCACGCCAACAGTGGGCTATGCGTTGGCTGAGGAGCCAGTGCGGTTTTTCGAAGATCTGCTGGTCCACGATCGCCCCGTCACCGACGTGATTGATGCCGATGCGGTCATTGTCAACGAGATTCTTGCTAAGCACTACGGCATCCCGGACGTGAGCGGTCCAGAGTGGCGTCGTGTTGACAAGGCTTCAGCCTACAGTCGCGGTGGTTTGCTCGGCTTTGGGGCAGTGCTCGCAAAAACGGCAGCGGCCTCTCGAACCAGTCCTGTCAAGCGTGGTGCATGGGTGGTTCAGTTGCTTGGAGAGCGGTTGCCCGGAGTGCCACCCGGCGTACCACCACTTCCCGAGACTCCGCCGGACGGGTTGAGCATGCGCGAGATCACAGAGCGTCACCGAAAGGACCCAGCTTGTGCCAGCTGTCATGTTCGCATTGATCCGTATGGCATGACGCTGGAACAATTCGACGCTCTCGGCCGATTGCGGCCCACCGAAGATATGAAACCCGGTGATGCGCGAGCGACCACCCGTGATGGTGTCGATATCGAAGGCTTCGCCGGCCTACGGGATTACCTTACTGGTCCCCGCCGCGAGGACGTGCTGCGTTCGCTCGCCCGAAAATTGACAGGTTATGCGTTGGGTCGAGCCGTGCAGATTTCTGATCGGAAGCTGGTCGATGAACTAACGAAGAAGATGCTCGACGGGGGCCGCTGGTCGGACGTCTTGCTCATCATTGTCCGTAGCGAGCAGTTCCGCTGTGTTCGCCCGGCTGTCACGACTAATTCAGCCAAAGAAGGAGCAGCGAGCTGAAAATCGTGGTGTCGCTCATCGGAGCGTGGCTGCAGCCAGGTGATCGGTTACGAGGTGTCTAACAAACTACCACTACAGGAGCATACACATGCCCATGCGTTCTGATGCGACCGTCTTGAGACGCACCTTGCTCCGCGGACTCGGTGTCTCGATGGCACTGCCATGGCTCGAGTCGGTAACGATGACTGCAGCCGAAGCACCTAAAGCCTTAGATCAGCCCCCGACTCGCACTCTTGTCACGTTCACTGGGATGGGGTTCCACTCGGAACACTGGTGGGCCAAGGGAGAGGGCGAGGCAATGGAACTCGGGCCATGTCTGAAGCCGCTTGAGTCTTGGAAGCAGCAGTTGGTTTTTCTCCGTGGCCTGTGGAACGAGCAGGCGAATAATGGCGTGATCCACTGCATGCAAACCGGCAACATGCTGAGTGGAGCGTCAATGTCAAAGACCGAGGTGCACACGGGTGTTAGCTTTGATCAGTTGATGGCACAGCAGATTGGCAGTCGCACTCGGTTGCCGTCGCTGGTGCTTGGCTGTGAAGGGCCGATCCCCGGGCTTCAAGACGGGCATCCGTTGCTCTACAGTTCGCACATTTCGTGGAGCACGGCGGTGTCGCCCACTTGGACGGAAACGCGGCCGGCGCTGGCCTTTGACCGTCTCTTCCGCACGAAACACAACCGCGGCGACCTGCGTGTTGTGGATGCCGTGCTTGAAGATGCCCGTTCGCTGCGAAAGCGACTCTCAGTCTCAGATCGACAACGTTTTGAGGAGTACCTCGGAAGTGTCCACGAGATAGAGGGGCGGATCAAGCGGGCTGGTCAGGATCGTGAGGCCGGTGGTTGGCAGCCGAGCCTGACAGCGCCCGATCGCCCCAGGCCTGCTGATGGTATTCCCGCTGAGATCCCGGATTATTGGAGGCTGATGAACGACATCGTGCTGCTCGCGTTTCGCACGGATTCCACGCGTATCGCGACCCTCAAATATTGCAACGATGGCTCGATCCTCACGCACGCACACGCCGGTGCCAAGGATCAGCATCACCAGATGGCCCACACCCAGCCGTCGGAACTAGTCGGCGTCAACCAATTCTTTACTTCCCAGCTTGCCTACCTGTGCGAGCGGATGGCGGAAGTTGAGGAGGGAGATCGAACTCTGCTCGACAACACCACCATCATGCATTGTTCAAGCATGATTCATGGCAACCATGACGCCAAGCATTTACCGGTCGTTCTGCTGGGTGGAGGGGGCGGCAAGCTCCGCGGAGGTCGCACGCTTGACTACCTTGATGCTTCCAATCGTCGAATGTGCAGCCTGTTTCTCAGCCTGATGGATTGGGGCGGCCTCGAGCTCGACCGCTTTGGCGATTCAGAGGAACGGTTGGCTGGTATTTAATTCGTGATCAAGGGGAAGATCTACAGGCAAGGGTAAGATCCAACGATTTGACGAACGCTTCGTTGTTTGTGCCCACTCGTTCACAGTGGCTAATCATCAAGCCGTGTCTGAATCATTGTCATGCTTGTTTTCGGGACGGTGATGCCAGCAAGTCTAGCCAAAAGTCTTACACCACAGTCTTCGCGTCATATCGGCTGCTGTATTCAAATGGTAACATTTCCTGAAATGGCTGTGCCAAAATTTGCAAAAGACCTCGGATCGAAAAAGCGATAGCAAAATTCGTGAGCATTTTGATCTTGTTTTTGTTTTGACGGATCACCGTTATCTTTCAGTGAACCAGTCTGACGAGACGCTCGTTAATAGAAAGTCGCGCAGTCTGAAGTCGTTGTCCGCAGATTGTTCGTGCAGCAGTTTAAGAGTTTCGTGATCGCGGAAAGTGAGCTGGCGTGCCATGGCATAGGAAAGCATGTTTTCAACGAACACGCGAGAAAACTAGTCTTGGTCTTCCAGCAGGATTGTCTTCAGCCCTTGGGGGCCCTCGAAGGCTCGCCCGTCTCTATGGACGGTTCGCTGCGCACAATTTGCGTTCTTCCTCTTTTTGATAAACTCGCGGAGACCATCCGTCTTGAATTCAACAACAGACGAGTTCGCTCCACCAGGGAAATCCTCAATGGATGTGAACTTGGCTCCTAGGTTGAAATGGCCTTTTCCAGTGAGACCAACGTTGTATCCGAGGGGCATCAGGTGATCGACGATGCTTCTCAGGCCCGGTCGCGTGATTCTCTTTGCATTCGCCAAAGTGCCGTTGTTGAGTGGCAATAGACCGGTGAAGAGCTCGGCGCGGATTGGAACGCATTGGGAGGCAGTGCCGTAGAAACGGTCGAACGTGAGTGATTCTTTCGCCAGCAAGTCGATTGCCGGAGTGCGTGCCGATTTGGATCCTGTGCAACCGAAGGCATCGTAACCAACATCATCGGCAATGATGATGAGAACATTGGGACTTTCTGCCGCGACGATTCGCGTTGGAAGAGCCAAGCCTAGAAGCACAATGCAGAGTAGGGTCTTGTTTTGTTTCATGATTCGTTTTCGTTGCCAAGATTGAATTCCAACACTGCCTCGTAGGCCATCCGCTGCAAATAGGCCTTCTCTTTGTTGTCGAAGACCACGGTTGGTTCTCCACCATCGGGGTCTTTTCCTTTTTTTAACTTGGTCTCGGTGACCGAATTGAATTCGAGGCCTTCGGGACTCTTGCCAGTCATCGCCGTGTAGAAGAGGTTGGCGACCAGAAAGGCACAGGTTTGATTCGGATGGCCATCGTTGTGATAGCGAAAGACGAGATCAGTGCCCGGTTTGTCGCTGTCACCCGTCTGAATGTTCTTAATCGCCAAGGGCACGGGAATCACGGCTTTCGGCTGCAAGGCCTTTGCCATCCGTAAGCCCACCGCTGTGTCCCGCTCGGCTGACGCCACGTTATATGGCTCGGTCACTGGGGCCTGGTTCTGCGTTTCGGGTGAGGTCATGTAGAGAATCACCTCGCCGCCCTGTGCTTTCACGATCTCGGCGAGTTTCGTGGCGTAGCGCTCATACCCCTGATTCGGTTGCTCCGAAACATCGCGCCAACTCTGCAGGACCACGTAGTCCCACTCGGTCTTGGGATTGTCCCGAAGCAGGGCTTCGTGATTCTTGATGGCCCGTGTGATGTGCTTGTGGATGTCGGCAAAGAGCACGTTCGTTTTACCCAGCGCCGCCCAATGCCGATTCCACTCCTCAGGATTGGGTGCAGTGTCTGAATTGAGAAATCCCCTCATTGTCGCGATACGCTGGGTGATTGTCTCTTCTGTGAGAGTGCTCTGTTCAATGAAACTCTGGCTGAAGTAGTAGGTCGAGTGTTTGAACATATTCTGCCCGCCGTAGATGACTCGCTGCACTTGCACATCGGCGGTGGGATCGCCTTCTTCGAGAATCTGCTCCACGAGGCCGGCAATGTCGTGCCGTGCCGTGAAGCTGTTGCCAAGAAAAAGGATATTCAGCTCCTCCGCAGATGATGGTACTGCTGATACAACAGCAAGGAACGCTATCGCGATTCTTAAGATCATTGAATTAAATTTCTGAGGGACGAAAAACGAACTCACAGGATTTGGGCCCGCCTCTCTCCCACATTTGTCGAAGCCTGTATGGTCTTGGGCTATAGGGGCGTATTCCCCAATTGTCACAACAAAAACACTCATGTGCAATCAAGAGCGAGTCACAAGTAACCCAATTCGGGTTGCGTGGATGCGAAAATTAAACCCTCAGCCACAAAACGAGTCACGGCTGAGGATTCTCGGTCAGGCTGAGCTTGATAAGAGTGCTGATTGACTTCGGTCCAGTCAGTTGTATCGCTGGTTTTCGCAGTGGTTTGGCGTATCTGTGCAACTGGCACCCCTGTTTTTCTAGATGGGGCTTATCAACACCCACAGGGCGGAGACGATATTTGCAGGTGCCGATTCCAAGCGTCGTTTTTTTCGCTAGACTGAGCTCATGAATAAGCGACTCACCAAACTCAGCAAGTATTTAACGTACATTCTTCGCCATGAACCGCATTCGATTGGCTTGAAGCTCGATGAGGAAGGGCTCCTGAACGTCGAAGAGCTTGTCAAAAACGCGAACGCATCGGGCAAGAAGATCACAATCGAGCAGGTAAACCAAGTTGTCGCTGAAAACGAACAAGAACTGTTCTCACTCAGTGGCGACGGACAACGCATTCGAGCGAATTGATTCTGCACCAATTATGACTCTGCAAACCATTGATATCCCCGATTCGATCAATCGGCTTCCTTATTCAGCAGGTGCAGAGCACCTTATCGATACCGCCAACGATGCGATTGAAGCCTTCATGCTGGCTGATCAAACGGTCATCGAGAACTTCGTCACCTGTGACTTCCACCTGCTTGATCAAGCGATCACTTGGATCGAACAGAGCCATCTACTTGCCGGTAATCGTTTTTGCGAATTCGGAGCAGGTTTTGGTGTCGGCGCCATGTTGGCCGGATTGCGGGGAATGGAATCGATGGGCATCGAAATTGAATCGCGATTGGTCGAGCAAGCGAATCAGGTCGCCGACGGACTCGGGAACCCAGCCGAGTTTTATTGCGGCAGTTTCGTCCCCCGAGGTGTCGAAGGTTTGACCGAAATCGGCGCCGAAGTCGAAAACGTAAGCATCGAAGAAGATGACATTTACGAATTGATCGGTCGGGAACTCAATGAGTTTGATCTGTTTTTTGCCTTCCCGTGGCCGGGCGAGCATGGTTTTTTTGAAGCGGTATTCGACGCATGTGCCGCCAATGGAGCACTGCTGTTGACCTATCGAGGCCGAGAGGGAATGAATCTCCTTACGAAAGCCTGATGAGTGTGCCGATTTTGATTCAACGATCAGCGATTGTCCGCCGATCGCAACACTCACAAGCAATCTCGCGACGGGGCCCCGATAAAGACTTGAACCAGACTGCCGAACTCCGAGAGTGGCGACTGAATTTGATCTCCGTAACTCATCACCCGTCAGGCGGTTTGACAATTGCCCTTCTTCATCGTCTGAAGTGGATCGACTTTATGAACCGACCACGGTAACTTGCAAGAAATCACGCGAGTCGCTGCACTGACACAAGAAACAGCTCGCCGCGAATCAACGCGATGAGCTGTTTGAATTCAAGTCGGGAGGACCGGATTTGAACTGGCGGTTTTTACGACGGTTTTTATGGTGAAATCAGTCGGAAGGATAGTCTGTCGGATTCTGCCAGGGCGTTTTCGATATTTCCACGTTTCAATGCTTTACTACCCGTTTTTCATTGGTTTGACGTGAGTAGAATGGAGTTTGTCTGAGAGTACCTCTGGCAGCCGATCCTTGGCAGCCGGTCAGTGATGTAAGCGTGGTTGCAGGATTGAAGGATCGCGTTGAATTACTTTGGAATTACAAGTAACTCGTTCAAATAAGCTCATGTTTCTTCGGAACCTAGTCGTATCAGCTTCGCTACTTGTTGCCTTCATGGTTGGGATGGCAAGCGTAGCATCAGCTGATGACGCAAAGGACGAATCAAGCTTCCGCACACAATTGGCCCCGTTATTGCGAACCTATTGTTATGACTGTCATGGTTCAGGTAGCGAGATCGAGCTGGAAAAATATCGCACGGCAGCAGAGGTCAAGAAAGAACGAGCGGTGTGGGGACGTGCTATTGCACAGATTCGTTTGGGAACCATGCCTCCTGAAGATGGCGAGCCTCTCGAACCAGCAACACGACAGAAGTTGCTGAGTCTTTTGGACAAGTTGGTCAACTCCGTCGACTGTGTGAATAACCCAAATGCAGGCAAAGTTGCTTTGCGTCGTTTGAATCGGGCGGAATATCGCAACACGATTCGTGACCTGACAGGGGTGGATTATCAGGCTTCCGATGGCTTTCCGGGCGACGACGTTGGGTATGGCTTTGACAATATCGGGGATGTTTTGTCCATGCCTCCATTACTGGTCGAGAAGTATCTTGACGCAGCGGAAACGATTACGGGGCAGGCAATCTACACACCACCACCTTCACGCGTATTCGAATTGGATCAAGACCCGTCGAAATTAATTGATGCCGGTAAATACAGCGTTGGAAGTGGACGCGTGACGTTGGCGACCCAAGGCACGGTGGCATTGGAGTGTGAAATGCCTTTCACTGCGACCTATACACTGACGATTGCTGCCAGCGGTGATCAGGGAGGTGATGAGCCAGTCAAAATGAAGATTGACAGTGGTAGGCTTCACAAGATCATATCGGTTCCCAAGGAAAAGGTAGCAGACTTTGAATTACAGCTTCGCTTGGTTCGTGGAATACGCAGGATTGAGATCAGTTTCATCAATGACTATTACGTTCCCAAAAAAGCTGATCGTAATCTTCATGTTCATCACGTTAATCTTCGTGGTGTTGAAAAACGAGCGATTGTGTCAGGTGATGTGGATCTTCCCGCCAGTCATCGCAAGTTGATTTTTGTAACACCGGGAGGGAATATTTCGCCGGACCAGGCCAGCGCAGAGGTCTTGGGGCGGTTTGCAAGCCGTGCCTTTCGACGGCCGGCGACTTCACAGGAAGTCAAACGGTTGGTGCAGCTCGCAGCCAAAGTGCGTGCTGAGTCCGGGAGGTTCGAGGAAGGAATTCAGGTTGCGATCCAAGCCATCTTGGTATCACCTCATTTTCTGTTCAAGGTCGAGACACCCAAACAGGTGGATGCCCACGGGAAGATGCCACTGGTTACACAATATGAGTTGGCAACGCGGATTTCATATTTCTTGTGGAGTAGCATGCCGGACGACGAATTGTTATTGCTAGCTCATCGCGGTCAACTCCGCGATCCCACGCGTTTGCTTGACAAAGTCGCTCGCATGTTACGCGATCCGAGAGCCAACCGTTTTGTCAAGAATTTTGCGGGTCAATGGCTTCAATTACGTAACTTGGATCAGGTGCGGCCTGATAGCGAAACCTTTGATAAATTCAATGATGAGATTCGTGAGTTGATGCGTCGTGAGACGTTGACGTTCTTTGCCGGAGTGATGCGAGGGAATTTACCTGTGACCATCTTGTTGGATGGACAGTTCACTTATCTCAACGAACCGTTGGCGCGGTTCTATGGGGTCGCGGGGGTCAAAGGACCGGAGTTTCGTAAGGTGTCACTGGTCGGAACGCCGCGTGGTGGGCTCCTCACTCAGGCGAGCATCCTGACGGTGACAAGCGATCCAAACCGCACCAGTCCCGTCAAACGTGGTAAGTGGATTCTAGAAAATCTGCTGAACACACCGCCGCCCCCTGCCCCTCCCAATGTTCCTGAACTTGAGAAGGCCAGATTGACCGGCACGTTGCGTGAACGCATGGAGCAGCATCGAGCAAATCCTGCTTGTGCGGCCTGTCACAACATGATGGACCCACTTGGGTTTGCACTGGAGAATTATGATGCCGTTGGACTGTGGCGTGATCGGGAAGGCGGTGAGGCGATTGATGCATCGGGACAACTGCCGGACGGCACAAAGTTTAGAGGGGGCGGTGAGTTGCGAGAGATGCTGGTCACGCAGCGGAAGGACCAGTTCACAAGATGCTTGGCGGAAAAACTTTTGATTTATGCAATCGGTCGTGGCACAGAGTATTACGACAAGTGTGCGATCGATCAGATTGTCTTGGAAACACAGCAGCACGATTACAAATTTGCCTATTTGATTGCAGGGATCATCAATAGTGATCCTTTTCAGAAACAAGGGTACCGGGAATGAAAATGCCTAGCACACTTTCGCGACGAACAGTTTTACGCGGACTCGGGACTACAGTCGCACTTCCGGTCTTGGCTGCCATGTCCGAGACTCGCCTGTTATCTGCAGCGGCGGTGGACATGAAGGTGCCTCTTCGCATGGCATTTTTTTATGTGCCCAATGGAATGCATATGCCGGATTGGACACCGGCGAAAGAAGGGACTCGTTTTGATTTGCCACCCACGCTGGCCAAGCTCTCTGAACACCGTAAATCATTTAATGTGCTGTCCGGGCTTGCGTTAGATGGTGCAAGAGCACATGGCGATGGCGGTGGCGATCATGCTCGGAGTGTTGCCTCTTTTCTGACAGGAGCGCATCCACGTAAAACCAACGGCGCAGATATTCAGAATGGTGTTTCTGTGGATCAGGCAGCAGCCAAGCAAATCGGTGATGCCACGCGATTTGCCTCTCTTGAGTTAGGCCTGGAAGCAAGCGCCCAGGCAGGTAACTGCGATAGTGGGTACAGCTGCGCTTATGCATCGAACATGTCATGGCGGGGACCAACCAATCCGGTTGCCAAGGAGATCGACCCAGCAGCCGTTTTTGATCGATTGTTTGGTGGGCAGACCGAAACTTCGACAAAACGCGCAAGAAGTACTCGTGAGAAATACCGCAAGAGCGTCTTGGATTTTGTGCTTGAGGATGCAAAAGAACTACACCGCAAGTTACCTGCGGTTGATCAACGAAAACTGGATGAGTATCTCTATTCAGTTCGCGATGTTGAAAAACGGCTCGTGGGTGCAGATCGCTTGAGACTGTCTGAGGATGGTGTGCCTGATTATCCACGGCCTAGTGGTGTGCCAAGGGAGTTGGGACAACACGCGGAACTCATGTTGGACATGGTTGCTTTGGCCATGCAGACTGACAGTACCAGAATTTTGTCATTCATGTTTACCAACGCTGGTTCAAATCGAAGTTACCCCGAGATTGAAGTGTCACAGGGGCACCACTCACTTTCACATCATGGCAAAAGCAAAGACAAACAGGCCAATATCGCCAAAATCAATCGTTTTCAGATCGAGCGTTTCGGCTATTTGCTAAAACGACTCAGCTCAATTTTAGAAGACAATGGCAAGACTTTATTGGACAACTCGATGCTGGTTTACGGCAGTGGCATTAGCGATGGTGATCGCCACAATCATGATGATCTGCCAATCATTCTGGCTGGCAACGGTGGTGGTCGGATCAGGACAGGCCGGCACATCCGTTACGAGAATGGGACACCGTTGTGTAATCTCTACCTTTGGATGATGAACCAAATGGGTGCCAGAGCAGATAGCTTTGGTGATAGTACGGGCCGACTGAAAAACCTGGGCTGAGGACCCCGCAAAATTCGTATTTGCCTGACAAACGCAGTTTGACTGGTCGGCCGAGTCTCCAGCCGCTCGCAGGTTCCCCGTGGGTTGGTTCCTGAGTTTGCTGCTGCGGTGCGAAGGCTTGATTTAACGGAGCGTTTGCTGCCTCCTTTCAGGGTGTAGCTATGGGGCCGCTGCTGTGTCTTCAGATACCGCAACGATTTCGGTCGCATCCGTTGTCAGATATTTTTTCGCTGCGTTTTCGACATCGTCCACGGTGATGTTTCGTAAGCGGTCGAGTGCCTCATCGGTGCTCAGATATTCTCCACAAGTCAGCCAGCGGCTTCCGATCCCAAACAGGCGATTGCTTGGACGTTCCGATTGCATGATGGCGCCGGCGGTCGCCTTGCTAAGAGTTTGTTTCAATTCTTCGGCTTTGATGCCTTTGTCGATCGTGCCTTGGATGATGTCGTCCATCAGGCGACAGTTTGACTTTGCATCTTCGGGCGCGCAAACCATGTAGGTAAACCATGCACCTTCATTCATGAACTCATGGGGCCAAAGAGTTGCGACTTCTGCACGTCCTGAATCGATCAGTTCCCAGAACAACCGACTACCGCCCTCGTCACCCATGATTGAGCCGAGCGCTCGGGCGGCATAACGATCATCGCTGGTACTGCATGGCCCCGGAGAAATACCGACCATGTAAGCTTGTTGGGCATCGGGGGTCGTGATCCGAGGTTCAAGTGAAATGCCGTCGGGTATTGTATCCGGCGAATCGGTAGCAGGTGTCGCGACTGTTGGTCGCTGTGACCATGCTTGTGTGAGCTGTTCCACTTGTGCGACCAGAGCGTCAAAGTCGATGTTGCCACTGGCTCCCAGGACAATATTTTCTGGGCGGTACCGCCTGTGAAAGTAGTCACGCATCGTCGTGGCTTCCATTGTCTTGATCGACTCCGTCGTACCAAGAATGCGTCTTCCCAGCCCTCGAGGTCCAAAATGGACTTCCATGGCACGCTCAAACGCGCCAAAGGGTGGCTGGTCTTCGTACTTTGCGATTTCCTCGAGGATCACCTGACGTTCCGTCGCAAATTCATCTGCGTCCAAGGTAGGGCTTAGCATGTCTGTCAGAAGATCAATCAAACGATCCTGGAATTTCGGCAGGACCGTCGCGTAGTAAACTGTCTGTTCCTCACTGGTGTAGGCGTTGCTCTGGCCACCGAGTTCATCGAGTTCACGATTGACGTCTGCTGCTGATCGACGTTTTGTTCCTTTGAACATCATGTGTTCAAGAAAGTGGCTTAGTCCTGACTCTTGATCAACTTCATCGCGTGAGCCGGCGCGAACAAAGTATCCGAAGGCCGCGGAGTAACCGCGGTCATCGATTTCTGCTGCGACACGCAGTCCATTGGAGAGAGTAGTTTCGCGAAACTCGGGCATCTTTAAACTGCAGTGGATTCGGAGGATTCGGGAATCGTCAGCGGGTTGGGGCCGAGCGTTACGATTCGATAATCTTTGGGAGGATTGGCCGACCAGTAATCGCGGATGTCGTCCAGTGTTAGCGATTCGATAAGGGTTTCAAGTTCAGCGGTCGTCATGGGGCGACCTAGCTGGTAGAAGTCGGAAGCCATCGACGATGCTCGTGAAGCACTTGACTCCTGCTCCATGATCAAGCCACTTTCGATGCGGACTTTCCAACGTTCGAGCTCGCTGGATTCAAGGTCGTCCAGCAAACTTTCGATCTCGTGGATTGTGACATCCAGTGTTTCCTGGGCACGTTCGGGTGTTGTACCTGCATAGCCAAAGACGCCTCCGCCATTTTTCAACGAATGACAACTGGCAGTGACGGTGTAACACAGGCCTCGCTTTTCGCGAACACGATCAAAAAGTCGACTGCTCATGCCGTCACTCAGGATACCCATGCCCGCCCGTAGTTTGAAGTATTCAGGGTGGCTGTAGGGAACTGCGTCAAAGGCAAAGCCGATGTGGGTTTGACTGGATGCTGATTCGAAATGTTCGTACTTGGCAGCTCCGGTGGGACTCGGTAGGTCCTCGAGCTTGCCGGTGCGCCAGTCGCCAAATGCTGCTTCGGCCCAGTCAATCGCCTGTGCTGCGTCTACCTTGCCAGCGATTGAGAGAATACCACCAGTTGCGTGGTAGTTGGTTTGATAAAAATCACGGATGTCTTCCTGCGTGATGTCTTGAATTCCTGTTTCTGTGCCATAGTTGGAACGACCCAATCGTTCGCCATAGTGCAGTTCGCGCAGGCGACGCATGACCCGATGAGTGGGTTCGTCCTCCATCGCACGTAATTCCTGAACCGCCATCATGCGGGCATCATCCAATTGATCCTGTGGAAGATGCGGGTTGCGTGCGATGTCGGCATACAGCGAAATCGCGGCCTGCAGAGACTCGCTTGGCATCGCGGCGCCGAATGAGACAAATGCGGTGCTGACCCCCGAGTTGCGATCGATTCCGAGGTTGTCTTGAGCAGCGACGAGGTCGCGACTGCTGTATTGACCTGCGCCTCGCTGGATCATTTCGCACACCATGCCGCTCAGACCACCAAGATGAGTTGGTTCGCGGTGCACACCAGCGTGCAGGTTCAAGGAAAGTGCCGCTGTCCGCAGCCATGGCATGGGTTGAACAAGAACTGTCAATCCATTGGAGAGTGAGTGGCACTTGATGGGCGACGCAGTGGTTGTGGTATTCAGAGCAGGCTCCGCTCTCGGTGTGAATCAAAATCGCGTGTTTAATCTAGGGTGCAAGATTGGACAGCAGCTTAGCAACAAACGTGGAGAGTTTGTGCTTATGCCAACCCGCCAATGGTTACAACGTCGACCGTTTCCACGCGGCCGACCAGCGTATGGCTACTGCAATCGTCGATGTGGATTTTCATGAACTGTCCTGCTTGTCGCCGATTCCCATCAAAGACCACGATGCGATCGCAATGGGTGCGACCGGTCATTTGAACAACGGCCCCCTCCTGAGACTTCAGGCCTTTCTTGCTGGGCCCTTCCACAAGAACGTCGACGGTTTGCCCGATCAGTTTTTGATTGTCTTCCTTGGCGATTGCATCCTGAACAGCCAACAGCTCATTGTTACGCCGGACTTTGACTTCTCTGGGAATATCGTCGGGCAGGCGATCCGCAGCCTTTGTGCCAGGTCTCTCACTGTATTGGAAAATGAAGCTGTTTTTGAACCGGCACCGCTCCACCAATTTGATCGTCTTCTGAAAGTCTTCCTCCGTTTCACCGCTGAAACCTACAATGAAGTCGCTGCTAATTGCTGCTTCGGGAAGAATCCGCTCGATTCTTTCAAACATTTCCATATAGTCTGAAACTGTGTATCCGCGTTTCATCCTTTTCAGGACTACATCCGAGCCGCTTTGTGCCGGCACGTGAAGGTACGGCGAAACTTTGGGCAAGTCGCGTATCGTGCACAGCAAACGTTCCGTCATGTCCTTGGGATAGTTGGTCACAAACTTGATGCGCGCGAGCCCCTCGATGGGTTGCAATTGCTCAAGCAAATCAGCCATGTCTGTGGTTGTTCCGTCTTCGTTCTTGAATTTGTAGCTATTGACGGTTTGTCCCAGTAGCGTGATTTCACGGCAGCCTTGCTCCGCAAGAATCTGAGCTTCTGAAACAATTTGTTGGGGCGACCTGCCCTGCTCTGGACCCCGAGTGTTCGGAACGACGCAATAAGTACAGAACTTGTCACAGCCGATCTGAATTCGCAGATAAGCCTGAAAGGGAGTAGGACGCATGGAAGGGTCACGAAGTGGATCAAACGTCTCGTGACTGCGGGCGATCACAGCTTGAGATCCCTCGTTGCGTTTCAGCGAGACGGCCATCTGACGGCCTTCTCCTGCGCGAACTTTCTCGATCAAGTCGGGCACGCGATGTAATTGACCAGGGCCAATCACCATATCCACATAAGGTGCCCGCTTGAAAACGATTTCCTGATCTTTCTGAGCCATGCAACCCATGACACCGATCAGCTTTTCAGGTTGCTGCTCTTTGGTCTGTCTGATTTTCCCAAGTGCGCTATAGATTTTTTCCTCAGCGTGCTCGCGAACGCTGCACGTGTTGTAAAAAATGCAGTCCGCTTCCTTGGGAGTGTCGACCACCGTGTAGCCATGTCGCTTCAGGTCAGCGATGACCATCTCGCTGTCCAGAACATTCATCTGGCAACCGACAGTCTTGATGTATACGCGTTTGTTCATCTGTTCCATATTCAAGCAATTGATAAGTCAAGCAATTGATACAGGGACTCCTCCAACTTTCCGTTGGACAAGTCTTTAGTGCTGCAGGTCACGTCGCGGTCAATCTGACGTGTCATCTTCGGGGGATGGTGAATCGCCTGCCGTTGGGGTCTTCTTGTCAACGAACTCACGAAGGCTGTCAGTGAGATTAGTGCGACGCCGATTCATCAAACTCAACATCAGGATCGCAGCGATCAGCACGCTACCAAGCCAGAGCAGCACGCTGGGGGAGAGGATCGATTCGTTCAAGTCTGCCGACATATCGATAGGATACCCGCTGACAGGGCTAGTCGGGTAGGCTTGTTCTCTGCTCCTGCCATGAGAAGTGGAATCTGGGGCATTTAGAGGGGGTGGCAGGCGAACTGTCATTCTCTGTCGACCTTTGCCCGACTTGTCATCGGCATCGCCGCATGCAGTTCAGCCCAAGTTCTCGACTCGTGACGCTTGGCTGGCGAGTCAACTTGGCGACTAGCCAGGTGCCCTACCGTGTCGGTGAAGGAGGTCAAAGCTGATTGAGGTTTTTTAAGAAGACTCAAGATTGTGGTTTTTGAGAAGACTCAAGATTGTGGTTTTTGAGAAGACTCAAGATTGTGGTTGAGAGGTAGGCTCTGACAGGTCGTCATTGATGCTTGGCGGAAGAATTGCTGCCGGCGCCTCGATGGTGGAATTGGGGTTCGTAGTCAGCGTATCGACACGCTGTTGACTGGGAACAACCACGCCACAGCTGACAACGAATTGAATCGCTTCATCCACGGTCAGGTTCAGATCAATCGCCTCGCTCTTCTTCACTGTCACGGTGAAGCCTGTCATCGGCATTGGGCTGGTGGGCATTAAAACACTCAGCATCTGCTCGCCTGTGGCTTCTGCGATTTCTCGCATGCTATCTCCCGTCACGAAACCAAGCGACCAAATGCCCTCTCTTGGATATTGGATGGCAACAACACGATTGAATTCGATCTCTCGTTCGCTGAAAGCAAAGTCTGTAACTTGTTTGACACTGCCGTAGACCTTGTTGACCACAGGAATACTCAGAATCGCATGATCGAAGCCTTTGACGAACCATCTGCCCATACCCAGCGTGAACAATCGTCCCAGAAAGTACAGCACGATCGTGAAGACACAGATAAAGATTGGGACAACTTGCCAACGCGGCATGTACTTCAGTTGAACGTAGCCATCCCAGTAAGCCTTGGCACTTGTCGGTGGTGGCGAGTAGTCGCTCTTATCGTCGACGAACTTCTTGACATAGTCTGGCAAATAGCGGCGACCGGTCGGTCCTGTCACATATTCTGTACCTTGGTATAGAAAACCTTCGCCTTTGCCTGTGCTATTTGCGATCGCGCCTTTGGGAAGATCGCTGAATATCTTGTCAGGAATGCTCCAAACAATCGCGTGCTGTACACCCGATTCGATCGGACGAAGCACGTAGTTTTCGATTGTGTTCCAAGCCCAGATTAAAACAACAATCGTCAGCAGCGGTGGTAGGGCAATTCCCAGCCCGCGTAGGATCGCACGTCGCGAACCGCCTATGCGGGATGAGGTTTTCTTCGGCTTGTTGCTATTCGATTCCATCATGTTTTCGTTGTGCGGTATATCGCGTACCGCCCATCATTTTGCGATGAAGCCAATCTTGCGAGATCAGCTGTGGCATGCTTGGGCGGCGTTCATTATTGTTGTCCATTAGGAACGTAATGCTCGGGCGACTACCGCCAAACAGACGCCCTGTGCACCAGAGGCCAGTAAAACACGCGAGACCTCGTTCGCTGTCGCTCCGGTCGTCATCACGTCATCGACCAGCAAAATGCGTTTTGCTTTGGCCCCCGAGAGACTCCCCCAAGCATAGCTTTTTTTCATGGAAAACGCACCGCTTACATTTCTATTCCTGGCTCGATCACCCAACCAAGCTTGTTTGCTGATTTTACGAGTGATTTTCAGTGGTTGGCGGCAGGGGACCCTGAGTGTCTTGCCCACTTCCTCCGCGATGACTTGATTTCCATTGCCCCCTCGTGCGAATTGTCGGGTGAAGTGGGAGGGAACGTAGGTCACGAAATCGAATTTGGGAGATAATCGCTGAAACTCAAGAACTCTTGCCCCCAAACGCCTCCCCAGCGTCGCGCCGAGCGCAGTGTGCTGGGCGTACTTAGCGGCTAGAACAGCCTCTCGGGCTCGATCTTGGTATATCCATAAAGAAAAAACTGCCTCGAATCTGAATTTTTCGGTGTGGCATTGGGGACACTTAGTGTTCCCGCTGTAGGCAAGTCTAGCTCTCAAAGTGCTTGAGCCGCGGCTTGTCTCCAAATTGAATGAAGAAGGCTGTTCACCTCGACTCGTGTCGCAGGTTCTTTCCGTTAATTCGGCTTTTCTGTGTGGATGCCGCATCGCGATACCACCTTGGGATGTTGAATTTGCAATCACTTTCCAAGCGTGGGCTTGGGGGACACCGCAACGGAGGCATGCTGCTCGCGTCAGTTTTTCACTTTCAGAGAGTGCTGCTGAGCATGAAACGCAAAAATCGACTGCCGCGTCCTGGCTGGCTGGTTGGTGCCTGTTGCATAGCGGGCAAGAGGGTGGCCAGATGAGATCCGTTGCAGCAGCCACCCCAGCAAAGGCTCGCCGTCTCAGTGTTGCCAATTCGATATTCTGGACCATTGAAATCTCGTTGCCCAAGATTTTCCTGATTTTTTGACGAACCTCTGTCGGTCGGATGCGTCTATTCACGTGATGCCTTCACTCGGCTTTGATGCTACGGATTTCTGTGGTTTCACTGGCCTTAACGATCTCCTTGGTATACTCTTGGGATCGGGAGGAGGTGGTGAATCTTTTGATTCCTCACCGAATTCATAATTTTTCTGTACCCGCTCCTGCACCGTCGATGTGCCTCTGGAGGTTCAAATGCGTTTAGAACAAGTCATTACCGCCGTAACTCGCCCTGTGGTTGTTGCCACTGTCCGTGAGATCAAGGTCGTTGTGTCGTTCGTACGCGATATGACCCTCCATCTATCTCAGGAGCGGAAATCTCTAGGGATGCCCGCGTATTCCAGCGGCTTGTTTATGACGCCCATGAACGACATGGGCAGGCAACGCGGCAGATTGTGTCTTGAGCCCATGTGGGCGGACACGGCCTGTGCGATGGGAACAAGAACCGCCTGATTCGGCGAACTCCTGTTCCGCGTTCATCGTTGGTTGCCGTTTGGCTAACTGAAGAAGGTTTGTGTGCGTGGTGTCGAACGACATCAGGACTCAGACCCTGCATCGGTTGCGATACGAGCAATTCCAACTCAGGCAACCCGCCTATTGTCAAAGATCGGACCTCGATGTTTGCGGTAGGGGTTGTCACCCATTTGTCATTTTGCATGTGTCGTTTGTCAAAGATTTCGACGCGGTCAATGACAAGTTTCAAGAGACAGAAAAACCACGTATTCAACTACGTGCAACACACCTATTGAACGCTCCTGTATCGGGAGTGGAAATTCCGGCGTCCGGCTTATCGCGGCAACGCGTTGAAACACGTTGGTATCGGAGGAACCGAAAATGAAACTAGCAGAAGCGATATCATCCCCAACTCAAGCAAACACTATCGCCGAACTCGTGCTGGCAGCTCAGGCCGGTGACCGAGAGGCATTTGGTGAGTTGTTTGAACGCTACCGGCCGGCGATTGTCGCTTTGGCGATGCGGCGGGTTCGTAATGCTGATGAGGCAGAAGAGTTGACGCAGGATGTATTTGTCCAAGCGATGCAAAAGCTTCAGCAGCTTCGTGTGCCTGACGCATTCGGTGGGTGGTTACGTCAGATCGTGCACCGAATGGCAATCAATCGTTTGACCCGTCGGCGTGCGGCAATTGCTTGCGACCCTGAGACTCTCGAGGCAACTTGTTTTTCGATTGGCTCACCGGAGGACATTGCTGAGGGCCGTGAACAGGCTGCAGTGATCAGGAATAGCATTGATCGACTCGGCTCACTTGATCAGCAGACACTGAAAGCGTTCTATCTACAAAGCAAGTCACTGATTGAGATGAGTGATCAGTTTGAGGCCCCGGTGGGAACTATCAAGCGTCGACTTCATGTCGCGCGAAAACGGCTTGCCAAGGAAATGGATGTGATGCAGGCGGTGTGAGAGTGTGCACTCGCCAATGCGCTGTTTTCATCACATTCGAAAAAAATCAGTCTGCAAAGCGGTTGGCTGCACGCTGGTTCTTGGGGGTTGCATTAGGCAAGCTGAGATTATTTCTTCGAGAGCGACCAGTCACGCCGCTGCCGGCTGCTTGGGATACCCATCCTCTTGCGGTACTTTGTGACGGTTCGACGCGCAACTGCCATGCCCGTCTTTTTAAGTTCTTCCACAAGCTTTTCATCGCTGTAGGGATCACTCTTATCTTCTTTGTCGATCAATTCCTGCAGTTTCAAACGAATGGTGTCCCATGCAACATCTTCACCATCATCAGTTTGGGTTCCACCAACGAAGAAGCGTTTTAGTGGCAAAATACCGCGGGGTGTCTGAATCCACTTGTCGTCGACTGCGCGACTGACCGTTGTTACATGCACACCAACTTTGTCAGCGATCTGTTGCATTTTCAGCGGTTCAATGACCTCTGGGCCTTCGTCGAGAAAACGTTTTTGGTGTTCCACAATGGCCTGTGCAACTTTGGTAAGGGTGCTGCGTCTTTGCTCGATGGAATCAATCAGCCACTGAGCACTGTTGATTTTTCCCTTGATGAATTCACGCTCCGCGGGCGTGCTCGATGGATCTTGCAGTCGCTTTCGGTAGTACTCACTGATAAAGAGTGTTGGTACTCGATCGTCATCCAGTTTGACTCGATAGTCCCCACTGTCATCCTGTTCCAGAATGATATCGGGGGTAACGTTCGGCACGTAGGTTTCCATGAACATCGCACCGGGCTTTGGATTCAAAACGTGCAGCTCATCTCGCACGGTCTGAATCAAGTCGATGCTGTAGCCGGTTTTTTTGGCGATTTGTGGCAGGCGATTTTCGGCTAAATCTTCCAAGTGAGATTCGATCAGTGTTCGCATTTCATCATGATGCGAAAAGGAACCTTTGATCTGCTTCAGAAGGCATTCGCTTAAGCTACGGGCCGCAATTCCGGCAGGCTCCAGCGACTGGACCACTGCGAGCGCCTGTTCTGCGAGTTCCAAGTCTTCTTGAGTGTGACCGGCGGGCAGCAGGTCGGCGAGGGGTGTGCGCAGGTAACCACCATCACGAGCGTCCAATGTGCTAATGATTCGTTCTGCGATTTGCTCAATCCTGTCATCAATGTCCATTTCGGACAGTTGGTGCAGCAGAAAGTCATTCAGTGATTCGGGACGTGAAACGGCATTAGCCATCAGGTCATGCCGTCGATCAGCATCTTCCTGAATGCGATTGGCAGAGCGACGGAACGACTCGTCAAAGGTATTCGGAAGCTCCGACACCATGTTCTGCAGACGTTCGAAGTCTTCCTTGTTGTCATGGTCGTTGTCGACGACGAGTTCTTTCTCGTTTTCGCTGCGGGTGTCTTTCGTGGGGGCTTCCGTATTCGCTTCCTCAGGCGCTAACGGATCCACTTCCTGTTGCTCTAGCAGCGGATTCTCGTTCATTTCCTGTTCAATGCGTTCCTGCAGTGCAAGCGCGTGCAACTGCAGAATCTCCATCGACTGGATCATCCGAGGGGCCAGCTTTTGGGTTTGCAATTGTCGGGCCTGTAGGCCCATCGACATCCGCATGACAGGTTCTCACGACAGGGAAATCCATTCTTGCCACGTTGGCGTAAGCCCCATCATAGCTACCTTTCCCTAGGACCACGCAAGTACCGTTCCAATTATAACTTTTGTCTTCCAGATAAAGCGTCGGCAATCATCTCACGATTGGCATATTCCAACACGCTACCGGCCGTGATCCCACGAGCCAAACGGGTTATTTCTACGGGAAATTCGCTTAAAAGGTTGCTGACGTAGAGAGAGGTCCCATCACCTTCAACAGTGGGGTTCGTTGCCATGATAATTTCTACAAAATTTCCCTTTCTGACTCTTTCGACAAGGGCGTCGATGGTCAGCTGATCGGGCCCAATGCCGTCCAAGGGGGCGATCCGCCCCAAGAGTACGTGGTAAACACCCTTGAAGATTCCAGCCTGCTCAAGGCTCATCAAATCTCTTGGTTGCTCAACGACACATAGCCGAGTGGTATCGCGATTATTGTCGCCGCAGATTGCACAAGTTTCACTCTCGGACAGGTTGAAACATTGTTCGCAATATCTCACATCTTGGCGGACTCGACGAATCGACTCCGCCAATGCAAGCGCTTCTGTTTCGCTGACTCTCAGTAAGTGAAATGCCAGCCTTTCCGCGCTCTTTCGACCGATTCCCGGTAGTCGCCCAAGTTGGTCGACCAGTTCCGAAACCGCACCACCGTGGTCACTCATCCGCTCAACTGCCTCCCGTCAGATTAGTGAGAATATTATCAATCCCGGGTAGGTTGAGGTCCATATCGCGAGCCATTTGGCCCATCGCCTCGGCGTAGAGTTGCTTTGCAGCAGCGCCGGCCGCGTTGGTCGCATCGCGGATCGCATGCTCAAGGTTCTCGCCTGTCAGGTCACCCGCGATTTTGACCTCTTCAACGTGGCCTACTCCGTTCATCGATACATGCACGGTGCCGCATCCTGAACTTGCATTGACTCGCTCCGACTTCATGCGTTCGTTGAGTTCCTGCATTTTGTCTGGTAGTTGTTGCAGAGCTCCGACCATGGATGCAATATTTCCTAGGTTTCCCAGTCCTTTGAACATCTTTGAATTCCTTTTGCTATTGGAACGTGGGTGATTCAGTTCGCTTTGTCAATCCGCACAATTTCTGCACTGAAGAGATCAATGCAGGTTCTGACGAGCTCGTTCGCTTCGATCTCGCGCATCCGCTGGATCCGCGATGGTTTGTTGCCACTTGTCTCGGCTCTCTTGGGTGCTGCGACCGTTTCTGCCAGGTAGTAGTCAAGGGCAATATCGCGGCCCGCACGTTGTGAAACGGCTTGGACAATCGTATTTCGGTGTTCGGGAAGTTCACACCGTTTCATGGCCAAGTTGCCGTTGGCAGGAAATTCGAGCCGCAACTGTTGTGTGCCTACCGCGACTACCTTGCTAACCATGCGGGCAAAAGCTTCCGTCATCGATTCGAGGTCACCAAGAGCTTCCTGCCAGACTCGCTGAGCTTCGGTTTGGGTCCACGGTGCTGTTGGCGGTGCTGTTGGCGGTGCTGTTGTGGCTGTGAGTGACTCGTTGGAGGCGTGGACTCCAGTGGAATCATCACTGTGTTGAGCGTGTGTAGTGCCTTGATTTGCAGCATTCTGAACTGCCAGGCGAGGCTCGGGTGTCCACGTTGTTTTAGGTGAATCACTAACCGTTGCCGTCGTTTGTTGCTCTTGCGTGCTGCTTACCGGGTCAACACTGGTACTGGTAATGGTGCTGGTACTCGAAGTTTGTGTGGTGTTGCTTGCCTGGTCGTCAGCCAGAGTCGCCTGTTGGTCGTTGATCGGTGGTCGAGGTTGTTCCGGCGAGTTCAGCTCGCTACTTGCTGGTGCTGTTCTTCGGGGAATTAAGGTTGGCTTTTTTTTTTGATTTGATGTTAGGCCAGCATTACTGGCGGCCGCGGCAAGGTTCGAAATGTGTTGAAGGTCGGGAAGGTTGCAAATTTGGATCAAGGTCGATTCCAAAAGAACTCGCGAGTAAACACTATGTCGAATTCGAACTAGCGTTTGGTCGATCAGACCCACCACTGCCAGAACCGTTTGCAAACCCCAGAGGTCTCCCAGTTGCTTTAGTTCCGGGTGCAGTGATGCTGATGTATGTCGCAGCAGACTTGGATCACAGTCAACTGTTACCGCCATCAAGTCGCGGAAGTAGCAAAGTAACTGTTCAGCCAGACGACCTGCATCGATGCCCGCATCAATGCTCTCATCGAGGATTCGCATGGCACCGGATGTATCGCGGTCTGCCATTGCGGATGCGAGTGCATGCAGTCGTACGTCATCTGCGGTGCCGAGCATCGCATGTACCTGATCAGCAGTAAGCTGGCCGTGACTGAAGCTCAAAACCTGCTCGAGCAGCGACTGGCTATCCCGCATTGAGCCGGCAGCCCGGCGAGCAAGTAATTCAAGGGCCGCGTCATCAGCCTCGGCAGACTCGGCTGTCACGATTTCCCGCAGGCGATTCACAATTTTGGGAACTTCTACCGGTGCAAAGTCAAAACGCTGGCAGCGGCTCAGTACCGTGATCGGTAGCCGTTCAGGGTCGGTGGTGCAGAAAATGAACTTGGCATGCTCGGGAGGTTCTTCCAGTGTTTTCAACAACGCATTGAAAGCCGGCGTTGTGAGCATATGCACTTCGTCAATGATGTAAATTTTGTACCGAGCGCGACTGGGACGTACCCCGATGTTGGCACGCAGGCTGCGAATTTCATCAATTCCACGATTGCTCGCACCATCAATTTCAATCACATCGACGTCTTGGCCTGCGTCAATCGCGAGAGCAACATCGCTTTCGTTATCAGGTTTGGCGCTTGGACCTGATTCATTGTTCAGGGCTTTGGCAAAGATTCTTGCCGCGCTGGTTTTGCCAACTCCACGTGCGCCGGTGAACAGGTAGGCGTGACCCACCCGGTTGGTTTCGATCGCATTGACCAGCGCGCGGCAGACGTGCTCCTGACCAACGAGCTCATCAAATCCTCGAGGCCGGTATCGTCGGGCGACAACGACATAGTTGCCATCTTCGGACTTATCGTGAGGATCAGCCATGCGAAGTGGGGGGCGTCAAGGTTTTGAAGGTTGGGTGCTTCCAGTGGAGCGACTTGGCAGGAATCTCTTGCCCGGTGGCGGCAACCCTTACACAAAGCTACACCGCTTATGGCTGCTCCAGTTAAGGCCTGACCAGGTTCACGACTCACAGTCGTAAGGGTCGCCACCATCGGACAAGAGAGGCGGTGGTTTGCCCCGGCTCGGGCCCTGCAGTACCACCTTCCCCAAAATCTGTCTGGTAATCTTATGTCACGAGCGGGTTATCGAAAACCACCCGCTGACCACATCATGTGATTATCGCCTTCGTCCACCACCTCGGCCACGACCACCACTACTTTTGGTGTTCTTGTGGTTCTCGATGTTGGCATCGACGAGTAATTCCACGGTTTCCAGCCAAGTCGGCGCACTGCTTCGTTTTCGGCGTGAATCGTCACCATCGGATTCATCACGATTGCGACCGCCGCGTCCCCGTCTTGGGCGTGGCTCGTCGTCATCGTTCCGCCGGCTATCGTCGTCAGTACGGGAATTCCCGTCACTACGCGAATTCCCTGAGGTTCTTCTACGCCCAGATTCACGTGCGCTGCTCTCGTCGTCTCGATCGCGTGAGCGTGATCCCCGCCTTCCGCGTTTCGGTTCTTCCGTCGCCACATCATCTTCGTGGTCGTCACCAAAAGCCGAACTGCTCAGCAGTGGGTCGTTATTGCTATCCGACTGGGGAGTCGCTTCTCTTTCTGTGCTCTCATCACGATCGCGTCCTCTGCCACGCCCACGACGCCCGCGCCGCCGTGATTTTGATCGCGAACCTTCTTCTTCGTTTTCTTTTACTGTGTGGGTTGCTCGTGCTTCTGAGCCGAATTCATCGCTTTCTTCGTCTTGCCGGGCAAGTTCTGAGCGTCCGCGACCCTCGTTTCCGTCGCGATCACCATTTCTAGGTTTGTCAGCAGGCTTGTCAGTTCGTCTTCCCCGGCGGCGGCGTGGACGAGAATCCTCATCGTTGTCGCGGCTTTCGGAAGCTTCCGCGGGAGCACCTGTATCAGCACGATCTAAATCCTCCTCGCTGATGCGTTGACGCGTACCACGACGGCCTCGTTTTCCACGACGGGGAGATTCACCGCTCTCGTTAGTTTGTTCCTGTGTCTGGTTGCGGCGTCTGCCTCGTCTGCCCTGCTCTTGTGACAATTCCGCGGAGCCCTCATTTCGGGGCGAGGATTTTTCGCCGCTTATGCTGCGGCTATCATCCTGTTGGTCCGGCTCTTGACCTTGCCTTGGTGACCTACCTCGCGAAGAACCTTCATCTTGACCTTCATTGCGATCGCGACGCGATCTGCCCCGCTCACCTCGGCCTGATCTGTCACCTCGGCCTGATCTGTCACCTCGGCCTGATCTGTCGCCCCGGCCTGATCTGTCACCTCGGCCTGATCTGCTTTTCTCAACCTTGGGCTCACCGAAGGCCGAGGCGGATGCCAATGGATCGTCCACGCCCGCTGCTGTTGTAGTCGGCTTCTCTGGTTCCTCCTGCTCGGGTTCTTCACTATCAATCCCGAGGCCGGTGGCAAATCCTGGCGCCTTCTTCGATTTGCTGCCCGATGATTTGCGAGTAGCCGATTTTGGGGCTGACTCATCCGGCGTGGGGCGTGGCGCAGGAGGTGCCTTCTGCTTTGCTTCGGGAGGTTCTTCGATCCCGAGTTCAGAAACCAAATCCGACCAACCGCCGGCAATTTCACCGACGCTTGACGCACCAGACTGTCCATCGGATTCGCCGCTGGGTGTCGGGCTTGCTTCAGTCTCCGTTAGTTGATCTGTACCTTGCGTGGAACCCGCGGTCGTTGATGTTGCCGCCGCAGGCACTGGTTCATTTGCTGAGATCTCTTCACTGGCAGTGCTGGGGGCTGTCTCGCTGGAACTGCCGAAACCAGGCAGAATTTGGGGAGGAATCTTTGCCTTCAACGCGTCCAGGATGCTACCAGCCTTGCTGGGTGCTGATGCGGTAGCAGCACTGGCTGGGGCTGCTTTTTTTTGGGCAGCGGTGCTTGCCGACTCGGTCGAGTCTTTTGGCTTAGGGGGCTCGTTTGAGGTCGCTGAATCGACTGTTTCCTGCTCGTCTTCCGCCGATGGGTTTGCAACGCCGGGCGTATCCAGCAGTTTTGCCAAGATATTCCAGTTGTCTTTCATATTCATAGAAGATTATTCTTGCTCATAAGATGATTTGTGATCGAGATGCAGCGTTCGAGGGCCGTATTGGCTATTCTCTCGCGCAAACTCGTGTGTTGAGGGTCGCGATCGCGATTTAGAGGTCTGCAAAGGATGATCCAGCAGCCGTTCTGTGTGATTTTTTGAATCGCAAATGTCCTTGGGGTCAACATTCATGGAATCTGACACCCATCTGACAAGCCTAGTGTATAGCCCGCCAAGATTTTTCTCCCAAGGCCAAGCACGCTTTTACAGCCAAAGTATCCAGAGTTTCGGCCTCTTCGGGAGGTTGAAGGGAAGATTCTCGTCTCATTAGGGTGATTCCGGCCGCCAATTTACTCCATTTTCAGGTCAATTGGGTTAAGCGGGTAAGATTGTGGCCTTGAACCGGGGGAATGGAGTGCCAGAACCACGGTCCTGCTGAAAGTTAAGCTGAGTGACGGGACTAGTTGAAGCAGTCGCCACAAGAGACTGAGAACCGCCCACAGGGGAGGGTTCTTGTGCGTGGGGTCGGGTGGTGGTGGCTGGAACGCCTATTCGCCGTCAGGTTGAAGCTGAGTTGGCCGTCCGTTGACTTCACAAAGTCATGGTGGTCATGGTGTCGGGGCACAGCATCCATACTCGGTATGCGACTCGGAGGCTCGGCTGTTAGCACATTGCTAGCATTTTTGTTCGGAAAAAAACGGGTTTTGCTGACATTTCGAGGGTTTCTGCCTGAGTGCGGATGCCATAGGCTTTCTGCCATAGGAAGACACTGACGGTGCAAGCAGCCTGACGCCTTGCGGTTGGCCAGCAGCGTCTTGAGTTGATTGTTTTTTTTTAAAGGAGTTGAAGGAATGACCCGGATTCCACTTATTCGTGCTGAGGAAGACGCCCGTTTGCGTCGCGAGAGACTCGACTTGAGCATCGCCGAAATGGGTTTGTCTGTTCGAACGACAAACTGTCTCGAAGAAACAGGCATTCTCACCGTGCGTGATCTTTTGAACGCGACACCTCGAAGGTTGTTGTCAATCAGCAACTTTGGTGAGAAGACACTTGAGGAGGTTTACGCTGCATTGGAAGAACTGGGATTTTACAGGCCCAGCCGAGAAGCGGTGAACGTCTGAGTCGCGGCACCGTGGTTCGGCGTGTTTGCATTGCTGTCGTGTGAGTGATCGCAATAATCAGAAAAGTTAGGTCACGCGGATAACCCCCGATATCGGCTTAAACGAAAAAGATGGCTGATAGATCTTGCGTGACAGTTTGCCTGAGGTAGTGCCAACTTCGGGCCTCGTTTGGAGTGATCGAGAAGCACAGTGATTGAGAAATCTGCTTCGGTGTCTCGGCCTCAGGTCCTTTGGCCGTGGCAGTGCATCAGGAGATGCAGTGTTCAGGAGATAAGATGAACCCTCGGTTGACGCTGCGGGATGTCTGAATGAGTGGACATTGGTGAAGCGTCTGAGAGTTCTTGTCAAGAACTCGACAACTTTTGTGCTGGCCGAGCCCTTTGAACTTTCAGGCAGAAGCAAAGACATGCCTCGTTTTCCAAAACCATGGAGCAAAAAACGCGGAAAGCGGATTTTGGGGCATGCGCTTGCCGGTGAAGCAGGGGAATTGACGTTTTACGCGGGTCTCTTTTTGATTGGGGTCTTTGGTTTTTCGTTGGTCCTCATCAATGAAGTTGCTCCGGAAAGTGTTTCGCAGGTACCAACGGATGCTCTGAGCACAGGTTTGGGCACCTGGATTTTTGGGATTCTTTCGCTGGCTTCCATGATCACGGGCGGCGTAACGCTGCTTTATCGTCTGGCGAGAATTGGAGCCAGTAGTGAACGGCGATCGGCAATTGCAAAGATGGCTGGATCCATCGAAATGATCGGCCCTGCGATTGATGATGTTCAGGGCTTGCCAAGTGTTCCTAAAGGCAGCGCGATTACGGAGAGTCCGGGTGAGAGGCTGACTTACAGGTTAGCGGTTGAAAAAGCGAACTCTGGTATTGCTGGTCCTGCAACTTTGGCGTTGCTTTGGAGTTCAGCTTGGTTGGTGCTCCTCGCCGTGGTCGTTTCGGGATTTTGGAACGGGCAGTCGCGTTGGTATTTGGCCGTTCTGCTCGTGCCGTTCGCGATGATCAGCGTTTGGTCATTTCGATTCTTCCTGAATCAGTTTCGCCAGTTTGCCGGTATAGGTCCTACAATCGTTGAAATCAGCAGTCACCCTCTGATCCCAGGCGGCCAGTATGACCTGTTCATCAGCCAATCCGGCAGGCTCAGCTTAAAACGCCTGACCGTGCTTTTGACCTGTGAGGAGGAGACCTTTTACCGTCAGGGCACGGATGTTCGTGTGGATCGGCATGAGGCAATTCGGCAAGTTATTTACAAAGAAAGAAATGTCGCAGTTGACCCGCAGGGCCCTTGGGAGCAACAATTACAAATCGACCTGCCTGATAATGTGATGCATTCCTTCGTGGGGACTCATAACGCAATTCGCTGGAAGGTCGTAGTTTCAGGAGAGTCGCAACCGTGGCCATCGTTCTGCCGAAGTTTTCCCGTCGTCGTTCATCCCCCGGACTTGTCGCTGAAGCACAGCCCGCGGTGAATGTTACGTTGTGCAATGACGACGGGCTTTATCGTGCAGGCGGCGACCTCTCAGCCAAGTGGCGAGTCAGTCGCGTACCCCTTGATGAAGTCCAAGGTGTCGAGGTGTCAGTTCTGTGGCACACCGAGGGCAAAGGGGATGAAGACCTTCATGTCCATCATTTCCAACGGCTCGCTGAGCAACAGTTGCGACGTGCGGGCTTAGCAGATGAGCAGGTTCTCCATTGCGTGTTGCCTGCAACGCCGCTGAGCTATCATGGTCGCTTGATCAGTCTGCAGTGGTGTGTGCGTCTGCGTTTGTTTCTTGCTAATGGTCGGGAAATTGTTGCCGAGCAGCCGTTTCATTTGGTTTCGGAAGAAATGGTTCGTCCCCATTCAGCTTCAACCGATCGGGTTCCCGTGGCCCTCCCCAAGCCAAGCGGAGTCGCTCGTGGCAAGGGGTTTGAACACGCCCCTGCTTCGTGAGGCGTCGCTTCGATAGTGAATGCAGCTTTGCCAAAAAATCCGTTTTCAACGCGATTTACTCGACCAGAGGCAGTGGCGTACCAGTATCCATCGGGCTACCGACTCGCTGATCAGAACCTGTCTGGCTTTCAGCAGCATCATACGGTTGCATCACGTGCCGTTCGCGAAGCTGCCCCAGAGAGTTCCTTGTCCAAGCAGCGTGATCCTGCTGATGCCGCGGACTTGTGTCACCGAATTGTTCGGCATCTGCAGTCCGCCAAGTGTGGATTAATTGTTGGGCCGCATGGTAGTGGTAAGACGACCCTGCTTTACACGCTGATGCCTTTTCTCGTTGCAGTCTTTCAGGGCGACGGGCTAAGGCAAGTAAGGCGGATGCAATTGACGATGCCGTTCGACAACGGCATGTGGTCGCGTTTCAGGCATGCCCGCGGATCTGTCCAAGCAGCAGAGCAGTGTTTACGCAGTCTGCAACCGGGAAGCTTATTGGTCATTGATGGAGTTGAGCAAATAAGTACCAGAGGTTTGAGGTCGCTTGTCAGGAAATCCCGGCGGCGTGATATCTTCTTGCTCGCGACAAGTCATGTAAGAGTTGTTGGGCTAAGCGTCCTTCATCACACGGAGGTTGACGTTATGCTGATTCACTCGCTGGCCGATCGTTTACTCGAGGATGCCTCACCCTTGGTGGTGGAAGTTGTTTCCAGAGAGCTGGAATGCCGAGATCTGAATGCGTGCACAAATTTAAGAGACTTGTGGTTTGAGTTGTACGATATCGTGCAAGACGAGTTGCTGGTCGGTCCGATGAATTTGAAGGATATAAGCGATGGCGGTTCGATTGTCAGTGGTCATGGTTCACAGCACGCCAGCGACTCCCGTCGCTGAGCGTGTAGCCCAAGGTGTTGTGGGAGAGTTGATCGGTCTCAGTGGGATCGACCTGATCCTCGTTGCACCTTTGGATAGCTTGCGTGAAACCTCAACAGATCGGCTGACTCTATCCTCGCTGGGAGGCGATGTTGCCGTTCTCGACTGGAGACTGCCGGAAGTGACGCATGAATCACTCAAAGCCATTGGGGTTGACGGATCAAGAACGCAGCATGCGGCTGATGCAGATGCTGTGGCAGATTCGGTGCATTTTGCTACGCAGCCACGTAAACTTTACTTGTTCAATCTGACGGAATTTACGACTGCTGAGGCGGTTGTCTCTGCCCTCACCGCTTTGAATGAGGCCAGAGCAGTTCGGACCTTTTCTCTCGCTCCAATCATAAAACGCCCTCAGGCTGACGAGTCTGTGCAGTCTGCAAAGCCGGGGCTGGTTTCAGAGGAAGCTAGGGGGGCGACGTCGATCACTGCTCAAGCAGGGCATATCCGATCGAACGATGCCGCCAAGGATGGCAGCTTGCCACAACAAGCTCAGACTCAATCACTTAAGCAAAATAAGATTGATCCTCCTTCGAAGCGTGCTTCGGAGGTTTTCCCTGATTCTGATCATGATGACCATGATTTGGATGCTTTGATTGACCAGCTAGATCAGTTGGACCCTTGATCGTTCGAGTGTGAAAGTCCCTGGGAAACTAAACACGCCCCTTGCACCGGGCGATTTTCTGGTGGTGTCTTATGGTGGGTTTTGTCCGGCTAATCTAACCCCTTTGGGCGTGGTGCAGCACAAACTGATTAGAGGAAAGCGATGGGGCGTTTCAAGCGCTCCAGTTATAACTGATGGGATGATTGTTCAGGGAATGACGCGAATGCGAGGGATCCCTGCTGGGCAGAACAGGAACCGGTCTTGGATTCTCCGACAGCTCCGCGATTAGGTGCTAGAATATAAACGAAGCGGTCATGCGATCGTATGCGGGTTTTGCGCAAGTGAATTTTGCGTTCTGACTGTTTCTACCGAGTGAATTGCAAATAGTTGGCTCGGGTGATATTCTCTAGAAAGAACTTGGGCAGGAAGAACCGCCCAGCCTCCCCTGAAACTTTGGAATGAATCTGCCATGGCGGCTATTACTACACAAATCAATGGTGAGGTTCTTGTGGTCGGCTTTACCGACAGCAAGATTCTCGATAGCCAAAGGATCGAGCAGGTTGGGAAAGAATTGCAAGACGCAGTTCCCCAGGCGATCCATAAGAAGTTGCTTTTGAACTTTCGCGGTGTGACTTTCATGTCGTCTGCGATGATCACCAAGTTGGTGATGCTGAATAAGGGCTGCAAAGCAAAAGAGGTTACTCTCAAGTTCTGTGAAGTTTCGCCGAACGTTCTCGAAGTGTTTAAAATAACCAAACTGAATAAACTGTTCGATATTCAGGGTGCGGAGGAAAAAGGGCTCGCCAGCTTCGACAAGAAGAAGTGGTTCGGTTGATCCTTGTCCGCTGGATGGTGTTCTACTTGCGGTTCTTTCAACTGACAGAATCGTTGATTTGTTGTCATTGTAGGAATGCTGTCGGTTTCTCTCGCTTTTGTCTATCGCAAGGGAATCCCGCATTGTAACAGCCTTTGGTGCAATTGGCTGACCATGCTGTCACGCGTCGCGGAGTGCTGTCTTGTCTGATGACAGGGAATTAGCGGACGAGTTAGTAGAGCTTGAGCGTGCCCAGTTCGGCAACGAATTACATGATGGTGTGATTCCGCTCCTCTTCGCTGCTTCTGCTTCTGTCGCCAATCTTCGCGATAAGCTGGCACTGAGAAGCGAGCAGGCTCCGCAACCGACGGACGAAAGCGAGTTTGCTCCGGTTCTTGGCCAGCTTTCACGGTGGCTGGATGAAGCCATGGAGGCTAGTCGCAGCCTACTTACTGCGGCCTACCCCCCCGATTTGGATCATTGCGATTGGCAGGCCGCTGTTGGTGAGACGATTCATCGGCTGTTTCCAGAATGGAGCAGCCGGGTTGATTGGGACATCGATCCTGTTCTGAACGACGTTGGCCATCCCATTGCTTGCGCCGCCTATCGCATAGTGTTGGAGGCGATTCGAAATGCGTTACAGCATGGACAGGCGACAGAGGTGGTTGTCAGCGGGCGGAAGCAGACGCAGGCACTTGAGATTGCGATTTTCGATAATGGCAAAGGCTTTGAGTTTAGCCGGGTTCCCAGTGGCCACTTTGGGATTCGGGCCATGCGCTGTCGAGCGGAATTGATATCTGGAACGTTAGAAATTAATTCGGCAAACGGTGGGCCGACGACTGTGGTTTTGCTTGTGCCCTTAGCGGGCTGATTGTTCATCGCCTCTGGGGTAGAACGTATGTTCGCTTCCAGAAGCCAGGCAGTCATTTCGTTTCAGTGGGAACCACTTCCATATCTTTGAGTGACTTTCCAAGCCTCTTTCGGCCGCTGCTTGCTCGGCTTTTCTTCGGCTTCGGTGTTTCTTGTAGCATGGCAGAAAGGTTGGGGTGCAACTGTTCTGAATCATTGGGGGCACCAATTTGCTCAATGGCATCACTGACACCCAGCAACACGGATTTTCGAACGCCCTCGCGAATCCATTCAAAGAAATTAACATTCATTTTGCTGCACGATTCCTGATCAATCTTGATCTCAGGGGCCAGTTCAAGTTTCCAGCCCATTTTCGGGCTGGCCTGCGTTAGCGATCGTTATCAATGTGAGTAAGTAACCGACCTCTTGCTTGGCTTGTAGAGGGTTTACGCACACAAGTCCAGATCGATCATGCGCGGTGAGTAGCACGGGCGTGAAACATACTTTTGGTTGGGAATGCACTGGCAGCGAAACGAGACGGTTTTGGCTGGCGCCGTACCGCATCTCAGGCATTGTTGTTGCCTCAAAATACGATGATTTACGGCTTGAGTTGGTCGAGCGGTGGGTCTGCCCACTCGATTTCACCCATGCAGCTGACGGTAACCTCGTCCTGCCGCTTCCCGTTGCGAATCAGCACAGCAGGTGGAAACCAAGGCTCACTACTGAGTGTTTCCATTTCATTTGTGCCTGCTACAAAGAGGCCTGTGCCGCAGGCATCAGCGTCAGCTGCTGAGTTCATGATCACGGTCAGTGATGCTAGGTCTCCCGCAGGAAAGCCCGTTCTCGGATCAATGACGTGACCGTATCGCTTGCCACGGTGGTGAAAGAACTGTTTGCCGGAGCCACTGGTCGCGAGGGCTTGATTTCGCAGTCGCACGCCAGCGAGTCTTCGCTTTGGTTTTGAGGGATGGGCAATGCCTATCGCCCATCCCAAGCCACTGTTGGCTGTTTGGTCACCTGCTGCCAGCACGCTGCTGCTGCCTCCATGCAGAAGAAAATCGTCTAGCCCCCCGCGACGCAGTTCGTCTGCGATTTGATCCAATGCGTCTCCCTTGCCGATTCCACCCAAGTTGATTGACATTTCGGGTGAGTCGAATTGAACTGTTCGATGTTCTCGATTCAGGTTCAGGTGTTGGTAGCCGACTTTCCCAAGTGCGGTGTTGACCTCGTCAGCAGAAGGTTTTCTGCCGCTTCGTTCGGTGAATCCCCAAGCTTTCACGAGAGGGCCTGCGGTGATGTCGAATGCGCCTCGAGTCCGTTGGCTCCATTGCTGTGCCCGTTCGATGAGTTGAAAGGTGGGGTACGAGGCGGGCACGGGCTTCTGGCCAGCAATTCGGTTGATTTTAGAGATCTCACTGCCATCGTTGTAAATGGTCAGGGTCTGCTCAATTTGATCAAGCCTTTCGAGAGTGGTGACAGCTAATTCAACAGAATCCAAGCTCTGAGGGGGCAGCAGAATCGCGAATTCTGTCGCCATTGCCTTGCGGGTGACTTCAGTGAGTATTGCTGATTCGCTCACAGCTTCAGGTCGTGGGCTATCCGACGGGTTCGCGTCATGGCGATGATTGCCTCCAGAAATTTCGGCACGGTGATGGCCTGCGTGTGGCGTGTTGTGGCTTTGTTTGCCGCTACCTTCTGAATTCTTTGATATTTTACGCAATGACTTGGCTCCGTTGGCAGAAGTGTACACCCTTTGGAAATTTGATGGCGCGCACCTGTTTGGCTGTCGATGTCTCTATTTTTTTCGGGAGGCAATTCTTGATTGTTGGGGCGAATCCAGATCTTCGCGATTAGAAATGCGAAAAACCCGTGAAAATCGTTTAATGTGGAAGTTTTGATGAGGCGATAAACGGAGGGTTGCGTGAACTGCCGGTTTGCAGCACAATCACGCCCGTTGAGATTGTGAAGTGATCGTTTTTGAAGCGATGGTTCACACGTTCAACCTAACCGATGCAAGGAGCGGTGGCTGAGTGGTCGAAAGCGCCGGTTTGCTAAATCGGTGAGCCGGGCAACCGGCTCCGCAGGTTCAAATCCTGTCCGCTCCGTTTGAAATCCGCGCTGTCGTTGTTTTGGCACGATGGTCGCGGTTCAAAGGGAGATGGTTTTGCATCTTCCCGAGGGTGTAGCTCAGTCGGTAGAGCAACGGACTTTTAATCCGTAGGTCCAGGGTTCGAGCCCCTGCACCCTCACTTCTTTTCTAACACTCATTCGGCGTCGCGGGCTCTGTCTGTCCGCCGCTCGGGTATGCTTGGGTTCAGGAGTCGCAGATTCCTCTTCGAGAGGGGAGCCACTATTTGCGAAACGCCTGCTTGCGATCGGGGCTGCTGCCTTTTTCTGAGAGCTCTTTCTATCGCTCGCTGGTTGTTGGGTACAGGATGCCTCCCGTCATATCGAGGCTCTGGGAATGTCGCGGCTTTGGGAATGTCGCGGCTTTGGGAATGTCGCGGCTCTGGGAGAGACTTTGGGAAAGCGTGCCTGCGAGTCACCGCAATTTGGCCAGTGACAATGGGCAGATTGATGGTGCCATCCCTGGTTCGATTTCGGGCTTGGAATTCGATTCAGACGCATGTCGTTCAGTCGCCGGGAAGGCCATCATCGCGCTCGTCAGAGGTGTTTTTTTTGCGATCCGTCGCAAACTGCTCGACCGCTTCTTCAATGTTGGGATGTAAATCGAAGAGGCGATCAAAGTGCACCAACTGAAATACCTCGAGAGCTGCTCCATGTAAGTTTGCGAGTCGCAGGGCGCCATTGAGTCTTCTTAATTGGCTCTTGGACTGAACCAAGGCAGCCAAGCCCTCGCTGGACACGATTTCGAGCTTATTAAAATCCATGATGATTTCATGCTTCTCTTCCTCGATCAGTCTTTGTACGGATCCAAGCAATGCGGCAGAGGCTTGCGAATCGAGACGGCCGGCAACTTGTAAAACCGCAGGAACATCGGCGTTCGAGGTTGAGGAGGATGTGATTGTGATCATAACTCACCGCTGGAGACCCAGTTGGGGCAGGCAAACCAAAAAGGTATTCATAAAGAAACTAAGGTTCATCCGTACTGTGGACCTTTGCAAGGCTTTTTTCAGCATCTCAGCCACGCCTGAGGGCAGGATGGTTGGTTTGTATGGGCATGGCACAATGCGCAGCGGCTCAAGTCGTCGTTACCGGCTTTCTTCGTCCACGGCAGGCTCGTTGACCTGATGTTTCTCGAGATCGTAGACCTGCCCTTCTACGAGACGTAACTCGCTATCTGAGTCGGGTGCGAGAAAAAATACCGCATTTGTCCCTAGCACCTGCGCTCTCGACTTTCTCACCAGAATCCCAGTGCTTTCATCAAGCCCGATGCCCAGCAATTGTGGGAAACGTTTTACGACTGTACGTAAATCCTTCAAGCGATCACGTTGCGTTAGGTGTTGATCAATGGCAACGCCCTTCAGAAAACCGAGGCCATGTTCGTAACCTTCTGCCATGACGACCTGATTGCCCAGTGGGTCTCCCCGCACCATGTACTCTGCTTGAATTGATGCTCCTGCTGAGCTTCCTGCGATGATTCCTCCTCGTTCCAGCACTGCATTGAAAAGTTCAACGGCTTTGGTGTTTTCATAAGCATCGACGAACCGCCATTGGCGTCCGCCACCGAACCAGACACCTGTTGCTTTCTCGAGTGCGTGCGTGAAAACGGGGCCATTGACTTCATCGCGCCAGCGTTGCGGTAGTACAGTAATGCTTTTGACATTTTCTTCTGTCAGAAACGGTGGAATTCCGCTTTGTCTCGCTGCTGAATCTTCAATGGCGGTGGGGAGCACTACCAGATGCGCTTTCTTGCCGCCGGCCGATTCGACAAAGCAGTCAATCATGTTTTGGGTGACGCCACCTCCGCCAATGATCAGCAATGCTCCCTTGGCAACGATGGGGGGGGATGTTTTCTTGGGGGGAAACTGTGGCCCCTCTCGGGCGATGGCAGCTCGTCTCAGGCTGGTAAGGTCCAGGATGGCGTCCGCGGGAACTTCGGTGGTTCTTGCTGCCCGGTTAAGAGAGGGGCCGAGCGTCACGGTGACCGTGGAATTTCCAATGACTCGGATGCGTCTGCCGCTAACTTCCACTGCTGTACCCTCGTCGATCCCAAGCCCAAATCGACCTGGGTGCTCTTTCACGGCTTTAAGTGATCGCGTTTGCCGATTCCGGGTCAAAAAGTGTTGATCAATTATGCTGTAAGGTAGGAATCCAAATCCGGTTCCCATCTTTGGATCGCTTCTGCCACTTGCAATCATGTCACGTGACATGATGGCGGCGCCGGCAGAGGTGCCACCGATCACGCCACCGCGGGCCAGCAGTGCATGCAACTCGGTTTCAACAAGCGTGCCGACGTAAGCATTGGACAAACGCGTTTGACTGCCGCCTGAAAGCCAGACGGCTGATGCCGACTTCAAAGGGGCAACGAATTGAGGGTCATCAGCTCGGATGCGGTCCCTTGTGTGTAGGATCGTGATCGTTGACAGGTTTGCGTCTCGCCATGCCGCGGCATGGTCTTTGGCTGCCTCATCAGCAGTCAAGCTGGCAGTCGGAATGATGACCAGCTTTGCTTCTGAATTACCTGCCAAGGCAAGGAAGCGATCTTTGATAATGGGGGCTGGTTGACCGCCGCCTGAGATGATCAATGAACCTCGGATACCACGAGAATCCAGTTCCCCGGGGACATTTGGTGAGGATGGCAAAGGATTCTGCCCCGTTCCCATTGTGCACAAACAAGAGGCGGGACCGGCAATCCAGAGAGCAATGCTCACCGAAAAAAACAAGTTTAGCTTGGTCGCTCGCTCCGCCAGTTTGCGGGTGTGGCATGTGTGCCGCTGGGAATGGAGTGTCAAAGTCAAGTCCGATGGGAGAGATTCAAAAAAGAGGGATCATCCGGTCCCACATGTTACTCTCTTAGGTAGCTCGGAATGATATCGATCAGCTGCTTGCCGGGCATTTATAGAGAGAGAATGTGAAATTGATTTCAGAAAAATTGACTGTTTTGAAAAAAATCTTGCACGGCTGAGAGGGCTGATTGTCACTAATAAAGTGGTGGGTTGGTATTGTGCCAGCTGTTTTGAATTTCCATGTTGCCTGGATCTGTCTGATGAGACTGACACTGCGAACTCTGTTGGCGTATCTCGACAACACATTGGATCCCCAAGATGCTGACTTATTGAAGACAAAGTTGGCAGAAAGTGGCTTCGCAACGCAGATGGTGCAGCGGATTCGCGGCTTGCTAGCGCAATCTGACTTACCCGCCCCCTCGCCGTTGGCGCGTGGGCCAGTTGAGGAAGCGAATGTCATTTGTGAATACTTGGATAGCACGCTGCCCGTAGAGCAGGTAGCTGAGGTTGAGCGTGCATGTCTTGATTCTGATCCGCACCTTGCTGAGGCCGCTGCCTGTCACCAGATCCTGACTATGGTTTTGGAGAATCCTGCGAGTGTGCCCGTCGTGCTACGTGATCGTATTTATCAGTTGCCCGGTGAGCAGAAAGGTGTTGGCAACAAGACTGGCAGCTTTTCTGCACTCGCCATTCCTGAGCCCGTCAATAGTTTTGATGCCCCATCGAGCCAAGTTTTGTCTTCCGAGTTGACCCTATCACCCCCTCAGGAGCCTGTGAGGCCGGTTGGGGTTGGAGACTCGGGTGTGATGGCTGCCCCCGTGAGACTTAGGCAGAGGGAGTTGGTTGATGATCAGGCAGCTAATAAGGAACCCGCGATCGCTGGTTCTCGGCCAGCTAATCCTCAGTCAGAGAGCGGCGTTTATGGCGGACAGATTCGCTCCTCTCGAATCATGCCTTGGTTGGTCACGCTCGGCTTGACTGCAGTTCTGTTGTACGCATTGACGCAGATTTTTAAGCCATTGATTGACCCCGTTCAGACGGCAGGTACCGAAAATGCAACTGAACAAGCCAGTTCATTAGGCGAAACGGTCGTAGGTAGTGCCGGGGATGGTGAAGCAAAGATTGGAGAGGCGAATCCCGAGTTGAATCCCGAGTTGAATCCCGAGTTGAATCCCGAGTTGAATCCC
>NZHC01000020.1 GCA_002689655.1 Rhodopirellula sp. | reverse complement strand
TTGAGGATTGCGTTGTTTGAGGATTGGGAGACGCTGGCCAGCAAGGTGCGAGAAACAAGTGTCCAGTAATTCAGTTCCCGGTGCATTGGCACTGTGAGTCTGATCGGGGTAGGCTTTTCCTCTTACGAATCGCGAAAATTGTGTGATTGGGAATTTAAGCTCGTGCCAAGGATCAAATGGACGCATTTTATCCCTCTGGAAGGTGGTTGGGTGATGTGCTCCTACCGCTGTGTACAGAGAGTGTCTGTTGGGAAGATCGTGCCCAAGATTTGGATTTTGTTGCAGGTTTTGCGTCTGAAATCGTGACTTGATTGCATCAAGACGGTTAAAATTACAACAGCGACGTTGCAAACCGCTAATCTAGCAACGTCTTTTGGTTCGGTGTGAATACAAAGCACACGAGCTGTTCTCGACGTCTTTTCTTTGATGACATCATGACGCTTACCAGCATTTGTGACCGTTTAGGTCTCTCGTCTCGCATAGATCGATCTTGTTCAGGTGAACGGGGCAAGCTGCGGCAGCATAAATTCAGACGGCAACGCCGACGTTCCATTCTGGAACAACTTGAAGATCGTCGCGTTCTCGCGACGTACATGGTCACGACGCTTGCTGATTCCGGAGCGGGGTCTTTACGAGCTGCTGTGCAGTCGGCTAACGCGACCGGAGCAGCTGATACGATTGTGTTCGACGAAGCGCTGGCAGGAACGATTAATCTCGGTGTTGCCAATGGTGCGATTTCGATTACCGCGCCCGTCAGTATTCAGGGGCCTGGTTCGTCCAGCATGACTGTTGATGCAAACGCGACATCGTCTGACAAGTTGCGCGTATTTGAAATTTCCGATGCTGCGAATGATGTCTCCATTACAGGTATCACTTTGCGAGGTGGAATGGTCGATTTTGGTGGTGGAGGTATCCTGTTTCGCGGTGCCGGTACACTCACACTCGTTGATACGGTGGTCACTGGCAACCAAGCTTCCAACGGTGGCGGTATCTACAGTGAATACGAGGGCTCGATCGTGTTGCAGTCGAGTACACTTTCAGGGAACACGGCAGAGTCCGGCAAGGGTGGGGGGATCCATGCAGTCGATGGCGACGTGAGTCTGACGGACAGTATCGTTTCAGGTAATTATTCGTACAGTGATGGCGCCGGAATCTCCAGTCAGTATGCAGGGGATATCAGTATCAAAGACTCGCAGGTTGCAAATAATAAAGTAACTGAAGCTGGGTACCACGGCGGCGGCATTTATGGCGCCAATGGTGATATCACCATTACCGGAAGCACAATCAGCGGTAATGAATCCAAGGGAGACGGGGGAGGTGTCTACAGCTACAAAGGTTCTTTAACAATATCCAATACGACCATCACAGGTAACAACGCCGAATATGGTGGAGGTGGAGTCTTTAATTACGAGGGCGACTTGACGATTGCGTCCAGCGTATTCACAAACAATCATGCCAATTATGGAAGTGGCGGCGGGATCGGAAATGATAGAGGACGGCTCACGATTTCCGGTACAAGAATCACCGATAATCAAGCCGTGGGTGATGGTGGAGGTGTAGCCACCAGTACTGGTTTGGTTGATGTTTCCGAGAGTTTAATTGCCTCCAATACGGCAACGATTGATGGGGGTGGAATTGCATCAGCGATTGGGGTGGTGCTGGTTACCAATTCAACTATCTCAGGTAATACATCAACCGGCCGCGGAGGCGGTATCCAAGCCGATGCTGCGTCTGTGCGTTTGGTACATGTAACACTCGCATTCAACGATGCTGGAAGCGCTGGTGGAGGGATCGGGGTCGTTGACGATTCAACCAGTGAGTCTTTGCTGCTTTACAACACAATCCTTGCTTCGAATACCGCGGTGACTGGCCCAGATCTTTATGTTCCTAACGATCCGGGAACAGTACTCGATATTCAGTCAAGTCTTATTAGCAACAATACTGATAGCACCTTGACCGCATCCGCCGGTGACGCCAATGGGAACGTGATTGGTAGTGCAGCAAGTCCAGTTGATGCCAAACTTTCGGCATTGGCGAACAATGGAGGTGCAACCAATACTCATGATTTAAGTTACTCCAGCCCAGCAACTGATGCGGCGAATCTTGCTCTTTCCGTTTACTTTGGTCCCGATGGTAACGTTGGTGGTGGAGACGACCTTGCATTGACTACGGACCAGCGAGGTGGCCTGTACACCCGAAATGCTTTTGGTCTCGCTGCAGGGCCCGACATGGGGGCGCTCGAAAAACAGTCGCGTCCATCCTTGGTTGTTGATACCGCAGCCGATGTCGTGAACGGAGATCTTTCCCCGGGTGATCGAAGTTTCCGGGAAATGTTGGCGTTGGCTAATGAAGATTTAGGTGATGATGAGATTTCTTTCTCTCTGACGCTGCCGGCGACGATCACGCTCGATTCTGCGTTAGGTTCGTTGGTAATCGAAGAAACTCTCAGCGTTGTTGGTCCGGGAGCTGATCGACTGATCATCGAGAATGTATCTGGTCAGGCGTTCCGGATTTTCGATGTTCAGGGCACAACGGCCCAAGCGAGTTTTAGTGGTCTTACTTTGACTGGTGGCGACGCTGGAAGTGAAAATGGGGGAGCGATGCGGTCTGAGGCTGCACAGTTGCATCTGTTTGAAGTGGAGCTGCTTGGCAATGCGGCAGCGTCGGGTGGTGGTGTTGCCGTCATTACTGGAAATCTCTCAATCGTCAGTTCCACCATTGCCGGGAACGATGCTTCTGCGGCCGGTGGTGGTGTTGCTGCACTTGGTACGGCATCGTCAATGGTCGTTTTGAATTCCACTCTTTCAGGAAATACAGCAACCGGGATTGGCGGTGGCGTCTACAGCCAGAATACGCCCATCACCCTGTCAAACTCGACTGTGGCTTTCAATACCGCGGGAACCGGTGGCGGAGTGGGTTTGCTGGCAGATGATAACGGTGAATCCTTAAGCTTGAAAAATACAATTCTGGCAGCAAACACCGCCGCTAGTGCTGCAGATTTTCTTGCTCCCCTGGATGTGGCCAATGATTTGGAAGTGTTGTTCAGCCTGGTGGGCGATCGTGAGGGCACTTCATTGGCTGAATCGTCATTTACTGATGGCCAGCCGTTGGCGGATGCCAATGGAAATCTTGTCGGTGGCGGTGCAGGACCGTTAGTTGATCCTGGTTTGAAACCGTTAGCAGATCAGGGTGGGGTGACTCAGACGCATGCTCTGCTTTTCTCAAGCTTTGCTGTGGATGCAGGTGATCGGACACTGCTGCCTCAGGATAGCTTTGATGTTGATGTTGACAACAACTTCATTGAGTTCTTGCCAGTAGACCAGAGAGGCGGTCCTGCTCTACGTGTGGTTAACAACCTATTGGACATCGGAGCATTCGAGTTGCCTCCCGCTGCCGTGATCGATTGGGCAACACCTGCGTCGATCGTTTACGGGACTGAATTGACAACGACTCAGTTGAATGCATCCGCAAATGATGGTGCGCAACCGAATCCAGGATCTGTGTTTGGTAATTTCGTTTACAGTCCCCCTGGCGGGACGCAGCTTCAGGCGGGTGATGGTCAGATTCTTTCAACGATCTTTACACCAAATGAGCTTCGGAAGTATCGTGTTACGGAGGCCACGGTAGCGATTGATGTCGCGATGGCAAGTCCGATGATCGACTGGAGTAACCCTGCGGATATCGTGTACTTGACGCCGCTCAGTTCCACGCAACTTGATGCTGTGGAGCAAAACGGATTGCCCGGTAGTTTTGTCTACGACCCTGCTGCCGGATCGGTTCTCGATGCGGGCGGAAATCAGTTGTTGAGCGTTGTCTTCGTACCAGCAGACACCGATAACTACAACACGGTGTCAGCAGACGTTCTGATTAATGTTCTCAAGGCAACCCCCGCAATTTCCTGGAGCAATCCTGCGGATATTCCTTATGGCACCACGCTCGGCGCGACGCAATTGAACGCAACAGTAGATGGGGACCTGCCGGGGGATTTTGTTTACGCACCGGCTGCTGGTGCACTGCTCGATGTGGGGCAAGGTCAGGTTTTGAATGTTGTTTTTGAGCCGACAGAAGATGGTAATTACAACAGCGTTGCTGCTGCCGTTGAGATCAATGTGGTGAAGGCCGATCCCGTGCTTTCTTGGCCTGAGCCCAATGACATCGTGTACGGGACACCGCTCAGCAGCACGCAGTTGAACGCCACCGTTAGCGGCGGTGTGTCGGGTGACTTTGTTTACACGCCTGACACGGGTGCTATCCTTGCAGCAGGAGTAGATCAGGTTCTAAGCGTGGAATTCAATCCCACCGGCACCGATGCAGCACGCTACAACCAGGCTCTGGAAAATACTGAGATCACGGTTTTAAAGGCAGACCCGTCAATCACATGGGATGGTCCGGCAGCGATTCCGCACGGAACACTGTTGAGTGGTACGCAGTTGAACGCCACCGCAGATGTGGCAGGATCTTTTGCCTATTCCCCTGATGTTGGAGCACAGTTGAGCGTCGGGAATGGCCAGACTCTGAGCTTGGTGTTCACGCCCGATGATGACAACTTCAACACGCTTGCGGCTTCTGTCACGATCGATGTTCTTCCGAATCAGGCTCCCTCTTTCACCGCTTCCGATCCACCCGCAATATCGGAGGATGCAGGGGCTCAAGCAGTGACAGGGTTTATCAGTAGTTTTGATGCGGGAACCGGTGAATCATCGTTGCAGTCAGTGTTGGCTTACCAGGTAGTGAGTGTTAATTATCCTAGCCTGTTCGCCGCTTTGCCAAGCGTCACCAATGCCGGCGTTCTGACTTATGAGTTTGCACCGGATGTATTTGGCGAGGCTGTCTTTGAGCTTGCGGTTCAAGACGATGGTGGTACTGAGGGTGGCGGTGTTGATATTTCGACCACTCAAAGCTTCACCATCACGGTGACGGGGGTGAACGATGCACCAAGTTTCAGTATTGGAGATTCCGTTGAGGTGCTTGAGGATTCAGGTGCACAGACAGTGTCTGGCTTTGCATCAGATTTCTTTCCTGGCCAATACGAGGACGGTACGTGGCCCGGTTCTCAGGTGATGCATGATGAGGGTGCTGATGGTACGGCGGATCCTCTGTCGACGGATAACCTAAATCCGACACCTCTCGGTTCGACTCAACCGGGTTCGAATCTTGTTACCGGATATGTAGAGGATGCTTTCGCGGTAGGTGATATGGATGTGTTCACGTTTACGGTTGAATCTGGTTTCCAGTGGAGCGGTTTGTACGTGGATGCTTATAGTTATCCGAGCGATCCTATGGGTGATGCTGCAGCATTTCTGGCAATTGATACAGGTTCGTCATTCCCTTACAACGCTTTTGATTTCCGTGACAACCCGAATGTGGACTACAACGCCTTCATTGGTAGCACGGTATTTGGAACGTCGGACTTGAGCGGGTTGAATATTCTTCCTCGCGCAGGAAATCTGGTGGGTAGTGGTTTTAGTGGTCCGCTGGGTGCAGGTACCTATACGATCTACATCCAGCAGACGGGGCCAGCGAGTCGGTACACACTTGACATCGAGGTGACTTCGGTTGCCAGTCAGAGCCTGTCTTCTTACGAAGTGAGCGGCGTCAGTTTTCCCTCGTTGTTTACTGCCGGTCCTGTGATTGATGGCAACGGCGATTTGATTTTTACTCCGACGGCAGACATGTTTGGGACTTCGACCTTTCAGGTTCGCGTGCTGGATGATGGTGGCACTGCGAATGGTGGGGTGGAAGCCTCTGGATTCCTCACTGGTACCATCACGGTTGAAGAAGTGGTGGTGGACCGTGATTATGGTGACGCACCCGCTGCTTATGCTGTTTTGGCGATTGATAATGGTGCTTCGCATGTCGTTGGGTCGCTGACGCTTGGAGTTGCTGTTGATGTGGAGCCGGACGGCCAACCGTCACCTAATGCGGACGGTGATGGTAGTGACGATGATGGTGTCGTCGAACTGGCGAGTGTGATTGCGGTGAATGATGCCGAAACGATTTCGAGCTTTCTGGTCACAGCGTCGGAAGCGGGACGTGTCGATGCATGGATCGATTTCAACGAGAATGGAGTCTGGTCGGATGTTGGTGAGCAGATCGCGAATAATGTTGTCGTAAGTGGCGGTGCAAATACATTCAGTTATGTTGTTCCAGCAGGAACAGCAGCGGGCGATAAAGTCGTCCGCTTCCGCCTCAGTTCCGCCGGTGGCTTGGCACCTACAGGTGCTGCAGTTGATGGTGAAGTTGAGGACATGCTGTTGGGCATTGTGGACGGGGCGGTGCCTTCTGCGGTTGCCGCGGAAATGAATTCTGCCACAACATCCATCGAAATCAACGCAGATGTATTAACCATCAGTGATGGTGTTTCTGATCTGTTTTCAGCACCTCTGGCGTCGATCGACACGCTGATCGTGAATGGTCGTGCAGCCAATGACGAAGTCGCGTTGGCGTTTGAGACGGGGCCCACCAATGGGGTCAGTCTGGATGGTGCGGGCGGTGACAATTCGCTGGTCGTGTCAGCAGTCAGTGTTGATCTTACTTCCAGCGGTTCATTGGTGGCTGTCAATTTTCAGTCCATTGACGCCAGCGCTGCAACTCCCAGTCAAATTGTGCTCGATGCACCCTCGGTTTCTGCATTGTCACCTACCACTCAAATGGTTCGGGTGACTGGTAGTGATGGTGATGCTGTTGTTTTGGAAGATGCCGGAAACTGGCTCATGGCCAACCCGTTGATTGAAAGTGGTCATTTTTATCGAGTCGCTGTGAATCAGGTCACTTCAGAACAACTTCAGCTTGATGAACCTTCGTCGGCGTGGAGGAATTTTCTTGCTCCAACCGATGTTGATGCCAGCGGTACCACCACAGTGCTTGATGCTTTGTTGATCATTACAGAGGCTGGAACGAATGCGTATTCTGATGCCAATACATCGGTTCTCAATGATCCTTTGACAGTCGAGTCTTGGCCGGGGCGTTACTTTGATGTCAGTCGTGACGGCAGAATCACTGCGTTGGATGCACTGCTTGTGTTGAATTTTTTGGCGTTGATTGGCAGTGGTGAAGGCGAAGCAGTGTTGCCGTCAGGTGATGTGTTGTCAGGTGATGTGTTGTCAGGTGATGTGTTGTTGGGTGATGTGTTGTTGGGCAGCGCTGAGGGGCTCGCAGATGATCAAGGGGTTTCATGGCCTACGTTGGCTCCAAACCAACGCGCACTGGGACTGATGCCTGGACAGCAAGCTGGTCCGGTTCAGCTCTCTGAGGTGCAGATTCAGCTGTCGTTGGAAAATGGGAACGAGAGTTCGCCGCACTTGCCTGCAAGTCAGAGCCTGGCAGGCACAACAGGTAACCCGCTTTCCACCGAATCACAGCTTTGGGCAGACAGCGTTGACCAGTTGTTGTCTGAGCATGCTGGTTTGTATGAACAGATGTAGCTGATGCGGCTGGCCGGAAGCGGCTAGTTTCTGTCTGAATTGCGTCGATAAAACAGGCATCGAATGGGATCGAGTACGCAGACAAGCGGTTCGCAAAAGATCTGAAATAATTCAATGTCAATGAACATTTTGGGTGCCGTTCCGGACTGAGTTGTGTGGCGACCTTCTGCCAGTCTTGCATTGCTCGGTCTCAGGACGCGGTGTTGGGGTTTTGTTGTCCGGTTTATGGAAAATCCTGCTCTTGAGAGCCATCGAACGATGTTTCTGGCAGTTGAGTCGTTGGCTCGAAGTCATCTAGGAAGGCGGCTTCGATGTGGAAGTTGATCTGTTGGGTAGTTGCATTACCAACCCCAATTCTCTCACTCAACTTGGTGCAAAGACTGGGGGGTAGTCAGAATCTTTGCTTTTGGTCCATCGGTCAGTCAGTTCGACGACAAATGACGTTTTGGACAAGGGTCTTCGTAGGCGGAGAACACGTGGGCCAGAAATCCGCCTTCGAGTTCTTCGACCCGCACCTCCGCTGTTCACTGGTCATTGTTTGAGGATCGTCAATCAGAATTGAGATGATCTACATTTCATAAATATCTGGTTTCCATAATGACTTGGCCAGCTTTGCATCACGCCCAATCGGCTGGGCGTACTTGCGGAGAATGGTCAAGCCGATGCTATAGCTTTTGAGCGTGCTGCTGTCGTGCTTCTTCCAATGCTCGATCCCGCGGGGATCCTGATTTTTTTTCAGGTACGCTTTGACTGTGGATTTGTTCATGGACGAATTATAAGCCGGGATTTGGCAGAACGTGCAATAACCTCGAGCGAGCTGAACTGTTTTGTGGCCGCAGCCTGTGTGTTGAACCAGAATGTCGACTATTTTCTCTACCGTGACCATTTCTGATTTCCGTCATGCTAAGTTAGAGAGTTTCCCGGCATAGCCAAATGTATGGTGTCGACAGGACTGGATCCCTCGGCATGGATTTGGGTATATCGGTGGGTGATTTGGTTGGACCGAAAATTCAGTTTGTCAGTCGTTTTCCCATGCGGTTTCCCGGCGAAGGAAGGTGTGGTTGGCATCCCGCGATGTGTCCCTGCAAAATTCCCGGTGCCGGTGTTAGATAGTACCAGTGTTAGATATTGAAATCACAGTGAGATGACCAATGTGGCGTAGCCTTGTTACTCGAGGTACCTGTTTGAAATCGTTGCAAAAGGCTGCGGTTGCGTGTGATGGATGGTTCACATTTGGTTTCTGCTTTCTTGTGTGTATGCTTGGGACAAGCGTTTCATCAAACGGCCAGGAGCAGCAACTTGCCGCTACTGATTTTGAGACACAGATCGCACCGTTGTTGATCAAGCAATGTGTCGAATGTCATCAGGGGACAGAGCCTTCTGGTGGTTTGTTGTTGACCAGTCGCAAAGGTTTGGTGGCAGGTGGCGATTCCGGAGATGCCGTCGATATCCAACGTTCTGCGGATAGTTATCTTCTTGAACGAATTACCTCAGGCGAGATGCCGCCTGAGAAACAAGGACGATCGCAGAAACTTACAGAGTCGGAAATCGAACTCTTTCGCCACTGGCTCGATGACGGTATGAAGTGGCCAAAAGCACGTGTTCTGGATTACTTTGAGCATACCAGTGATGTTCGTGCTGGACGCGATTGGTGGTCGCTTCAACCTGTGGTTCGACCCTCCGTGCCCTTTCTGGCGGGAGCATCGCAGCCCGACAATCCGATTGATGCATTCATTGGTTCGGTACTTGCAAAGCATAAGATCAAGCCGGCTCCTCGTGCAGATCGCAGGACTCTGATTCGCAGGCTCTATTACGATGTCATCGGCTTGCCACCGAGTGAGTCTGCAATCACTATCTTTGAAAATGATCAGGACCCGGATGCGTGGGCAAAGCTGGTTGATCGTGTGTTGGAGATGCCGCAGTATGGCGAACGCTGGGCACGGTACTGGCTCGATCTTGCACGCTACGCGGATACGAGTGGATATGAACGCGATCAGGAAAAGCCGTTTGCCTGGAAATATCGGGACTGGGTGGTGCAGGCATTCAACAGTGACATGCCGTACGATCAATTCATCATCGAGCAAATTGCTGGGGACGAAATCGCTAACCGCACAGAGCAATCCGTGATTGCGACCGGATTCCTGCGTCTTGGGACGTGGAACGATGAACCCAATGATCGGCTCGACTATCAATACGAACGTCTTGAGGATCTTGTGCACACAACTTCCTCCGCGTTCTTTGGCTTGACGGTCAAGTGTGCTCGTTGTCACTCTCACAAGTTTGATGCAATCACACAAACAGACTACTACCGTATGGCTTCGGCTTTCTGGGCAGGGCCGTTACTGACGGGTGGCAAGCAACTTGGTGGCCCCACGGCAGAACAGATCGGTTTTGATGATGTGCTGGCCTGGACCGACACGAGTCCAAAACCAAAACCGCTTCATCGATTAAAAAATGGAGAACGTGATCAGCCTCTCGAGGAAGTGATTCCTGCGTCGCTTTCCTTCATTCCGTTCTTGGAGAATTCCTTCGATGCACCTCCGACAGATTCGACGACATCGCACCGACGACGCCAACTCGCCGAGTGGATTGCCAGCCCCGAGCATCCTTTGACGTCTCGCGTGCTTGTCAATCGATTGTGGCAACACCATTTTGGGCAAGCGATTGTGAGAACTCCCAATAACTTTGGTTTTCTGGCAGATCCTCCCACGCATCCCAAGTTGCTCGATTGGTTGGCTTCCGAATTTGATGCCGGCGGACGCCGCATGAAATCGATTCACCGATTGATCCTGAACTCACAAACATGGCAGCAGGGAGTATTTCATCCACGATCAAGTGAGCTTGAAAAACTTGATTCAACCAATCGGTTGCGGTGGCATGCCGAACGCCAGCGTCTCGACGCTGAGGCATTGCGGGACTCGTTGCTGGCGGTCTCGGGTGAGTTGGATTTGAAGCAAGGAGGTGTTGGCTTCAAGGCGACCGTCAGTCCGGACGCGTTGGAAGGTTTGTCCCGTAAATCAACCGCATGGCAGG
>NZHC01000019.1 GCA_002689655.1 Rhodopirellula sp. | reverse complement strand
GAAGAGAAGCAGATCTTCCGGTTCATATCTCCCATTTCAAGGCTGCCGGTCGTTCCGCATGGGGTTTGGTTCGCGAAGCAACGCAGCAGATCAAAAAGCAAAGGGCAGAGGGATACCAGATCACGGCAGATCAATATCCGTATATCGCTTCAAGCACCTCTCTTGGGGCCACCGTTCTACCAAGTTGGGCGCGTGAGGGAGGTGGCAAAGAGTTACGCCAGCGGCTTGTAGCTGACCGGGCAACCTTGGAGCCGTTGATTCGAAAATCGCTCAACAAAGCGGATCATGGGGCTTCTATCAGACTGGCAAGATACAAACCAAAACCAAGATGGGTCGGCAAAGACCTGGCAGCCATCGCGCAGCTGACCGGCGCTACAGTTGTCGAGGTTGCCTTTGACATTCTCATGAACGGCGGCGCCAGTGTGGTAAAGTTTAGCATGAATGAGCAGGATGTTCGGCATGTCATGAGTCACCCTTGGGTTGCCACTGCATCAGACGGTGGTGTGAAAATACCTGGAGCAACCAAACCACACCCAAGGAATTATGGAACCTTTCCCCGTAAGCTGGGGTACTACGCGCTCAATCAGAACGTGATCCCCATCGAGCAGGCCATTCACAGCATGACGGGATTGCCAGCGAAAATTCTCTCAATGAATGACCGCGGCCTTTTGAGAACAGATATGATCGCGGATATCGCTGTCTTTGACCCCAACACAATACAAGCCAAAGCAACGTTCGATCACCCACACCAATACGCTGTCGGGATCCGCTACTTGTTTGTGAATGGTGAAGCGACAATTGTGGACGGAAAACCAACAGGTGCGCTTCCGGGACGGGCACTCAGACACATTTCCGTACCCCGGAAAGAATCCCTCGTTAAGTGACGCGGCGTCCATTCCTCGAGTCAGCGCGAACAACCACCAAGGGTAACGCCGGTGCTTCACAGATAGTAGGGTCTGCACTCAGACGTGTTTGTCACCAACCCAGCGGAATAACACCGCAGCGTATCACTTCACAGGACTTGCCCAAGGCCAGCCTTGACAGGTGACCCTATGATCCATCTTCCCGAGGCAACTGTAGCCTTCCACCCAAGGTTGGTCTGCGTGTGCTGCATTGTTTTTCTTCTATCTTCCTGCTCTGGTGCGACATCCCAGCAGACGTCTAAACAGAGGACGCCGGAGTCACACCGCGTCCGGGCAATGACTCCGGTGAACCACCAAAACCAAGGTCAACGTGGTCCTTGTGAGTGACCTGATGAAACGGCTCCGGGTTAAGCTGGAGACCGGTGTGAGCCTGCAATTACTCGACAGCTATGCAGATCACTTTGACCGCACGGACCCTAACGGTGACGGAAAACACACCAAGGCTGCGTCTGTTGTCGGAGGGCGTTATATGACTCCGCAGGCGAGAGCAGGAATTGTAAATTCGGCGGACGAACATTAGGATCGAGTCGTCTCGCGAACCGAATATGTGCTTCACCGTATTATCAAGGATGAAGGCAAGGAGATCATTCAGGCCGTGGACAGCAACCAGAATGGGACTGTCGATTCTGCAGAGTTTGTACAACACAGTTCGAAGCCTATCGGTGGCGAAAACTTGCTAGCGATCTCTTTCAGCTTCTCGATCGCAATGCCGATGCTATGATCCCGATCCCGGAATATCTCTGCGTTTGGGGGCAACTCGCGCGTGAGGGTCGCGGCGACGCCAACGCGCGCATCACAGGACAACGAGAACGCCTCGCACGCCAGCCATCAGCGACGCAGAATCGCCCAGAGCCGCATTCAAATCGAGGCGATGAGGATCGCGACAAGGGGGGGCTCCACAATCGAGAGGCCGCTCCGACGCAAACCACACTGTCCACCTCCGGTTGAAGAAGTCTTGGCAAGATTTGACTAAAACCGGGATGGCAAGCTCGCCGAGGCTGGAATCGCTACCTTCGTCCAATGCTTCATAATGCCAGCCGATAGCAATCACGATAAGGCAGTCAGCAAAGTAGAGCTCGAGGCGTATCACAAACAGAACCCTTCAAGCCCGAATGCAACCCAATTTCGGAAATCCAATCCGTGACGAAAACACCAATCTGAGAAGTTCCCGAGGATTGACCGCAGCTTCCCCTGCCTGAATGGTTCGGCGCCTTCAGCCTTCTCCTCCGCGCGTGAAATCGTTCATGCAGTGAGCCTGCAAGGCTGCAACCGTTGGTCTAGGGCAATTCTTTCACGCGGATATTCTTCCATACCACTTGGCCCTTGCTTCCTTTGTGGATCTGCAATCCAAAGAAACCATCTGGGTACTCATTTTGGTCTACCCAATGCGCTACAGGGACACCGTTGATCCATGTCTTCACGACATTCCCCTTCGCTGAGATGGTCAGCCGGTTCCAACCTTTGCGATCCAACGCCTTCCTTGCAGCGTCGTGCTCCTTCAACCAAACGGGATAAAAATATCCACCGCAACTTTGACCATAAATACCGCCGGACCAGAATCGGTCTCCAGTAATTCCCTCCATCTCCGCCTGAGGTCCGAACACCGTGACGCCCTTTTTGCCGCCTTTGGTTCTAGCACGGAACATGACGCCCGAATTACCATCCACTTCCCAACGCATTTCACAGGTGAAAATGAAATTTTTGTAATCCGACTTGTCGGTGCACAGATAGGTACTAGCCGTACCCGGAACGCAGGTTCCAACCAACATGCCTTTCTTGACTTCAAATTTGCACTCACCACCCTTGGGCGTCCAGCCTTTGAGATCTTTTCCGTTGAACAGCGGTACAAAACCATCCGCAAGTTCCGGTTCTTTTTCAGTGTTCAGCAGCATTTCCGAAGGATCAGGAGCATTGTCTTGCGTCTTGTACTTCTTGTGCCAGGCGGACTGAGCAGGGTCCACGGTGCCGGCTGTCGCAAAACACATCGCCATCGGAAGAAGGGCGATCAGAGTGCACACGATAATCTTGGGGCTGGTTTTCATCGGAGTGTGTTGCATTGAAGGAGGGCGAGAAACATGAGCAAGGGCTTCAAGAAGTACCACAAATTCTAACCTGATCCGAACATCGAAGATATCGGTGCGTCCGTCAAAGACGCGTGAAAAATTAATTGCCAACCGGGCAAAGCTCTGACTGCGGCATGCCTTTCTCAGCAATGGGCTTCCTTCACGACACGGTTTCGGCACGATGATTTGTGCTCTGACATCCAACTGGGCGGCAATGACATGCAGGGAATTGCAGCCCTACACTTCAAGTGACTGCAAAAGCGGGGCTAGCCTCGATTAGTCAACTATCGGATTTTAACGCTCGCTGCGGTCAAAACCAGGTTCGATCCTCCGTCGAGATTTGGGAGGCCCGTCCTAGAAAAGTAGTTCGGCGGACAATGAAACGATCGATAAGAGAAATCAATCCTGAATCGCTGCAACACGCTGACGGCGTGATTGTTGCTCATTCAGCGTCCGCTCCGACCGGGTGCGCACACTTGTGCAATACTCAGTGTCACTCATCTTACCTTCCTCCTACTGTTACCTATCACCAGTTCGCAATCCCCCCCAAAACGAATGGCGTCATTTGACCGAACAGAAAATGCAAATTGCACCGCTAACCAATTCCTGATGTTGTCTTCAAGATACGTGCGACTCAATATGAGAGACACGCACGACCGGCATAGCATTCCACCGACGTAGGTCCGTTAAGTTGATCCTTCTGATTTTCCCTAACCAACTATTCCAAAAACACCCGGGCCTCAAGCTGAAACCGGAACGAATAGTCTTGTTAGAAGACTCATTATTCTTTGGAGATTCACACCACCCCATCAATTTCCACATTCAAAAGCTTTGGCTACACCGCGCAACGATGAAGCGATATCAAAGTGAATTGGAAGCATCCGGTTTCTCTGTCACTTATGTCGATTATGAACACCAAAGCAATTTCCTGAGACGGCAAGTTAAACGCGTGAGCAACAGTGCCGAGACGGAGTTCACGACCGTTGAGCCAGCAGATTTCCTGCTAAAGAAGAGGCTTATCAGAGTCTGTGAGGAACTAGGTGCGGAACTCACCTTTTTAAAAAATCCGATGTTTCTTTGTGACGACAGCGAGAATCAACAATACCGAGTCGGAAAGAAACGTTGGTTCATGGGTGATTACTACAAGTGGCAACGCCGCCGGCTGGATCTGTTGATGGAGGACGACAAGCCGTTGGGTGGAAAATGGAGCTTCGACGAAGATAATCGCAAAAAAGTCCCCAAGAAACTGCTGGGTTCGATCCCTCCCCTACTTGAATTGAAACGAGACAAGTGCGACACAGATGCTGCACGCTACGTCCTCAAAACATTTCCAAACCATCTCGGAAACCTGGACACACTGTACTATCCCACTTCACGTAAGGACGCCAAGAAATGGCTTGATCACTTCACGCGACGGCGTCTCGATTTTTTTGGCGATTACGAAGACGCAATCGTAGAAGGAGAATCTTGGCTCTGGCACAGCATCCTCACCCCCATGCTGAACATTGGCCTGCTAACGCCCGAACAAATCCTTAAATCAATTTTGAAATATGCAGATCAGAATGACGTTCCGCTCAACTCGTTGGAAGGATTCATCCGGCAGATCATTGGTTGGCGGGAATTCATGCGTGCCACTTACAACGATCTGGGGGTATCGATGCGTACCACCAACCATTGGCAGCATCATCGAAAAATGCCGCAATCATTTTATGACGGTACCACAGGGATTGCTCCCGTGGACGATGTTATCAAGCGTCTACTCGCCACGGGGTATTGCCACCACATCGAACGATTGATGGTATTGGGTGGATTCATGTTCCTATGCGAAATCGATCCCGACGAGATTTATCGTTGGTTCATGGAGCTTTTCATTGACAGTTACGACTGGGTCATGGTGCCCAATGTCTACGCGATGAGCCAAAACGCTGACGGTGGGAACATTACGACCAAGCCGTACTTTTCCGGTTCGTCTTACGTAAAGAAGATGAGCAACTATGGCAAAGGGGATTGGTGTGACATCTGGGATGCTCTGTATTGGCGGTGGATTTCCAACCATGTTGACGAACTGGGAAAGAACCCTCGTTGGGCAATGATGTGCGCCATGGCTCGCAAGATGGATCCGGAACGTATGCAGAAGCACCAGACGTTGGCAGCAAAATACATGGAAAACCTAACTTAGACGCCCGGTCATCCGGCCTCAGTACGTGAGAACGCAACACCAGCGGATCGCATCTTGTGCCAGGTCGCCGCGAAACGTTTTGAAACTGCAGGGAGATCGGAGATCAGTGTCGTTTCTTGCTCTTCCAAGTGCCTCCGTACTGATAACTTGGGTTCCCGGTGCGTATAGGTAGGAGACAAACTTTGCAGACAAACTGCCATGGCGCATCGGCGGATTGTCGCACCCGGTACAGTGTCTGCTTTTCCTGTTGGCACTCGTGACACATTTTTGTACGGACGCGCTTGATCTTCATCCTCAGCCTCGTTGTGATCTGCATCGAAACCGGCGTGTAGGGTTTTCGGGGTGTTGCAAGTCGAATTTCCGCTCGTGTTTCGTCGTACGACCACGAGTTCGTTTTCGCCACATCCGAAAAGAGTTGGGCGTCATCTCCCGACGCATCAGTTTGATCACATCACCCGGGGAAAGTTTGAACTGTACACGGATGGAATCAAAGCTGGTGCGATCCTCCCATGCCATCTGTATAATGCGATCCGTCTGGGCACGTGTTAACTCGGTCATGCTGGTCTCTGCTGGTAAGAACCACTGCCGGATGTGAAATCATTCATCACTTCCGGTACTTGACAGCTTATGAGCGTGGCAACAAGTCCGTGCAACGCAGGCGGAGCGCTCAAAAGGTGACCGGAATGCAGCGACGCACATCAGCGGATGGGGCACTCATCGCTTGGCCGGGTGATTGAATACTAATCTTTACGCTGCAACTGCATTCCTTCACGGCCACGATAGGTAAGTAGAATTCCGCCAGACGCAGCCGACTACCCAACGACCCATTCAAAGAACACCTGCTCGCCAGGCCACGGAAAGACAAAGAACTTGTCAAAATCGTTCATCGCGAGTCCAATCTCGCGATAAACTTCATCTTCTTCAATGGTAACATTTCAAATTTCGCAATCCATGTCAAGATTTTCAAGTGTTTCACGCGGAATGAAACTTCCACAATGAAAAGCGGCATCGCTAATGGTTTGAGCAGCCAATGCGTTGGCTTCGTCAACCAGCACCTGCTCAATTTCAAAGCCAATGAAGTCCATTCCCATTCTGGCCTTCAACATTGCCACGACCCCGTACCCACTACCAAGTTCGCAAACCCGTCAGCTGTAAGCAAATGATTGTCGTGAATCCACTGAAGAGCACACTGGGTGAGATGGAAATCACAGCTGACGTAGTTCCCATCACCTTCTGGTCGGACGACATGAACCGCTCCTTCTGTTCATTAGCCAACTCAATCAGGCGATCGGCCTCGCGGTCAATTGAATCGAGTCGGAAAATGATCTGGCATGTCGATTTGCTGAAGACCCACGAAGATCCTTTCTGTCATCCATCCGAAAATAAATCCACCAGAAACAGCCTGGTAGTGTCCACAGGAACAAGGCTTAGACACGTTCTCGGTTTGACAGAAACCCCGTCAGATCGTGTCCCGCAGGTGCAGTGGATTGGTGCCGCATGCCCACCCCTTATTGCTTCGTATCCACATCTCTGCATTCTTGACCGGGTTCGTGTTCCTACCTCGTGTCACAGTGCCACGGTTCTACCCATCGGGTTCAGGATAAAGTCACCGCAATCGTGATTCCTGGCAGCGGGTGGCCGGTCGAAAAAATGTCCAACGCAGGACAAAACGGATCGAAAAGACGGGAAATCCATATTCCTCGCGCCATGACTCAAGGCATTAGGGGCCGTATCCATAGAGCTCAATCAGCGTGTGTTCAGGGAGCGAATCTGACCCGTGAACCGGAAAAATGGCCAGAACCCAACTCTCAGCCACACGTACGAACAACGCAACTGCCCTTTTGAAAAGGAAACAATAGACGTGCTCCAACCCAGTATTAGACTGGATCACTGAGCAATCCTGCGGGCATCCAATCAAGGAAACTCACCTTTGGCTGATCATCAAAATCTGATTGCTGTCGCTTTGGGCGATGCATCAACTTCATACGAACGGCGGAACGCGATCGCTGCACTTGGCGAGCTGGACGATCCGTTGACACTGAAGACTTTGGTTCAATTATTGAACGTCGACGATCGATATGTTCGACGGGATGTCGTAAAGGCCATCGGAACACACGGTTCAGATTCGGCAGTGCTCGCTCTGATTAATTGTCTGAGTGATGATACAGACAATATCCGTCGGGATGCCGCGAGTATGCTAGCGGACCGTAACGATGGGCGAGCCATTCCCGCGCTCAAGAAACTGCTGGAGGACAAAGGTTACGCGGTGCGACATGCTGCGGAGTCAGCGCTTGAACTGCTGGAAAGAGAGGGCGTTGAACCTATTGAGGTTGACGCCGCCGTGCTGGAGGGTTTTTCCGCTGCTGCCAACCACGCAACCACCGAGCCTCAAAGCGATCGCAAAGATTCGCAAACCGCTCAATCCGCTGCGGACACGAATCCGGCTGAACACAACGCTGCTGATGCCAAGCCCTCAGCCGTTGATCATTCGCAAGGGGAACCGCGGACAGAGAAGACGCACCAGACGAAAAACCATGAGCAAGACGCGGCCATCGCTATTGAAAACGAGCCAGCCCTAGCGCGGCAAGGTACAAGCACGTCTGAT
>NZHC01000018.1 GCA_002689655.1 Rhodopirellula sp. | reverse complement strand
TGCATGGCTGTCACGCTACATTGCTGCTGGGCGGCAAGCCTTTGTTCACAGCAACCGGATGCTTCTGATTCCTTGCCTGCCACAATCAATTATCTGACGCAGATAAAACCACTGCTCGCAGAAAAGTGCTACTCATGTCACGGCGCACTGAAACAGGAATCCGCACTTCGGCTTGAAACGCGTGACCTGATGCTTACCGGGGGTGCTAGCGGTCCTGCACTGACACCGGGCAATCCCGCGGAAAGTTTACTGCTGCAACGCATCAGCACGAGAGATGATGATCAAATGCCCCCACACGGCGAGGGATCACCTCTGAAACCCGACCAAATCAAACTACTTCGACAATGGATCAACGAGGGCTGCAATACCCCAGCCGAACTCGTGCCAGTGGACCCCGCAGACCACTGGGCATTTCAGAAGCTATCGTTTTCAAAGCAGCAAGCAGATCCACCGGGCAACCCCATTGATTTGTTGCTATCACAAAAGCGGACTGAAGCCGGTATCCAGACTGGGCCGCCTGCGTCGAAGCGGACTCTGATTCGTCGCCTGTACCTTGATCTTATTGGCCTTCCTCCCACGCAAACCCAAATCGATGACGAACGTGCAATCCAAGAGATCATCGACGAACTATTGCACAGTCCACAACACGGTGAACGCTGGGCACGGCACTGGATGGACGTTTGGAGATACAGTGACTGGTACGGATTGGGAAAGCAATTACGAAATAGCCAAAAACATCTTTGGCATTGGCGGGACTGGATCATCAACTCGCTCAACAAAGACAAGGGCTATGACCAGATGATTGTTGAAATGCTGGCGGGAGACGAGTCAAATCCAGAAAACCTCGAATCAATCGCTGGCACTGGTTTTCTGGCTCGCAACTACTACCTGTTCAATCGCACCACATGGCTCGACAGCACCATCGAACATACGAGCAAAGCCTTTCTCGGACTCACAATGAATTGTGCGAAATGCCACGACCATAAATACGACCCCATCACCCAGCGAGACTATTACCGTCTCCGTGCAATCTTTGAACCGCACCAAGTCAGGCTTGATCCGCTCCCAGAAGCAACCGACTTCGAAAAATCAGGCCTACCTCGCGTATTTGACGACAACATCAACCGTGTCACGTACCTTCACCGGAGAGGGGACCCTCAATCTCCGGACAAAACACAGGCAATTTCGCCAGGTGTGCCAACCATATTGGCCGATTTTGAACACAAAATCCAGCCCATCGATCTGCCACCTTCAGCACACTCACCAGGCACAAGACCGTATGTGCTCAAGGCTCATTTGGCAAAGGTGCAAGCGGAGATTCAGGACAGCGAGAAAAGCCGGATCGCAGCCAAAACTCATCGCGACGAACTGACCCGCAAAGCTGCAACTAAGTCGTTGCAAAACGTCGAGGCATTTGAATTCAATGATGATTTCACAACCCTGGACTCGAGTAAATGGCAGCTAACAGGAGATGGATGGAAGCATCGGAAGGGCACCCTAAGTCAAACCAAATCAACGCGTGAACCACAAACAGCCCGACTGCTAATCAACCCACCAAGGGATTTCGATTTACGTTGCAACTACACCACCACCGGTGGCAGCACTTACAAATCAGTCACCATCCGCTTTGATCAATCTGATGATTCCGGGTACGCGAACTACGTGTACACCAGCGCTCATGCTCCCAGCCCAAAAGTACAGGCTGCCTATCAGCGTGATAAGCAAGCGATTTATCCGAATGAAGGTCGAAAAGCCTTTGCGGTCACGGTCGGCCAACGCCATGAACTTCGTTTCGCAATCCGAGGCACTTTGGTGAACATATGGATTGATGGTGAGTACATGCTTGCTTACAGCTATCCGAACAGACGCAACGGATTCATTAGCCTTTCCGGATTTGATGCAACCATTGATTTCGATTCGATCCACATTACAAACTTAAGCAAAAGTACGGAGCTGAAATCAGCGAACAACAAAGATGCAACGACGGTCAGTGAAGCCGAGCAAGCAGTCAAGATTGCTGACTCCCACCACAAAGCAACAATCGCCCACGAAAGAATGCTTGCAGCCATGCTTCATTCGGTCGAAGCAGATCGACTGCACAAGCTACCCCCTGCCGAGCTCCAAACATTTGCGGAAACTGCGGGGAAACGCCAAGCCGAGTGGAAACTCGCGTTACTTAAACACGACGCGACAATGAATGCATCGAATCCAAAGAAACTTGCTTCAATCAATCAGAAGATCGAGCAAACGCAAGAACTCATTGCACAGTTGACAGAATTCCCCATCCGTTTCACTCCGATCAAAGGTTCGCTCAAGGCCCTTGAATCACCTGCTGACAAGGAAGAAGAGTACCCTGCCACTTACTCGCGCATCAGTACTGGTCGTCGACTCGCATTTGCGTACTGGATCACTTCAGATGAGAATCCGCTAACAGCGAGAGTTGCGGTCAACCATGTATGGATGCGACATTTTGGCCAACCTCTCGTCGACTCCACCTTTGACTTTGGGCTCCGCTCACCCGAACCAATCCACAAGGATCTTCTCGACATGCTGGCCACTGAATTCATTGATTCAGGCTGGAGTTTCCGGCATTTGCACCGCCTGATAGTCTCTTCAGAGACGTACGCTTTGAGTGCTTCAACAGCAGCGGCTTCGCCAGACAACCTAACGAGAGATCCCAACAACCAGTTTCTCTGGAAAATGAACTCGCGTCGAATGGAATCGCAGGTCATCCGTGACAGTCTTTTATTCTTAGCTGGTGAACTTGATCCGAAGGTAGGTGGAGCATCGATTGACCCCGGACCAGAAGTCCGGCGGCGAAGCATTTACTTCAAACACTCGCGGGACCAGAAAAACAGCTTCTTGGAGATGTTTGACAATGCTGACATTCTGCAATGCTACCGTCGCTCGGAAAGTATAGTTCCACAACAGGCACTGGCACTTTCCAACAGTCGTCTATCGATCGAAATGTCAAATCAGATCGCAAAAAACCTGTACAAAAAAACCAAGACACGCACGACTTCTGAATTCATCAACGCCACCTTTGCATTGATTCTAACGCGTCCACCTTCGGCTCCGGAAAAAAACGCCTGCGAGAACTACTTTGCACAAATGGAAAAACTAGAGCAGGTATCGAGTGCTGCTCAAATACGAGCTCGGTTTGTGCAGGCAATTCTTAACCACAACGACTTCATCACCATTCGCTAAGGGTTGCCCCTGGACACGAATGTTCTTGCCCAACAAATGCTTGCACGCCGCACATGAGAACCATCAACAAACAAACGGAAATCGACACCGACCTGCAGGGTCGGCGCACTTTTCTGCGATCCGCGACTGGATTGGGTGGTATAGCTCTGCAAGCACTGCTTGCCCAGGACAACACAGCCAGTAACGCACAAAACGACCCAGTGCCTGATGGCCGCCCGCACTTTGCACCCCGCGCGAAGAATGTGATTTGGCTATTCATGCGAGGTGGGGTCAGCCACATGGAGAGCTTTGACCCCAAGCCAGCTTTAACAAAGCATGCAGGAAAGAGCATTGCAGAAACGCCCTTCGCGGAGGTGCAGTCGCCGGAGAAGCTGAAAAAAGTACGTGTTGTTGTAGTGAACGATGCAAACGGCCAACAACGAAATAAGATTTATCCTCTACAAGTTGGTTTCAAGAAGTACGGGCAAAGCGGGATTGAGGTCAGCGACTGGTTCCCCCATGTCGGCTCACGCGTGGATGACATTGCAGTGATCCGGTCCATGTGGACTACCGACGACAACCATGGCGCGCAGGTGCAATTCCATTCTGGTCGGCACATGTTGGACCCAAGGGTTCCAACGATTGGTGCATGGGTCAACTACGGACTCGGTTCTCTCAATGAAAATCTGCCACAATTCATCAGCATGGGACCGCGATTTTTTGATCGAAGCGATGGGCACTACCTTGGCCCAGCCTACGACGCAGTCAAACTGAAAGTCGACGCAAAGAACCCACTCGCATTCGCCCAACCGGAAGGAAGCATCAGTCGCGCGGAGCAGGAGCTTGGTTTTGGATTGGTCAACAAACTGAACAAACTCAGCAGCCGTGACTATCCGGGCGACCCTGCATTAGATGCTCGAATTAAATCCTATGAGCTAGCATTTCGAATGCAGACAGCGGTGCCTGATGTCATTCGATTTGATCAGGAAACAGCCTCAACCCACAAGCTGTACGGCTTGGACCAGAAGGAGACGTGTCCATTTGGCGAGCAACTATTGACTGCGCGACGTTTCGCAGAAAAGGGGGTACGCTTTATTCAGATCATGCACGGTGATGGCGCAGCAGGTGCGTGGGACCAACATTCCAACCTGAAGGCAAAACACTCCGAACTTGCAAAGCAAGTTGACCGCCCAATCGCAGGTTTGTTGCAAGACCTGAAACAACGTGGAATGCTCGATGAAACACTCGTCGTCTTCGCCACCGAGTTTGGAAGAACCCCAGGGTCCCAGAGCTCCAATGGTCGCGACCACCACCCCCATGGATTCAGCATCTGGATGGCGGGGGGTGGCATTCAAGGGGGAATCGCTCACGGCAGCACCGATGAAATCGGCTTCCATGCGGTGGAATCTCCTCACTATGTCACCGATATCCATGCCACGCTGCTGCATCAATTGGGATTGCATTCCCATCGACTTCACGCAGCGGGGCACCAAAGACTTGAGCAGGACATTGGGCACGTAATTCACGACATCCTAGCCTGATTTCGAAGCATTTAGGACGTGCTGCAAATCGCACCGAAACCTATGCTCACGCAAATGGTTGGTAACGAGTAGACTAAGCGTTTAAGTTCAGCTCAACCTTTAGCCGAAATAATTCACTTGGCTGTCAGTGAATCGACCGCATTACGTTACCAGCAGTCCGATCCGGACGTGCGTCTGATGCTGCGCGTGCGCGATGATGACGCAAGTGCCTTTGCTGAGCTGATGCAGCGGTACGAGGGAAGGTTGGTCAGGTTGATGCACACCATTGGCCCACGGCATGATTTGGCAGAGGACCTCGCTCAAGAAACATTCATGAGAGTTTTCCGGGCAAGGAAAACCTATGAACCAGGTGCAAAATTCTCTACGTGGCTATTCACCATAGCTGGCAATGTTGCCCGCAACGCCGCCAGATCTCTAGGGCGGAGAAAAGAAGTCAGTGAAGTGGACGCTCCCAGAGCCGAAGACTCACCTAGCGGGCCTCAGTTGCTGGCTGCTACCGCTCTGGAATCAAGCGGAATGATGCCTACAAGAATGGTCGAAGGTGACGAACGAGCTAGCGTGGTTCGTGCTGCGGTTGCGGCCCTCAGTGAGCGTCAGCGCATGGCACTCATGCTTTCTCGTTTCGAAAACATGAGTTATTTGGAAATAGCGGAAACCATGGATCTGACAACGAAGGCAGTCAAATCACTACTGAGTCGTGCGCGAGTCAACCTGAAAGAACTATTGCAACCGTATATCGATGCCGGATTAATCAACAGCGAGATTGAAAAAGAAGACTTTGAACGCGCACAGGAGGAAAAGCGATGAGCGCATCAACTATCTCTGACAATGCTCCTCTTGATCCTGATGATGAATTACTGGTCGCCTATCTCGATGGTGAACTTCAACGACAGGAGCAAGTTGACGTCGAAAATCGCCTGCTGACAAACGAGAAATTGAGGTCACGGCTTCAACAATTGCAAACTGGCTGGGACTTGCTTGAAGACCTGCCTGGCTCCTCACCCAGCATGAAACTGGTGGAGTCTACTCTTGAACTAGTTGTTGCTGACATACTCAAAGACCAGCCAGTCGCTGAACAAACCCGACAACAATGGCGGCTGCCAGTCGGCCTGTTAGTGCTCTGCAGCATCATCGGCCTGGCGGTTTACTTCACTGCGAGCACATTAAGATCCAACGCGTATCAGCAAGAACTGGAAGACTTGGCCATCGCAGGAAATTTGAGTGCCTACAACTATGGTGGTGATCTCAAGCTGATGCGAGAACTATCGGCTAACAAAGATTGGGCACAAATGATCTCCGCCTCGAAAGAGATAGGAGACAACAGCGTTGATAACGCTGTTGATCAACTGACCGAAGCCCCCGCCGCAGAGCGAGAGGTCGCCTTGAGGGCGATGACACTTGAGCAGATGGATCAGCTCAATTCGCGTTGGGACCAATTCAGCCGACTCAATCAGTCTGACCAAAGCCGAATACGTAAGACAGCCGCCATTATCGCGGCACAACCGGATTCACAATTGCTGCTCGAAACCATGCAGGTGTATGCAATCTGGCGACAAACTTTACCGACAGAATTACGAGACCAAATCGAATCAACTGACCCCGCCAAACGCCGGGCGGCAATCAAGCAAGCAATTGACCGCACGTACTTCACCATATCAAGACGCTCAAGCATGCGACTGGATGATGAAACCACCGATTGGATCAACTTTTCACTGGGAGTCATTCTTCAAGAAAGGCTCAACAAGGGTGATGCTGTCACAAAAGCCTTTTACGACGACCTACGTTCACTTACGAATGTTTTCCGAACTGCAGATGACGCCAAACAGGCAACCATTGCAACCATGGTGGTTGGTGCTTCCCGCTCAAAAAACCCGACCATTACTGAGCAAAGCCAGACAGAAAGCTCCCAACGCAGCACTTCTGGTGAATCAAAACGTCGTTTGCCCTCCTCACAATTCTTTTCTCGCTTAGAGCGGCCTGCCCCCCTTAGCCGACAAGAATTAGATACGATCAAACTACCATTACCCGACAGTGCTCTTGAAATGCTTGGTGTCGTGTCCATGGGTAACCCGCTGACAGAACTTGTAACTCTGCGCGTCTGGTGTGAAGAAGCGTTAAGAAGGAAATACATGCAACGCTTCGAAGACAACTTGAGCCTTGAAGAACGTTACAACAAACTCCCATCGGAACGCAGAAATCGAATTGACCTTTTGTCTCCCGAGGATTTTCTACGTGAAATGTCAAAGCCAAGCCGGTCACCTCGCTAAGAACAGCATCTCACAGCAAGCATACTGTCACTGTCCAACTAGCCGGTAACAATAGCATTTTTTTCGGCTCCTGCGAAAACACTTTTTACTCGAGAAACGCGACTCCATCTGCATCAACGCTACGATTTGAAAGGTCAAAGAAACGTCTTCACCATGAAAGCTGCCTACATTGAAAACACTGGCCCTCCGGATGCAATCCAAATTGGCGAGATCCAGCCAGCATTACCTGGACCGGGGAAAGTTCAGATTCGCGTGCAAGCGGTTTCCGTGAATCCAATCGACACTTACATTCGCAGTGGAGCCGTAGCATCTGAAATCAACGATCGCTACATCATTGGCTGTGATGCAGCAGGAATCATTGAGTCTGTCGGCGAGGGAGTCCAAAACTTCAATATTGGCGATCGCGTCTGGTGTACAAACCAAGGCTTACAGGGTCGCCAAGGAACCTTTGCTGAACTCATCTGCATTGATGAAGACTGGTGCTATCATCTTCCTGACGAAGTCAGTTTCGAGACTGCTGCAGCGTGCGCTTTGGTCGGCATGACCGCTCACCTCGGTCTATTCCGTGAAGCAAGACTGCAGGCGGGTGAAATCGTGCTATGCATTGGTGGCACCGGAGGTGTGGGATCGATGGTCGTTCAGATGGCCAAGGCGTGTGGTGCGAGGGTACTGGCGACCGCAGGGTCCGAGGAGAAGCATCGTCGACTGCTGGAACTGGGCGCTGATGTAGCAATCAATTACAAGCAGAAAGCGATCGAAACTTCTGTTCTTCAAGTAGCTCCCAAAGGCGTCAATGTATTTTGGGAAACCCGTCGAGAACCCAACTTTGACCAAGCTATTGAGGTGCTGTCAAATCGGGGGCGCATGGTTTTAATGGCAGGCCGGGATGCCAGACCTTCGTTCCCTGTTGGGCCTTTTTATGTCAAAGAATGCTCTTTACACGGTTTCGTGATGTTCAAGGCGACGGCACTTGAAATGAAAACTGCCGCGGAAGAAATCAATCGATGGATGGCAAACGGCAAACTACGACCCAACATATCGCTTCAGCTGCCAATCAACCAAGTTGTCGAAGCACACCGACAACAAGAAGCCGCCACATTACGCAATGAGGGCAATCTGAGCGGAAAGATCATTCTAACATTTGCGTAATCAAACCAGCAACTGCGAGCGTCGAGGCAGGTGCAAGATGTCAGAACTGGAACCGCCTTTAATCTCTTGACAGCACATCAAAAGCGACTGTCTTTCTCAGGCGATCAAATCATGGATTACTTCGCCGCCAAATTGTGACAACTGCTTGTAGCGGCCACCATGGAAGTAGGTAAGCTTGCTATCACTGAGCCCCAACAAGTGCAACAAAGTCACGTGCAAATCACGGATGGGGTGAACACATTCGACGGCTTCTGCACCGATTTCATCAGTGGCACCGACGATTGCTCCTTTTTTAGTTCCACCGCCCGCCATCCACATATTCATCGCATCGGCATTGTGGCCGCGTCCAAGTGAAGTAACACCACCGCGATAATTATTGTCGGGCGTACGACCAAACTCTCCTGTCCAAACGACCAACGTATCCTCCAACAAACCGCACCTCTTCAGGTCCTGAATCAAAGCGGCAATTGGCTTATCAACGCTTGCGATACGAGACGAGTGCCCCCGTTGCAAATAATCATGGCTGTCCCAACCGCCTGAAAAAATCTGCACAAACCGCACGCCTTTTTCAACAAGCTTTCGTGCCATCAAGCACTGACGCCCAAACGGCTCAGTGACAGGATTATCCAGTCCATACAACTGCCTCGTCTCCGCTGTCTCTGTTTTCAGATCCACAATATCCGGAACAGCAGTTTGCATCCGATAGGCAAGCTCGTAACTTTCCATCCTGGCCGCAAGAACATCATGCTGTTGATGCTGCTCAAGATGAGCGGCATTGAGCTTGGCTAGTTCATCCAATGCTCTTCGCTGATGGTCACGTGTCCTGAAAGAAGGTGGTTGCAGATCCAAGATGGGAGCACCTTTGCTTCTCAATCTCGTACCCTGATAATACGCAGGCAAGAAACCATTGGACCAATTGGTTGAACCTGCTTGCGGTAGCGCTAGTTCCGTCATCACAACATAACCGGGAAGATCCTGATTCTCACTTCCCAGACCATAGCCGACCCATGACCCGACGGACGGATCCTCACCCAAGCGACTGCCTGTGTTCATATGCAGCAGCGCTTCTGGATGGTTTAACGACTCTGCCTGACAACCACGGTAAACACACAACTCATCGGCGACTTGTTTGTTCGCCAAATGAATGAACTGATCACACATATCAATCCCCGAGTCACCCACTTTTCGACTTTCAAATGGACTCCCAACGTAAAACCTTTTACCGGTTGCGAGTCCTGAAGTTCGCTTGGACTCGGTCACGTTCAATCTGCTCAACTGCGGCTTTGGATCAAACGTGTCGATATGGCTGGGCCCACCTTCCATGAATAACATAATCACGGCTTTGGCCCGCGCCGGGTGCATTGGCTGCTTGGGCGCCAGCGGTCCTACCAGCGACTCGGCACGCACCTCCTGATCAAGAAGATCAGTGAGAGCAACAGCTCCCAAAGAGGCACCTAACCCATATAAGAAATCTCGCCGGCTGGAATTATCCATGGAGCACACGCTTCGCATTGCAGGGAAAGCCTAAAAAAGCTCAGTAGACGTAAACAAACTCATTCGAATTGAACAACAACATCGCGAGGTCAGCTAATGCCCGGACTTCAGCTGAAACACTCGCCGACTTGGTATCTGGGACGTAGTCTTCAAAGACCGGCAAGATTTCATCAAACGTGAAGGTTTCACCCGTAAATTCTTCGACAAGCGAACGAGTGACGTTGGTAGGATAAAGCACAGGTTCAGGGTTGTGCTCCCTGTGGTACGTCACCATTTCCTCAACGTAAGCGGTTAGCGACAGCAATTCCCGCGACCGCGGCTGCCGGCCATAAGCAAGTTCGAAAGCATATACGATCTGTTGTTCCGTGCCGGAGCGTTGAGTCTGCACGCGTTGGGCGAGTGCCACCGAGCGGTCTGTCATCACATCACTATTCATCAATGTGAAAGCCTGAGGTGACACAGCTGCGACGTCCCGCACCTCACACGACTCATTGGGGTTGGGTAAATTCATGACTTCCATGAAAGGATCGGCCTGTCCTCGCACGCGATAGGCATAAATCGAGCGCCGATTACGTTCTTGGGGTGTCCGCGAGGGCTGATATGCCGGCGCAATTGAAAACTGGATCATCCTGGGTTCCAGGGCAACCTCAAGATTAATTTCGGGCATGATCGGTACTCCGCCCATTTCGGGATTCAGTTCTCCTGTCACCAATAAAATTGCATCTCGCAACTCCTCCGCAGTCAGGCGTCGAGGACTGAAACTCGCCAACAACTGCCCGGTCGGATCAATCGTTTTCACCAACTGAGGCTCAGGGTGCGTACTGGAACGCCGATAAGCCTGTGACATCACAATCAATCGATGCAACGGTTTTGACCGCCCGCCGTTGATGAGAAACTGACTAGCAAGCCAATCAAGTAACTCAGGATGAGTAGGTTGATCTCCCTTTGCTCCAAAATTATTTGCTGTCCCGACGATTCCTGTGCCAAAGTGATGCTGCCAGATCCTGTTGACAAAAGACCGTGTCGCCAGAGGATTCTTTTTATCTGCAATCCACTTTGCAAGAGCCAAACGGCGGCCCTGGATTTCTTCGTCAATAGCAAACGGATCCTCATCGGTACCGTCTCGTGCCGGAATACCACACGCACTCAGAACTCCGGGTGACACAGGTTCTCCTGCAGCCTGGTGGTCTCCGCCAGTGAAGATGTTGGTGGTCGGTTTCCATTCGGCATTGAATTTCGCCGGCTTCCGCAACTTTCTTCCATTTTGATTTTGGTCGGGACCATTGAAGACAGTTTGCACCATCGGTTGATAACGTTCTTTACGACGCTCCCAAATCCAAACATCCTGTTCCCTGACCTTCAGACGCCCCTTCTCCATCTCGCTTAGGCCAACATGACGAGGTGGCTTCTGATCTTCAGGATCTTTTCGTCTCGCATTCACACCTTTGTAAGGCAAGTCGTGCTCCTTGTACCAAGCTTTAGCAGCAGACTCCTGCTTATCGACCAAGGCCTGACGCTTTCCATCGGCAAAGGCATACAGACGATCAACTAGCTTTTGACCAGCCTGAAAGCCTGCGGTGTTCTCTTGTGGCAGAAATGCCGCTGACAACTCTGCTGGCTGAGTTCCAGCCAAGGCCGCATAAATTCGGTAATAGTCGCGAGTTGGAATTGGATCAAACTTATGGTCGTGGCATTTACAACACCGCATGGGAATGGAAAGAAACGACTGCCCGATGCTATGAACGACATCGTCTCGATAAAGCTGCCGTGCCTCATCCTGCGGAATCATGGCTGTTCCCCACGGCCCCATTCGCAGAAAGCTCGTCGCGATTATCGACTCTGAATCTTCGGGCCGAAATTCGTCGCCTGCAATCTGCTGCAGGATGAACTCCTGAAAAGGCTTATCTTCATTGAACGAACGAATGACGTAATCACGATACCGCCACGCATTCGATCGTTCGTAGTCATTGGAGAATCCCGCAGTGTCGGCATAACGCACCACATCAAGCCAATGCTGTGCCCAGCGTTCCCCATATTGCGGGCTTGCCAGCAACCGATCAACCAGATCGCCCCAGGCGATCTCGGAATCCTCTTTCCACTCTTTCATGAAACGTTTGATTTGATCCACCGTCGGTGGCAATCCCGTCAGGTCAAGGGTCACACGACGAACAAGATCTCGTGGCGATGCCTGTGGTGCGGTCGCAAGCCTGGCATCACGCAAGCGTGCGTTGACAAACCCATCAATCGAATCAAATTGAAACGTCTCGCGAAGTGGCTGAAACGCCCACACATCGCGTTTGTCATAGCGACGAAAAGTCCACGTATCAGAAAGCCCACCGCTGGTTTTCATCAAGACTCCTTCATCATTTTCTTCGACAAGACGTTCCGCGGCGAGTATTTGCTGCTGCCGTGTCGCATCCGGCCATGGCGCCCCAGCCGCAACCCAACTCTCAACCGCCGTGATCTGTTCCGGAGTCAACCGATCATTTTCTTTTGGAGGCATCTCCAAGCCATCCCACCGAATAGCCTGAATCAAGTTACTGCTATCGAGGTCCCCGGGTACCACTCCTGGGTCTCCCGACTCACCTCCCGATAACAAGCCAGCTCGTGTGCGCACATCAAATTCGCCCTTGATGTCATCCACTGCCGCACCGTGACACCCAAGGCACTTGGACTTTAACAATGGCAACACTTTCAAGGTGAAGTGTTGTTCTCGCATTGCAGTGGAATCACTTTCCCCATTGAGGCCATCCTGTTGGTTCAGAACCTGCGAAGGAGTCTGTAAAGGTGCTTGCGTTTGTGCTTGCGTTTGCATTTCACTCTGGAAACAAACGCTCATAGAGCCAACCAATGCTGCAAGCACTTTGAAAGGTTGCTTCAATTTCATATCAAACATCATATTGAAGAATTGTGAAGGAAGATTCTGAACGCGAACGCATGATGTGCGTCCCGAACGAAAATCAGGGTCTGCCCTGAATGAACAGCTCACGGATTTCATTGGGTTTCAGTGCATCCCGGAACAGCATAAACTCATCCATGCTGCCATTTAAATTCCGGATCGCAAAATCAGCCTCGGGTCGGGTAGGTGATGACCAATTTCCTATGGTCGCCTTACCAACACAAGTTTGTTGGACAAATAGCTTGTCGGGTATTGGCTCTTCGCACAGTTTCTCACCGTTAAGAAAGTGCCTAGTGATCTTCGTCTCAACATCGTAAGTCGTGGCAAGATGTAACCATCGCCCACTTAAAGAAGCGTCCCAGAACGGTGGCGAAAGCACTTTGTGGTGGCCCTTCCCAGGGCCTCCTCCCCGACGCACGGAAAAAAACAACTGTCCAGTATCCAGAATTTGCCAGTGTGGCTCACCTCGCTGATAACTATCGGTGAGAAAGAGCGAGTTGAACCAGCGATCCAGACTATCGATTTTGACCCAACAGGCAAAGGTGAGCGATCCAAATTGACCAGGAATATTGACACGAATCCGATCACCTGGCCTTTTGAATTCTATCGCACTTTTCTGTGGCCAACGTCCTACGACTCGCTTGGCACCGACAATGGCACCGTCAAGATCCCGATTTTCCGGAACCACCGAACTGGCCAGTTTTCGCTTCCAGTCTCGATCCTGTTCCATCGAATAATAGGTAATAATTCGAGGATCCTTCCGTAGTTCCATTGAATGACGCAGCCAGCGTTGATATCGATCCTCCTTCTGATTCCGAACTCGGTCATCGAGTGCTTCAAGCCCGAGGAACTCATCTGGCGTCAATTCTGCAGCTTCAACGACCCCGCCGGCAGCATGGGTGATGGCGTTACCTGCAGAGACAAGACGCTGTTCACCGTTTGGCTGATGCAACTCCACCTCACCGTCGAAGACTTGCAAATCGGCCTCACCGTCACTGACCGCAACCCCGAATTCAGTCCCCAGATCCACAACTCGCAGTTCGTCAGCATGTATCTGAAATCCTCTTGCAGCCGGCGGTACCTGTGCCCGCAGTCGCCCCGACTGCAAGCGTGCGACCGTCGATGATTCCAGAACCAACTTTGCAGGGCCTTCAAGGATCACCGTTGCGCCACAGAAAAACTCGATCTGAGCGACACCACTGTCCAGCCCGACGACACCAGCAGACAGAGCATCACCCACCGTAAACTCATACTCTGCATCTTGCCATGTGACATCAACCAACCGAGTTACGAGAGCGATTCCGGCTGAGGTGGCTTCCTGTTTCCCTGGCCATGCTTCACTTGCTGCAGGCTGCCCCTGCTCCGCAGACTGTAAACGCGACTCAACAAGCAACCAACGCCCTAACACAACGCACAAAAGAATCGACGCGGCAACAACGAACAAAAGACTTCTGTAACGACGATGCACCACCTCACGCGAGTCTTTTGGATCATGCAGCATCATGGAAACATCGGCCACGTCATTAGGAACACGAAGCGATAGCAGCGTGTCTCCCTGCCTCGCATGGTCGGTTCCAACCTCTCGTCCACTATGTTCGGAATTGGACGAAGCTATTCCAGCCTCACCTTCCAACTTTAGAATTGCGCCGAACATCTGCCTTTGTATATACACATTTCGCGCTTCCGGAGATATCCGCAACAAATCTCGGAGCCTCGCAGTTCCCGTTGTATCAAGTGTGCCGTCTTCCCAGTCAAAAAGCAGGCGCTCAAACTCATCAATCTCTGGTGATGCCAACGTTAACTCTCCAGCATTCGACGGTGCATACAATCAGCCAGCCCACGACGCAATCGAAGCAATGCAACTTTCACCGCTTCTACTTTGCGTCCCATCGACTTGGCAATTCCGGCAATCGGCATCGCACGATAGTAACGCAACTGCAGCATATCCATCTTCTCACGCGGCAAATCGCTCATGCACTTACGCAATGCGAGTCGCATGATTTCAAGCTGATCAACCTGTTGCTCTACTTCCTCGGATAACGCCAAGACCAATTCCGAATCCAACAAACACTTGTCCCGGCCTTGATCACGCACATGTGCCAAAACTTGATATCTGGCGACCGCCAATGCCCAAGGCATGAAGGCTGCACCCGCTCGAAACTCATCCTTCTTTCGCCACAGCACAAGATTCGTCTCCTGCACTACGTCCATCGCGCGTGAATGCTCACCAAGCATGGAGTAGATATAGCCGAACAGCCTTCCCTGACACTCAGTCAGCTGTTGGACAAAAATTTCGGTCTGGTGTGTATCGCTCATGGAATCTCCGAGTGTAAGGAGTTACCAGATCCGCCGCAGAAGTTACGCAAAAAACTAAAAAGTTTTCTTCTCGCTGGCCGGCATGGTAAACCAAGTCACCAACGCAGGCCTGCAAACGCACACTACACGCTTAATCAAGAAAATACGGTGAGAGCCCAAGCCGAGATTTTGCGTTAGCATCACGGCGCCTCAAGCACCATCGCGATCGCATTCCCTTCTGATGTATGCGACAGACAAAGGACATGATTTGATGCCATCGTTTCTGATGTGTCACGAAATCCTATATTTACGTTATTTGGTCTCAGCTGAACTGTCGGCGGGACTTGGCGATTCACCAAAGCCAATGCGCCTGCGACAAGATCGACCATACCACTAGCTGCTCCACTGTGCCCCAGCGATGCGATTGTAGCAATGACAGGAGCGTCGGGAACAACCGCCGCAAGTGCCGTACGTTCAGCCAAATCGATAATCGTGTCTCCCATCCCATGCGAAACGACCAAACCGACCTGCGAAGCTTCGATTCCTGCATCGGCTAAAGCGATAACCATGGAACGTTCCATGGCTTCTGCCGAGCCTCGCAGTTGTGGCTCTGACTTGGATGACCTTTGGCCTCCTCGCATCCCACCTGATGCGATGAAGCATGATGCGTAAGAAGCAATTCTTGCCAACACGACGGCGTCTCTGTTCTCCGCGTCCTCACGACTTTCAAGAACGAGTGCTGCCGCAGCCTCACCGCCGACTACTCCCTGCGATTCAGGGTCGTGAGGTCGCGAACTGAACTCCACTGGATCTGCAACGGCAGCCAAAGGCAAATCAGCGCGATAATTCATTCGAGTTGTATTGATGCGAGTACCCGTCGCACCCGCGATCATCATTTTTGCTGTGCCACGCTCAAGACATGAAATAGACTCAATCACCGCTGCCATGCCCGATACGTCCCCGAGCACGAGCGTATTGTTTGGGCCATGCGAATTGATTGAGATACCAACATGACATGCTGGCATGTTGGGTAGATGTTTTAGCATCCATAAAGGGGTCACCTTTTTCATTGCCGCACTACCGAACATGGCAGGATCAAATTTCCCGTCCTCGGTCACACTGGCCTTGATGGCATCCTCCATATCAAGAGGCGAGCCGTAAAACATCTCACTGCCAAAGACTGTTCCCACATCCGCGGGCTTCAGACTGCCGGTCTCACTTAACGGCAGCAAAGCGTCCAGGCCTGACTGCTCAATTGCCAAGCGGGAGGCTGCAAACGCGGTCTGTATTTCCCGGCACATGACTTTGAGTGACTTACGCGGACGCACGTACTGCTTGGGCTCGAAGTCAATAACTGGTCCACCGATCCAATGCCCAGTCAGCGGATCCGAAGCAGAGGGCGTAGCACAACCATCAGTACGATTGGCCAAAGAAGTGATCCCAGAACGCTTCTCCAACAATCCATCAAAGAAAGCTTCTCCACCAATGCCTATAGAAGACACGACTCCCAATCCGGTGATAACAACGTTGCTTCGTGGCATTGTGAGGATGGAGCGAAGAAGTGACGGGATGAAAACCCAAAGTATGATTTGCAAATGCAAGATTGGATAGGTAATCCAACACGAATCATGGCGATAGTACTATCAATCGTCCAGCAGCGACCGGTCGTACAGGCGGTGCACCTTAGTCTTAGTGGCCCCCCCTCGCTCAATCGTGCCGCGGGAGAGCTGATTACTCTCCAGCACCCACGAGAACTCACCAATCTGGATTCCAAAAGCGAGGGCATCGGGCAAGATTCTCGCCAGGGTAACGAGCCCCAAGCCCCATTTTTGATACTCAGGCAGCACATTCGTGCTGATCATGCGCACGCGGTCAATCGTATGTTTTTTCGTCTTGATCTGATACCAGCCGAATGGAAACAAGCGACCATTGATTTTTTTGATGAGCTGATTGAAGTCCAAGAGGCCAAAACCGGCGCCGACCGGCTTACCTTCAATTTCAGCGATACTGGTCAATTCGGGGACAATCAGGTGTTTCAGACCTTTACCCTGATGGTCAATCTCGGCCTCGCTCATGGGTACATAACCCCACGTTTGCTGAAGTGACAAATTATAGATTTCGAGAAAAGATCGCACGTCAGCGGTAAAATTACTCCGATCAATTGGCCGACAGTTCACCTTGAATCGTCGGGTTGCCTCATCAACGACGAACATCAATTTCGGATCAAGGTCGTTCAAGATGTCGATGTGGGCATCATAGCTGTAAAGATCCTGCACTTTGGTGAAGCCATAACCCTCGATCAGCCGGCCATAATAGGGATGGTTGTACGGGATCATGTACGTAGGGGGGGTGTCAAAACCTTCGACCAACAGGCCACACTCATAATTGAGACTTGGATTCACGGGCCCTCTGACATCCGTCATGCCCTGCTCTCGAAGCCACTGGGAAGCGTTTGAAAACAACTCGTTGCTGGCGTCGATATCATCTGCACACTCGTAAAAGCCGAAGAAACCCCGCTTCTCTTGATAGCGACGATTATGCTCATGATTGACAATGGCCAACAAACGTCCGACAACCCGATTCCCACGGCGAACAAGAAATGCTTGCCTCTCGGCCTGATCATAGAACGGGTGAGGTTTAAAACCCACCATTTCACGACGCACTCCCCACAGGGGTGGAACCCAGCAGTCGTCGTGTTTATATAACTCCCGCTCCAATTTCAGGAACGCTTTTTCATCTCGCCGGTTCAATACCGGCTCACATCGAAGCACATCATTCATAATGAATTCATTTTGCTGACGGTCCAATATCCGACTAATTACTCCACGCAGGCCATGTCAGCGTTGGCCTACCCAAACCGTCTGGTTCAAAATCATAGAGTGAATGGATGAGCGAGTCTAAGCCTGTCATTTTCCGAAGTTCTGCCAACCCAACCCTACGTCACTTGATCAGGATGCGGGACAATCGTTCCCGCCGGAAAGCAAATCGTGTTCTCGTCGACGGATGGCGTGAAACATCTCAGGCTATTCAAGCGGGCATGGAATTATGTGGGATTTATGTCCCAGAATCGCTAATTCACGGTAAAAAAGACGAATTTCGAGACGCAACCCAAACAGTGATGGCCTTTGCCGAAGACCACCAAAAGCTGAATTGGATGGCTGATCCATTGATGGAAAAAATTAGTTACGGACAGTCCCCGAGGGGTGTTGTTGCAGAATTTGTCAGACCCAGTGCTTCCCTAAAGTCCCTGTCTTTGCCAGAAAACGCATTGATTTTGGTCTTGGATGAGATTGAAAAGCCCGGAAATATTGGGGCTGTGTTCCGATCTGCCGACGCTGCTGGGGTCGATTGCATTCTTCTGAGCGACTGTGTGGATCAGTACAACCCCAATTCGATTCGCAGCAGTTTGGGAACGATTTTCCAAATTCCCTCGTTCAACGCGACTGAATTGGAGTTGAGGGACTTCTTAGTTTCGCAATCCATTAAGATCCTTGCCGCACGCGTGGAATCATCTAAAAACCTATGGAAATGCGAACTCCATGGGCCTACCGCCATCGTGCTGGGTAGCGAGGCTCGCGGCTTAAAAAACCGTTGGCAGGCATCTCCTGGGTCACCCATCGATGGAATTCGGATCCCCATGGCAGGTGAAGCCGACAGCCTAAACATTGCAGCGTCCGCCGCCATCATTGCCTTTGAGGCGGCTCGCCAGCGAGCGGAGCGGTCGAGTCGGACGGTCCCGACCACCGTTACACATTGAGGAAACGCGAGAATCGTTAATGTCCCACCAATCGTTACCCGATATCAGTTTTACTGCTTAACGGCTCTCATGGGCCGCGAATGAAGCTTTTGCGCCTCCATGGCGCCTACAACGTATTCGTACGGACGCAAGGATGCGGCATGCGTGACCAACAAGAAGCACAGAACGATCGCGTGAGACGTAGCCAACGCCAGTGGCTTGTCGCGCTGATTTTGGCCGCCTCGCCGTGTATGGCACAAGAGCCGCAGAAAGGAGGGCTAGCAGTCCTTCCGCCGCTGCCTTTGAACGCCGACATGCTATCGCCCAACGTCCGCACCAACCCTTATGTTGCTTCCCAAAATGCGCCATCGAAGGCGGCGATCCTGCTCACCACAGGTGGAAGCCAAGTATCGCGTTCCGCTCAACTCAGTCCCATCGGCGCCGCAATTGGGCTAAATCCGATCGGTACAGCTCAGAGCATTGCCCGCCCTGCCGACCGCGGCCCGACCATGACGATTGAACCAACGCATGAATCCACCGTGCAGCTCAATCCACTTTTGCAATCTGTCCATCGCCAGAACAATGACCTGGTAAACGCAAAACTAGCACCCGCACGACCGGTGTCCCATTCCACACCGAAGTCCAAACATGAACAGAGCGAGCCAGTAGACAGTGCCGGAGATGCTTCTATTCTTCTTATAATCCCGGCGCCCAAACCACTGTTGGTGGTCAAACCGCAGACGGCTAACGTTCCACCAGTCTCAGCACAACCGCTGACTCCCGTGAAACAGCTAAGCACAGCACCGGCGATGACAGCCGATGCTACGCTGCCACCTGTGACATTGGCAGAAAATATTTTCCAGCCGGCAAAGGGAGCAGCATCTCCAACCCCGCCCACAAAATCCACCAAGCCCACCGAAAAAGGCGGTCCAGAGACTGCCTCGGTTGCCAAGCCAAAACAAAGAACGGGATCTGCCAAACGTGTCGAGGGTGCGTCGATTGCCTCAATGCTCGGCCAGGATCCGCAGACCGCCACTGCAGTTTCGAAGCAGGAAAAGACTACTCCAATCTTCTTCTCTCTATCAGATAGCACAGAGATTGCTCCCTCCAAGGAAGTCCTTCCTCACAGCAGAACTATTAATCTGCCAAGTCTGGCCACTATGAATGACCAGGCTGAAAAACAGTCGGTACCACTGACAGTGACGGTCAAGGAAGATGGCAGCATCATCACTGCTGAAAGGCAAAAGCCAACAAGATCTGCAACCAAGAAAAGTACGATCCCTCAGCCTATCTTGGCGGGAACCAATAACCTCGGTGCCGATTTGGGGCTTCCTGAACCCAAGTCTCTGCCGAAAGCAGTTGCCCACCCTAAGCAATTGCCAACATCACCTAGCAATCCAAAACGGATCGCTCAGAACGGAAAATCGATTTTATCGACGGTTGAACCATCTTCATCAGACGATCACAAAAAGCTCTCGGTGGCGACGGTCAAAAAATTCAAGCCAAGAACCGCATCTGCAAATGCTAGAGCCATCACGCCAGTAAAACCTTTTTCCATCTTTGGCGAGAAGGCCAAGCCAATGGAAGAAGCAGAATCCATCATTGCTCAATCACCCTCAGTCGCAGAGCCACCCTCAGTCGCAGAGCC
>NZHC01000017.1 GCA_002689655.1 Rhodopirellula sp. | reverse complement strand
CGGCCCTGCGCCTCCACGACCACCCGGCCCTGCGCCTCCACGACCACCCGGCCCTGCGCCTCCACGACCACCCGGCCCTGCGCCTCCACGACCACCCGGCCCTGCGTCTCCACGACCGCCGCCTCCTCCGAGCCCAGGCCTTCTTGGGCCAGCGTTATCGTCTGCTTGTTGTCGCTCTTCGGCTTCCGCTACAACCTGTTCCGTCGCATCGCGATTTTCATCGCCCTCTTCGGCATCTTCAACCTCGGGGCGATCGGCTGATCGCATCCTGCGTGGTCCGTTGTTGCCACCGGGGTTGTTACCCAGCAAGCCTGCTACCAGCCCGGCGATCCCGCGAGCCTGGCCGTTACCACGATTGCCCTCATCATCATCGGCTAGTTCGGGGCGTCGCCTCTGATCCCCGCTTTCTGCGTCGCCCGTGTTCTGAGGCCCTCGCCTGCGACCTCCCAGTTGGATTTGACGAGTGACTGTTGCGTCCTCTTCCTTGTATCGCTCAATATGAGCTAGGACGGCCGAGGTGTCGATCGAAGGTTTCTTTTCTGCTTCGGAATTCGACGGGCGAATTTGTATCAGGTTAAAGTCGCCGATTCCCTGACCACCAAAAAACATCTGCGCCGTTTGAATAACGCCAGCTTCCGGGAACGACTTTAGCATGACCTTTGTGCCATCAGAGAAATCTGCAACGATCTCTGCGCGTTCGCCGGGAGCAAGGATGACGCGATTGGTGGCGAATGGTTTTTCCAGCAGTCCACCGTCGGTCCCAATCTGAAGAAACTGACGCTGGTCTGAAAATCCTATGTAGTAGCTACGACCATTGGAACCATTGAGCAATCGGAATCGAACCTGTTTTCTCTCAACTGGCAAGAAGGGCTTGCGGGTACCATTAATCAGAATTACTTGGCCTAGGCCGATTCCAACAGGGCGGCGAAACTGATTGCTGCGGGTAAAGTTGCGGTCCTGAATGATGACGGGAATATCATCAACACCGTATGTGTTTGGAAGATCGAGCGAACCGGACGCCTCATCATCAATCCACAGTTGTCCGGCAAGGCCACTGTAGACTTGCGGACCAGTATTTTCGTGTGGATGCGGATGGTACCAAAGAGTTGCCGCTTGCTGATCAATCGGGAAACTGGCCGTCCAGGATTCATCGGGCTCAATTTCCTGATGAGGTGTGCCGTCCATGTTCGCTGGAACATGCATTCCGTGCCAATGCATCGTGGTGGTTTCGCTGAGGCGATTCTCAACGATCAGGTCGACATTTTCTCCTCGTTTCATTCGCAGCGTGGGGCCGAGGTAGGGCCCGTTGATACCAGCCGTTGTGGTTGCGCGTCCTTCCTCAAAAAATTGTTTGGTGGCTTCATCAACGACAAGGCGAAATTGACGGCGTCCATCGACTACGGAGCCCTCGTATAATTCGGGAATCGCAAGCCGATTTTCCGAGTTGTCCATTTCCTCCGCTGCGGCATTGCGAATATGGAAATAGGCAACAGTGCAAACCAGCAATGAAGTCGCCAGAATGGCCGTCAATAACCTTCTTACACTTTTCAGACGAAGCATGTTGTTCCCTTGAGAATGATTTGACAGCTGGGTTTTGATGACTTGATGATCAATAAAACTTGGGATTCTATAGTGAAAGAAACGGTTTTCCGATTCATTCGTCCACTGCTTACCCTGTTGGCTTACCCTGAAATCCTGTGGAAGAGACTCCAATGTCTCGAGTGAAAGCAGTTCACCGGCAGCCTCTCCGTCTTCGCTGCACGCAGCGGGGATAGGGCGCTGTGCGTGGCCATGATCGGCATTCGGAGGCGCGGAGACGGGTTGGTTCACGAAAGTCGCGACCTGCAGGGAATTCATTTTTTGTCATTGCTGATTCAACCCTATCAGGCCGTTAGGTGTCGCAACAAACCAAAAGAAGCTCACTCGGGCTAGTAGCAACCAGTCGGAAAATCCGCCGCAAAAACACAAGATCTATCCGGAAAATGCTGGAATGGTGTTCCCCGGGCGATGGAGCCTTTCATTGATCATTCAACGGGAATTCGTGGCCCACAATTGCGATCAAGAACGCCGATTACGATCTGCCTACGTGGCTCGGCCCCAGAGGAACGACCGCCCTATCGTTGAATAATTTTTCCAGTGATGATCCATTTTCCAAGGAGGCAACTACTGCGTTGTCTTTTACCCTGCTGAAAAGCGTACTGTCTGACACCCTTTCATCCGAGCCTGAGTCGTCAATTGACAACCTTTTGACGTTCGGGACAAACAAAGCATCGGGGTTCAACTCAATTAACGCAGGCTCGTTGCCCTGCATCTGATGCGCACAATTTCGGCCTTGGCTCTTGGAGTGATACAACGCGTCATCAGTGCGTTGCAGCCAGCTTTCCACGGTCTCATCCTCCATCAACGTCGCAACCCCAGCAGACGCCTCAATCTTCAACGACTGCCCATCCACCTCCATTACCAACTGGCCGATTTCTACCCGAGCCTGTTCTATTTTCGATGCTGCTTCGATGGCCGGGCAGTCATCTAGCATGATTGCAAATTCTTCTCCACCAAACCTCGCTACCAGCCCGTGAGGCTGCAAGTGTGTTTGCAGTACATTCGCAACCACACGAAGGACTTCATCACCAAACCGGTGACCGTAAATATCATTAAATTGCTTGAATAAATCAACATCCAACAATGCAAGCGTCCCAGCAGCCTCTGGCCCCGCTGCGTGACGCTGTCTTAAATGAGCGTCAAACGCACGACGATTTGGCATTTGCGTCAAGAGATCTGTCTCGGCTCTCCGTTCTGCTGACTCAACATGCATTGTTTGCTGCTGAATGCGATCTTTTTCACTCTGCAGTTGCTTTACCATGAACTCATTCGACTGAATTAGCTGAGCAACGGCGGCGAACACAACCTCCGAGGAGGGAGTCCCCAATTCCTGCAGTTTTTCGCTTACTGCCTGCACCCGAGTCTGATGCGCGTTGATATTCTCAACCAGCTTTCCAGTGAATTCATTTAATCTGCTTGCAACTTGACAAAGTTGACCGGCAGATCCTTCACCCTCTTGACCACATGCCCCTCGTTCTTCAGTCCTCACATGATAATGATCATTGTCAAAACCTGTCACTGCGCACATGATCCAACCGCAGACAAGTCCGCAACCAGCACAGCTCAGCGTGATAGCCACGTCAAACCACATGATGCAATGTGCTCCCCATATCCTGCAGATCGAATAACGAGTCTCCGAGGCAAAATGACTGATAAAGTCGCTCGGAAGAAGGTAGCTCACCCTCCTCGCAGACTTATAGGTTGCCGATGGCAACAGTCAAACAACGACTTGCCCCCCACTTTGCATTCATGAAGCTTCAGCGAAGAGCTGCACGATATTCGTTGCGATGCACAAAGTCGACATTTTCAATCCACTACTTTTGAACCCAAGTCAGGCCCAAGCAGCAATTATTACTCGCTGTCTGTCCAAACAAGCCAAGCTTGCAACCGGATGCATCGTGGCAACCCCCATGTCCCCCCCACTAATCTCGTTTATTTCGCCTTTGCAAACGTAAGTTGGTGATACGTGTGGAAGACTTCATCAATGCAGTAGCGGATCCATCTTTTTACTCAGCATGCTCATCAAGTAGCAAATTTCCAAGGTGGAAATCCATGACTTCACCCCAGCTGCATACCTTGCCACGGGAAACCAATATGAAACCTGATAGCCGAAACGAAATCATGAGGGCGGCACGAGAGATTCTTTCAAACAGCTCGGTACGTGAATTGCGTTTCCTCCGTGTTGACAGCAGTGCAAGCCACTTGGAACTGACAGGGCGAGTCGGCAGTTATTACCACAAACAATTGGCACAGGAAACAATTCGCAACATCGCCCGCGGTATGCAGATGGTCAATCGAGTCCAAGTGAGGGCATGACCCGGCCGAGCTCTTGCACTGACCGACATGTTCAATGGGCTGGAACCTTGTATCGAGCCAGTCGCAACCAATTCATCAAACCCTACCGGTCATCATCAGGGGCATACTTGTGATGGAAGTCATCCTCCGTCATGATTTCAACACCAAGTCCCTTGGCCTTTGCCAACTTGCTGCCAGCCTTTTCACCAGCAATCAAGAAATCAGTTTTCTTGCTGACACTTGAAGACGCTCGACCTCCAAGGTCTTCAATCAGCGTTTTGATGGCATCTCTGGTAAATTTTTTGAGCGTCCCAGTCACAACAACAGACTTACCGGACAGCGGTAAACTTTCATCGACCGCTTCCACTGCCTCTGTCAGGTCCACTCTGACCGCTTGAAATTCGCCAAAGGTTCGCGTTCCGTACTCGCTGTGGCAAAAGTGATGAACGCTTTCTGCGATCGCATCTCCGATCTCATGGATAGCTGCAAGATCCTCAACCCTGGCGTTCATGAGTGCATCAATACTGGGGTACTCCCTTGTAATCAGCTTCGAAACACGCGGTCCAACATGCCGAATCGAGATTGATGCCAGCACCTTCGCCAATCCACGCGTTCTAGATCGGTCAATTCCTTCGATTAGCTTGCCTGCGTTTGCCTCACCGACCTGAACATCAATCAATGCCCCGTCTTTTCCTTTACGTTTTCGCAACCAATTGACGTTCGCGATCTGCTCAATGTTGAGACGATAAAGATCGGCATAGTTGGTGACCAGCCTTTCGGCCAGCAAGACATCGACCAACTCATCACCCAGTCCATCGATGTCCATTCCAGGTCGACTGCCAAAGTAAAGCAAACGTTGCTTCAACTGAGCAGGGCAGGCCGGATTGGGACAACGGATGTAGACTCCGCCCGGGTCACGCTCCAGCCCGGTTTGACATTCGGGGCACTCGGTGGGGAATTCCCAACGTGGCAACTCTCTGCAGCGTTCATGTTTTTCCACCCGTACCACTTTCGGAATGATTTTTCCTGCTTTTTCCACAACCACCACATCACCTTCGCGAATGTCGAGACGTTCAATTTCATCGGCGTTGTGCAAAGAGGCTCTTGAAACAGTGGTATCTGCGATGTCAACGGGCACGAGATTCGCCACTGGAGTAATCGTTCCCGTTTTTCCAACTTGGACAGTGATAGTCTCAAGTCTTGTCACGGCCTCATACTTTTCAAATTTATAAGCGATCAACCAACGCGGGCTCTTGCTCGTCATCCCAAGACGTTCTCGCTGTCTGAAATCATTGACTTTGAAAACGATCCCATCCACCTCAAAAGGAAGATCCGGCATCCCCTCCTCCAACTGTGCAACCGTCTCCATCACGGCATCTGCGTTGGGCAACAATCGCACGGAGGGTGTGGGCGGAATCCCCATCACACCAACCTCTGACAGAAATTCCATGTGGTTGGTCGCCTTCAGGCCGTCAATTTCACCAATTCCATGACAGAAGAAACGCAAACTACGGTCAGCAGCAATGGATGGATTAAGCAAACGAATCGTGCCCGCTGTCACGTTCCTCGTATTCTTGAAAGGATCAGCACCCGCTTGAATCTGCCTTAGATTCAAATCAGCAAGATCAGCATTAGTCATGTAAACCTCGCCGCGAATTTCCAGCACCACTGGCTGTTGCTCGCTAACCATTTGCAGGGGCAGGTCACGGACCGTCCGGATATTGTGAGTGATATCATCACCCACCTCTCCGTTTCCACGCGTCACGGCAAGTACCATGCGTCCCTGCTCATAGCGAACTGATGCCGCGACGCCATCAATCTTGTATTCCATCACCCACTCGACCGGTTCACCATCAAGTAACTTCTCTGTCCGCTCAAAATAAGCTCTTAGATCTTCCCGGCTGTAGGTATTGTCAATCGACAGCATCGGTACACGGTGTGGAACTTGAACCAAATGCTCGACAGGCGCATCGCCAATGCGTTTTGTTGGTGAATCTGGAGTTTGAAGATCTGGATACTGCTGCTCAAGATCCCGCAACTCCTCAAGCAGCCGATCATATTCAAGATCTGATACAGCTGGGGTTGCCTCGACGTAGTACAGACGATCCAGCCGCCGAATCTCATCCCGTAGAGTCTCTACCCGTTCCGCTTTTGATGACACCATCGACTCTTCCGACATTGTTCGGGAGCGTAAAAAAACCCGGCAGTGCACTTCGTATGCCGCCGCGCCACTATGTTCGTCTTTGTTCGCCTTGGAAGCAACGAGTCTGGATTTAGAAACAGCACTTGCCCGGAAAACAGATCGGGCACCAAAAACCCAATTCAGGAATTGACATCATGCTAAAAAACGTGTGAAAATTCGTCCGATTGCACCTTGTGTCACCGTGCAGGTACCTTGGTTCGATTCTCTACAACAACAGCCCCGGCCAATGCGTTGAGTAAAGACTTCATTTCTATTCGAGGATGCCGCGTACACAACCTGCGGAACGTGGACATTGATATTCCACGTGGGAAGCTGATTGCCATTTGTGGTCTGTCAGGAAGTGGCAAGACCTCTTTGGCACTCGACACGCTCTACGCCGAGGGACAGCGCTGCTATATCGAAAGTTTTTCTGCCTACACACGACAATTCCTTCAGCGGTTGGACAAACCCGATTGCGATGCCATCACAGGGATACCACCAGCCATCGCTGTGACACGAGCTGGCGGCTCCCGTACAAATCGCAGCACGGTCGGCACCGCAACCGAGATTGCTGACCATCTACGGTTACTGTTCGCAAAAGCCGCAAGCCTATACTGTTTTGGATGTGGCGAGCCAGTCCGCCGGGACGACCCTGCAACGATTGCCGAAACGCTGCAGCAACTTCCCACGGGTAGTCGAACCATGATCGGCTTCCCGGTCTGGATGCCCAGCCGAAAAGATGCCAGCGAAATCCTGCTTGGTTTGCAGCAGGAAGGTTATCTACGACTCGTTGCAGGCGGTGAAATGTTTCACTTATCCGAGAGCGATCGTTCTCGGCTTGCCAAGAAAGTAGGACGGAAAGGGAATGAATTCATCGTCATCGTTGACCGCGTCACAAGCGATGCAGAACTTTCGCGTCTAACAGAGTCACTTGAAACAGCTATGGCAGAGGGCCACGGACGCGCAGTTCTGCTCGCTTCAAGCGGATCGAACATGCCGGGAAAATCAATCGAGATCGACGGCAAGAACTGGATCAAACGCACCGTCAGCGAGTCTCGTCGCTGTGACGGGTGTGACATTGATTACCCAGCCCCGGTACCAAGATTATTCAATTTCAATAACCCGCTAGGAGCATGCCCTACCTGTGAAGGGTTCGGGGACATCGTTGATTTTGACATGGAACTGGTAGTCCCCGACAAGTCGCTTTCGCTCGCCGAGGGTGCAATCGCTCCCTGGAATAGTCCCGCCTACCAACATGAATTAGATGAACTGCTGGAACTCTCAGATGATTATGAAATTCCAACCGACATCCCCTTTAAGAAACTGAAGAAAAAACACCTGAAACTAATCCGCCACGGAGTCCCGGAACGGAAGTTTGGGGGGTTGGACGGATTTTTTGCTTGGCTAGAACGCAAAAAGTACAAAATGCATGTCCGTATCTTTGCATCACGATATAAGAGTTATCGGCCATGTGAGGACTGCACCGGCAAGCGTTTCAAACCCGAGGCGTTAGCGTATCGTCTTGAGAACCGCAACATCGCTGATGTGCTGACGATGCAAGCTGATGAGGCAGCCACGTTTTTTCAACAACTGGATCTGGAAACACGTGAATCCAAGATTGCTGATGAACCGATTCGCCAGCTAACGGACCGAATTCGATATTTACAGGAGGTTGGGCTTGGTTACTTGCAACTCGACCGTACACTCCGAACCCTCTCGGGTGGCGAAACACAGCGTGTTGCGTTGACATCCGCGCTGGGAAGCAGCCTAGTGAACATGCTGTACGTGCTAGATGAACCCACTGCTGGGTTACACGGTTCCGATGTAGAGCGTCTCTCAAAGACGATCATAGGCTTGCGAGACCGCGGAAATACCGTGATCGTTGTCGAGCATGATGAAACGATGATCCGTGTTGCTGATCATATAATTGAAGTGGGTCCCGCTGCCGGCAATGCTGGTGGCAAAATCATGTTTGAAGGCACCCAAACAGAAATGCTCGCCAACAAGGAGAGCTTGACGGGGCAGTTCCTGACGGGCGAACGCGGTTGGTCGCTTCGAGATCGTGAGCCTCGCAAACCTCGCGGTTTCATTTCGCTCAAAGGAGCCAGCGGCCATAATCTAAAGAATGTCGACGTCGAATTTCCGCTTGGACTCCTGTGCCTGGTCACCGGAATATCAGGTAGCGGGAAAAGCTCATTGGTACAGGACACGCTCTATGGAGCCATTCGCCAAACCAAACATGGAGAAGCAGCAAAACCGCTTCCTTTCAAATCAATCACAGGACTGAGCCAGATCGAAGACTGCATGCTGATCGATCAATCACCAATCAGTCGAAGCCCACGCAGTGCTCCAGTGACTTACGTCAAAGCCTTTGATCCAATCCGAAAAGTGTTTGCAGATACAGTTGATGCGAGGACACGCAATTTTGGCCCTGGTCACTTCAGTTACAACAGTGTGAAAGGTCAGTGTCCCCAGTGCGAAGGTGCAGGAGTTATCCAAATCGACATGCAATTCCTCGCAGATGTTTCCATGCAATGCCCTGCCTGTCGTGGAAGCCGATACCGAGAGGAAATACTAACTGCTCGCTATCGTGACCGGTCAATCGCAGACGTGCTGGAGATGAGTGTTCGCGAGGCTTCAATTTTCTTCCGCGGCCATGAAAAAGTCCAACAGCGACTAAAACGAATGCTCGACGTGGGCCTCGACTACATCAAACTTGGACAACCCGCCACAACACTCTCCAGCGGGGAAGGACAACGCCTGAAACTTGCCGCTTTCCTTTCATCAACAGCCCGAAAGCGAACGCTATTCATTCTCGATGAACCCACCACGGGGCTTCACTTTGCAGACATTGTTCGTTTAGTAGACTGTTTTGACGCTCTCTTAAAAGATGGACATGGATTGGTGATCGTCGAACATAATTCGCTTTTGATGCAGGCCGCTGACTATCTAATCGACCTTGGCCCGGAAGCCGCTGAAAAGGGTGGAACGATCGTCGCCCAAGGAACACCAAAGCAGGTAGCTGCAACACAGGGTAGCCTGACCGGTGAAATCTTAAGGCAACAATACGCCGCATTCCCTGCCGAATGACATCATTTGCAGTGAGCTTGGGACACCATGTCACAGGCTTTTTCAGACAATCGACACTCGTGTTTGGCTGATCTTTCATTGACAGCTACAATGTACCAAATTCGCATCGATTCCCGTTTGCGGTCCCTCCTCGCTCATGTTCGCACGGCGCCCCCAATCGTCGCTTGGAGCGTTAGTCCCCACACCACTTACTGACCTTCTGTTGACTGACTTTCTGTGCCTATCTATCGCAAATTCATCGCTCCCACTTTACTGATCACGGCGTTTGCTATCCGCGCCCCCGAACAGCTATCAGGACAAACTCCGAGCACACCACCGGGTGCCACACCAACTGAAAGTAACAAGCTTGATTTTTTTGAGAAACACGTCCGTCCACTGTTGATCGAGAAGTGCTACGAATGCCATTCCCATGAAAGCGGAGAGTCGGACGGTGATCTTTTCTTGGACTCTGCTGCTGCCATGCAAAAAGGAGGTAGTCGAGGCGCGGTACTCGTCCGAGGCAAACCAAATCAAAGTTTGTTGATAAGAGTCATCAACTACAGAGATCGAAATCTTCAGATGCCTCCCAGTGGAAAACTGTCTGATTCACAGATCGAGCTATTGCGAGCCTGGATTGAGTCAGGAGCCATCGACCCGAGAATGGAAAAACCGGAAAAGACAGATCACAACCACGATCTCGCCACGACCTCGCCAATGGATCGTGACCCAAGTACGCACTGGGCCTTCAATGTTCCGGTACGTCAAAGCGTGGATGCAGTCATCCACTCTGATGTTGAAGACACAATTGATGTACTCGCTGCCTCTGCTGCTGCGGAGGCAGACATCAAAGTCAGTTTGCGGGCTGACCGAGCAACGCTGATACGAAGACTGTACTACGACCTGACAGGCCTACCGCCAAGTCTGTATACGATACAACGCTTTCGCAACTCCAAGCGACCAGATGCCTACCATCGCCTCGTTGACCAATTACTTGCTTCGCCAGCTTTTGGTGAACGATTTGGTCGCCATTGGCTGGACGTCGCAAGGTATGCTGACACGGTGGGCTACGCTTTAGGAGGCAAAGAACGACGCTACAAAGGTAGCGAACGCTATCGTGACTGGACAATTCGTTCATTTGCACAGGATATGCCATATGACGAAATGGTGCGTCACCAGTTGGCTGCAGATCGCACCGATCCGACTAATGAGAGTGGAAACCTGGAAGCGATGGGTTTTCTGACCTTAGGACGTCAATTCCTCAATCCCCTCGACACCATCGATGACCGCATCGATGTAATCACGCGCGGGTTACTCGGGCTGACCGTCGCGTGTGCAAGATGTCACGATCACAAGTTCGACCCAATCCCGACAGAGGATTACTACGCCCTTGGCGGCATCATTGCCAGCAGCCAACGTCCCAAGAACGGCGCCAGTCCACTGATGCTTATCGACAAGCCAAATCCGATTGACAGCCCCGTCCTGATTCGAGGTCAAATGGGTAACCGAGGGCCGATTGTGCCGCGCCGGTTCCTGACCGCACTGCGATCCGATCAAGAACCGCGTTTTACTGATGGCAGTGGCCGTAAAGAATTGGCCGACCGGATCGCCACAGCAGACAATCCACTGACCGCAAGGGTCATGGTCAATCGCGTTTGGAGCTACCTGATCGGCAAACCTCTCGTCGCTAATCGCAGTGACTTCGGATTCCGCACAAAGCCGCCAGCGATTCCGAAAGTCCTAGATGAGCTTGCGGCCTCTTTTTCAGCAGATTGGAGCATCAAGAAACTGGTGCGCAGGATCGTACTATCAAAAATTTATCAGCAGCGTGTTGCGACCGAAGGGGAATCATTGGCCGCCGACCCGGAAAACCGACTGCTCGCGAGAGGTAATCGAAAACGTCGTGATTTCGAATCCCTGCGAGATTCGATCCTGACTGTTTCAGGGACCCTCGACCGCTCACTGGGTGGGCCTCCCATCAACATCACCTCCAACAAATCCACACACCGAAGAACCATCTATGCGATGATTGATCGCCAAAATCTGCCAGCGTTGTTCCGAACATTTGACTTTGCAAGTCCCGACACGCATTCGCCCGGTCGATATTTCACAACAGTTCCACAGCAAGCACTGTTCCTGATGAACAGTCCGGAAATGATGGCAATGGCGAGAGCAACTGCTGGTGTTATTCGACAGCAAAATATTTCACCTGATGCAACCCGTGCCCACACCAAGGCAATTTTCAAGCAAATTCTCAGCCGTGATCCATCACCGCGCGAACTCGTTACGGCCACTGCTTTTCTTGAAACGCCACCACAAGAGCCAAAACCCATGACCGACCCCAGATCATTGTGGTCCTATGGGACAGCTACAATGCCACTTCAGAAAAAGGAAGACCAGTCTTCTGACTTCTCAGCACTACGGCAATACCGAGACGGCCGCTGGCAAGCGGCCGACGAATTTCCAACCACAGCCCCTTTTGGCCACGCGTTCCTCGGCAAAAGCGGAGGGCATACAACCAGTGATCCATCTCTTGGTGTTGTACGTCGCTACACTGCTCCGCAAACTGAGATGATTACTCTGGAAGGAAAAATCCGCCACAACAGTGACCAAGGTGACGGCGTTACTTTCTTGATCCACGCAAATGGGAAAGAAATTTACAAGTCGACCCAACTGAACTCCCAAGAGAAGCACGGCCCCCATCAAATTAAGCTGAAGGCTGGCGATACGATTGATCTGATCGCAACTCCTGGACGCACAAGCTCTTTCGATTCGTTCGAATGGACAGCGAAAATGCAGACGGTGCCTGCACAAGCACACCGGGAGGGACAAGCACACCGGGAGGGACAAGGAGCAGAACGAGATACGATGAAGCACTTCAGCGGACCATTCGAACAAGAGAAAATCCAGTCGTTGGATCGGCTTGAACAGTTAGCACAGATACTGATCCTTAGTAATGAATTTGCATTCATTGACTAGAAATGCTGAACGAAGCAACAGATAAATCCCGCATCCGTCCCTGGAACACCGGTACACACTCACAACCTGCAGACTGATTCACTAAGCTCTACCAAGTCCCCTCCATGGAACCTGTTACAAAAACGATGTTAAACCACTGCCCAACGACACGCCGCAGCTTTCTAAAGTCCTGTGGTGCAGGTATCGGCAGTGTCGCTATGACAGATCTACTTGCTCGAGAGAACATTTCGATTGGTGAGGTTCCTCTTCATTTTCCTGCAAAAGCCAAGCATGTCATTCATCTTTTCATGAATGGGGGTCCAAGCCATGTCGATACATTTGACCCTAAGGTTGTCTTGGAAAAATATCATGGCAAGACAGCACCGACTAAGAATCTTCGAACCGAACGTCCGACTGGGAATGTTCTGAAATCACCCTACAAGTTCAAACAATACGGTGAATGCGGCCTTCCTGTGAGTGAGATCTTTTCACATACAGCGGAGCACATGGACGATATCTGCGTGATCCGATCCATGCATGCTGACGTGCCCAACCATGAACCATCATTAATGCTAATGAACACGGGTGAATCGCGTTTGGTACGCCCAAGCATGGGATCGTGGATTTCCTATGGACTTGGCAGCGGTAACGAAAACCTTCCGTCCTTTGTCACCATGTGCCCTGGCGGATATCCGATCAAGGAATCTCAAAACTGGCAGAATGCATTTTTGCCTGGGAAGTATCAAGCGACGTACATCGACACAAGCGGACAACGAGTCGAACAACTGATCGACCACATCCAGAACACGAGCGTCTCCGAGCGAGACCAACGACAACAATTGGACTTGCTCAAAGAACTGAATCGCCAGCATTCCAATTTGCGAGACGAGGACAAGCGATTGGATTCACGCCTAGAGTCCTTTGAATTGGCATATCGAATGCAAAGCGAGGCCTCTACGACCTTTGACATTCAGCAGGAATCTCTTTCAACACGCAAAATGTATGGCAAAGGTGCATTTGCGAGGCAAGCATTGATCGCACGGCGGCTCGTCGAACGCGGTGTTCGCTTTGTTCAACTATATACAGGAGCAGGGCAACCGTGGGACAACCACGATGACCTCGCTAAAAGACACCGCGATGTTGCGCAGGGAGTGGATCAGGCGATTGGCGCTCTTTTAAGCGATTTAAAACGTACTGGGATGCTTGATTCAACACTCGTGTTGTGGGGAGGTGAGTTCGGCAGAACTCCCGTGGTTGAGATGCCCAAGGAGGGATCCAACCAGGGAAAGATGAACGGTCGGGACCACAATCACTACGGTTTCACCTGTTGGATGGCTGGTGGAGGCGTGAAAGGAGGACAGGCGATCGGGAGCACCGATGAACTAGGTTTTCAAGCCGTCGAAAACCGCGTGCATGTGCACGACCTGCATGCCACAATCCTAAGATTACTGGGTTACGATCACGAACGCCTGACGTACCGCTACGCCGGGCGAGATTTTCGACTAACCGACGTGCACGGCAAGATCGTCGAAGATATTTTTTCCTAGGCCACGCTCGCACAGGCTCAGCACACCTCCCTAACTTCACGTCAGGGTAAAGTTCGTTGAGATTCGGGATGCTGGTGTCGACCAAACCGCTCCTGTCGTATAGAACGCCCGGTGCTAGCTGCTCATCTTGTCTTGTAATTTAGCTGCGACCATGACATTCCCGGCTTCAGAAACGTCTGCCAGTTCAAAATCCACGCTCGGTTTCTAAAACCCAACACATCACAGGTACCTTGACCATGCAACGATTCATCTCCGCCTTTGCTGTTCTGGCAGTCGTAACCATCGCGATTCTGTCGTCTCAACCAACCAACGCTGACTGGCCGGCATTCCTAGGTGGCAAATCCCGATCCATTGCGGAAGACTTCGCGCCACCGCTCAAATGGACTCCTGATGAAGGGATCAAATGGCAATCCGAATTAACCGGGCATGGGCAATCCAGCCCGATCATCGTTGGTGACCGAATCTACCTCACGGCAGTAGAGGGACCGATGAAAAACAACAATCTTGTTTCGTGCCACAACTTGGTTAGTGGCGAGTTGCTTTGGAAGAAATCATTTCCCAGCAGCCTGCTTGCTGCCAACAATGTGTACACCAGTCGGGCGGCACCGACACCGTCTGCAGACAACTCAGGAGTTTTCGCTTTTTTTGAAAGCGGCAATCTCGTCGCGCTGACTCCGGATGGTGAGGTGCGTTGGGAAAGAGACCTCGTCAAGGATTATGGGAAATTCGTTGGCCGATTCGGCTTGGGTGGTTCCATTGCTCAACTTGATGATCAGATATTCATCGTTGCGGACAATGATGGCCCTTCGTACATCGCGGGCTTTGATAAAAAGACAGGCAAGACAACATGGAAAACTGATCGGACAAGCCGAATATCCTGGTCTTCGCCAATGATGGTCAAAATTGGGGGTAAAGATCAGATCGTGATTTCATCCTCCGGATCCGTTGACGGCTATGATCCTGAAAATGGAAAACTGCTTTGGAACTACGACAATGTTGGTGGCAATACGGTCCCATCAACCATCGACGCTGGCCAAGGTACATTCTTGGTGGGTGCCTCGCCTGGACGCAATGGCGAAGCATCCGAGGGAGCAAAGGAATCAAATCTCTTGATGAAAATCATTCCCTCGGATGACGGGTTCACTCCGGAGGTCGTTTGGAAAAGCACCGATGCAACCAGTTCATTCGGGTCGCCAATCCTATACAAAGGGCATGCATACTACACAAATCGGGCCGGTGTTCTGTATTGCATCAATGCCAGTACGGGTGAAACCCAATACACCGCGAGATTAGCAGACAGCAACTGGGCAACTCCCATTGGTGTTGGCGAACATGTTTTCTTCTTTGGTAAAGACGGACGCACTTCGATTGTGCAGGCGGGACCGAAAAAAACGTTCCTCGACGAGAATCGACTTTGGGCCTCGGCAGGTGTGGGGGGACCGGGTGGATTTGCAGGAGAGATCCAGTACGGGGTCGCTCCCACTCCAAACGGGTTCGTCGTCCGAACTGGCACCCAACTTTTCCTGATTGGAAAGCCCTAGTAGTTCAAACGAAGCCTGACTGGACCTCACTCGTTGGTGGACGCAACTGGCGTACCAGTCGCGGTTCGTAATTTGATCCTGATGTGACCGGGGCGGTGGACTGGATTTTCTATCTCGCCCTGATTCTGTTGGAACAAGGCATCTGAATCAATCGTTGCATCTGCCCAGCAATCTTCATCACCGTGTTCATACAGGAGAACATTATTTTCAGTTGGATCCTGCTGGCAACCAAGAGCATGATAAACCAGCGATGCCCCGGTCTTCACATCGAAGGCCGATTTTTTAGCTGGCTGCATGATGAGATACAGTCCTTGTCGAGCTCGTGTCATTGCTACATACAACAAACACAAAGCTTCCGTCATACCGCCGCCTGCTTGCGCACCAAAGACTCGTTGCCAGTGCCCCGTCAAAAAGTGCCAAGCTTTCTGATTTAGGTAACGCGTCATTCCCTCGGGCGGCTCCCCGATTTCCTTGATATCGGATACGGAACTACCCGAAGCACGCGTCAATGCACCATCAAGCTCCGGCAACACAACCGCATCGAATTCCAGGCCCTTGGATTGGTGAACCGTCATGACTCGAACAGGTGCTATCTGTGGTCGTTCGACACGTTTTTCACGAACCAGCCTGACAAAGTCCCTGACTCTGGGAGCTGCCTGCAGTTGGTAACTGATCGCCAGGCGGGTGAGTTGCTTCAACCTCAGTGTCTCCCGCTCGTCACAGGCAGGCGCCAACACTCCAGCAAAAAACTCAATGGATTCAGCCAAACCTCTTTCTTCAACCATGTCTCGCACGTAGTCGGGCCCGAATTGGGTTAATTTGCCCAGGGGCGTCGACCTGGCATGAAATTCCCATCGCCCATCGCCAGGATGCTCTGCCATCATCAGAGTGGACAGGATTGTTTCGACAGCCGCTGCATCGGTCAGTGGATTCCCACCCTCCTGACTCACTTCAACCCCAAGGTTTTCCAGCATAAAAATAAGCTGAGCAACACCACGATTGGTACGAGTCAGAATACCAATGGACTTCCTTGGAGCCTTGCGATTCAAATCGGCCACTAAGCCTGCTGCGCGTTCATAACAGGCCTGCTGCCGCGCCTCGCTATCTGAATTCTCAGGATTCGCAGAAGTCATCACCTGAACATGGCCGGGCAACTCCTGCTTGAATGCCTTGTGTTCCGGAAAACGTCGGCAAAAGGTCCTCAGTGCTGCCGCTTCATAAGTTGATTTGCTGGTTGGATCAGCAGCATCAACTACATCTGCCATCGGATGCCGAATCAGATTCTTGAAGGTTTGATTAACAACGTCAACAATAATCTGACTACTTCGATAGCTTGTGTTCTGCTCATTCTCGACGACATCAGGTATCTGGTCTGCTACAGCATCAAAGATTTCTGCCACGCCACCGCGCCAACCGTAAATCGCCTGCTTGGTGTCACCAACACAAAAGAACGACTGTCGCACAGCACGCTCGTCCTGAACTTGGTCACTCGCTGCACTCGAATCTGTCACTCTCATCGCAAGCGGTCGCAGAACCTGCCATTGTACTGGAGAAGTATCTTGAAACTCATCCAGCAACACATGATTGATTGCTCCGTCCATGCGATCACCCAGCAAGCGTTGATCAAGCGATGCGAATCGTGACGCAAGCCGAATGGACACATCCTCGAATCCCAGCACTCGAGCAGACTGTTTTAAATCTGTCACATTGTTGTTGTAAACATCGAGCACCTTACCTGTTGCGATATTCTGCCCTTTCAACAGTCCCAGCACATTGGTACGCACGGCGGCGTACAGTGTATCGAACGCGTCATCAAGCTCATCAGGGAAAGGCGAGCGAAAGTACTTCACTTCCGTATTCAATCTTCTTGCAGCGGCAATATTTGCAATCAAAGTGTCGTCAGCAAGCGCACCAAAGTCTTTTGTTTCAATTTGTTGCGCCAGCTTTTCAAGACGAGTCATTAGACGTTTTTGTGGTAGCTGGACAGACCGCATGGCACTGACAGCGTCAGCGAGTTCCCTCTCACTCGGAGCCTTGGGGGCTACCAATTTCTCCCACACTTGCACACCACACTGACGCTGTCCGCTATAGGCAGTATCGACAACCTGCAGCAACTCCCTTGCGATTGACCGACGGTTCTCACCTTTCCCAAGCATGGAAAGAAGAGTCGTCATTTCTGCTGGATCCAAAGTTGCGATAAGTGCATCAACCGCTTGCTCACGCAACCAAACCTCTTCAATCTCATCCGTCAGCCGCCACGCTGGCGGCAGCCCCAATTCGAATGAAAATGATCTTGCTAATTGCGAGAATAGACTGTCCAAGGTGCAAATACGTAGGCGATGCACATTCCGCAACAACTTGTCAAACATCTGCAAGCACGCAGAGCGAGGTAGCGTTGGCAGGTCGACCTGTTCACGCAACGCCTCCAAGGCCGCTGGATCACTTTCATTAGCAGCATGGGCAAGCGTCAGCAGCACCCGATCGAGGATCTCACCTGCTGCTTTTCTGGTGAACGTGGTCGCCAAAATCGACTCGGGCGCCGCACCCTGCAATAGAATTCGCATCAGACGAGCTGTCAGTTGGTATGTTTTTCCAGTTCCAGCAGAGGCTCGCACCACAGTCGGCAACAACATCCCATCGCAGACTACACCTTCGCTTTCACCCGAGTCCTTGTCAGACTGCTGCCCCTGTGCTGCAACCGAGGGCTCATGGTCTTGGACATTTTCATCGTGGTTAATGTCGGCAATATGGTTGCCCGCAGATTTTTTCTTCATGGCAGCCCCTTGTTGATCCTGCAAACGGTTCCGATCGCCGTGCATTGACTCATTCTGGCTGACAATGTCGCCACGTCTTGGATTTCCATCACTCCCATCACTCTGCTTCGATTCACTCATGACTCCAGCTCCCTAGCTGCAGCATCCACATCAGCCACCAATCGACGTGTGATTCCTGTTTGCAAAACCATGTCGTAATCATCGTACTGCACACGCTCTGCCGTAGGCTCAAACTGTTCGGCCCAAATTCCGCGGACACATTCCTCAATGATCTCCACAGCCTCAGCCATTTGCTCTTCAGTGAAGTCAGCGATATTGATTTTCGTCTCGTCATCTTTCTCACTGATATTGAAGTAGCCCAACTCGACAGTAGCCGGATCCTCCTTGATCCCGAGAAAGGGTACCATCATGCGATACAGCGGTAATTGCAGATCAATCCACTGATAGACACCGTCCACTTTTTTCAGATGTTTTTTCTCCGGGCGGTGCCCGTGAGTTTTGTAGTCAAGAATGGCATAGCGTCCCGTCTGTGCATGAAAATCGATGCGGTCAAAACGGCCTCGCAACCCCATGGTCATCCCATCGACTTCAATACCTGCGCCATCACTTTCATTCACAGAAGCTTCCGACGCATGGATCGTCCATCCTTGTGCGATTCGTGCAGCCTGCTGCTTTGCGACAGCCTTGAGCCGACGTTCCGCCTGAGCTACTTGCAGAGTCACAGCCGAGGACACCGCGTTTCCATAATGTTCTGCGACGTAGTCACTCAGATGCGACAACAAAGCCTGCTCGATCTTCCCCAGTTGGGTTTCATCTCGATCCGAGGAATCACCAAACGTTTCCAACGCTCCATGAACCATGTCACCAAACTGATTCGCCGCCAATTCCCCGGTAGCGTCATCCATTGGGCGAAGTTTCAATACATGCCGCAAGTAAAATCGATAAGGGCAATCGAGGTAGTCACGAAAAGCGGTAACACTCATCGTTCGGACGCGTCCTTCCTTTCCTAACGTGGGCAGCGAGGGAATTGCTAATCCGAGCCCCTCTGTTTTTTGGTCCCAGTCATGATGCACAAGAAATGAATTCCGTGGGCCATCGAGAAGCCCCCGCACCCTTCGAGCCGCATTAACCGGCTCAGTAGCAGCTAATAGGCGACTGGGAGGAGTTGGCGTCTGATCTGCCGCACGGCGTCCCACAATGAAACGGATGGACTTACGAGAACACAACATGACATGCATGGCATAAAGATCGCGTGCATACCGCCGTTCATTGTCTGACATACGGAGCTTACTGCGAACAGCCCCGGGCAGAAATGGATCACTCGTCACTGCACCGGGTACAAACGGATGATTAAGTCCCACGATTACCATCGCTTCCGAATCATCCAAGGAAAGATCAAGCCAACCTAGAATCATGACATCATTGTCACCGCGCTGATCGGATACACGAGCATCAGCAAGACGGCCGGAAAGCATCTCCAAAGCGGCTGAACCTGAAATAAGCAAATCCAGATCTGCATTCAGATTTCCGAACCGCTGCGTCAGCCGCTTGACGGCCTCAAACGCTCTTTGCGTTCGTGTTGGGGTTGTGCTTGGCATACCTAACGCGAGATCTGATTCAGCCTCTTGCAATTCCTGCCCCAAGGAATCAGCACTTTCAACTCCGGTCTCTGTCTCGACAGCATCGCTACTTTTTTGATCGTCATACAAGACTTCAAGCCAAGATTCAATCACACTACTCCATTGGGCAATCGACCGTTCGGCGTTCGTAAACTCGACAAGCCATGCTTCGACAATCTTCAACACTCGAATCGCCAGAGGATAGGCTTTAGCTGCCTTGGGAGAGAGAGCATTCCGTATTTTAATAGGGTAGTGATTTGACAGCAGGCGATCCACATCGGTCAACCAATCGGACGCATTGCCCTCACCCACTTGTTTGGTAATGTACCGCGCAACGTCGGCATGCCTTACCAGAGCTGCAAGAGACTGCCAGTTTCTTCGTTGCAAAAACGTGGAAGTTAAGGTCAACAGACGTCCAATCGCTGTTTGAGAAACTGGCCATCCAAGGTTCCTAGAAGTTCCCAGTCCACAGCCCCGCAACTCAATTTCAACGGGCCCAACCTGCGACTCATCGGTGACTCCGACAGTAACCTGATCGGTGGAGAATTCATCTCCGAGATCGGCCAACGATGCCGCAACCGCCATGGCTTGTTCCGCCACATCGCCTGCACTAATTAACTGTTCATCCTGCAATGGAAGGCGATGTTCAAGCCAGCCTTTCGTTTCAACGCAACCGAATTCATCAAATCGCCACGAGTCACTTTCCGGCGCAGCAACCAGCGAAATCAGTTCCTCATCCTGGGCACGCAGCATGGCAACCATTGCATTACTCAGATCACTTGTCCCCACCAGAACCACCTTGCCCTGCGAATGGCAAGCGCCTTGCAAGACCGCTTCCCGCCTTGCCCAATGTGGATCACACACGCCCGCCTTAGAGAGAATTGCAAGGTATTGCTCAAACAATCCGCTCAAGAGTTCCCAACGCCGCTTTTCTGAATCAGTCTCAGTCACATCCACGACACTACGAAACGTCATCTCGTTGGCAGAGAGATCCTCATGCAGACGCCTCATTGTCGATGCAAGATCTAACCATGCCCCAATCGGCTCGGGAACAGGAATGACAGGAAACAGCGGTTTCAAGTCATCAGGATCTTTGGCCCGTAACACACTGGCCCAAGCCAACGTCTGCTCTAGTTCCAATGCAACCGGAATTTCGTGTGTGTGCAAAAACTCCGCCAACTGGCCAATCGTAATGACTTTGGGAAGCGAATAATGCAAGTTCTGCGATACCATTTCATGATGCAACAGTTGCTTGAAACGCTGCACGCCTCGTGAAGATGGAAGCACACAAATCGTGCCACTCAAGTCACAATCATTCTTGACTGCGAACCTCTCTCGCAGGAAGCCAGCAGCACGCGGAAGCAAGGGAGCATCCCAACCCAGATAAACAGTTTCACAGGAAGTCGAAAAGAGTTTCACGCGTTTCTATTAGCCTCATTTGATTGCCACGGGTCAGTTTTTTCCAAAGCTCAGTTCCTCGCCTCATCGTTCCGATACCGCCAATCAGCAAGTCACCCGCACCTTCATAAAACCGATGCCCTGAACCCTCCAAGCCATACCAAACATGACCCACATCATTTAAACGAGAATCATATCCGAGATGCCTTGTTCAGTTACACTCCCAACGCCAGAGCTTCGGCCTGCTTTTTGACACGTGTGGTCAAGAGCACGTAGAAACGCGGACTTTGCTCAATTTATCACCCTTTTTTCACTTAACCATGGACCCTACCTCAACCAATCAAATATTCGATCCAGCTCAAAACCCTTGAAAATCGATCATTATTGGATCAATGTCCCCGCTCACCAACTGTGAGGAGGAAAACAAGAGGCGGAGAAACGACGCGATCACGGAAATTGATCTGGTTTGGGAAAAGCTAACGTCTGTACTGAATTTATCAGCGACGATGTGCCGATACTACCTACCGAAAGTGTCTGTAGAAAAGTGCATGTGCACGGAGTCTACGGAAATAGGCATGCGTACGGAGGCGCGACAAAATGATTTTTTGGATCGTAAAACTTGCCAACAGCATGCGTCGAGCGATCGAGGGGCGTAGGTACCCGCATCAACTCGCTTGGGCAGTAGCGTTGGGACTGTTGCTGGGTGTTGTCCCACATGGAAATTTGCTTGCATTCGCCCTTGTGATTCTCGTGCTCTCACTGAAGATCAATCATGCAATGGCAGGCCTGACTGCAGTCTGCGCGACTTTTCTCGCAGTCTATCTGGATCCCTATTCTCATGAAGTCGGCAACTTCATCCTGACTCATCCGCAACTTCAGCAGGCCAGCCAAACGGCATGGAGTCTTCCCTTCATTCCGTGGACGGATCTCAATAACACGATTGTGATGGGCAGTTTCGCGATTGGGTTGACATCGGTCGTCCCGGTTTTCCTGATCACTTATCCTATTTTTCGTCTTATCGCTCCGCCGGAGACAAGCAGCGAGCACAGCAGCACGAAATTCAGGATACCAGCAAGTTCCAACAATCAGCAGAGCACGCACCAAGTGGTTCTGATCAATCATGGGCAGGCCGTGCCAATTCAACCAAATCAATCATCACTAACAAGCCCCCCATCGCACTCCAACGATTCTCAACCAACACCACGACAAAGTTCAACTGATGTTTCAAAGGGACAGGCCAGCGAACCGGTCGACTTCATCGAAATTGAATCGGAGCCAATCGAGGAGCCGCAACTTGCAATTGAAACACGCATAGATGTCATTCGAATGACAGATCACCAGGGTGCAGAACAAGAAAAAGCAACGCCTGAGAATAAACAAACTGACTCGGAACCAATGGACGAAGCGTTGAATTATTTGCTTCGGCAATTGCGTGACTCTCAGCAAAGGAAAGCAGCATGATCCGCTGGCGATTTGTATTGACACGGCTTTTGATCGTCATTGCGTTTCTGGCTCTCCTACGCTGGGGAATGGGGCCAGTTGCTCAGTACGTCACCGTACATAGCGTGGAGACGGCAACAGGCTCCAAGGTTGACATTAAAGATACGCAGGTCGGCTTATTCCCACCAAGCATCCATTTTTCTGATGTGCGTGTTGCTGACCCACGAGATGGCAAGGAAATGCAAGATTCATTTCGTGCAAGCTCCATTAAGCTCGTCATGGACGGGGAGGCTTTACTTCGTCGCCGGTGGGTTGCAAACAGAGGCATCATCTCTGGAATAGAGATTGGTGCACAACGCAAAACCAGTGGACGGCTCAACCGGCTGGAGAAAGTTGAATCCGGAGACAACAGTAGCACCGGTCCATCGCTTGACCAACTGATGGGCGCAACGACTAGTCGCCTCAGGGACGAAACTAAAGCAGTTTTGGTCAACCTCGAAACGGTGAAATGCAGTCAGCAAATCCGATCACAATGGGAAGCTGAATACAAAGCGTTGGTGATCCGCGCCAAGAATCTCGAGGAACAGATTCGGGGCGTCCGTGATGAGGCAAGGGTAGTACAAAATCCACTGCGTGATCTCCCGGAACTGCAGCGAACGCTGGCACGTGCTCGAGATGCGCGGTCAGAGCTGAGTAGTGTGCACCGCGCAATTGACTCGCTGCCAAGCAGACTTCAAGCAGATCTTGTGCGTCTCGATCAGGCAAAACAAACCGACTTGGCCAAGGTGGATCAATACGTTCCGGGAGAACTGGCTTCATCAGGCGACCTGGGCATCGAAATGCTCGGTGACGCCGTACGCGAGCAGATCCAACAAATACGATCCTATATGGATAGCGGCCGTACCTTAGCAAACTACACCGTCGTGGCCCCCGAAAGCGTACGCGTCCGCGGTGTTGACCACGACCTGGCTTCACATCCTTCACCGGGATTGTTAGTGCGTCATTGCGAAGTAAGTGGCTCGCTGCAGGCCGATGGCCGACGCTACCAGATGACGGGCTTCCTCGAGAACCTTACACCTAATCCAGAGAAGCTCGATAAACCCACTCGTGTCAGTCTACGATTGGCAGGCCCGGAAGTCGTCCGCGCCGAATACGTTCGAGATCGCCGGCAAGACGCCAACGTGGATCTGCTAACGCTACATTGGCCAGAAATCAAAGCCGAACCACTCCGCATCGGCAAAGACGGGGAGACTTCGATTCAAATCAATGGCGGGCAACGTGAGCTATGGGTCCAAATCAAGACCGAAGGTAACCACTTGGAAGGCCGCCTCGTAAGCAAACAAACCGGAGTTTCATTGGATCTGACCGCACCTCCTAAATTTGCTGACTCGGTTGCAGCGGAATCATTGCGTCAGAGTCTGTCATTTGTAGATCGCATTGAAATGGATGCCAGATTCTCGGGAACTTGGCGAGACCTTGACCTGAAACTGACCTCGAACCTTGGGCAAGTCCTTCGTCGCGCAGGGGAAGACGCGATCGCTGGGCAGGTCGCTGAATCCAAACGTCAAATGGCGGCAACCATCCGCCAGGAACACGCCAACCAGTCCGTTGCCTTGCAGCAGTGGCTCGGGTCTCAGCAGAATAAGGCTCAATCACTTTTAGCAAACGCAGAGAAATTCATCGACGAAATGGGCCGCAAGGTTCAAAGCGAAGTCGGAGATGCAGATGCTTACCTTGGAAAACTTCGCGGTGCTATTCGTGGCAAACTAAGGTAGCCTCGAGCAATCACAGCCACGACCAAATCGCATCAAAACGAGAACTCATGTTCGCCGCTGACTCCCAGCGGCAGTGTTTCTGCGCCCAGCACTGCAGACATAGGAATCACTCCGTAGACGTGCGGAAAAAGAGCCCCTGCACGTGATTTCTCCCAACGAAGCGACTCTTCCAAACAGCTGCTATCAATGCTGACCAGCATCAGATCTTCGTGCCCAGCAAAATAAAGTCGAGCAGTCTCTTTCACCTGCTCTGCAGTCGATAGATGAATGAACCCATCTAGCAGGTCGATACCAAATCCAGCCAATGCCTGTGCCTCAAGCACCTGCTGCCATTCTCGTTGAGACAGAAGCTTATACAGCAGCGGTTGCGACATACCCAATCCTTCTGTGTTTCAATGATGTAATCGATCGAATCCCAGGCTATGAAAAACAACACAGGAGTTCCCAGCCGACAACTTTGGTTCCCAGTTGCGATACAAGCAGACGACAGCCTGACACGAGAATGCACATTCAGCGGTTCTCACTCGGAACGCGGTTCGCGACGCCATAGCTTCCTCACAAAAAAGTCAGCTTGACGTCGACGCGCGTAGGGATGTCCAGCAGCACCATGCCCCGCGCCAGGAACGATCAACTGAACAAAATCTTTGTTCGCCTTGATGAGCGCATTAACGACTTGCATCGTGCTAGCAGGGTCGACATTTTTATCCAACTCGCCCCAGATCAGCATCAAGTCACCTTCCAAACGATGAGCCTGCGTGACGTTGGACTGCTCTTCATAATGTGGGCCAATGGGCCACCCCATCCATTGCTCATTCCACCAGATCTTGTCCACACGGTTATCGTGGCAACCACAGTCCGCGACAGCTGCATGATAAAAATCACCGTGGGCAAGCAAAGCTCGCATGGCACTCTGCCCACCAGCAGAACCACCCCAGACACCCACTCGTTGAAGATTCATTTCAGGTCGACTCCTCGCGGCCGCCCGGATCCATTCAATGCGATCTGGGAAGCCACTGTCTCCGAGATTCTTCCAGCATACGTCATGAAATGCCTTGCTACGATTACTCGTTCCCATGCCATCCATTTTGACAACGATGAATCCCAACTCCGCCATAGCGTAGAGTCCTGTATGCAAGCCAAATGACTTGGGAACGAACGAAGAGTGCGGCCCCGCGTAAATCTGCTCCAGCACCGGATACTTTTTCTTGGGATCGAAGTTGGTTGGCCGAACAATGATGCCATAAATATCTGTTTTACCATCCCTTCCTTTGGCAACAAAACGCTCCGGCGGTCGCCAACCGGTGGAGACCAACTGAGTCATGTCCCCCTTTTCCAAGACACAAATTTTTCGTCCAGTCATTGCATCCCGCAACACTGTGACCGCTGGCATGTCGACACGGGAGTAACGATCCAACAAGTATCTTTGGTCGGGTGAAAAATCCCATGTGTGATCCCCATCTCCTCCTGTTAATCTGACCATATCACCGGTATCCAAATCGACGCGAATCAGATGGCGGTAATAAGGATCCTGTCCGACATCCAAGCCAGACACTTCCAATTCAAGCGTTCTCGCCTTCGGATCGAAACGCTGCACTTTCCTCACGACCCAATCGCCATGGGTCAGAGGACGTTTGACGCTCCCGGTAGTAGCATCAAGCAAGTAAAGATGATTCCAACCACTGCGTTCACTCATCCAAATCAATTCATTCGTTTCGTACAAACGACGAAGATAAGATTTCCCGGAATAGCAGATAAAAGTATCATTTCTTTCGTCAATGGTGAGAGTCGATTTTGCAGTAGTAGCGTCAACAGTAATCAGAGACAGACGCTGGTGTCCGCGTTCATTATGCAGGAAGGAGAACGAGCGACTGTCCGGATTCCAAGCAAGGTCGCGGGTACTGTATGGATTTGAAAAATCAGTATTGTCGACTAACCGAGGCTTCCAATTCTCCGCGAACGAGAATAAAACAGGGCGTCGTTGATCAATCCGATCACCAGGTTTGGCATACGACATTGTCAACAGTTTTGCATGAATTGAATCAGGCGGCGCTGATTCGATGAGGTGAATCGTGCGTTTCAACCCCGGCGACAAACGCATCACAGCAAAGTGTTTGGAATCAGGCGACCACCAAACTTGTCCGTGATAAACATTCTCTGCGTCACCGTCATCGGTAAGCTTCCGATCTTTGCCGGTATCAAGATCTCGCAACCAAAGATTTGCATCGCGAAATGCCACTGACCACTTCTGATCAGGTGAGCGATTGGGACCGCTGTAACGTCGCTTGGCACTGAACGACTTGTCCTTAACATTATGCTTGGTTTCGGCCGGAGCACTCTTCTTGGTTTGAGGTGGGCTTGTTGATTGATCGACAATCGCAATTTCCTCATCATGATCCGCAACGAAAACGGCCACATCACGGCCACCTAGATCCTTCAATAACCAGGAATCACCGGCGAAGGTTGAGATTTCATGTTCACTACCTGGGGCGACCGAACCATAGCGTCTCAACTCACCATTTGACTTGATCCAGTAGACCTCTAAACCTTTTGCCAAACGGTTTACAAATCGAATCGGCGTTCGCTCTCCCTGACTGTTGCTCCTCACCAGATGCGTTTCTGTTGGTAGTCCTTCGGTCGCACCAGTGTCTTGCGATTTTGCAGCCGATATCAGTGCGGCTTCTGGTAAACTCAAAGTCCAACTTCGCCCGCCATATCGAAACGAGCAACTTTCTGCATCTGACGCGATGGTAAATTCAGCGAGCCTCGACTGTGTTACGTCAACCTTTCGTTTCAACTGGCTTGAAAGAACTTCGCTCGCCTTTTCATGATCGAAAACCAATTCTCGTTTTCCGACCTCGGCATCGACCAGAACATACTCATGGGAGTCCACACCGGTTGGAACCCGGTACCAGAATTTGCGACCAGCATCGAACCAATTTGGCTTTACCGAATCACGAAAGACAAGATTTCGCACCCGCGTTGAATAGGTTTTTGCCCGTTCATAATCGCTCTTCCGACCCTGCCCTGAGACTGGAGACCCCAAAGACAGCAACGCGATCCCACTCAGCAACCCGATACGAATTAGGCGATCAAATTCTATGCTCAATGCAAACACAGGCATTCTCATGACTCCCCGGAGGACGAATGTATTATGAATCAACGAAATCAGGCCGATTACGCCCTCGGCACGGAACGCAGGTTCTCACCAACCGCATCGCAAATTCAGCGGTGTCGTTATTTTCCCCAGTAACGAGATCCGAACAGACCCCAGTCTAATGGGTATGGGTAATCACACCATCCTCAAAGAGAAATCGGCTGACTCCTCGCGCGCCACTTGGTAACTGACCGGTCAGCGTGACTGCTTCGACGGGGTACTTGACCGGGTTGAATCGGTGATTACTACGTTTGTCCGTGAATACACGCTGTGGCAACTCCAACCGCTCTCTTGCTGCCAAGGGCGCATCGCGAATCAGCAAATACTGGTCATTGATCTCAATGGAAAATCGCGGGATCGGGTGATCAGTGAGATTTGTCAAAACAATTACTTCTGTCAGCAGTTTGCCAGCACCATCAGCCGTCGGCATTGCCCCCTTTCCAAGCTCTACCGCAACTGGCAGGGGGGGCCCCCCAACTCGCTCCGGGAACATGGCGTAAACAGACAATCCTGCAGCAACCATCAATACCAAGCAGACACACAATCCTCGCTGCGACAGATGCAATCGAGGAGCCAAAGCAGACTCACGTTGAAAGCTCACCGGAGATTCGCTGGAATCGGACATTTAATTCTCTTGCGCAGAGTGACAAGGCCAAGTACACCCATTCCGCGGGCTGTTACGGGCTAGGATACCATCCGAAGCCAAACTCGACACGTAGCGTCCGTGCGAGGCAACCAGCCCGCTGCTGAAGCCACGCCTAGGCTACAGCGGTTGAGCATCCAGAGGCAGAACATCGGTCGCACCGTCCGAGAGTGGAAAGTGACACGCCGACCTAGGCGGCCGTGTCTAGCCACCACTCGCTATCGTTGCATTATCTTGTTGCGACAAGTGATCATGCCTGCAACAGAGTTGCGAGCGCAAACCGAACCATTCGTATGCTTAACAACCACCGCCACAACATTGTGAGCGTCGCGGTAATCACCTCCTCCAACCATCGGCAAACTGGACTTATATGCAATAGGAAGGACTGGCAGGTGCGTTCAAGACACGTTTTAAGTCCGCTTGACACAATCTGGGCAAGCTTTTAGTCCCGACCTTGACCTGACACGTACTTCGACAATGCTGTCGCAGGACTTACACTCAAATTCATATAGCGGCATGATTCAACCCGTGTAGCACCCATTTCGTTTGCATTCACGCATACCATCTGTCTAATCATGGTCCGATTTTCAGTATCGCACGATTTCCTGTTATCGCATTCCTATTATCGCACCAACGTTGAAATTTGAAAATGATAAAGTTGCCGGCACTGACGCGAGCACAGGTTAGATCGGTCGACCAAACTGCGATTAATGAATACGGAATTCCGGGCATCGTGTTAATGGAAAATGCCGGTTCCCGCGCTGCTGAGATCATTCATCAAGTAGTTCCAGAAGGCCCAATCGATATCTTGTGTGGTGTTGGAAACAATGGAGGAGACGGCTATGTGATTGCTAGGCACCTGCAACTCATGGGGCGAAAAGTCCGCATACTTTGTGCTGTCGCCGTGGACAAACTACGTGGCGACGCCCACATCAACGCCATGATTGCTGTCCGATCAGAAATCCCCATGAAGATTGTCGATCCGGAAGCGTCTCCAGCCAATATCCCAGCACTCGACCACAGCGTTGCTGTCGTGGATGCCTTACTCGGGACCGGCGCACGTGGACTTCTCCGGGGACGCTATCGTGATTTGGTCAACATGGCAAACATGCATTCAGGGATACGAATCGCAATCGACATCCCGACCGGCATGGACTGCGACACGGGTGAAGTTTCCGAACCCACATTTGTCGCTGATCACACGATCACATTTGTTGCGGAGAAGGCTGGGTTCAAAAAAAACAACGCCGACGATTACGTCGGCGTTGTTCATGTCGTTGGAATTGGAGTACCTGAAAAACTACTCAATGCACTTCACCCAGATCCTGAATCTTGACCCTGTGCTGATCAGGGAAGGCGTCCCTGATTTACGACCGGGAAATCACCGGTCAGGCCCTCCACCATGTAGGCCACGAGATCTGCTTTTTCTTGATCGGTCAGCTTTAGGACCTTCATTTTATCACTGAGACCAGCATTTTTGTGGCCGCCTTTATCATACCAATCTACGACTTCCTCTAGCGTATTTTGACTGCCATCATGCATGTACGGCGGCGACATTGCCACGTTGCGGAGGGTCGGTGTCTTGAAAGCCCCCCAATCTTTCTTGTCCTTCGTGACTGCATAACGCCCAAGATCTGGCTTGTCGGCAGCCATGCCCACACCCAGATTGTGATACTGCTCGTCAGTAAAATTCGCCCCAGCGTGGCACGCCGTACAATTTGCTTTGCCGGAGAATAAAATCATCCCGCGTTGGGCTGACTCGCTCATGGGCGATTCTGCGGTAGCTTTCTTCAACTTCGTGTACTTTGCCTTCAGTTCAGGCTCTTCGTCGAGATACTCGAGGTCATCAGCAAATACCGTTTCAAACTTCTTCACCGCCTCGTACGCATCAGAAGGCGCAGGCCCCGTCACAATCGCTCTTTCAAACGTCGCGATCGCCATCCCAACATTATCGATGGTCACGCCATCATCAAAAATTACATCAAATTGCTTTTTGTAACCGGGGATGTTTTTCAAAGTATCAACGCAAGCAGCGTGAGTGTTTCCCATCTCGATTGGGTTACCAACGGGCCCAACAGCTTGCTCCTCGAGTGACCCAGCTCTTCCGTCCCAGAACTGCCCTTTACTAAGGATACGGTTGTACGAAATGGGTGAATTCCGACCACCTTGCTGGCCCCGCACGCCAATCCCAAACGCCGTCTCGGCGCCGTAGCCCTGCAGTGGATCATGACAGGAAGCGCACGAGATGGTGTTATCCGAAGATAACCGCTCATCAAAGTACAACTGACGCCCCAACTCAATCTTAGCCCGGGTCATCGGATTGTTCTCGGGGATGTAGATGTTTGCTTCAGCAGCATCGAGGCCCGCGGGTAACTGGACTTTTAAAGTCTGGTGGTTGGCTGGGTCTTTCAGCCACGCGTCGAGTGCTTTCGGCGTCAGCAGGCCGACACCGGGAACGCCGGCAGTGAGAGCCGGATCGCCTAAGACCACTTGATCAGACTCGCCACGAGGCGCAACAGCGACGGCTGTCACGCTGAGAACGGCTGTCGCTAACAAAGAAGAAAACGCAATTAATCTCATTTTACAACTCTTTTTCAAAGCGTACTCGAACTGAGCTCGCGTTAATGGATGGAGATCATCTGCAGGCCGTTCATGCAAGCCTTCAGATACCTCTCGGAATTATAATCGAATGCAGCCTGAGTTGGACTAGGACATGGGCAATCGCAGTTGGGAATCCTCATTCAAAATTTTGACGATTTTTCGGCCAGTCACACTCATTGGCATCTCAGCCAACTCTGCCAATGACACATATTTCCAAGGTTTTCCGGGCTTCTCAAGGATATCGAGCGAATCCGCCAGATAAACCTGCAAGGAAATACGGTACTTGGTCACTGCATGCTTTATCGTCACTAACCGAATCCCTGGGACAAGATTCACACCGACCTCTGCTGATAACTGCGTCGCGGCCTCAGTGATACTGCCCAGCGATGCTCGCGTGGTCCTCGGGAAATCCCATAGCCCTGCCCAACGCCCGCCTTCTGGCAGCGGACGCACCAAAAACTGTTGCAGCCGACGACCTGATTGAATGTCATTTCCCCCCCCCCGTTTGCTGCGACCTGTCTTTTTTGCGGACTTCGGAACAACCAGGACATACTCGATACGATCTTCGTACGTCACTCGTGTCACCTTTCCGGGGATGTCCTGCTCCAATCCCGCTTGATATGCACAACAAGCCGATGCCACCGGACACTCGTGGCAAGCTGGTTGTTTCGGCTTACAAACCAACGCCCCTAACTCCATCGCTGCCTGATTAAAGGTTCCAGCATCCTTTCGCGGCAACATTTTTTCGGCGACCTGCCATAACAAGCGGTTATTGACGGTGTCTGCGGGGCTGCCCCGAAGTGCAATCCAGCGGCTGAAAACTCGCTGTGTATTCCCTTCCAAAACGGGCTGCCTCTGCCCGTTGGAAATCGAAAGAATCGCACCGGCGGTGTATCGACCGATGCCCGGCAAAGCGAGCACCTCATCGAATTGCAACGGAAACACACCACCATGATCAGCAACGATCAGTTTCGCTGCAGCATGAAGCGACCGTGCTCTTCGGTAATATCCCAAGCCTTCCCAATGTGAGAGCAAGACCTGTTCATCAGCGGCAGCCAGTTTCTGCACGGTAGGAAAGGAATCCATGAATCTTGCATAGTAGGGCAGTACAGTCGCCACCTGCGTCTGCTGCAACATGACTTCACTAACCCAAACACGGTAGGGCGTAGACTGACGACGCCAAGGAAGGTCTCGCGCATGCTTGGCGAACCAAGCTAACAGACTCCTTCGGACACGCGATCGCCACCGCGTTTGTTGCCAAACGTCATCATGCTGCAGACCTTGATCGCTAATTTTTGACGCGTCAGAACCGTTCAATTTTCTTCCAACCGCCTCAACTTCACCGTGGACTTCAATAACTTACCGCCACGAAGAAATCTGATTTCGATCTCATCACCCGCCTGATGCTTGTTGATAGTCTCCTGCAGAGTACTGAAATCCGAGACGTCATCTTTACCAGCACCTACGATTATGTCCCGAAACATTAGGCCAGCGTCAGATGCAGCTGTGTTGGGATAAACCTTACTGACCAGACATACCTGTTCTTCGGGATAACACGAAACGCCAAGAAACCCACCCTGCCGGAACTGAATTTCAAGCCCTGATAGTCGGCTCCGAATTTTTTCAACCGCAGCCGAGGTGATACTGGTTCCCATCAATGTCAGCGACGTCCGTAGCGGTAAGCGAGAAATGATCTCGCCCTGTTGCTCGGTAAGTTTCACGTATCTTATGTCGAGGGATTCAATACGCTCCATCACACTCAGCGATGAAAAAACCTCATCCTCTACCGCGGCGTCAGAATTCACGATTGCGATAGCTGTTAAATCGGGCATTCGGGCAACGTTGCGAAGCACGCTGCCCTTAACCGCCTTGCCAGAGACACGCACATGCCCAATGCCGCCCGCCCACTCCAACCAACGAAGCACCTTAACGTCTCCATTCCACCGGTCTCCCACCTCAATAAGCGGCAACAAGCTTTGCGAGGCAGCGACGGAAAAATCTCCGTCCCCGATGAACAGTCCTGCAGCAATGAGCAACCCTTCAGCCCGCTCAGACCTTGACTCAGCAACCTCGTCCATTGCAGCCTTGGCAGCCAGAGCACGACGACCCACTGAATTTTCAGCCATGTTTTGCAGTGTTTCCCATGCGTTGCCGTCATCAGCCGGCTCAAGGGTGATCGCGAAGTCTGAAATTACTGCAACGGCGCGTTCAATCACCTCCAAGTCACCTTGATTCATTGCGGTGACCAAATCAGGAATCACCACAGGCCCCATCTCCTTGATTTTCTGGCTAGCCTTTTCACGTCGCAAGTAATGCTCATGCGACAACTGCTTGATCCAGTAAGCTGCGGTATCCTTGGAAACGACCGCGGGGGTTCCCTCGCCCAACTGGCCTTGGGCAGTCGCTTTATCAGCAGTGACTACCGAAATCAAAGTCAGGACCAACCCCAACACAAACAAGGCAGCAAATTTCGAATTGTGAATGGATAAAATCATTAGAAATCCGCCATTGGTGAACACTTCAGCAGTTCCGAGAGCCCGCCACTCATTCAAGGCCGAGCAAGTGGTACTCGTCGTGTCGTCTGGCAATACAATCCCGGGATCAACACCACAATTTCCGAGAGCTGACAAAAAGTCCCATCAGTCCTCTAGGGAAAATTTCTTGGCATTAGAAGTCTTTTCCAGATGCTGAGCGTAACCCCCGCTCAGATCCCTACGTTTTTAGTATAGCGTACGCAGCAAATCGACTCCTAGCGCAACCGAAACTGACCGGATGCTGCACTTGGAAAACTCGTGAAACGCTGGATTAGCCCTATTGCCACCACAGAACAGACACCCGCCTGCCAAGCCAGCCACACAGACAGCAATGTTAAACACAAATTCAACAAAGACCAAAATAGTGCCTGCCACACCTCGGCCGAATCCATCACGATCGCAGTGTTACCACTACCAAGCTCGGCAAGGAAGCCAACGTGTAACGCGGATTGCAACACACAAGCAACCGGCATTATCTCACGACATCCACGTTACATTGAATCACATCCAACCGCGGATACTACAGATTGAAAGCAGAGGTTCCACCGAGCTCAGCCCGTTATTTTCGCTAAGACTTGTCCAGTCGCCACCTGATCACCGACTCCGACCGAGATTTCAGAAACATGACCATCCACTGGCGAGGCAACCTCCATTTCCATCTTCATGGCTTCGAGAATCAAAATAGCTTCCCCAGCACGAACACGATCACCCTTCTTCACTAACTGTTTAAATACAACGCCTGGCATTTGCGATTCAACTTCAGTCACATCCGCATCAGCCGTACTCGCCCGCTCGGTGGATCCTCCACCAGCTTGAGGCTTGATCCCGACACGGTAGACTTTGCCGTCGACGGTGACCATGTTGCCTTCAAAAGCCATGAAGACATCTTCACCGTTAACCGAAACAACGTATTCGGCAGGCCCCTGCTGAGGAGTTGCAGGAGCAGACTGACTAGCCTGAGTCTTATCCACCTTGCGGACACCTGTCTCAGCCTCTCCCTTCAGAAAACGAATTCCCTTCTCTTTACAGGCAGCGGCAATGAAGACATTCTCATCGGTCGTCTCAAGCCCCTCGTCCTCCAGCATTTTCTTTGCAGCAGGAATCCCCTTGCTGGGATCCTCGTCATTCAGCTCCAACACGGGACGGGTTGTCGGCTCGAGCCCCAACTGTTCGCCAGCTAACTCGACAATACTTTCATCGGGCGGCACAGGGGTCTTGCCGAAGTAACCGAGAACCATCTTGCCATAGGGTTCTGCAATCTTCTTCCAAGGACCGAACATGACGTTATTAAACGCCTGTTGAAAATAAAACTGCGACACAGGCGTAACCGAGGTTCCAAATCCACCTTTGCGAACAACATCACTCATCGCCATGATGATCTCGGGATACTTCTCCATGATATTGTTGTCACGCAACATCTGCGTATTCGCCGTCAGAGCCCCACCGGGCATTGGACTCCAGGGAATGAGGGGTTCGACTGCGGTAGCCTCTGGCGGTAGGAAGTAATCACTCATGCAATCTTTGAATACTTCTTCTGCCTCACGAACCTTCTCGACGTCCACATCGAGTTCAAAGTCACTACCGCGCAGAGCGTGCCACATGACCAAGATATCAGGCTGGCACGTGCCTCCAGAACAGGGAGCCATCGACAGATCGATGGCGTCAGCACCAGCATCCAACGCGGCCTTGTTCGCCAGTACACTGACGCCCGCTGTCTCATGCGTGTGAAAATGTATGAATGTATCGGCAGGCAACATTTTCCGGGCTTGCCGAATTGTATCGTAGACCTTGGAGGGAACCGCAGTTCCAGAGGCATCTTTGAAGCAGATCGCATCAAACGGAATATCTGCATCAAGAATCTGCTGCAATGTCGAAGCGTAGAACTCTGCGTCGTGGGCTCCGGCACATCCTGGTGGCAATTCCATCAGCGTGACGCAAACCTGATGCTTCAACCCAGCCTCAACAATGCAGCGACCGCTGTAGATAAGATTATTAACGTCATTCAAGGCGTCGAAGTTACGAATGGTCGTCATGCCATGCTTTTTAAATAGCTCCGCATGAAGTTTGACGATATCACTGGACTGCGAATCCAGCCCCACGACGTTGACACCTCTGGCAAGTGTCTGCAAATTCGCATCTGGGCCGGCCGTTTCCCGGAAAGCGTCCATCATGTCGAACGCATCCTCATTGCAATAAAAATACAACGATTGAAATCTGGCTCCGCCCCCCGCCTCGAACCAACTGATGCCTGCATCACGAGCAGCAGCAACCGCTGGAAGGAAATCGGGTGTGAAGACGCGCGCTCCAAAAACGGATTGAAAACCGTCTCTGAACGCGGTGCACATGAACTGGACTTTCTTTTTCGCCACGGTTCAAAATCTTCCGAAGGTATCTGGAAAAAAGCTTGGACTAAAAAACGGATTGTTAGGTCAGTACAGACCACAGCACACCGGCGGCAATCGCTGAGCCAACGACGCCCGCCACGTTGGGTGCCATAGCGTGCATCAAGAGGAAATTATGAGGGTCTTCCTGCTGCCCCACCATTTGAACAACGCGGGCCGAATCCGGAACCGCTGAAACACCAGCAGCCCCGACCAACGGATTGATCTTTTCAGTGAGAAACAAATTCATGAATTTCGCGAATAGCACACCGCCCGCAGTCGCGATTGCAAATGACAAGGCACCTAGACCGAATATCTGGAGCGAATCCCGGGTCAAAAACGTATCGGCCTGAGTACTGGCACCGACCGCGAACCCGAGCAGGATAGTGACGACATCGATCATCGCCGTCCGAGCGGTCTGAGCCAAACGCTCGGTCACAAGACTTTCCTTCAGCAAATTTCCGAAGAACAACATCCCCAACAACACAACAGCACCTGGAGCGATCATCGTTGAAATCAAAAAAGCAGCGACCGGGAAGATCATCTTCTCGCGTTTGGACACCTTTCTCGGAGGCTTCATCCGAATCAGCCGTTCCTCACGACTGGTTAGCAGCTTCATGATAGGGGGCTGAATAACCGGCACTAAAGCCATGTAGGAGTAGGCTGCTATCGCAATCGCCCCCAGAAGACCGGGGGCCAACTTTGAGGCCAAGAAAATGGCAGTGGGGCCGTCTGCACCACCGATGATTCCAATCGCCCCCGCTTCGTTCGGTTGGAATCCTAGCCAAAGAGCCCCGAAAAAGGTCAGAAATACACCTATCTGTGCGGCAGCTCCAAGCAATACCAACTTAGGGTTGGACAGCATGGTGGAGAAATCGGTCATGGCACCGATCCCCAGGAAGATCAGCGGAGGATAGACGCCCGCAGACACTCCAAAGTACAGATACGAAAGCACGCTGCCTTCGTCGTAAACACTCAAGCCCATGCCTGCGGCCACCGGGATATTTCCCACAATGGCCCCCATTCCAATCGGCACTAGAAGTAGAGGTTCATAATCTTTGGTGATCGCCAGAAAAATGAACACGATCCCAATCAGGATCATGATCGCATTTCCCAACGTCAAAGTTGCGAAACCTGTGGTGTCAAAAAAATCAGTAAGGATTTCCATCAGCTCAGTTGTGGCCCGTACGCCAAATTCTCCTGCAATTCCAGTTCAGCTATTCCGCTATTCCGCCCTCACGAATCATGTGATTCCAACTGTCGCTGGAATTCCGTATGCAGCACATAACCGATGGCAGCCAATACTGCACCATCATCGGCCACGAGACTATCTGGGTGACCAGTATTGCCAGCAGGCTCGTCAACCTCAGGCCACACCGCGGATAAAATCGCCAGGATGCGCGGCAATGCCGCAATGAACAGGCTGATCACTATCAATGCGCTAAAAACAATTATCAATCCTACTAACGCTTGCACCGCACCATCAGCGAGATTGTTGGATTCAGATCCGCCCAACGGAAAGTCACTCTGACCGAGAAGCGTAAGGCCAGTCTGTTTCAGAAGCATTGGCATCGCGGAAATACTAGGACATATCTGGAGGGAAGATTGTTCGAAGGGGTTGTTCCCGTGAAGCAGAAACCCAGAGAATCACGTTCTCTGAGTCGCTAAAACAAGATCACACCCAGATGCCGTTCACACAGGAACGCCAGATTCCTACGGATCAGACACGATGCGACCTCATTCGGCATTCACCGGATCAATGTATGCCGACCAAATCATCAGTTCCCCCGCAAAGCTGGGGCATCGGAGAATTCAACGACAAATCGATGATTCACAACATTCCTGTCGTGACAGCATGCCCTGCCGCTCGGACGACCCGAACAAGGCTTGGCGTTCATGCAGATGTTACCGCATCGAGAGGTTTTCTTCACCCCCCGAAGCGGAGTTTGCAGGCCCAAAAACTATGATCGCCAGTCGCAACCGGTGGCCATGTCGATCAAACGCTATCAAGCGTGGGAACCTCAAAACCTTTGTTATTGGGGTCTTTCAGCAGGGCATTCGCGGCTGCAGCGTGATCCCCTGTATGTAGTTCCGTTTTCGGGTCGAACGTCAGCCATGGTCCGACAGTGTACTGAGCCTTGTCTTCTGGAATTCCAACGCCATCTCGCATCACCTCATGCAATTTCATGAAATGCTCAGATGCATCCGTGTTGTTCCCAAATTTACCTGCTTTGGCATTGAACGGCGCTTTTTCACCCAAGCGGTAAGAGTTGTTCATGAGATGCCCCATGACGCAGCCATAGTGAGCATCCTCGACGTTTCCATTCGCCATGCTAGGGTCATTGGCACGGACCGCAGCGATGAACGCTCCCCAATTGCCACCTGGGGTTACTTTTCCGGGGGGTAGCTTCAGCGGCTCTGCTTTCGATGCCCCGGGTCGCAAAATTTTGTAACTACCCTCGCCAGTAATTTTACTGCCGTCCTCAAGGTAATACTCATTAAATACTTGTCGCTGGTATTTGGGATAATTCACGTTGCGAACGTTGAAGATAACCATCTGACCATTGGGGTACTCAGCGAGCCCAAACATGGTGTTCGGCGTCTCTCCTTGGTCGTCCCACTGAAAACGACCACCAAGTGCCATCACGCGTACCGGATGAGTCTGATCTTTATCGAGTGCCCAGCGAGCGACATCAAGCTGGTGCGTTCCTTGATTGTTCAGATCGCCGTTGCCGGTCTTCCAGAACCAGTGCCAATCGTAGGGATGATAATTAGCGTGAAAATCGCTAATGACCGCCGGCCCCTTCCACAAATCCCAATCGAGGTTCGCCGGTGGTGGTCCGACAGGCTCGTGCCCAATTCCACCACGTGGTTTACAGCAGTATCCATAGGAAATTTTCAGGCGTGGCAGGTCACCATTTTGCAACGCTTCATGCAGACCCGCGATACCGGCGCTGCTACGTCGCTGCGTACCATGCTGGATCACGACACCGTACTTCTTCTGGGCAGCAACCGCGATCCGCCCCTCACCCACGTCATGGCTCATTGGTTTTTCAACATAGACATGCTTGCCAGCTTGTGCGCCCCAGATGGTCATCAAGGAGTGCCAATGATTAGGGGTTGCGATGGAAATTGCGTCCACCGACTTATCATCCAACGCTTCGCGAACATCGCTGATCGCTTTAGTTTGAAATTTACCTTCTGTACGCTTTTCAAGGCTCTGCATCCGCTTTGCAAGCACATCAGCATCAGGATCGATGACATAAGCCACCTCAACGTTGTCCTGTCCCAGCCATCCAGCCAAATGACTTTGCCCGCGACCATTCAAACCAGCAACGGCAATTCTGACGCGATTGCTCGCACCATCGACTGCCCCCGAAGCTCGCGTGCCGGTAAGCAGCAAGGACCCACTCGCAGCTGCGGAGGTCGCCAAAAAGTCACGTCGGCTCGGTTTGGACATCGAAGATCTCACTCAAAGACGGGAAAGGTGTCAGAAATGCCGGAATGGCCATTCTAACGAAACTAAAGCGTCTTGGGGGCAAGCAAACTGCCGCTAAACATCTTCGTCGGCCAAGCCAAGCTTTGCCAACCAGCGACGAGAACCGCCACTGCCTGCTGCGTTCGCCTGCCGATACTGCTGCTGCAATTGTTCTAATTGCAATTCCAACTCCTGCTGCGTCGCGGATACCTCCTGCCGCTCTCGTGAGAGCTTAGCTCGCTCCAATGAAGCTTCGATCTCACCCACGCGAAATTTTTCTTCCCACTCGGCCTGAAGTCGCTGTAATTTCCCTCGCTCATGGGCGATCAGCTCATCCGCGTCCAACATCTCAGCGATCGCAGAGGCACCGATTGCGGTACCATTCGAGCGAGTCTCTGCTTGCTGGTCCAAAAGATTATGCAACTCGGCAATCTCGTCATCCCGATGCTCAATTTCAAGCCGGAGACGATCAATGAAGGTATTCGGCGTTTCTTTATCGGATTTAATTTCGTCACCCAAGGAAGCTGCAAATTGATCAGCATCGAAGGAGTCTTCCTCCATCTGTAGCAGGATCAGTTGTTTTCGTTCCTCCCAAGACAACATTTCCCCCGCTTCAACCGAATTCTCTGGTCCTGTTTCCTGGATTCGGGAAGTGGCGATTCTGGCAGCCAAGTCCTCATTTTGTGCATGGAGTTCTGCATTCTCTGATTCCAAACACTGAATTTTCTGCCTTAGCTCTCCGACCTCCGATTCCGAATTCCTAGACTGCCAACCGAGGTCGTTACCTGCCTCAGCATCTGGGTTTTGCGAGCCGCAGACCGAGGCGTCAACGAGCAATCGCAAGTCTGAGAGTTGTCCCATTAACGCGTGGAGCAAATCCGTGTTCGAACGCACTGCATCCATGACCGTCGGGTCATGTGTGATTTGTTCGTCGCGGACTTGCCTTGAATCGCTCAATGAATTGCCTAATGCCTTGAAGATCGTGAAGATTTCGGTCCGCTGGTTATCAAAAAAGCGGGATCATTTTCCCGCTCCCGCTGCGGCCATCAGGCCGATGCCGCCATGCATCTGTTCCAGACCTGAAGGAGATAAGCCACAGTTTGGAAACACCGGAGCTTGAAACTGACTGCCCGCGAGCCGAAAGTCACTCGACCGCCATCTTTCCAAATCGCGTCAAGCCTGGGGCAATAATCGATTAAAAACACCCCCAGCGAACCACGGACGTGGATTGGATTGGTTCAACATGCCACAATATCGGAGTCAAAGAATCACTTGGATCGATCAAGTCTCACCAAAAGCACGCGACAGTCATGACATTACTTTCCATCATGTAATGCGTAGGTCGAAATACCCGTTAAGTCAAAACAGAAACATGGCGAAAAAGAAAGCAAAGACTTCCTCAACAGAGGATAAATCCGACGATAGGGGCATCGATTTCGAGGAATCACTAGGTGAAGTCGAGGGAATCGTGAGTCAACTGGAAAGCGGTGAACTTGGGCTGACTGCATCACTGCAAAAATATGAGCAGGGGATTCGCGAGCTAAAGCAATGCCAGACCCTGCTTGACGCAGCTGAACAAAAGATCAGTCAACTGTCTGGTTTCGATGCTGACGGGAACCCCGTCACCACTCCCCAGCCAAACACCCCAACGGCGACTCAACGCAATAAAACCGCCGGCCGCGGGAAAAAACCTCAGAAATCGCCGACTGCGGACACCTCATTGGCCAGCGTGGATGAAAATGCCAGTAGCGTGGACGACTCGCCCGGCCTCTTCTAAACTCTGGTCGGCCTCTTATTTCCCGCTACCGCAGTGAGTCGCAGTGTTGCAGATGCCATCTACCCGCCCTAAAGCCCAAGTCGATTGCGGCTTTGATGACCTGCGTCCAAGGATCGAACAGGCTCTCGAGCAGGCTTGCGAATTTGGAAGCGGCTGCCCGGAGCGGCTGAGTGAAGCGATGGGCTACGCCCTTCTCGCGCCGGGCAAGCGTTTGCGTCCTGCCTTGGTAATGATGGCCGCGGAGTGCTGCGGCGGGGCGGTGGAAGACGCCATGCCAGGAGCAGTAGCGGTCGAAATGATTCATGCCTATTCGCTGATCCATGACGATTTACCAGCCATGGATGATGACGACCTCCGCAGAGGTAGGCCAACGGTTCATATAAAATACGATGAAGCAACCGCAATATTAGCGGGGGATGGGCTGCTAACTCAAGCATTTGCCCATCTGAGTCAGCACGTGGCGGGTTCTAACAAGGCGGTTTCTGCAATCCGTGCCCTTTCCTTCGCTGCAGGAGCATCCCGTCTTGTTGGTGGCCAAGCCGACGACCTGGCCGCTGAGCAGAATGCCAAGCAGTTGGAGCCAAACCATCCCGAATCAGCGGGTTGTCAGGATGAAACACTTCCTCGTCCAGCAACGAGCGAGTATCCAAGGCTCCAGCACTTGGAATCGATTCATCGCCGGAAGACAGGGGCCTTATTTTCGGTCGCACTCGATTTAGGTGCGATTTTAGTCGATGCGAGTGACGAGCAGCGGCAATTGTTGAGTAGCTACTCCGCCGCCATTGGATTGGCATTCCAAGTTGTCGATGACTTGCTTGATTACACGGCGGAAGCAACCACACTGGGGAAAAGAACAGGAAAAGATGCCGATCGAGGCAAGCTGACCTATCCTGGTCTCCTCGGTTTGGATGGGGCACGGCAGAAAGCTCAGGAACTGGTCGCGTCCGCCCAACGCGACGCCGAGAAATTCGGGGATTCCGGTCGACGCTTACGATTGTTGGCCGATTTTGTACTGGAGCGATCACATTGAATAAAAAAACGACAGAAAGTGTCCATCGCTCGCTAGGTGAGCACCCGCTGCTTGCCAGCCTCGATGACGCCACGCCGCTTCGCGATTATTCGCCTCAGCAACTCGAGCAAGCTGCGTCCGAGATCAGGGACGTGCTGTGCAATTTACTAGCGACTCGAACTGCTCACTTCGCATCGAATCTCGGAGTCGTCGAACTTTGTCTGGCTCTACATAGCGAATTCGATTTCCGAACCGACCGTTTGATCTGGGATACAGGACACCAAGTGTATCCCCATAAACTGGTGACAGGCCGCTACAAGGATTTTGCTGGGATACGCACCGCGGGCGGTTTGATGGGCTATCCCAACCCCGCCGAAAGTGTTTACGACCTGTTCATGACAGGACACGCGGGATGCAGCGTTAGCACTGCCGTGGGCTTACGCAGTGGTGATGTGGTTGGTGGACAAGAAGAACGACGAACTGTCGCCGTCATAGGCGATGGGGCGTTTCCCAGTGGAATCGTGTTCGAAGCTCTGAACAACGCGGGTGAACTTGGTGATGACCTGACCATCGTCCTCAATGACAACAAAATGTCGATCTGCCCGCGAGTCGGAGCGGTAGCCAATTACCTCGATCGGCTGCGTTCCAACCCGTTCTATACCGGTCTGAAAAGCGAGGTTGTGCGTCTTCTGGATCATGTACCAATGTTCGGTGACCCCACAGAACGCTTCCTCGCTCAGATGAAAGAGGGAGTCAAGGCGGGGCTGCTGGGTGGAATGCTGTTTGAAGAACTGAACATCCGATACCTCGGCCCCATTGATGGGCACGATTTAGCACTGACCAGAAAATATCTGGCGATGGCCAAGGAGATCAAAGGTCCAGTTCTACTTCACGTGGTGACAGAAAAGGGTCACGGCTACAAGCCAGCCGCCGAGGATCCCGTATTTTTTCACACACCACCTGTTTTCACAGACGATGGTGGAAAAGCAATCACGCAAAAAAGTGAAGGCCTACCGCCTTACACCCTGCATGCTCGTGAAGCGATCCGAAAACAAATGGCTGCTGACCCCCGCGTGACAGTAATCACCGCGGCGATGTGCCAAGGAAACAAGCTGGAACCACTGCGTGAAGAATACCCGACTAGATTCTTCGACGTGGGAATCTGTGAATCTCATGCCGTTGCATTTGCTGCAGGTCAGTGCAAAACCGGCCTGCGGCCAATCGTCGATATCTACAGCACGTTTCTGCAAAGAAGCTACGACCAAATTTTTCAGGAAGCCGCTCTGCAAAATCTTCCAGTGGTCTTCATGCTTGATCGGGCGGGTCTCACTGGCCCCGACGGCCCAACTCATCACGGCCTCTTTGACATCGGCTACATGCGACTATTTCCCAACATGGTTTGCATGGCGCCTGGATACGCCAATGAAGTCAATGCGATGTTGGCTGCTGCTCTGACGCACGATCAACCGTGCAGCATTCGATACCCCAAAGCTTCAGCCCTGCAACTCGAACATACCCCCGCCCCCGTGGAAATAGGAAAGAGCGAGACAATTCGAGAGGGACGCGACGGAACAATCATCGCTTTTGGTGCCATGCTTGAACAAGCGATTGCGGCTGCAGATGCCTTGAAAGGTGAATTGGATGTCGCGGTCATCAACGCGCGATTCGTGAAACCAATGGATCTCGAAATGGTGCGAACTTCATTGAGGGAAAGCAAGTTTGTGGTGACGATCGAGGAAGGTGCAAAGATGGGAGGCTTTGGTTCAGCTTTCATCGAATGCGCCGTGGCAGAGAATTTTGATACCCGTTCAATCCGAGTGCTCGCATTGCCAGACGAATTCATTGAACATGGTGATCGTGGAGATTTGCTTGACCAACATGGGCTAAGCGTGCCTAAGATCGAGCAGACGTGCCGCGAAATCGCCGGTTCAAGTTTGACTTCAAACCCCTAATCCAATCAGGTGAAGCAAGGCAACTGTGGTGCTGCGTGGTCTTCACAAGGTCTCTGGTTTTCGCAAAACCTGACACACCCATGATGAGCGATTAAACGAAGTGAAGCGTGCGACAATTCGGGATCAGGTCCGAATTTTGCGTGCTGGATCGTTAACTTCAGTGCTCCAACAAACACCAACCTGTCGTTGATCGGAAACCAGATCTCATGTCCGTCGAATCGGCCCACACTTGGATCAACGATCATTCCAAACAACCAAGGGTGGTGATTCTAGGTGTTCCCGAACGTGAGACCGTGGGTGCTGCGTTAGAACGCTTGAGGCCAGCGATCGCCGAGCATGCTGAGATCATCGCTGAAGATCTAAATTTCAGTTACGACTTTTCGAATGCAAAGCCCGACCTTGTCATCGTATTGGGTGGTGATGGCTCCATCCTGCAAACTGCTCGCCAAATGGGGGCTCAGCAGTCGCCTGTACTCGGCATCAATTGTGGTCGTCTCGGTTTTCTTGCCGCTCTTTCGCCTGATGATTTCCTCAACGCTTGGCCTGAGGTTTCCCGCGGTGGATTCAAAGTGGTAAATCACCTCATGCTGCAAACGTCGCTAATCAGAGGAGGACATGTCATCGCACAGCAACTTGCTCTGAATGAGGCGGCCGTCCTTGGGGGCCCCCCTTATCGGATCCTTGACATTGATCTGTATGCTGACGGAGCCCTCGCAACGCGATACCGATGCGACGGTCTGATCGTAGCGACTCCTATCGGCTCAACAGCACACAACTTATCTGCAGGTGGCCCCATCCTAAGGAGACAACTGCAAGCGATTGTTGTATCACCGATCAGCCCGCATACGCTGACCTACCGACCACTGGTCGACTCAGCTGACACGGTCCTGGAACTGACAGTCACGGAACCCAACGAATCAACTAGCATAGTAGTGGATGGACGGATATTGAGCCGCTTGCTCCCAGGTGACCGTGTGCGAATCGAACGTGCGGAACAGACCTTTCAAATGCTAGCAGTCAAAGGTCATGACGATTACCGAGCTCTGAGAGACAAGCTTGGTTGGGGCGGCTCGGTTCCAGTGAAACGCTCTCCTCTGTAGCGAAGACTCGAGCGACCTGATCTCCCACATTCTCTCTTGCCCTCCGGGACACGATCTGCCAAATTTTCAGGTTCGTGAAACACACCTCGTTTGCCGCGTATGGAGACCGCAATCGTGAATCGTCTTATTGTCACTGCTGCAATCTTGACCATTTGCCTACCTGCCCTTGTGTTACCTGCAAACGGGGAAGATGCGAAAAGTAACAACGAGTCGCCCAAGTACCTACTGCGTTACGCTCTAAACGTAGGCGAGGACCTGCATTACGAGGTGACTCATGTCGCGAAAACGAAAACGAGGATCCGAGGTGCCGAAGAGATATCTCAAGTGCACACGATCAGCCAAAGACACTGGGCGGTCAAAAAAACAAACAACGAGGAAATGACATTTGATCATGTTGTCGACGCGGTTGAGATGACACAACAGCAAGGAGACTCGAAGGAAATTCGCTGGGACAGCGACAGCGGTGAAAAGCCCCCCGCACTCTTTAAACGCGTTTCAGATCAAATCGGCAAAACAATTTCTACAATCACGATCTCAGCTCAGGGCAAGGAGACAGGTCGCGAGAACAACATCGGCAGTAAGGCATCCCTGGGTATGGGAACACTTGCAGTGGCATTCCCGGAACAAGCCATCGCGGTAGGCCAATCATGGTCAATTCCACGGGAAGTCAAAGCAAGAACCGACAATGGTGAGATCAAAATCATTAAGATTCGAGAGCTTTACACCCTCGAGAAAGTCAAAACAGGTGTCGCGACACTTTCTGTCCGCAGCCAACCGTTGACGCCATTGAATGAAGAATCGATCCGAGCACAAGTTGTGCAACAAATGAGCAACGGAGAAATACGTTTTGACTTGGACAATGGTTACATGCTGAGCAAGCAACTTGACTGGGACGAAACGATTGTTGGTTTTCAGGGGGCCAATAGCCTGATGGAATATCGAGCGAGATTCAACGAAAAGCTCGTTGACGGCATCCCCAAAACTGCCCGTCGCTGACTTCGGAGAAACAGTCGGCAATCAGAGTCCGTTTTCGACTGCCTGCCGCGAATGTTGACGTGCGGCCCGCCTTTCGAATAACAATACTCCACCAACAGCGGTGAGTTGAAACAACGCAACTCCCCACGGCGGTACACTTCGCACGCGTGCCAGAAGGTTCTGAAACCAATCTGATTCCCGCTCCTGCTGCAGACGCACGATGTCTCCCAGAGACCCCAAAGACGTGGGCCAGTTCGCTGTGTTTTCCCACCCATTTCGGGTTCTTCTCCAGCCTGTCGGTTGCACAGCACCGTCGAAATAGCAAGGGTCAGGTCTCCGCTCAGCGTTGGTTGCCACAAGCATACCGGGGCCAACAGGCTTGCTGGAATTCAGCGGTAACTCGACCAACCTTATGGCCCGCGGATCATATCGAACCCAATCCCTCGCTTCACTTTGATTCCAAGTATCGGAACTCGATCCTGAAATCTCTGCAGCAACACTGAAATTAACCGCGTCCGACTCATCCATGCGAGAAATGCGAGTCTCG
>NZHC01000016.1 GCA_002689655.1 Rhodopirellula sp. | reverse complement strand
TCTCGAACTCTGCCACCCGTCTCGAACTCTGCCACCCGTCTCGAACTCTGCCACCCGTCTCGAACTCTGCCACCCGTCTCGAACTCTGCCACCAATTTCGAAAACCAAGGCCGCGTGAGTCAGACCACCCAATCCCGCGATAGAACTGACGAACAAGCTGATAGTTTCAACTTCGCGCCCTGCACGCCAGATCAAACGTTTACACACGGACAATATTTCACCTTTTGCTCTCAACAATGCAACACCACGGGTGTCTCGACCTGCATCCAACGCCGCTGATTTTCCCCTCACAGAAGAGTTCCCACAGACAGGTTCTGTCAGCACAGCGGGGAAGTCATACCGTGAGCGAAACAAAATCTCCTGACAATCATCGTGCCGCTAGCTATTCTGGGTGGAGATTCTCGTAAATCTTGGCCAATTGATGACTCCATTACCAAGAAACCACGCGTTTGAATTTGTTCAAAACGCCCCTTCGTTGTAGGCTATGCCGTGGTAGGCACTGCACTATTTTGAGCCATTTCCGGTTGGAGCGGCGTCACGTCTGGTGGGTTCCAAACCGGCGTCTCTGATATCCAAGCGTAGACCGCGTGCAACCCTATCAAATCGCCATCCTAGCCGGCCCTAAGACCGATTCGCGTCCCCCGACCAAACACCGCAAAGAGCTGCCTGTCGCATGCCCCATCGACCTAAGTCAACATATTACCGCAGCGGAGTTAGTCAAGACTTGACCTTGCCTCCCCAACTTTCAAACACCACCAAGGACTTCCGGCATGCAAGTTAACCGGAACAGCAATCTCGAAATCCCTGAATCACTCAAGGCGAAGCTCCTTGTATTTCGCAGGCGGGTTTGGATGCTGAAAATGGTGGAAGCCCTTGCGGGTGCCACTATCGGTATCTTGTTTGGCTTCTTGTTCACGTATTTGCTGGACCGATTCTTTGATACCTCGCCACTGATCCGAGGGCTCATCCTGTTTAGCTCAGCAATCACTTGCGGCTTGATTCCGCTCGCGATCAACCAGTGGATCTTTAAACGCCGCCGCCTGGACCAACTTGCTCGACTACTCTCAGAAACCCAGCCTTCGGCCGGCGACCAACTGCTCGGAGTCATCGAACTTTCAGAGGACAGTTCGGAGCAGTCACGCTCACCCGAACTTGTCGAAGCCGCAATCAAGCAAGTGGCGGCCTCGGTCCAAAACCAGGACTTAAGTGAGGCAATTCCCAACCCACGTCACCGCCAACGTTCTCTCGCTGCTGGCCTGCTGGGCCTTGCTACGATCGTGTTACTAATATTCACTGCAACTGCTACAAAAAACGCTTGGGCCCGCTTTCTCATACCTTGGGGCTCCACCCCACGCTACACGTTCGCCGGCGTACAGGACTTGCCCGCAAACCTGGTCGTAGCGCACGGCGAGCAATTCAGCTTATCCGTTTCACTACGTTCGGACACTGAGTGGTCACCGAGCACCGCGAGCGTCGCCATGACACGCCAGCCGCCGAAAATTGCAGATCTGAAAGCCAAAGGCTACCACTTCTCATTGCCAGGATTGATACAGCCGACGGACTTATTCGTCAAAGTGGGCGACTTCAAAGGACTTATCTCAATAGAACCTAAACTGCGTCCTGAATTAAATTCGATCAAAGCTGAAGTGCAGTTACCATCCTATCTTGGCCGCACCGATACAATCACAAAAGACATCAGGGGTGCTTCTTTTTCGATTGTCAAAGGTAGCGAAGCCACCTTCCTGGCAAACGCTTCGCGCGATCTCGCCACGGCAAGCGTCAATGGGAAAGCTGCCCATCCTGTATCGGCTTCTTTCTCCACTGAGCCCCTGCTCGTCCAACGCAATGAACAGCTCGAGTTTGAGTGGTTAGATAACGATGGACTGTCGGGCAGCAAGCCTTTCAATCTTTCGATCGAGGCAACGGAAGACGGCTTACCTACGCTTATCTGTGATAACCTGCCGCGACGGAAAGTGATCTTGGATACCGAAGTACTCTCCTTCACCATCCGTGCCCGCGATGATTTTGGGGTCAAACGTGTAGGAATCGAGTGGTGGGGCCTAGATGAATCAGGTTCAGACCCAGCTGCTGGGGAGTCCATTCTGGGAGCGGGGCATCAACATGCTGAGCTTCTCGAATTGGCGGGTGTATTTTCAGCATCTGCTCACCAAATCAGCCCGCAACCCCTCGCCGTCCGTGTGTTTGTCGAGGACTACTTGCCGGGCCGAGAACGCATTTACTCGCCCACTTCAGTGTTCGACGTTCTCGATGCAGAGCAACACGCGATCTGGATCAGCACACAACTGGCCCGATGGCATCGAATGTCACTTGACGTTCGAGATCGCGAGATGCAACTGCACGAGGCAAACAAGGAATTAAGACAACTACCCGCCGATGAACTTGCCTCCGAATCCAACTTGGAAAAGCTGTCCGATCAAGCAGATCGAGAACGCAACAACGGTCGTCGTCTCAAGAGTCTGGTCCAAAACGGCGAGAGCCTTCTTAAGGAAGCAATGCGCAATGAGGAAATCTCCGTCGACAATCTAGACCAGTGGGCCGAAATGATGCAGATTCTCAAGGACATCTCTGCCAATCGAATGCCATTGGTTGCGGAGTTACTGGACAAATCAGCCCAACAGGCGAGCCAAACGCCACCCAAACAAGACGGCAAGCCAGCAAAGCAAGTGGGCAAAAACCGCCTCACGCAATCTGGTAACTCCAAACCAGCGGAAGAGCAAGATCCGAACAAGGATGCACCCACTCCAGCACCAAGCATTAACGATGTTGAATCAACCCAGCACGACCTGAGCAAGGCAAAGCCTGAAGAGACCCCTCCAGGGAAACCGAGCCAGGGGCGTTTTGGTTTACCAGACACGAAACTTGCTGGGAATGCGAAAAGTGACTCACCGCCCTCTGACGACCAGGACCCCATGGAGACCGCGGTGACGGAACAGAAGGAGTTGTTGGCAGAATTCGATAAAGTCGCTGATGAGCTGAATAACATTCTCGCTAATCTTGAAGGCAGCACACTCGTAAAACGCCTCAAAGCAGCATCACGAAAGCAGCAGACCGTCGCCAGCACTCTCTCAACACTTGTCCCAAATTCTTTTGGCGTCACTGAGAGGGAAAAAGAAATACACGCGCAAACATTCATCCTGCTTGCAGAATCTGAGTCCAACAGTAGTAGCGAAGCATCTCACATCATGGATGACATGGCCGCTTATTTCGAGCGCAGCAGGTTCATGCTGTTCCAACGTGTACTTGATGACATGCGGGAACAGGACGTAACCGCCGAGCTCCGACTTCTGGCCGATGACCTACGCAGAGAAAATGGGCTAGCCATCTCTCAAGCAGAATACTGGAGCGACAACTTTGATCGTTGGGCAGAAGACCTTGTTGAAGTCACCAAGGGCGGCGCCAGTCCCGGTGGAAAGCCCAAGGGAAGTCTTCCGCCAGCAATTGTGCTCGAAGTACTCCAATTACTGGAAGGCGAGGTAAAATTACGTGAACAAACACGAGTGGCAGAGCAAGCCCGCCCGGCAGTCACGGATACAGAACATGTGGTGACTGCCAATCGTTTATCAGAAAAACAACATAGCTTCAATGAACGCATGAATGATGTCGTTAGACGCATCTTGGAACTACCCGACGCTGAATCTGAATTTGACAAAGAGATTGGACTGTTGAACCAAGTTTCAGACGTGATGGCGGAGACGACAGAGATCCTTGTTAAACCCGAGACCGGGCCACCGGCCATCGCTGCTGAAACTGAGATCATCGAATTGCTGCTGAAGTCAAAACGCTTCAATCCCAATGCGGGGGGAGGTGGCGGTGCCGACCCAGGCGGTGGAGGTAGCGGTGACACAGAGACCCCTGCTTTGGCATTAGTCGGTTCAGGTGCAAACGAAAAAGAGAACCGCGAAGAGCTGTCAGCAACACAGGCTACTGGCACCACTGGCAGACCCCTTCCTGAAGAATTCCGAACGGGCTTGGACCAGTACTTCAATCGTCTGGAAACGTGGAAAGCGGACCAGCGGCCATGACCAGACCGCCTCCAAACCGGACACGAGGGGAAAGACACAAACTCACCGAACCTCATCGATCTAACTTGTTCCCATCCGTGAGCGTTCAGACCCAGCACCAACTTATCAGTCCCCGATCAATAGCAATCAATTCATGACAATTTTTTCAGTGTCCCTTCGCGTCACAACCGCAACAGTTTTTAGCCTATTTGCAACACTCTTGTCCGGGACTTGCAATGCTCAGGTCAAAATTGCGCGTGGTCGGGTCGCGATCCCCCTGGCTGGGAAACTGGATGAACTTGCCAATCGAGAACTGTTCTTCCTGAAAAAGGTATGCAAGCCAACAGAGTCCGAGTACGAGAAAGTCACGAAAGCAACCAGAGAACGGACCAAGGAGATGCAGAAAATGTATCTCGAATTTAGCAAAAACAAGGAGCCGAACACGTGGCCTCGTCCTCAGCAACTTTTAACAGAGCACTTACAGATGGTCGCTGACCAGACATTCACTCCGAACATTGCAAAAGCCTACCGAACGGAACTAGCGGCAAGAAAAGATGCAAATATCATCGCCGCTGCCTCCATCGTGACCAACCTGATCGATTCTGAAGTCCTCCTTTCTCCATCCGAGATGGAGTCAATCACGACGAAGGTCGCAAAACTGGAAACAACCAAGACAGCCACCCTGCCCGTTGCCTTTTTCTACAAGCATATGATTCCAATCCCATCCGCAAACGAAATGAACAATTTACTGTCTGAACGGCAACATACTCTTTGGAAAACGCAAAACCGGCCACGCTACAACCAACCATGGGTAAACTACTTCAATTCCAACGATTTCCTATCCGTTATTTTCCCCCCAGGCTTTAAGCAACAAGCCGAGCAGAAAGAGTTATTGAAGCGAAACAACGACGCGGCAGTTAAATAATTCAGCTGCACAGTTACGCCCTCTCCGCTGTCACGAAAGGCCCACGCTCCAACCAATGACAAGCTTCAAAACCTCCGTGCCAACGTATTTTCAAGCGACTATCGGAACGCTGTTTTGTTTTGTGCACACTGCGTCTGACGTGCATGCACAGGTTGCCGCAAGGCCAGCCCGTGTCATTAACTACAGTGCAGAAAACTTTGACCGGCTATGCTTCCGCAACATGGTTGCTACCGCGGCACGCGCGAAAGCCAACCGGATGCTTCAGGCAAAAACAGCCATGACGGATTCGTCAATTAACTTGAACACAGAGCAGCGAGAAAAACTTCTGCTTGCGGGAGAAATCGATATCCAACGGTTCTTTGCTGCTTTTGAGCAGTTAAAAAGCCAGTGGAAATTTGGGAGCATCCCACAGGCTGTTTTCTCGGCGCAATTTCCAAAGATGCGAACCGCAGCTCTTCCGTTGATGGAGCGTTACCAAAAGGGACTTCACGGAGAAGGCTCGCTGTACCACAAGTCGAAGCTGATGATTCTGAATCCATCCGAGTTCAAAGCAACCGAGGCATTCACTCTCAAACGAAAGCGGACGCTCTATCGGAATTTAATTCGAGCTACCGTGGCCTCATTGGAGTCTCGGCTTCCCCTTACCATGGAACAACGCGAGGAAATGATCAAAACGATCATAGAGAACACGGATCCAATGGATGCACATGACTACAACGAACCCATGCTATTCGCCACCTTACAGAAGCTAAGGGAGGTTGAAAGCAAACTCCAACCACTGTTCAGCGAAGAAGAGTGGCCCGTGGTACAACAGTTCATTGCCCTCGCGGGACTGCAGAAAAGATAATGCATAAATTACTAATTTTCATGATCGTGATGGGCGTTCTGTCTGTTGCAGCAAGTCCTCACTTACCCGGGCAAGGCCTGGAGATACGTAGCGGGGACCCTGTGCCTCGCGACGTGAGAGACATGTATGACCGGGGGCTCACATTTCTCAGTCGTACTCAGGCAAGCGATGGCGGTTGGCAGTCACGGCAGCAAGGTACTGGCGTTGCCGGCATGGCGGTGATGTGTTTCATGGCGTCCGGCGAGGATCCGAACTTCGGCTTGTATTCTGGCAACATCCGAAGGGCGATTCGCTACATCATCTCAAAACAGGACAAGACAACAGGTTACTGCGGCGGTTCGATGTACCACCACGGTTTTGCTTGTCTAGGTTTGGCTGAAGCTTACGGTGCCGTCGACGACCGTAGTCTTTGGGACGGGATTCCCAACGGAGCCAATCGCACCATTGGACAGTCCTTGGAGCTTGCGGTCAGATCCTCCATCACCTCTCAAAAGACCAACACTTACGGAGCATGGCGTTACAACCCAAGTGGAAGCGATGCCGACACTTCGGTCGCGGGTGCTGTCTTGATGGGTTTACTCGCCGCACGCAATGCCGGGGTGGAAGTTCCCGACGAGGCCATTGATCGAGCCATCTCATATTTTGTTAAAATGACTGCACCCTCCGGCCAAGTCGCGTACTCAGGCGGAGTAGGGGGATTCAATGAATCCCTGGCTCGTATTTCGATTGCCAATCTCGTCTTCTCCATCGCTCGGAGAAAAGACATTCCACAATTCAAGACAACCCTTGGATACCTGAAAGACAAAGTGCAGGGAGGAAGTCCTGGTCACGGTGGAGTCGAATACCAAAGTTATTATCAGGCTCAAGCGTTCTTTCAAGCCGATATCGGTGCTTGGACAACATGGAACAAAGCTCTAGTGAGACGCCTCAAAAAAACCCAAGCTGAGGATGGAAGTTTCACTGGAACCCACGGCCCACACGTTTCGACCAGTCTGTGCTTGCTTTCCCTTGCTGTTAATTATCGTTTCCTGCCCATTTATGAGCGTTGACTTGTACCAACTTCTCAAGAACACGACTGGTGGAATTTTGCCGCTGTTGCTGCTCTGTTGTTTAACCTGCAGCAGGGCTCGGGGGCAAGACACAGAGATTGGACCAGGTTCGCTGGTGCAGAATGCTGCTTCGGCCACAGCAACTGCACGGACCGCAAATCAGCTCACTCCCAAAAACGCAACGCATGCTGATGGTCGCACCGGCATCCTCTCCCTAATCGATGGAAGCCAAGTCCCAGGCCAACTGCTCCCGACAAGCGATTCCGCGCAAGTAAAATGGCTCGCAAAGAGTTTCGACACACCATTCCACTTCAAGCTCCAAGCGATCGAAAGCATCAAGTACCCGAAAATCGATCTTGGTCCTGAACGTTTGAGGTCAGATGAATTCGCAATCGAGTTCACCAACAGGGATATTGTTTATGGCAACATCACTGCATGGAAAGCGGGGACCCTCACCATCACGACGCAATCCTTCGGTGAAATGCATGTGCCAATTAAATCAATCACTCGCCTGTACCGGGTACAGGAAAATGAGACGGTTCTGTTCGCACGCTCCAACGGACTGCAATCATGGAAAACGGCGGACTGGGAAAGCAGCGGTTGGAATGAAGACGGAAACTACCTATCCACGAGCCAACGTGGTGCGGTGCTCAACGGCGATTTGGGCGTCCCCGCACGGTCCGTCATCGAACTGACGTTATCCTGGAAGGATCAGGCTGACTTCGTCATCTCGCTTGGATCGAATGTAACCGCCACCGAAGACAACTCAACCGATGGGTGGCGTCTTGAAACAGCAGGACAGAAGTTGGTTGCAATTCGCGAGTTGAAAGACAAAGCAGAGTTGGCTTTGATCTCAGATCTGAGCTTGCGTCGGGACCTGCGGCTGACGCTGTACCTCGATCAAGCAACAGGAAGCTTGCATATCATGCGAAAAGACGGCAAGTTACTGGCATCCCTTGTGTTACCCGCCAAGCCTCCAGCCGTTTCCCAAAACTCCAGTTTGCGTGATACCCAACAGCATGCCCTCCCGGAGACGAAAAACGACTCAAGCAGTAACCAGTATTCGCAACATAGCGGTATTCGGATTGTCAATCGCGGCAAGCAACTTAGGGTCGAACGAGTATCCATCGCCCGCTGGCTTGGCGATTTACCTACAACGTCTGCCGACGCAGATGCGTTAGTAGCGTTCAACGACGGGACCTTTGCCTCGGGCAGCATCGATGGAATTACTTCTGGTAAACTCACAATTGGCGAGGATAGCCCCAATTCAAAATTTGAATGGAATGATGTAATCGCCATCACTTTCCGCAATCCGGCTCCTCCGCCTCCCGCGGCGGAATGTGCCTTGTTTCTTCAAAACGGTGTACGACTATCGGGACAATTTCTGAAATCTGCCGGCGGAAAATGCACCTTCATTTCAGCCAACGCCACATCCCCATCACAAATACCGTGCGCTGACATTCGTTCCATCATCGTATTTGCACACGACCCCAAACCGAAGGAAGTCGCGAGCGGTTCTGAAATCAAGGGTCAACTTCAAATCGGGGAACTTAAGCTTACCGGGGTACTCGCCCCCTCGGGAGAACAGGCATCGCCTTCGCTTCCCATGAAATTCCGTTGGAAAGCTTACGGGAGCACTCGTGCCGCCACCATGAAACCAACGGTCGCTGGAAACATTTTGTATCGCGAACTGCCGAAAACAGGTCCGAAAAGCGCCCAAGCACGCGCTCAGGAAATGCAGCGACTCAGGATTAAACAACAACAACGAGGCCTTAATTTTGGCGAACTCTTTTTGAAGCGTGCAGATGAAGTCAAAACACCAAAAGTTGAGCGCGATGCGCATGTCGTCCACGTCCGGACCGGCGATATCATTTCATGTCGCGTTGACCGAATCGATTCAACGGGTGTCTACGTCTCGACCATCGATTCGAAGGACGGGTTCGTCTCGCACGAAAAGATCAAGGCGATTGAATACGTCACCAATGCACCCCCACCTGACCTCGAAGCTGCAAAGCGAGAGCGGCTACTCACCATCCCCCGCCTGCAAAAAGCAGCACCGCCGACACACATTCTCTGCTCTCACAATGGTGACTTCCTACGTTGCAGATTAATTGATGCTGACGCTGAGACCATTCGCGCAGAAGTCCAATTGACGGAAATTAATTTACCACGTGACCGCGTTGCACAGATAATCTGGCTGCACCCGGAAGAACAATCCGAACCAGAAACAGATAACGGACCAGACACACCCTCAGTAGCAAAGTCGTCGATTTACGATGGTATGGTTCAGGTCCTGCTTCGAGATGGAAAACGTGTGACCTTCACCCCTACTCAATCCACAACAACGAACTTCAGCGGCGAGAACGCGATCATCGGCCCATGTAATTTCCCACTCGAAGACGTTGACCAACTCATCATTGGGGATCAAATGCTGACGGAGGTGACGGACATTGCTTACAACCGCTGGAAACTGCAGTCTGCAATCGAACCGTTGGTGACAGCGGCCATGGAACAAGGTAATGATACGAGCAGCGCTGCTTCTCCCCTTGTTGGGCAACCAGCCCCTGAAGTGTCACTGCAGTTACTCGATGGAACCCCATTCAAGCTGTCAGAGCAGACGGGCAAAGTTGTCGTTTTGGATTTCTGGGCAACTTGGTGCGCGCCATGCATGCAAACCATGCCGCTAGTGGAGCAGGCAATTGGCCAGTTTGACACTGAAACAGTCACCCTTATTTCTATCAACCTGCAAGAATCGCCTCAGCAGATCCGCCCCGTACTCGAGCGTTACAATCTCAATGTCACTGTCGCGATGGACACAGACGGAGTTGCTGCAGCCCGCTACGAAGCAAAAGCGATCCCACAACTTGTGATTGTCGGTAAGGATGGTGTTGTGAAACAACTTTATGTGGGTGGCGGTGCCAAGGTAGTGGAACAGATGTCATCAACCATTGAGCAACTCTTGAGCGAACCAAAAGAGTGAAGGACACTGCTTTTAGCGTCGCTCCTCAACTTGTCAGAGGAACGATATGGGAAGTGACCACGAACGGTCATGATAGACGTACGACCACACGAGAAGGTCACCTCAAACCTCACAACTACGTGTGCTTCACGTGATGAGTGTCAGGACGAGTCGATCGCTGGAAGCTCGTTCTACCCACCTCAGGCGGCGAGAAAGCGAGTCGTCCGTTGGCTGATTTGGTCATCGTGGCTCTAAAAAAACACAATCTGGCTGCGATCCACGCAACCCCATACAAGACTGATCTCACAACTGAACTCAACCAGTGTCCCTGAACACCGGGGTCAATCCTCGTGTTGACAACCGGAAATGCGTTTCTGCACTGTTTGCACCCCGCACTGCTGACACAGTTCATCCCTGTTGCCAGCACCATCAGCAACCGTGTGCACTACGCAGCTGAAGAGCGGCCCATGCATCATCTAATCTTTCAGTTCCTGAGCGTCCTCAATCTCTTGGTGACAATCAGCGACATCAACACCCCGTTGTAATGAGCGATCGCCTGAATCTACCGCTCTGTACTGTCATCGCCCACCCGCAAATCAGGCCCAAGGCTTAGCTGCTTCCAGTCCCAGGCCGTTGCAAGTTCTTCTGAATGCATCAAAAACAGATCAAACGCTCTGCACACGTCAGCAACAGAGATCTGATCTGAATCCACTTTGTACTGTTGGCTTGTTGAGCCTTGGCGAAATTCCAATTCATAGCTGCCATCGGCATTGTGGTACGTCTGAATGAAGTAACCCTCCTCCCGACTCAGCACCAAGAACTGTTCCGCACCGAGACCCTCAATACACTTCCGCATCTCCACTTCGCTCGGCGAGTCTAAATGGTCACTATCATCGATATTCAGCAGCATAAAACCTTTCCCAGCGGAAAGAATGTTAGCAGGCAACTAGATACGGATGGCAGCCGAATCCAGTGACTTCTGTTGTTACAGAGACTCAAGAGAGTGCATCGCGCACGTCTGCACGGCCACGTTGTCCCAGATTGTCACCACAAGTCCAGATAATCACAAGGCGTCCCCCGTCTTCCCAAATAGTGCACGAACTGAACACAAACCGGACACAAGCGTAAGCTGCGACATCTGTTATTCATGCAGGCCGGAGCACATTTCGCCCTCGACCATCTAGACCCGGAACGATCGCTCAAATGAACGAATCACAAATCACCGATTTTTTAATTCAGTGGAGCATCCGCGTATCAGTCATCCTCGTATATCTTCGAATCCTAATTCGATTATGGCGGGGAGGCCCCGAAGACGTAACCCAACGTAGTCTGGAATACTATGTCTGGGCGGGGGGCTTTCTGATGCTTGTTGCGCATGTGTGCCTTTCATTCCACTTTGTCCACCACTGGCTTCACAGCGACGCGTGGACGCGGACATCGACCGAAACCGAGAACCTCATCGGTGTGCGTAGCGGAAATGGTATATGGGCGAACTACCTGCTGCTGGCCATATGGGGAATCGATCTGCTGCGGCTAAACAGAGCGAAAGCACATGGTCGCATCACTAATCGTTCCGTGGATCGAGCGGTCGCGTTCTTCTTTTGCTTTATGTTTGTCAATGCAACGGTCGTTTTTGGCCCAACGGTCTACCGCTACCTTGCATTTCCAGCATTGACGCTACTGCTGTGCGTTTGGCGTTTAGGCAAACGCTGAGCACAGGCAGTGCAGATCTCCGTACATGCTTGCGAATCCTGTCTCTCTTGCGAATCACCTAGCAGGAATCCCGTTACAATGAGTATCCACCTCGCCGAATCTCAGATACCAACCTGCCCCGACGGTAGCCATGCCCACCACTTCTGACAGCACCATTGCAAGCGGGAAACACCCACTGCGACCCCTGCTTTCGATTCTCTCGATCCTTACACTATCAGCGTCACTTGAAGCGTCAGACAGCATAATGGCGCCAAAGCCAGTCCTGGAGTGGACCTTCAAGTCAGCCCGGCGGGAAATAACACCAATCCACCGACAGATACCTGCGACGAAAACCACTCCCCTTTTTTTAGAGATTTCGTCGGATCATCGTGAAGGCTTAGCCGGCTACTGGTGCACGCGGTATTCTGTGACAGGTGGCACACACTTGGAATTTAAAATAAGAAGAAGGACGGAAAATTTAAATCTTAAGAGACGTGCTGCAATCGTACGTGTTTTGTGGCTTGACGAGCAGGGCCGCGCGGTGAAACGAGCGAAGCCCACCTACAGTTCGTATCGATCGGGCGAACGGCCGCGTGCAGAACCTGAATTTCCTCCGGTAATCGAAAAGACCGAGCAGGATGATCTGCTCTCAGCCACGTACGAGGTGCCACCGAAAGCAACACAAGCACAGATCGAATTACACTTTCGTTGGGGCGATCCTCATTCAATCGTTCGTTGGGAGCTCCCGAGCCTGAGACTTGTCGAGGCACCTCAACATCGCAGGGTAAAGCTTGCAACCGCACATTTGCAGCCTCGCAATGGCGTGACACCGTTGGAAAAGTGCCAACAATTCGCACCACTGATCTCCAAGGCTGCAGAGCAAGCGGTTGATCTCATTGTGCTTCCAGAGACACTTACTTACTACAGTAGCCAAGGAACCTACGCTGATGCAGCGGAACCCATCCCCGGGCCGTCAACTGCTTACTTTGGCCAATTAGCAAAGCAACATCACATACACATCGTTGCCGGCTTACTCGAGCGTGATGGGCACCTGATTTATAACGTTGCCGTACTTTTAGGACCTGACGGTAATTTGATTGGCAAATACCGAAAGGTCACATTACCCAGGAGTGAAATCGAAGGCGGAATCACACCAGGGAACTCCTATCCCGTCTTTCAGACCAGAATCGGAAAGATAGGGATGATGATTTGTTACGACGGTTTTTTCCCCGAGGTCGCTCGCGAATTGAGCAACCAAGGAGCCGAAATCATTGCCTGGCCTGTCTGGGGCTGCAACCCTTTGCTGGCTGCGGCGCGTGCTTGCGAAAATCACACTTATATCGTGAGCAGCACTTACACCGACCACAGAAGCCAATGGATGACGTCCTCGATCTTTGCACACGATGGCACAAGTTTGGCCACTGCCAAGAATTGGGGAACGCTGGCAATCGCCGAGGTCGATTTAGCAGCACCAATGTACTGGCACAGCCTCGGCGATTTTCGAGCGCAGATTGCACCGCACCGACCGGAACTAGAAGCCCAACCATAATCCGCCTTGCATTACGAATGGCTTCTGGCCAAGTGATGCCAACCCAAATTGAAGCTCGCGGTCCTCCCCACCACGCGATGCGCAAAACAGAGAAAACTTGTAAGCGCAGGAGAAAAACACGGAACAAGCCGGAATACGGACACGATCACAAGCTGAACTGTCAACTGCCCATGACCCCGACATGCCCTTTGGTTGAATTAACACCTCAGTGTCCGCCAATCGTTCCAACTCCGTCTGCACGAAAGCCTACCTTACCGGGCGAGTATGTTTGTGGCATTTGTATATGTTTGTGGCACTTGTAATAGAGCAACCGCGTACCGAATCAACCCCTCTCTCGTTCCACTTTAAAATCCTTACAGCATGCTTCGATTCGCTGTACAATCTATTTCCACCGATTGCGTGACAGAAATCACGCCAGCGATGACTAAAAAACGCGTGGAGAATTGGTTGGTTTCCTGTATGCTTCAGAACGCAAGGTGTCAAACGACCAATGCAATCTCCCACCGCCAGGTCCTGCTCAGTGAAGCTTCTGTTCCAACTTTGCCATTCTAGCTGCGCCACTCGCTTCCCTCCAACCTTGGTCGTTTATGCTCCTCGCCCCCAGTCACCGTCCGACGTCGATAGAAGGCATTCCCTCTAAAACCTCATTTCGTGCGGTTTCCGTATTGCTTTCGATCTTTTGCATGCTTTGCGTTATCACCGTGAAGGCAAACGAACCGGCTCAAATCTCTCTGGCAAAATTCGATGTAGATGCAACGCCACCGGTCGGCACAATGATGGCATACGATCGAGTTCTACGTATCGAGGAATTGGGGCTGCGATGCCGAGGCGTGGTAATCATGGGTAGCGGTGACCCAATCGTGTTATGTGCGGTGGACTGGATTGGAATTGGAAACGCATCCCATGACGCCTTCCGTGATCGCATTGCAACCGCTGCGGGTACAAATCGCGAACGCGTCGCTGTTCACACGCTGCACCAGCATGACGCCCCACGAAGCGACTTCTCAGCCGAGCGTCTGTTGCATCAAGTGGGGGTCACCGATGTCGGCCTACATGAAGGCACTTTCGCCCGCGAAGTGCTCGACCGTCTTGCCCGATCCATTGCACAAGCCGTTCAAAAACCCTCACCCATCACGCATGTGGGATTTGGATCTGCCAAGGTAGAAAAAGTTGCTTCAAATCGACGCATCCTTGGTCCTGATGGTAAAGTCAGTGCAACACGCTACACGACATGCCGCGACCCAAAATTGCGAGCTGCTCCCGAGGGTGTGATTGATCCGGAACTAAGTTCGGTCGCTTTTTGGAACGAAGAACAGCTAGTTACTGTCCTGACCTACTACGCTTGCCACCCCCAAAGCTACTATCGTACTGGGGTTCCCAGCCCTGACTTTCCCGGAATCGCACGTTTCCTCCGTGGTCAAGATCTACCCAATGTGCTTCATCTGCACTTTAACGGGGCGGGAGGAAACATTGGTGCTGGGAAATACAACGATGGCAATAAGGCGAATCGGTTAACGCTTGCGATACGTGTCGCCGAAGGCATGAAGCAGGCTACCAACTCAGCTGAAAAAGTGCCACTTACAGCCCATGACGTGGGCTGGTCAGTTGTGCCAGTCGCATTACCGCCCGCCAAACATTTGAAGCGAGCAGAACTGGAAGCAAAACTAGCCACGTGGAAACCAAACGACTACTGGGGAAGTGCGGACGAGCTTGCATGGCTGAATCGTTGTGAGACTGGACATAAGATCGACCTCACCTGTTTACGCCTAGGGAACATCCGCGTTCTCCACATGCCCGGAGAGCTTTTTGTGGAATATCAGTTGGCTGCAAAACAAATGCGTCCCGACCTCAATGTGGCGATGGCGGCATACGGTGATTACGGCCCCGGCTACATTGGGACCGAAATCGGCTACAGCCAAGGTGGCTATGAAACGAGCCCTCGCGCATCAAAAGTTGACAAGAGTTGCGAACAAATATTGACGGAAGGCATGCGAGCCCTGCTGTTCAAAAAGGATCGAAAATGAATCAACCTGCCACCCAGAAGCTGCGTGTAAGAACCCCTCAAAACTCATGCATGGTCCGATCCATTTCTTTCTTCGGATTTGTTCTCAGTGGCCTTGTTCTGTGTACCACAGTCCTGTGTGGGCGCACCACCGCCGAAGAAGATTTCTCGGGTGAGCTTCCACGCATTCCCGCCAGCAGCCCGGAAGAGGCACTTCAGAAATTTACAGTTGCGGATGGCTTCCAAATTCAGCCGGTAGCGAGCGAGCCTCTGGTTGCCAGCCCTGTTGCTATTGAATGGGACGCGAAAGGACGACTGTATGTATGTGAAATGCGGGGCTACAGCGAGGACCGTGATGCTGGCTTGTCGCGCATTCGCCGACTGGAAGATACCGACCAAGACGGAGTTTTTGATACCAGCGTGATCTACGCTGATGGCCTGCTTTGGCCAACGGCTCTCTTTCCGTACAAAGGTGGTCTGTTCGTGGGAGACGCTCCAAACCTTTACTATTTCCGCGATGAGGATCAGGATGGAAACGCTGACATAAAAAAAGTTGTCCTAACTGGATTTGGAACGTCAAATGTACAAGGCCTGATGAATTCGTTTCGCTGGGGCTTAGACAATCGAATCCACATCGCCTGCAGCTCAGCAGCAGGCAAAGTTGGCCGCCCCAACAGCGACAAGCGAGTTGAGGTCAGAGGACGTGATCTTGCGTTCAACCCTGATACGTTTGAAATCGAACTTACCAGTGGTGGCGGTCAACATGGAATGGTGTTCGACGACTGGGGGCGGAAATTTGTCTCTTCCAATAGCAACCACATCCAGCAAGTGATGTACGAAGATCACTACCTGAAACGTAACCCCTACCTGAAAGCTCCCCCTGCAAGAATCTCAATCGCCGCGGACGGACCACAGGCCGAGGTCTATCGAACAAGCCCCGTTGAGCCTTGGCGAATTGTCCGCACCCGATTGCGAGTAGGCGGGAGCGTCCCTGGACCTGTCGAAGGTGGTGGTCGTGCTGCCGGGTATTTCACAGGCGCCACAGGTATCACCATTTACCGCGGCGACGCCTGGCCGTCGAAATGGAAAGGCATCGCCATCATCGGAGATGTGGGCAGTAATTTAGTCCATCGAAAAAAGATTGATTCGACAAACGCACAATTCGTCGCACACCGTATTGATGAAAAATCTGAGTTTGTTAACTCCAGTGATATCTGGTTTCGTCCCGCTCAATTTGCCAACGCGCCCGATGGAACCATCTACATTATTGACGTGTGCCGGGAAGTGATCGAACATCCGAAAAGCCTGCCACCCATGATCAAGAAGCATTTGGATCTCACTGCAGGACGTGACCGTGGCCGAATCTATCGAATTGCACCCAAACAGTACCAATATCGCCCAACTCCCAATCTCCGTACCGCTGAGATAACCAGACTGGTTGACCTGTTGGATCACCCCAACGCCTGGCACCGCGAAACTGCAGCCCGACTGTTGTACGAGAGGCAAAGTCCGGAAACAGGCCTTGAACTCGATGAAAAACGAAAATCAAACCCAAGCCCCGTGGGGCAAGTACACTTGCTCTATGCGTTGGCTGGGCAACAAGCCTTATCGGCAGACGCGATCAGCGATGCGTTACACCATCAAAACCCACAGGTGAGACGCCATGCACTGAAACTGGGCGAGCAACTCGTTTCAACCCCCAAGATCAAACAGCAGTTATTATCCCTGGCGCGTGACCCATCACTCGAAGTACGTATCCAACTGGCATTCTCCGCGGCCGCCTTGCCAGCCGAATTGAGGATTCCACTGCTGGAAGGCGTCATCGCCAGTGGCCCAGGTGACCGATGGCTCGAAACCGCTGTGTTGAGTTCACTCGGCGAAGGTAGCGCTGCGCTCTTTGCAAGACTCGTCCAAAACAAATCTTTTAGATCCGAACCAGCGGGGCAGTTTCTTGCTACACTCGCGTCGCAAATCGGACAACAGAATCAGCCATCCGAAATTAATCTCGCAATAAAACAGGCCTCCGCCCTCCCGGCCTCAAACGCATCGTTCACTCTACCGGTCCTCGGATCACTCACAGCTTATCGATCACGCAAGAATCACTATCTGCAATTGTTATCTCAACAGGGAGACTTGTCCAAGCTGGACACTCTCAAAGAGGAGTTGGTGCGTGCTGCTGGGGTCACCGCACAAAATGCAGCACTGCCTGTGGCAAATAGAGTTGCCGCGACTACCTCAATGCGTTACGGAAGGCTCGACAGTGTGTCAGCACCGCTGACATCCCTGATCAGTAATCGGCAACCCCATCTGGTGTCCCAAGCAGCCATTGAAACATTGGGAACCTTCAACTCCCCCAAGATCGCCGAACCTTTGTTGTTGGCATGGAGCAACCTGAGCCCAAAACTCCGCGCGACCGCCACTGAAGTGCTTTTTGCACGTAACGAGCGTTTGGGCCAGCTATTCGACAACGTCGACGCCGAGAAAATCTCACTCGCAGATATCGGTACGCCGCGACTTCAGATTGCCGCCAAGTCACGCGACGCCAAGATCAAATCGCGTGCCGCTAGGTACCTGGCCAACATGGGCTCCGGTGATCGCTCAAAAATCCTCACCAAATACAAAACGGCTCTGTCCTTGGATGCTGACGCCGATAGCGGCCGCAAACTCTTCAATCAGCACTGCTCTGTCTGCCACAAGATGAAAGGTGTTGGCCATGAAATTGGGCCAAATCTGGCAAGCATCCGAAACCGCGGCGCAGAGACAATTCTGGTCAATGTCATCGACCCAAATCGCGAGGTGAACCCACAATACCTCAACTATGTTCTGTTGACTCAAGACGGACGCGCCATGACCGGGATGGTCGCTGCTGAAACGGCAAGCAGCGTCACCCTGCGTCGAGCCGAGTCGGCATCAGACACGATACTTCGAGTCGACATTGAAGAGCTGAAAAGTACAGGACTGTCTATCATGCCGGAGGGTATGGAAAAATCCATCAGCGTCCAAGACATGGCTGACATCCTATCCTTTTTAATGAAGCCATAACGACCAACCCCATTGAACGACGGCAACTCAAACGCAAACACACGGCAATTGTATCACTCCTGCCCGCGAGTCCACGCAAACGCGTCAGCTAACACCTCGGGCGACTCCTGTTATTGTTGTGTAGCAGTGGATGCACGATGGTTTGCAACAGGTAAGACATCTCCTGACCGATCAGACGACGATTACAGTACTTTCTTATACAGTTACGACTTCCTTGACCACGAAACGCGTAAATCCTTTAGTGCGTACCTACTCGGAACCCCCCTAGTCTTTGCACCACGTTTGGTCAGTGAACTGGGGTTGGATATGCAGATGTGCTCTAGAGGCCGAGGCATAGCCTGACCCAGAAGAACACAGCCGGCACATAAGCGGCAGGGGGTTGCCAGTCCGATGAACTGTGGATGCGGTGATGGTTCCAGTCAAGTCCCCAGCGTGTCCTTGAACGATTCTCCATAGCCGTTTCCCCACGCGTTCCCCTTAGCGATTAACAGCGTTGTGCTTTCGGCTTAATCCAGACAACGGCAAATTACCTCATTTACGAATTCTGGTCCGGTGTCGCTGCGAAGGTGGTTGCGAGTCCGGTGTATGGCGAGCAGGTACTACAAAACACCGATCACGTCTTCGGCAGTAAACGAACCCCCACTTTGATCGCCAGGCATTCTCGCATATACCCACCGTTCACCACCACCAACCGAAGTTGGCGGCCCTCGTCAGTCCGATCCGTCACCAAGTCGTACGAACGCACACCACACTTGCACGGCACACGGCAAAGTGTCGAAGAACACTCGATTGTCGCAGTGCACTCCAGTTACGAATAACACTGGCCTGCGAACAATCGCACCGCCACCTTCTCACGCATCAACCCTCATGATAACGCCCACAGATGAGGCGTTTAGTCCATCTCGCTTGGCAAACGTTGGTCGCTTACCTCGAGTTACCCGAACGAGTTTCCTGGTCTGAGGCCTAGGGAGCATTCGGTGCTGAGTTCTCGGGTGCAGCTGGTGCTGGATTCTCAGGCGCTGGATTCTCAGGTGCAGCTGGTGCTGGGTTGCCGGGTGCTGGATTAGCTGGTGCTGGAGTACCAGGTATCGACGCATCAGCCTCTGCGGCAGGATTTTGAGGTCCGTTCAAAACGTCACCCCCAGCAGGGTTATCATCTGCGTCCGGCTTTGCCGTTTTCTTCTCCCCCGCCTCAATGTTTGCCAGTTCGGCCAAGACAATGATCTGCTCATCGAGTCCGCCGAGAAACTTTTCTCGATCATCCAAGGCTTCGCTATTGAGAGCCGTGATTACTTCATCCAGTTTGACCACCCAGTCTTTTACTGTGTCAGCCTTCGCTTCGTCGACGCACAGCATGAGTCCACCACCGTTTTTCGGTACACCTTTGGTGATTGAACCGGTGGCCCCTCGATTGAGTTGCTGCAGAACTTTGTTGAGGTAGCGTCGTGAACCGATGACTTCCGCGGGCTGATCTTTGTAAACGGTCGTCTGACCACCAAACATGCTGCCCATGCCTCCCATGCCGCCCATCAGCTCGTCGTCATCCATTCCATCCCCAAGTGCATCACCGTATCCCTCACCCCCCATTCCCATTCCTTCCATGCCGCCTTCCATGCCGCCCATCGCTCCATCTTCACCATCTTCGAGGTCAGGCCCGCCCATACCTCCTCCGTAAGACTTCTTCGACTTGTCGACTTTGGGACGCAAGACGTCCAGCGGCTTGATGGGCTGATTTGACGTTGGCGGAGTTCTTTCAAGTGAATTGAGCCTCTGCACCTCCGACTGGAATGCATCGTGTGCCAGCCGAGCCCAGCGTTCCAACACATCTTCCGGTTTCGTCACTTGTCCCTTCAAACTTCCCCCCAAGGATCCGATCTTGGCGGCAGAGTAAAGCGCGATCAATTCGTCCTGTTCGGGAGCGGTGCTGATGCCGATGAGTTTCACCCCGAGTTGTTTACCTTCGTCCTCACTGGAACCAAGTTGCTCGAGAATATCCACCGCGTATCGCTGCACGTAAGCGTGAACTCTGTCTGTGCGACTGACAGGCGTCTTCGAGTCGAGCAGTTCTGTCATCATGCTTCTCAATTGGTCCCTACCTGCTGCAGGGATTTGATTGAACCCCAAACCGACCTGTCTTTGGAGTCCCAATAACGCGGCCACTCGAAGCCCGTCGACATTGTTCTCGTCCTTATAGACATCGACCAAAATCGGCAGTGCTGCCAAGTAAGGCTTGGGGGGAATCCGGCCCGCAGTGTCGGCAGGTGCACTATCCATCCGTCCGAGGATCAGTGCCGCATTGATTCTCGCAGTCGGATGGTAATTCCCCTTTGCCAATGCATTCATCGGCGGTAGGAGCAGATCTGCAACCGCTTTACCGAGAAATGGCTTGCTCCGCTGCGACCGAGCAAGAAGCACATTCACCTCCTTCATCAGAGGCGTGAGATCTTTCAACGCGTCTGGCCCTGTCATTTTGGCCGGAACGTAACGCTGAAAATACGCTTTGACCAGATTCGGGTTTGTGCTTCCGCCGGCACAGTAACTCTTGGCAGCAGCGATCACTTGAGCGTCCATCTTCCCGTTGGCAAATAATTGGTGCATGGGCACGGAATCGTAACCGCCATTTTCCGCTGCGACTGCTTCCTGACCGGAGACGCGCATTGCGAAAACGCAGAGTATCACTGCCGTAACAAACATCGCCAACAGCAGCCGTGAGCGAGATCTACCGGACTTCCGTTCCACTGCTATCGCAGTGACCTCAGTAATACCATCTCGACTGGTATGGAAATCATTTCCCAGCCGAGTATCTCTTGGTTGAAAGCTCATGTTTTGTACACCGTTCGATTGTTGGCCGACAGGACAGCGTCGGAAGGATGAGAAGCTATCCCTAATTATTCGCGAAAACACCGGTCCACGTCAAACAAAATTCACGGATCCGGCCACACACTTAGCCCGAAAAGTCGGATTATCCGGCCGTTTCAGCAAAATGAGCAGGCTGATGTCGCTAACCGCTTCCCCAGGTGCCGCGACAACCACACTGCAACACCGTCGCCAATCACTCCCTGACTGCTTGCACTGAAATCAAAAATGGCAATTCCCGGGACCGATTGACGTTCTACCTCGCAAGATTGCGGTGCGGTTGATCCGACGCCTGCACCGAGGTTGCCTCGTCCAAGAACCAGTTGCAAATTCAACGCCTCCAGCCTCCCAACACTATCAAATGCGAGCTCGATGACACGCAGGCAACAGCATTACATCCCAACTGCACTTCTATCACCGTCTCTGCAACACCGGAGGCGATAGCTAGCAAACGCCTCGGCCCACGCTCATATCTCGGCAGAATCTATTGACGTCCCTGCAATCAATTCGTAGCGTCTGAGCTCACAATGGACTGGCCTACCCGGGCCAAAATACCTCGCCAACGCTTTGACACTTCACTCAGTCGCCCATACGGATTACCTCAGTGGACCGCATTACCCATGTCCTGATCTCGACGGTTCTGCTCATTGCGGCAGTCGGGTGCCGAACATGGAGCACAAGCGGTGCCGAACTCCTTTCCAATCAGCACGACGAAATAACCGATACGACTTCGCCAAGCTCATTCAATCGTAAGCGAGTCATTCTGGATATTGAGTTTTTCAACTCTGTTCCGCGCGACTTGCCAGCTTCGAGCGATTCAGCGCTCAGCCAATCGCTTTGGCAATGGGTTGATGAAACCTGCATCGATCCCAGCTTACGCCAGAACATGATCCGCAATGGCATTCGCGTTGGCTTAGTGAACAATGAAGAGGAGTTCCGCAATCAGTTGAGTGCCGACAAAGAGGATCGCGATTTGGTTGAGACGTTTCTGGCGGAAGCCTCCGTTGCAAGCGATCTTGCGCACGGTACACAAAGCATGCCAATGCGTTTAGGAAGACGGTATGAACTACCGTTGCGTCAGCCATTTGAAGGCAGTCATGTCGCCATGCTTCGCAAGGGCGACGATCTGATTGGAAAGACGTTGCAAAACGCGCAGTATGTTTTAGCGTTAACGAGTAATCGGGGACCAACCCCCGAACAAATAGAAATAAAACTTCACCCTGAAATCCAACATGGTGATACGGTTCGAAAATGGATCAGCAGCGACACCGCCCTACGAATTGACAGTCGCCGTGAATCATGGCAACTGAAGTGTCTGAATCTGCAACTCAATGCACAGGAAGGCGACCTGATTGTCATGGCACCAACGCAGCCACTTGGTGGAATCGCCAAACACATGTTATCCGGAACGGGCCAGGACAATCAGCAGGAGCAACTGATACTGCTGGTTCGCGTGACCCAGATTCCAACACTCATTGAAGAACTTTAGACTACGTTTTATGGCTTCGGAAACCTGTTCTTAGATTTCTCGCTCGAAGTAACGCCGCCGACTCATCTGACTAAACCCTCAACCCTATCAGCGGTTACAATCTGCGATTGGTAAATCAGGGTTAACGTTCAAACGTAGATTTTGATCTGAGGATGTGATGATAATGTTGCGCGAAGCGATGCGATTCGTCGCGCACGTATTGCAATAATCTCAGTGCGAAAGCATTTCGGCTCAAGACGATTGGTTCTGAAATCCCGGGTCGAAAGATTTCTTCATCACGTTTGGCGAGCGAAATCACTGTGGGTGGTGATATTTCCTGATCGCGGAACGCTGCCATGGCAGCGTTGAGTTGCCCCTTGCCACCGTCGATCAGCAGGATATCTGGAAACGCGTCTCCCTCATCACTGAGGCGGCGAAACCTTCGAGATACCGCCTCGTAGATGCTGCGGTAATCGTCAATCCCATCGACATCCTTGATTCGAAATCGTCGATAGCCTGGCTTGAATGGCAATCCATCGATGAATTGCACCAAGCTTGCAACCGTTTCGCCACCTCCCAGATGGGCGATATCAACGCCCTCGATGATCCGTGGGGCCTCGGGCAACTCGAGTACTTTTCGCAGCCCGGCAAGACCTTTTTTCGGGTCGATATAAAACACTTCAGGTTGAGCGTGGGTATCAAGCTCGCCTCGCTCTTCAAGCCGTTCGAGCATGCCGATTTCGTCTCTCAGCACTGCAGCGCGTTCAAAGTCCAACACTTTACTGGCAGCCTGCATCTCACTGGTCATCTCAGCCAAAAGGCGTTTCTTGCCACCTTCCATGAAGGTCATCAATCGCCTGATGTCTTTTCGGTAATCTTCTTTGTTGATCCTCAAATTGCAGGGAGCAGTGCACTGATTGATGCTTGCCAATAGACACGGTCGAAACCATTTCCAGCGTTCATCGTTTTCACTGATATCGAGCGAACAGGTTCGGAAACGAAAGATACGTTGCAGGACCTGAATCGCCCCTCGCAATGCCCCGGCGCTCGGGAATGGACCATACAGCTTGACACCCTTGGCAGGTGGTTCCCGCGTCAACTCGACACGCGGGAACTCTTCTCGTGTTGTGATCATCAAATAGGGAAAGCTCTTATCGTCCTTCAGCTCTTTATTGTGCTTCGGTTGAATGTCTTTGATCAACCTGGACTCCATCAACAACGCATCAACTTCACTTTCGCAGTCCAAAAAGTCGATATCTGCAATTTCCGGAACCCAATTGGCCGTGCGTTGATCTTCGGCCGCTGCTTTTAAAAAGTAGCTACTCGCACGACTTCGAAGATTCTTTGCTTTGCCCACATAAATCACAACGCCCGCTACGTCCTTCATCAGGTAAACGCCGGGTGTCTGGGGAAACTTCTTCACCTTCTCAGCAGCAGTTGCGAAACCAAGCACGTCAGCGGACGCCCCAACCCGGTCACTATGCCTATCATCAATCGCCCCTGGCTGGGATGAGTGAGAAATTGCGGGAGATGCCTCTGCTGAGTTAAGTCCGTCCACATGATCAAGGCTCGGATGGTTCGCTGCAGAAGCTGAAACGTCATCTAGGTGCGGTTCTTGATCACCTTCAGACCCCTCACCAGTAACTTGATCATTGTCGTCTTCTTCATTGCTTGAATCCCGTTCGACGGGATCACAATCATTGGCATCAGGGGGCGTCATGCTTTCTCTCGTTCACTGTTCTGTCGTAGCGATAGGTAAGTCAAGCATTCAAGCAGTTGAGAGTTAAGGCAATCCTGCGTGCTACTCGTGTTGTGCTACTCGTGT